>CAWBAD010000006.1:0-488350 GCA_963786725.1 uncultured Actinomycetes bacterium | reverse complement strand
ACCGCCGCAGGAGCCGCGGCCGGCGGCCTCGTCGGCGAGTTCGTCGACCAGCGCGTCGAGACGGAGATGCACGACAAGATCGGCGAGAACCTTCCGCCCGGCACGGCCGGAATCATCGCGGTCTTCGACGATTCGCAACGGCTGGCCGTCGAGCAGGCGCTCCCCGGCGCGCTCGCGAAGTCGATCGTCCAGTCGGACAAGAAGGGCCTGAAGGCGCTCAAGGACGGTCTCGCGGAGGCGATGGGCAAGTTCGTCCCGGACCGCACGGTGCTGCCGCTCCCGGATCGGAACTTCGGTGGCACGATCGGCCATACGATCGACCAGTCGGTCCCGGACTGGACGATCATCCCGGGGCCGAAAGCGCCAGAGGAGGCGCCGAACGTCCTCCTCGTCCTCATCGACGACGCCGGGCTTCGGCCAGCCGGACACGTTCGGCGGGCCCGTCGCGACGCCGAACCTGACGCGTGTCGGGCAGATGGGCCTCTACTACAACCGCTTCCACGTCGTCGCGCTCTGCTCGCCGACGCGGGCGGCGATGCTCACCGGGCGCAACCAGCATCGCGTCGGCATGGGCTCGGTCGCGGAGTTCCCCGGCCCGTTCCCCGGCTACACGGGCGCCGTGCCGAAGAGCTGCGCCGCCGTTCCGCGCATCCTCAAGGAGAACGGCTACGTGACCGGCGGGTTCGGCAAGTGGCACATGACGCCGGACCGCGAGCAGGGCGCCGCGGGTCCGTTCGAGCACTGGCCGCAGAACTGGGGCTTCAACCACTTCTGGGGCTTCCTGAGCGGCGCCGCGGGCCAGTGGGATCCGATGATCTCGCAGGACAACACGACCATCGGCGTGCCCGAGGGCACCGACGACAAGCCGTACTACTTCCCGGACGACCTCACCGACAAGTCCGTCGAGTGGCTGCACGCGGTCCGCGCGCAGGATCCCGAGAAGCCGTGGTTCCTCTACTACTCGACCGGCTGCGCCCACGCGCCGCACCACGTGGCGAAGGAGTGGGCGGACAAGTACAAGGGCAAGTTCGACCAGGGCTGGGACGCGATCCGCGAGGAGGTCTTCGAGCGGCAGAAGAAGCTCGGCGTCATCCCGCAGGACGCGGTGCTCGACCGAGCGGCCCGACCTCTTCGACGCGTGGGACTCGCTCGACGACGCCTCGAAGAAGCTCTACACGCGGCAGATGGAGGTCTACGCCGGGTTCATGGACAACGCCGACTGGAACGTCGGCCGGCTCCTCGACGAGATCGAGGAGATGGGCGACCTCGACAACACGCTGATCTTCTACATCTGGGGCGACAACGGCGCGAGCCTCGAGGGGACGACGACGGGCTCGTTCAACGAGATGACCTTCCTGAACGGCGTCGACATCGACCCCGCGCAGCAGCTCGAGCTGATCGACCGTTACGGCGGCATCGACGGCCTGGGGCAACGACCACACGGCGCCGCACATCGCGGCGGCCTGGGCGTGGGCCGGCAACACGCCGTTCCAGTGGGGCAAGCAGATGGCGAGCCACCTGGGCGGGACGCGCAACCCGATGGTCGTCGCCTGGCCCTCGAGGATCGAGGCGAGCGGCGACCTGCGCTCGCAGTTCACGCACTGCATCGACATCGGCCCGACGATCCTCGAAGCGGCCGGCATCCCGGAGCCGAAGATGGTCGACGGGATCGAGCAGGAGCCGATGGACGGCACGAGCTTCCTCTACACCTTCGACGACGCGAACGCCGAGGAGCGGCACACCGTGCAGTACTTCGAGGTGATCGGCTCCCGGGCGATCTACAAGGACGGCTGGTGGGCGTGTGCCCGCCTCGACAAGAAGCCGTGGGAGTTCTCGCCGGCGGCGCTCGCGCCGTTCGCCCCCGGCAAGTGGGACCCCGAGCAGGACACGTGGGAGCTGTACTACCTGCCGGACGACTTCACCCAGGCGAACGACCTGGCGGCCGCGCAGCCGGAGAAGCTCGCCGAGCTGAAGGAGCTCTTCTGGCAGGAGGCGGAGCGCAACAACGTGCTGCCGCTGCTCGGCTCCATCTGCGTCTTCTTCGGCATCCTCCCGCCGCTGCCGACCGTGACCCGCTACACGTTCGCGGGCGACGTCCAGAACATCCAGAAGGGGCTCGTGCCCCGCGATCGCCGGGCGCTCGTACGCGCTCGAGGCGGAGCTCGAGGTCCCCGAGGGCGGCGCCGAGGGCGTCATCCTCGCCAACGCCGACTTCATCGGCGGCTTCGGACTCTGGGTGGACGAGGAGGGCAAGCTCAACCACACCTACTCGTTCCTGGGCGTCGAGAGCTACAGGCAGACGTCGACCAAGCCGCTTCCGGCGGGCGACGTCTCGGTGAAGATGCTGTTCGAGGCCGACGAGCCGAAGCCGGGCAGCGGCGGCAACGTCACGCTCTGGGCCAACGGCGAGCAGATCGGCGAAGGCCGGATCGACAAGACGGCACCGATGATGCTCACGTCCTACGCCGGCATGGACGTGAGCCGCGACAACGGGCTCGTGGTCGACCTGGACTACGAGGACAAGGCGCCGTACCCGTTCACGGGAACGGTCAAGAAGGTCGTCTTCGACCTGAAGCCCAAGCCGACGATCCACGACGACGAGGAGGCGTTGCACGAGCACGAGAGCGTCCACGCCGTCGCGCACGGGATCGGCGCCTGAGGACATGAGGGCGATTCAGCGGCGACGACGAAGGTCGCCCGCCCGGCGGCACGGGAGGCGATCCACGTGAACCACTTCGTCGATCACGAGGTCACTGGACGCACCGGTCGACCGCGTCTGGGAGATCATCGGCAATCCCGGCGCGTCGCCCGGCCGCGGGGTGGACGTGCGCGTGGCACGGTCGAGGAGACGGACGACGGCACCGGACTCGTCCGGGTCGTGAAGGTTCGGCGTGGCGACGGTCCACGAGGAGATCACCGACGGTCGGCCCGGGCCACGTCATCCGATATCGCATGACCAAGGGCGCTCCCGTGCGCGACTACACGAGCGGCGTGGCGCTCGAGGAGTCACCCGGCGGCGGCACGCTGGCCAGGTCTCCTGGGACGCCACACCGCCCGCTCGTGCTGGGCTCCGACTGGGCTATCTCGCTCGTCGTGATGATGTTCGCGGTCGCGTTCTTCCGGATCATCTCGGCGATCGCAGAGCGACGCCTCCGCGGTGCAGAACGCGCCGACGAGAAGCCTCGACAGCGCCTGGAGCAACTTCGAATCGGCCGTCAAGAACATCCCGAACGCGTCGTCGGTCTCAGACGCGACGACCAGCGTCCAGCAGGCCGGCCAGCAGCTCCAGTCCGCGGCGCAGTCCACGGAATCGTCCCTCAACTGCTCGTCGTAAGCCCGACTGCCACGGCGCTGAGGAGGTCACTGGAACAGGGAGTCAGCGAGCAGCTCCGTGGGTAGCCTGCTCGTTCAGGTTGCGATCTACGGGCTCGCCGCAGCCTTCGCGGCGCCGATCGCGATCGTCGTGAGCGCGCTCATCCTCGGCAAGTCGACGCGCCCGGTGCTCGGCACGTGGACGTTCGTCGCGGGCGCCGCCTTCCTCGATGTTCGTCTTCGCCGCGGTGATCCTCGCGGCGGACCTGTTCGAGGAGGGCGGCGACGCAGGTGCGATCGTCGACGTCGGCCTCGGCGTGATCTTCGTCGCGATGGGACTGCTCGCCGTCTTCCAGGCCGAGTCTCCCGAGAAGGACGCGGCGCGACGCGCTCGCGCCGAGAAGATCGCCACCGCGAAGCTCGCGACGCCTGTTCGCCCCCGGGATCCTCGTCCAGGTGATCAACTTCGACGCGATCGCGGTCTTCGGCGCGCACTCAAGGACATCGGCGAGGCCGACATCACGACCGGCCAGGAGATCTTCGCCACCGCTGTTCGGCCTTGCGATCATGCTCAGCGTGTACTACGTGCCGGTCGCTGATCTACATGATCGACCGGAAGCGGGCGGTGCCGCTGCTCGCCCGGATGACCGAGTGGATCATGGCCAACAGCCGGATGATCGAGATCGTGGTCGGGCTCGGCTTCGGCGTGTACTTCCTGGTCGAAGGGCCTCGCCGTCCTTCTGTAGCGCTCACCGCATGGACGACACAAGCCCTGGCTCGACGGCCGCCGAGGGGCCGCCTCCCGCCGCGTACCGCCCCGGCCGCTCACCATTCCGGGCGGCCCCGCGGGAGCCGCTGCACGAGCGCGTCGTCCCGGTCAGCGCGCACATGCCCGAGTACCGGCCGACCACGGCGCGGGGCGACCTGATCGCCGGGCTGACGGTCGCCGCGCTCGCGCTGCCCTCCGGCGATGGCGTACGCGGAGGTCGCTGGCCTCTCGCCTGTCAACGGGCTCTACGCCCTGCTCCTGCCGGCGGTGCTCTATACGTTCCTCGGCTCGTCGCGGCAGCTCATCGTCGGGCCTGAAGGGTCGATCTCGGCGCTCGTAGGCGCCGCCCTGCTCCCGCTCGCCGTCGCCGGAAGCAGCGAGGCCTCGGAGCTCGCCGCCACGCTCGCCTTGCTCGTCGCGGCCTGCTTCCTGCTCGCCTGGGTCGCGCGGCTCGGCTGGCTGGCCGACTACTGCTCGCGCCCGGTGCTCGTGGGCTACATCCACGGAGTCGCCGTCGTGCTCGTCTGCGGACAGCTCGGCAAGCTGCTCGGAGTCGACATCCACGTCTCCAGCCGACGAGCAGGTCTTGGACGTGCTCGAGGAGATCGGCGACGCGAGCTGCACGACCGTCCTCGTCAGCACCCTCTCGCTCGGTGCGCTCCTCGTCGCCCGCTTCTTCCTGCCCCGGCTTCCCGCCGCGCTCGTCGTCGTGCTCGCGTCGATCCTCGTGTCGTGGGCCGTCGACCTCGAGGCTCGACGGTGTTGCCGTCGTCGGCCCGATCCCATCCGGCCTGCCGAGCTTCACCATCCCGAGGCCGCCGCTCGGCGACGCGGCCGACCTCGTGCCGGCTGCGATCGGGATCTTCCTCGTCAGCTTCGCCGACGGGATCCTCACGGCGAGGAGCTTCGCCGGAAAGCGGAACCAGCACATCCGGGCGAACCAAGAGCTGCTCGCCTTCGCCGGGCTGAGCGCGGCGGCAGGCGTGACGCAGGCGTTCCCGCTGGGCGCGAGCGGCTCGCGCACGACCGTGAACGACGAGATGGGCGCGACGGACGCAGATCGCCGGCCTGTTCGCCGCGGGCGCGTCGTCGTGCTCCTGTTCTTCACAGAGCCATGTCGTACCTCCCCAAGGCCGTGCTCGGCGCCGTGATCGTCTCGGCCGCGATCGGCCTCGTCGACCGCGGCGCCTGGCGCGCGCTGCGGCTCGTGAGCCGGTTCGAGCTGGGGATCGCCGCCGCGACGCTCGTCGGCGTCGTCGTGCTGGGCGTGCTCCAGGCGCTCGTGATCGCCGTCGCCCTCTCGATCCTCGACGTCGTGCGCCGCAGCGCGCAGCCCCGGGACGCGGTGCTCGGCTGGGTCGACCGCCTCGGCCGCTGGGGCGAACGTGGAGCTTCACCCCTCGGCGCGCGTCACGCCGGGAGTGGTCGTCTACCGGCTCGACGACCGTCTCTTCTTCGCGAACGCCCGCTATGTCAAGGGGCGCGTGCGAGAGGCGCTTCGCGGCGCGCCGGACGAGGCGCATTGGCTCGTCTTCGACGCCGAGGCCGTGTCGCACGTCGACGCGACCGGGCTCGAAGCGCTGCACGAGCTCGCTGTCGGGCTGCCGCGGGACGGCGTCGCGCTGGTCGTCGCGCGGATGAAGCCGCGGTCTACGAGCGCCTCGTCGCGGGCGGCGTCGTCGAGGAGATCGGCGAAGAGCGCTTCTTCCCCACGGTCCGAGCCGCGGTCGCGGCGTGCCTGGACGCTCGACGCCGCGCGCGCCGGGAGCCCGGCATGAGCGGGCGGCGGCCACCGCCGGCGGCTCGCGCGTACGCTTCGGGCGTGGCAGCTCCCCCGCGGCCCGAGGCTCCGCCCGCGTTCCACCTGCTCGCGAAGCCGACGGGCGCGGTCTGCAACCTCGACTGCTCGTACTGCTTCTTCCTCTCGAAGGAGATGCTCTATCCGGGCTCGCGCTTCCGCATGGCCGACGAGCTGCTCGAGACCTACCTGCGGCAGCTGATCGAGGCGCACGCGCGCGTGCCCGAGGTGACGATCGCGTGGCAGGGCGGCGAGCCGACGCTGATGGGCGCTCGACTTCTTCCGCCGCTCGGTCGAGCTCGCCGAACGGCTACCTGCGGCCGGGCCAGCGGGCCGTCGTACACGATCCAGACGAACGGCACGCTGCTCGACGCCGAGTGGGCGGCGTTCTTCCGCGAGCACGACTTCCTGGTCGGCATCTCGATCGACGGGCCGCGCGAGCTGCACGACGCCTACCGCGTGAACAAGGGCGGCAAGGGCTCGTTCGACGAGGTGATGCGCGGGCTCGACCACCTCGCAGACGGCGGGCGTCGACTGGAACGCGCTCACGACGATCCACGCCGCCAACGGCGACCGCGGCCGCGAGGTCTACCGCTTCCTGCGCGACGAGTGCGGTGCCACGTTCGTCCAGTTCATCCCGATCATCGAGCGCGTCGCCGAGACGGCCGACGACGGCACGGTGCCGTGGACGTCGTGGCGCGACCGGCCCCTGTACGTGCAGGAGGGCAGACCGCGTCACCGGGCCGCTCGGTCACGGCCGAGCAGTACGGCCGCTTCCTGATCGACGTCTTCGAGGAGTGGGTGCGCCGCGACGTCGGCGAGGTCTACGTGCAGATGTTCGACGTCGCGCTCGCCAACTGGGTCGGCGAGCCGCCGAGCCTCTGCATCCACTCCGAGACCTGCGGGCTCGCGCTCGCGCTCGAGCACACGGGCGACCTCTACTCCTGCGACCACTTCGTCGAGCCCGCGCTACAAGCTCGGAAACATCCGCGAGACGCACATGCTCGAGCTCGTCGCCTCGCAGCGGCAGCAGCAGTTCGGGCTCGACAAGCGCGACACGCTGCCGCGTACTGCCTCGAGTGCGACGTGCGCTTCGCCTGCCACGGCGGCTGCCCGAAGGACCGCTTCATCGCGACGCCGGACGGCGAGCCCGGCCTCAACTACCTCTGCGCCGGCTACAAGGCGTTCTTCCACCACGTCGACCGGCCGATGCGCCTGATGGCCGAGCGCCTGCGGCGGGACGGCGCGCCGTCCGAGATCGTCGCGCTCTACGCGGCCGAGGACGCCCAGCGCGGCCGCAACGACCCCTGCACCTGCGGCTCCGGCCGCAAGTGGAAACACTGCCACGGCACCCGGGATGCCGGACGACCAACGCAGGGAAGGGAGCATGTCAACACAGGCGTATGACGACCACCGCAGCGGCTAGTTCGACTCCGACGTGACCGCCGTGCAGACGGCATGGGATCAGGTGAAGACCGACGCCCAGGACGCGGACACGGGCGACCTCAACAGCCTGGGACAGCTTCGAGTCGGCAGTCAAGGGCATTCCGAGCGATTCGTCGGTCTCGGATGCCGAGAGCGCGGTCTCGCAGTCCGCGAGCGAGCTCGAGTCGGCTGCGAAGTCGACCGCCTCGTCGATCGACTGCTAGTAGGAGCAGCTGAGGCCGGGCGCCGCAACGCTCGCGCTGGCCGCTGCCTGGCGGCCGCGGCAGGAGTCTGAAAGGATCGCCGTCATGAGCCTGGCCGTCTCCACCGTCGACCTCGCGCGCATCCAGTTCGCGATGACGTCGCTGTATCACTTCCTCTTCGTCCCCTTGACGCTCGGCCTGGCGCCGCTCGTCGCCATCATGCAGACCCTCTGGTATCGCTCGGGCGACGAGGCGTGGCTCCGCCTGACCCGCTTCTTCGGAACGCTGATGCTCATCAACTTCGCGATCGGGGTCGCAACCGGGCTCGTGCAGGAGTTCCAGTTCGGGATGAACTGGTCGGTTTACTCGGAGTTCGTCGGAGACGTCTTCGGCGCGCCGCTCGCGATCGAAGGGCTCGCCGCGTTCATGCTCGAGTCGACCTTCCTCGGGCTCTGGATCTTCGGTTGGGATCGACTCTCGAAGAGGGTGCACCTCGCGACCGTGTGGCTCTTCGCGCTCGGCAGCTGGCTGTCGGCGCTCTTCATCATTGTGGCCAACTCGTGGATGCAACGACCGGTGGGCTCGGACGTCGTCGACGGCCGTGCGGAGCTCACGAGCATCTGGGATCTCCTGTCGAACCGGCTGGCGCTTTGGGCGTACGGGCACGTGATCATGGTCGGCATCACGACGGCCGCGGTGGTGATGTTCGGAGTCGCGTGCTGGCACATCGTCCGTGGCCGAAACCAGGAGCTCTTCCTGAAGGCTGCGAAGCTGGCGCTGATCGTCGGCGTGCCGATCTCGGCGGTCAACCTGTGGTGGGGCAGCCATCTCGGCATCGTCATCACCGACTACCAGCCGATGAAGATCGCAGCCACCGAGGCCCTCTGGGACACCGAGCAGCCGGCCTCGTTCTCCGTGTTCCAGATCGGCGGCTTCACCAAGGAGGACCAGACACCGAGCTTCGACATCGAGATCCCGGACCTCCTCTCGTTCCTCGCCACCGGATCGTTCAACGGCGAGGTTCAGGGCCTCAACCCGCTCCAGCAACAGGCAGAACGCGACTACGGGCGCGGGAACTACACGCCGCCCGTGGAGACGACGTACTGGTCGATGCGGGTCATGGCCTACCTCGGCAGCCTCGTGTTCCTCGTCCTCGCGGTCGCGGCCTTCTTCTACCGGCGAGGCACGCTCGAGCCCAAGCGATGGCTGCTGTGGGCCGGCGTCTGCACGATCCCGTTGCCGTACCTCGCCGCTCTCGCCGGCTGGATGCTGACCGAGGTCGGGAGACAGCCCTGGATCGTGTGGGGGCTGCTCCAGACGGGGGATGCGAACTCGCCGAGCGTGTCGAGCAGCACGATCACCCTGAGCCTGATCGTGTTCGGCCTCCTGTACCTGTCGTTAACCATCCTCAACTTCGTCCTCTTGCGTCGCTACGCGCGTATCGACCCGCCCGACGTCGGCGGTGACGGCGACGAGTTCAGCGTCCCGGCGGTCGAGCTACTGCCGTGGATCTCCAGCTCCTCTGGTTCGTCCTGATCACCGTCCTCTGGGCCGGGCTACTTCGCGCTCGAAGGATTCGACTTCGGAGTCGGCATGCTGCTGCCGGTCGTAGGACGGGACGACCCGGAGAGAGGCACGATGCTGCGGACGATCGGACCGGTCTGGGACGGGAACGAGGTGTGGCTCGTCGTCGCCGGCGGCGCGACGTTCGCGGCGTTCCCCGCCTGGTACGCGACGATGTTCTCGGGGTTCTACATCGCGCTGCTCCTCATCCTCTTCTTCCTCATCGTCCGCGTCGTGTCGTTCGAGTGGCGATCGAAGAGCGAGAGCGAAGGTTGGCGGAGCTTCTGGACGTGGTGCAACACGATCGGCAGCTTCGGGGCCGCGCTCGTGTGGGGCGTCGGGCTGGCCAATCTCGTATACGGAGTCCCCATCAGCTCGGACGGCGACTACGCGGGCAACTTCTGGGATCTGTTCAACGCGTACACGGTTTTTGCGGGAATCACGTTGGTCGTGCTCTTCGCCTTCCACGGCGCAACGTTCCTCACGCTGCGCACGGTCGGCGAACCTGCGCGACCGCGCCGAGCACGCGGCGCGGCGGCTCGCGATCCCGGCGGCCGTCGCGCTGACGGCGTTTCTCGTGTGGACAGTCGCGGTCTCGGTCGACAACAACGACAAGGACGTCTTCCCGCCCGTGCTTCCGGCTGCGATCGGCATTGCCGCCGTCGTGCTCGCACTCGCGTTCTTCTTCCGTCGCCGTAACGGGAAGGCGTTCGCGATGACCGCCCTCGCCGCGATCTCGTTCGTCGCCACGCTCTTCACGAGCCTCTATCCGCGCGTCATGGTCTCCAACCCGGACTTCGGCAACAGCCTGACGGTCGACGGCTCGGCCTCGTCGCACTACTCGCTGCAGGTGATGAGCGTCGTCGCGCTGATCTTCGTCCCGCTCGTGCTCGTCTATCAGGGCTGGACGTACTACGTGTTCCGGCACCGCGTCGGAGACGACCCTGTGGGCTCTGAGGCGTCGTGAGCGACGACAAGCGGGACCGCGGTTACGTCCTCGTCACCGGCACGTCCACCGGCATCGGCGCCGCCACCGCGCTCCACCTCGCCGAGAACGGGTTCCACGTCTTCGCCGGCGTCCGGCAGGACAAGGACGGCGAGGCCTTGCGAGCGCAGGCCCCGGAGAGCCTGACGCCGCTGATCCTCGACGTCACGGACGAGTCGGCGATCGCGGCGGCGGCAGCCACGGTTGCGGATGCCGTGGGCGATCGCGGCCTGGCCGGCCTCGTCAACAACGCCGGCATCGGCAAGCCGGCGCCGATCGAGTTCCAGCCGATGGCGGACTTCCGGACACAGCTCGAGGTCAACCTCTTCGGCCCGGTCGCCATGGTCCAGGCGTTCCTGCCCCTGATCCGGCGCGGCGGCGGGCGGATCGTGAACGTGGGGTCGATCGGCGGCCTGCTCGTGCTGCCGCTGAACGGTGCCTACAGCGCCTCGAAGTTCGGCATGCAGGGCGATCACCGACGCGCTCCGTCTCGAGCTTCGCCAGTGGAACATCCACGTGTCGCTGATCGAGGTGGCGCCGGTCAAGACCGCGATCTTCGGGAAGACGTATGCGGAGCTCGACGCCCTCGAGCAGCGGCTCGGCGAACCTGCTTATCGGCTCTACGCCGAGCAGGTCGCCGCGATCCGCAAGAGCGTCGAGAAGGCGGAGGCCGATGGCGACTCACCGCTCGTGATAGCGAAAGCCATTCTCGACGCGCTCACGGCGGACAAGCCCGAGACGAGATACCTGGTCGGCCACGGCGCGAAGGCCGTCGGGGTCGCGGCAGCGCTCCCCGACCACCTCAGGGATCGCGCGCTCGTCCACGAGCTCGGGCTCCCGAAGCCCGAATAGCGCAGTAATCGTGAGCCGAAAGGAGAGAACGTGAACGGAGAGACGCAAGCCGAAGGTGCTGATCGTCTACTTCACCTTCAGCAAGCAGACCGGGATCGTGGCGCAGACGATGGCCGACCGCCTTCACAGAGCACGGTTGCGAGGTGACGAGCGCCGCGCTCGAGTTCACCGACCCGAAGTACTCGAAGATCTTCAAGAAGTGGCCCATGCAGCTTCCCCGCCCTTAACATTCCGCGCCTGCTCATCCCGCAGCGGCGGCGCAAGACCGGTGAGATCGGCATTCCGCCCGAGGCGCAGGAAGGCAGACTACGACCTCGTCGTGATCGGCTCGCCCACCTGGTGGCTGACCGTGAACATGCCCATCCGCTCCTACCTCAAGTCTCCGGCAGCAAAGAACGTGCTCAAGGGCAAGCCGTTCGCCGCATACTCCACGTCCCGCCGCTACTGGAAGGGGAACATGACGGAGGTCCAGCAGCTGGGCGAGGAGGCGGGAGGGATCTGGCACGGCGAGACGCACTTCCTGTCCCTCGGCAACCAGGTGAACTCGATGATGTCGTGGCTCGCGTTCATGAAGCACGGCGAGCCGAGGAAGCGATTCCTTGGTTTGAAGATGCCGCCACCGAACCTCAAGCCCGACTTCGAAGAGCAGGCGAAGCATGTTCGTCGACGGCCTCGCGGACGGCGTTCTTCAGCAGCCGCTCGGCGCAGGCGGCGGCGACTAGTATGCTGCGCCTCGGCGTTCGGCGCTCTGTCACAGGCCGTCGTCGTCGGCGACCTCGGCTAGCGGCCGAATTCCATGCGCGCCCTCGATCCGCGCCTGCTCCAGCGTGCGCGACCGGCGCGGCTGCTGCTCGGAGTCGACATCGGGATCGGGCTCGCGACCGCGCTGCTCATCCTCCTCCAGGCGACGCTCTTTGCGCGGATCGTGGCGAGAGCGTTCCACGGCGCGGCGCTCCCCGACCTGACGACGGACATCGTGATGCTGGCCGCCGTCTTCGCCCTTCGGGGCGCCCTCGCCTGGGGGTTCGAGACCACCGGCCGGCGGGCCGCCTCGACCGTCCTCTCCGAGCTGCGGCTCGCCCTCGTCGAGCGCAGGCTGCGGCACCAGCCCGCAGCGCTCGACGGCGTCGAGGGCGGCGAGATCGCGGCCGCGTCCGTCCAGGGCGTCGACGCGCTCGAGGCGTACTTTGCGCGCTACCTGCCGCAGGTCGTGCTCGCGTGCGTCGTTCCCGTCTTCGTCCTCGTGTGGGTCGGCCGAATCGACCTCGAGTCGGCGCTGATCATGCTGCTGACGCTGCCGCTCGTGCCGCTGTTCATGTGGCTGATCGGTCGCTACACGGAGCAGCGCACGCGGGAGCGCTGGCGAGCCCTGCGCCTATTGTCGACGCACTTCCTCGACGTGGTGCGCGGATTGCCGACCCTGCGCGCCTTCAACCGCAGCCGCGCCCAGGCCACGTCGATCGCCGACGTCAGCGAGAGCTACCGCCGCGCAACGATGGGCGTCTTGCGTGTGAGCTTCCTCTCGGGCTCCGTGCTCGAGCTGGCGGCAACGCTCGGCATCGCGCTCGTCGCCGTCACCGTCGGCGTTCGGCTCGCGGACGGAGGCCTCGGGCTCCAGGCGGGGCTGACGGTGCTCGTGCTCGCACCCGAGCTCTACCTCCCGCTCCGGAGGCTAGGTTCAGAGTTTCACGCGAGTGCCGACGGGTCTGGCCGTCGCCGACAGGATGTTTTCGCTGCTCGATGCGCCCGCCGAGATGTCGCCGGATGGAGACCGGCCGGCCCCGAGCCCGGCGGACAACGCAGTCCGGCTCGAGCACGTCTCGTTCTCGTATCCCGCTCGACCGGGTCCCGTCCTCGATGGGATCGACCTCGAGCTCGCGCCGGGCGAGACGGTGGCCCTCGTGGGCAGGAGCGGCTCGGGAAAGTCCACGGTCGCCGCGCTGCTGCTGCGCCTCGCCGATCCGATCGAGGGGCGGATCTCGGTCGGCGACGCCGATGTCGCGGCCTGTGATCTTGCGGACTGGCGTCGGCATCTGGCCTGGGTGCCGCAGCATCCGACGCTCGTTCGCGGCACCGTCGCGGACAACATCCGGCTCGGAGCCCCGTTGCGCGTCCGACGACGGCGTCCGCGCGGCCGCGGCGCAGGCAGGGGCGGACGGCTTCATCGAGGCGCTCCCGCACGGCTACGAGACGATCGTCGGAGATGGCGGACGTCCGGTCTCGACCGGCGAGCGCCGGCGGATCGCGCTCGCGAGGGCTTTCCTTCGCGACGCGCCGTTCGTCATCCTCGACGAGCCGACCGCAGATCTCGACCCGGACGGCGCGCGGGTGATCGCCGATGCCGTCGCGCGACTGAGGACCGGTCGCACGGTCCTCCTGATCGCCCACCGGACAGAGCTCGTCCAGACCGCCGATCGCGTCGTGAAGCTCGAAGCCGGCAAGGTGGCGCCGTGACGGCGACGCTGCGGCGCCTGCTGGTACTCACGGACGCATCACGAGGCAGGCTCGCGCTGTCCGCCTTGCTCGGAGCGCTGACCGTGCTCTTTGGCGTTGGCCTGATGGCAACTGCCGGCTACCTGATCTCTCGGGCGGCGGAACGGCCGGCCATCCTCTCGCTAACCGTGGCGACGGTGCTCGTGCGTTTCTTTGCCCTGGCACGGCCTCTCACGCGCTATGTCGAGCGCCTCGTCTCCCACGACCTCGCCTTCCGCGCCCTCGGGAACGCCCGTCTCGGGTTCTACAGACGGATCGAGCCGCTCGCACCCGTTCAGCTCGACGGTTACCGCAAGGGCGATCTCCTCTCGCGGATGGTGGCCGACGTGGACGCGCTTCAGAACCTCCACCTGCGCGCCCTCGCCCCGCCGCTCGTCGCTCTCGTGGCGGGCGTGGTCGCGATTGGCGTCGCCGCAGCCGTCGCGCCCTGGGCCGCGCTCGTCCTCGCCGCCGGTCTCCTGTTGGGCGGCATCGCGGTCCCCGCCGTCGCAGGGTCCTTAACTCGGCGCACGGGCGGTCGCCAGGCAACGGCACGCGGCGAGCTGACGGCCGAGCTCGTCGACGTCCTCAACGCCGCACCCGAGCTCGCGGTCTACGGCCGCGAGGACGGCAGCCTCGACCGTATCCGCGCAGCGGACGACGAGCTCGTGCGTCTAGCCCGTCGTGATGCGCTGGCAGGCGGAGTCGGCGACGCTCTGGCATTGCTCGTCGTCGGCGTGACGGTCGCCGGTGTTCTCGCGTGCGCGATCTCGGCGCACGCCGCCGGGAATCTCGACAGAACGATGATCGCGATGATCACCCTCCTCGCCCTGGCGTCGTTCGAAGCGGTCCAGCCGCTCTCGGCGCGCGGCACGCGAGCTGTTCGCGACTCTGGCTGCAGGTCGACGGCTCCTCGAGCTCATGGATCGCGAGCCGGCAGTCACCGACCCGGCCGAACCGGCACCTCCGCCGCCGTCTCCGCTCGTCCTCGCGCTCGAGAACGTCAGCGCCAGCTACGCGCCTGAGGAAGAACCCGTGCTCGACGGCTTCAGCCTTCGACTCGAGCCGGGGCAGAGGATCGCGCTCGTCGGGGAGAGCGGAGCCGGCAAGACGACCGTCGTCAATCTCGTGCTCCGCTTTCTCGATCCCGAGCATGGATCCGTCACGCTCGGCGGCCGCGATCTGCGCGAGCTGACTCAGGCAGACGTACGGCACGCGGTCGCCGTCGCGGGCCAGGACTCGCATCTCTTCTCGACCTCCATTCGCGAGAACGTGCTCCTCGGGCGGCCCGAGGCCTCCGACGCCGAGCTCGAGTCCGCGCTCCGCCGAGCAGGCCTCGAAAACCTGATCGAGGAGCTGCCGGACGGCTGGGACACCCTTGTCGGCGAACAGGGCAGGGAGCTGTCGGGAGGTCAGCGCCAGCGCATCACGCTAGCGCGCGCCCTGCTGGCGGACGCACCGATCCTCGTGCTCGACGAACCGACCGCTCATCTCGATTCGGCAACTGCGGAGCGCCTGCTCGGCGACATCCTCGAGGCGGCGGACGGGCGTTCCGTCCTCCTCATCACCCACCGACCCGAGGGGCTCGACCTCGTCGACGAGATCGTCACGCTGTCCGCGCGCTGACACGGTCGGCAGCTCGGATGGTTCGAGGTTCCTCTAGGGTCATTCCAACCAAAGAGATAGGGAGTGTTGATATGGCTCGCTTCTGGTGGTTCGTCATACTCGGCGCAGTCGGCGTCGGGTTCATCATCCTCGTCGGCGTTCTGAGTAACCAGAACGACGAGACGAAGTCCGAGGCCACGTCGACGCTGTGCGGCAGCCTCAAGACCCTGGAGACGTCGATCGAGACCCTCGTCAACATCGACACGTCGACTGCGACGAAGTCGGAGTTCCAGTCGGACGTCGACGCTGTCCAGACCGCCTGGGATCAGGTCAAGACCGATGCGCAGGACGTACAGGATGCCTCGACGGGCGACCTCGACAGCGCGTGGGACGACTTCGAGTCGGCGGTCAAGGACGTCCCGAACGACGCGTCTGTGCAAGACGCGGTGAACGACGTGACGCAGTCCGCCGACGAGCTCGAGTCGACTGCGAAGTCGACTGCCTCTTCGATCAACTGCTGACGGTCAACTCGACAGGACCTGAGGGGCGGATCATCCGATCCGCCCCTCACCGCCGACGTAGGGTAGGTGCTGTGACGACGCCCGCAGCAACGGACAAGGAGCGCATCTTCATCGAGCCGCGGTGGCCGATCGCGCTCGCTGTCGGCTTCTACCTCGACACTCATGATCGTCCTCCGCATCGTACGAACCCGACCGGCCGGCGCTCGGGACTCGCTGGCTCGTGCCAGGGATCATGGGAGGGCTGCTCGTGGCGCTCCTTCTGGCCGACCCGGCGCACATCGAGGGTCGTGCCCGGTGGCTGCGCCGGCTGGCCGGGCGTGCTGATCCTGGCGCTCGCCGCGATGGCACTCGTTGCGACCTCGATCCTGATCGCCGACCTCGTACGGGGATCGCACGTCACCGACAAGGCGTCGACGCTGCTCGTCTCCGGCGCGCTGATCTGGCTCGGCAACTGCCTGGTCTTCAGCCTGCTCTACTGGCACTTCGACACCGGTGGGCCGCTCGCGCGCTATCGCGGCGACCGGCCGTATCGCGACTTCGCCTTCACGCAGCACATGAGCCCCGAGCTCGCGCCGGAGGGCTGGCGGCCGCAGTACGTCGACTACCTCATCCTCGGGCTGACGACGAGCACGGCGTTCAGCCCGACGGATGTGATGCCGATCGCCCCTCTGGGCGAAGCTGACGATGGCGCTCCAGTCGCTGATCTCGCTCGCGGTCGTCGGGCTCGTGATCGCGCGCGCCGTCAACGTCTTCTCGTGACGGAGCGCGCAGGAGCGAAGAACGCACCGGGTCGACGCTGCTTCTCGACGATCCTGCTCGCCGTCGCCGCCGTCGGCACGGCCTGGAGCACGTACCAGTCGACGCAGTGGCGCGGCGACCAGGCTCGTCAACACAGCAAGGCGACGGCTGCCCGGATCCAGTCGTCGCGAGGCCGTCGACGCGTGCCGGCCAGGAGACGCAGGTCGACATCGCCACGTTCATCCAGTGGGTCGACGCGGACGTCCACGGCGACGACAAGCTCGCGCGCTTCTACCGGAAGCGCTTTCGCAAGGAGTTCCGACCCGCCTTCGCCGCCTGGCTCGCGACCGAGCCGAAGACGAATCCCGACGCGCCGCTGACGCCGTTCGCGATGCCGAGTACCGTGTCGCGAAGGCACAGGAGAGCGAGCGCCTGAACACCCTCGCCGGCGTGTACGCGAATGCAGCCGGCGAGGCGAATCAGCGCGCCGACGACGACATCCTCGCTGTCGTCCTGTTCGCGACGGCGCTGTTCTTTGCGGGCATCTCGACGAAGCTCCGACTCGCTCCGACAGCGGGAAGCCCTGCTCGCGTCGGGCTGGCTCGATCTTCCTCGGGACGGCGATCTGGCTCGCGACGCTGCCGACGACGCTCTCGATCTGACCGCAGGCGGCGGGACTGATCCTCGCGACCGTTGCCTGAAAGTACCGATGCCACACGCTCGAAGCGTGTTGTAGGTTCAAGGGTGGAAGGCTTCCCAACACAGAGGAGAGCCTATGCCCACCGATACCGAGACTCCCGTTCTCGATCTGCTGGCGAAGATGACGGCCGACTCGATCGAGGCTTCGACGCTCGACGAGAAGACGCTGATGCTCGTGCGCATCGCCGCGCTCGTGGCGATGGACGCCCCGCCGCCGTCGTACCTGATGAACCTCGGCGTGGCCAGCGAGATCGGCATCACCGAGGAGCGACGTGCGCGGCGTGCTCACAGCCGTCGCCCCGATCGTCGGGACGGCACGCGTCGCCTCGGCGACGACGAACATCGTTCGCGCGCTGGCATTCGCGATCGAGACCGCCGAGCTCGACGACGACGAGTAGGAACATTGCGCACGCGGGGCGCCGCGACTGACGCGGCGCTCCGCACTTGCGCCCGCGTGGCCGAGCTCGACGGCGCCTAGGAGTCGCGCACGAGTATGCACGGCTCCGACGAGGAAGCAGAGCCCACCGAACGCAGTGAAGAAGTTCGCTGCCGCGAGGTTGACGATGCTCCCCGTCGAGGGCACGACGAACGAGGCGACTGCTGAGATCCCGAACGCGACGCAACCGACGAGGTTCACGGCGGCTATCTGCCACTCGCGACTGCTGCGCCGCCAGCAGGCGAGACTCCCGCAGACCGCGACGTACGCGAGGTAGCCCGAGACCGAGGAAGCAGGCCGAGCCGATCGCGTCTGGCGTCCAGACCGAGCCGGTCGTACGACGTGTCGTCGAACCCGGTCTGCATCGAATGAAAGGTGTCCACGTTGAAGAGGAGCGTCCCGACGAACTGAATGACGCTGCTCCACCAGACGAGCCGAGCTGGTCCCAATCGCCTGGATGCACTGGAGGGCGTGCGGCCGACGTGAAGAAGATCGACCCGACGAAGAACACGAGCCCGTCCACACCGGAGCCGACGAGCTGGAGGAACGCCCGGAAACGGGGCGATGAAGAAGCAGCTGGCGCCGATCGCGAACAGGACGCCGATCCACCACGACATCCTGCTCACTGCTGCTGCGCGCCCTCTGCGCTAGTGGCTGAAGCCGGAGGCGGTCGTGGCGTCGTGTACCGGGCTCGGCTGCTTCTGGAGCCGCGGTAGCTGCCGCTCGATGTCGTCGATCGAGCATGTCGGCCATGTCGTGCGTGAAGCCGCGCTTGACGACCACGCGGAGCGCCGCGAGATCCGTCCGGTTCTCCGGGAACGTGTACGCGGGCAGCAGCCAGCCTCGCTCGCGTAGTGCGTTCGAGACGTCGAAGACGGTGTAGTTGTCGATCTCGTCTTTGAGCTTGAAGGCGAACACGGGCAGCTCGTCGCCCTTCGTGATCAGCTCGAATGGGCCGAGCTCGGCGATCCGCGCCGATAATGCCGTGGCAACGTCCCGCGCGTAGCCGTGCACCTTTCGGTAGCCGTCGAAGCCGAGCCGCAGGAAGTTGTAGTACTGCCCGACGACTTGTGCACCCGGGCGTGAGAAGTTGAGCGCGAAGGTCGGCATGTTGTCGCCGAGGTAGTTGACCCAGAAGATGAGGTCCTCCGGCAGCGACTCGGCGTCACGCCACACGATCCAGCCCACTCCCGGATACACGAGGCCGTACTTGTGGCCCGATGCGTTGATCGAGGCGACGCGAGGCAGACGGAAGTCCCACTCGAGCTCCGGGTCGATGAACGGCGCGACGAACGCGCCCGAGGCGCCGTCAACGTGGACCGGGACGTCGAGGCTCGTCTTCGCCTGGAGCTCGTCGAGCGCGGCACAGATCTCCGCCACGGGCTCGTACGAGCCGTCGAATGTCGAGCCGAGGATTGCGATGACGCCGATCGTGTTGTCGTCGCACAGCTTGACCGCCTCCTCCGCGGAGAGGTGGAAGCGATCACCTTCCATCGGCACGAGCCGCATCTCGACGTCCCAGTAGTTGGCGAACTTCTCCCAGCAAACCTGGACGTTGATTCCCATCACGAGGTTGGGTCTGTCGCTGGGCTTCCCTGCTGCAGCCTGTGCCTTCTGCCAGCGCCGCTTCAGCGCGAGCCCGCCCAGCATCGCCGCTTCGCTCGAGCCCGTCGTGGAGCAGCCCGTCGCCTCGTCTGCGTCGGGCGCATGCCAGAGCCGGCCGAGAATGTTGACACAGCGCATCTCGAGCTCGGCCGTCTGCGGGTACTCGTCCTTGTCGATCATGTTCTTGTCGAAGCACTCGGTCATCAGGCGCTCGGCCTGAGGCTCCATCCACGTGCTCACGAACGTCGCGAGATTGAGACGCGCGTTGCCGTCGAGCATCAGCTCGTCGTGGATCATCTGGTACGCGATGTCGGGAGCCAGCTCGTTGGCCGGCAACTCGTGTCGTGGAATGCGCCCGGGCTCGAGCGTGAAGGTGGGAGCAGGCGTGAGATCGTGTTCCCTCGTCGCGGGCCCTTTCGGGTGCTTCAGTGCCATGGCTCAGCTCCCGCTCGTCAGCGGCTGGAAGGGATGAAGCTCGTCCTGGCCCGGCTGGACGATGCCGTAGCTCGACTCGGGCACCTCGTTCCAGGCGCCTTCGAGGTCGCGGAGCGGCTCCGAGACGACGAGCCTCGACTCGTCGCTCACCTCACCGAGAATCTCGAGCTCGGGGTGGATCTTCCGGAGATCCTCGACCTTCGTCGAGAAGTAGAGCGAGCGAGACGTCCCCTCGCTCGAGTAGCGAAACGCCCACACCGACGTGCCGTCGCTCGTCGCGACCGTCATCTGGATCGGGTGCTCAACGCCGTGTGCGCGGCCCACCTTCTCGATCAGCCCGACCGCGCGCGCGACCGCGGTCGGCGGATCGTCCTCCAGGCCGTACGTGAGGGCAAGGTAGAAGAACGTCTCCGAGTCGGTTGAGCCTGCGATCTCGGGCCACAGCGTTGGATCGACGGCGAACGCGAGGTCCCGCTTCACCTCTTGGAACTGCGCGATGCCGCCGTTGTGCATCCACAGCCAGCCCCCGTGCCGGAAGGGGTGGCAGTTCGTCCACTGGATCGGCGTGCCTGACGAGGCACGGATGTGCGCAAACACGAGCCCCGAGCGAACGTGCCCCGAGAGCTCTCGAAGATTCGCGTCGTTCCAGGCGGGCTCGGTGCTCTTGAAGAGCGCCGGCGTGCCACCCTCGCCGTACCAGCCGACGCCGAAGCCGTCACCGTTCGTCGTCTCGGCGCCGAGCTTCGAGTGGAGGCTCTGATCGATGAGCGAGTGCTCCGGCACGTAGAGGAGCCGCTCGAGGAGAACGGGAGTCCCGGAGTATGCGAGCCAGCGGCACAAGGTCGTGTTCCTCCCTACGATCCTCTCATGCCAGAGGGGTTGTCGCCCACAGAGGTGGGGAAGGAGATCGCCGAGCACGGGCGACATCGCTCGGGCGAGCATGAACGCCGCGACCGGTTGCTCTCGATCGCCGAGGCGGTGTTGCTCTCGATCGTCGCGCTGCTCGCTGCGTGGTCCGGATATGCCGCAGCGAAGTGGTCGACCGAGTCGCGGGTCCAGCTGGCCGAGGCGTCGGCGTTGCGCGTGGAAGCTAATCGCGCCGACGGAGAGGCGGCAGAGCTGCGGAACTTCGATTCGTCCACGTTCGAGGCGTGGTTCGCCGCCTACGTCGCCGACAACCAAGCGGCCATGCGCCTGGCCGAACACCGCTTCCGGCCCGAGTTCCGCGTCGCCTTCGACGCCTGGCGCGCGACGAACCCGGAGACGAACCCGGACGCGCCTCGCGGACCAACGTACATGCCCGAGTACAAGGAGCCGGGTCTCACGAAGGGCCGCACGCTCGACCAGCAGGCGAGCAACTCGTTCCGCAAGGGTGAGGAGGCCGGCGCCACTGCCGACAAGTACGTGCGGCTCACCGTCGTCCTGGCGAGCATCCTCTTCCTCGTCGGCATCTCGACACACTTCCCGCTGCGCGGCGTGCGCTACGGCCTGGTTGCGCTCGGCGCCGTGCTCCTCGTATTGTCGATCGCGCAGATCTCGACGCTGCCGCGTCCGCCCATCTGACCCCGAGAGGTCAGGACGGGTAAGCCGAATCGAGGGGCGCCCTCGGTTAGAGTCGCGCGATGCTCGGCGCGTTCGGGTTGGCCGTGAATGACGAGTGAGCGCCCCGATGGGGAGAGCGGCCAGCCTGAGAAGAGCCGAGCCGAGCCCAAGCCCGGCTTTATCGCTCGCGTCCGCGCGAAGGGGACTAGTGCAGCCGAAAGGGCGCGACGCGCGGCCGAAGACCACGCGTCCGTCGCGATCCCCTTTCGCGCGATGGAGCGTAACCGCGGCGTCGCGGCAAACGTCCTCGCGGGCGGCGCCGCCTATCGCCTCTTCTTGTGGCTGCTGCCGTTCGGCCTCGTGGTCGGCGGAGCTCTCGGCCTCGGAGACGCCGACAGCGTTCAGGACGCCGTCGCGAGCGGGGGGCTAGCCGAGGCGATAGTGGTAGCCATCGGAGACGTTGCGCGCGCTGCCGACACGAGCTCCTGGTGGCTCCTCCTCGTAGGAATTCCTCTGCTGCTCTGGGAGGGCTACACAGGCGCGAGGGCGCTGCAGCTCATCCACTCGCTTGTGTGGGACGACCCTCCGTCGCGCCTACGTCCGCTGCCGAGCTCGCTTGCGTTCTCTGGAGTGGTGTGCACATTTCTCGCCACCATCGCGTTGACGTGGTGGCTGCGCGATACGGCAGGGCTCGCCCAGCTCGCGGTCATCGTGCTCATGATCGGCCCGCTCGCCGGGCTGTGGCTCCTCGTCTCGCTCCGGCTTCCCCACCGATCCGCGCCCTGGACGTCGCTCCTGCCGGGCGCGTTCCTCGTCGCGATCGGCTTTCAGGTGACCCATGGGGTCGTCGTCTACGCCCTCGGTTCGAAGCTCGAATCGGAAATGTCCCTCTACGGCGCGCTAGGCGTGGTTGCAACCATCCTCTTCTTCATGTGGCTCGTCGGCTGGATCGTGGTGACGGCGCCGATCCTCAACAGCGCCCTCCACGACGAGCTGCGCGGACGACACGGGGACCGGAAGGCCGAGCCAATGCTCTCGCGTTCCCGGCTCCGTCGGATGAGCAAGCGTCCGCGTTCCTGAGCTTCAGCGCGCGCGGAACGCGTCGACTGCGGCTCGGACCGTGGGGAAGAGGTGCTCACGTCCCAGCTCGTCCGCGAAGTCCGTGTCCTCGAAGATCTCGCGCAGCCGGGCTTTCGCGCGGGCGATGCACAACGTCACACCGTCTGCTGCGAGATCCTTGCGGAGCTGCTGGAGCGCGGCGATCGACGTCGTGTCGACGTAGATCCACGCCTCCGCCGTCACGACCACCCACTCCGGTCTCGGCTCGGCGGCGGCTACGAGCTCGCGCACACGCCGGCGGAAGTAGTCGGCGTTGGGGAAGAACAGCGGTGCGTCGAAGCGGTAGACGAGCAGTCCTGGCTCGACCTGGGCGGGCGTACGCTCGACGTCTACGTAGCCATCGACATCAGTGCGGTGGCCGAGGACAGCATCGTGAGGCCGTGCCACGCGATAGATAAAGACGGCGATAGAGAGACCGATTGCGAGCACGACCCCTCCTAGGACGCCGAAGATGAGCACGCCGAGCGTGGTGGCCAGGCACAGGGCTACCTCCGCTTCCCTTACGCGACGGAGGTTCCAGACGCCCTCGAAGTCGAACAGCGTCAGCGCCGCGCCGATGACGACGACGCCCAGCGCGGCCTTGGGCAGCGGCTCCAGCAGGCCGGTCGCGAACAGCGCGATCAGCGCCACGATTCCCGCCGTCACCAGCCCGGCGATCTGCGAGCCGACGCCGCTCGAGTCGGCGACCGCCGTCCGTGAGCCGCTGCACGAGACGGGGAAGGCCTGCGTTAACCCGGCGGCGACGTTCGCGCCACCGAGACCCCTGAGCTCGCGGTTCGCGTCGATCTCGTAGTCGTTCCTCGCAGCGAACGAGCGCGCCGTTGCGATCGTGTCCGCGAAGGCGATGAGTGCGAAGGCGACGGCGGGCAGCGCGAGGTCGTTGAGGTCGTGGATTCCCACATCGGGAAGCTCGAGCGACGGCAAGCCGCTCTCCACGGTGCCCACCGTGGCGACTCCCTCGGCGGCGAGGTCGAGCACCTCCGAGAGCACGATGGCGACGCCGATGACAACGAGCGATCCCGGCACACGTGGCGCGAACCGCCGCAGCGCGAGTAGCAAGGCGAGCAGGCCGGCGCTGAGCAGCACGGTCGTCCCGTTCGCGCTGCCGAGCTCTTGCACGACCTCCTCGAGGATGCGGAAGAAGTCGTCGGCCGAGACCGAGATCCCGAGCAGCTTCGGCAGCTGGCTGGCGATGATCGTGAGCGCGATCCCGTTCACGTAGCCGAGCAGCACCGGACGCGAGAAGAAGTCGGCCATGAAACCGAGCCTGAGCAGCCCGGAGCCGAGGAGGATCAGGCCCATCACGACGGCCAGCGCCGCTGCCAGGGCGGCGTACTCTGCCGGGTCACCCGCGGCGAGCGGGGCGATCGTGACGGCGGTCAGCGCCGCAAGCGCGCCCTCCGGCCCGACGATGACCTGCTTCGAGGAGCCGAAGAGCGCATAACCGACGAGCGGCAGCATCGTGGCGTAGAGGCCGACCACGACCGGCAGCCCGGCGAGCTCCGCATAGCCGAGGCTGGAGGGGATTGCCACGGCGGCGATCGTGGCCGCCGCCACGGCATCGCGCGTCGCTCCCGCGCGGCCTCGCTTCGCCAGGTCGAACGGTCCCGGGACGGCGTCGCGGAACGAGTGCGGCAAGACCGATCGCCCATACACAAGGGCTCGCTCGCGCGCGGTCATTGCCTGCCGGCCGCCGGCCGCCGCCAGGGCTGCTCGGGCGCGGGCACGTCTCTCCATCTCGGGCGGGCGCGACTGGGAGTCGAACCAGCGCGCATAACGGGTCGTGAGAGGAACGGCGGTGACTCCGTGCGCGAAGACGGAGAGTGCGACCGTGACCGCGACTACGGCGATCATCGTGTCGATGTGCTCGAGCTCCGACCCCTCGAGGACAAGCACCGCGAAGACGATCGATGCGAGGCCGCGAGGGCCGAACCAGCCCGTGTAGGCGACCGTCGGCGGCCGCGCGCCCGATCCTCGCAGGGCAAGCCAAACCGGACCCATGCGGATGATCGTCAGGCTCAACACGGCGTAGAGCACGATCTGCCAGTCGACGACGTGAAGTTGGGGGCCCAGCACGGCTGCGCCGAAGACGACAAACGTCACGCCTGCCAGCACCAGGCCCGTCGCGTCCGTCAGGTACGTGATTTCGCTGTCGCCGCTACGGCGAAGGCCGCCGAAGACAAGACCCACCGACGAAAGCGGCGATGAAGCCGCTGCCGCCGAGTGGAGCGGCGATGCCGTAGGACAAGCCGGCAGCCGCGAGCGGAATCACCTGGAGCCAGTCGTCGGCGACAAGGCGTCGCGGCTCGACGAAGCGCAAGACGAGAGCCGCCGCAGCTCCGGCAGCGACGCCGCCGACGATTCCGTAGCCGATCTCCTCCGCGACGATGCGAACCGCGGCTCCGTCTCCGATCACGTTCTCCTCCGCCTCGGCGATGGCCAGCGCGATGAACAGCAGAGGCACGCAGATGCCGTCGTTGAGCCCGCTCTCGACGTTCAGCCCCTGTCGGATACGCGAGGGGAGACGCTTGTCCGTGACGACGGCTTGACCCAGCGCCGCATCCGTGGGTGCGAGGATGACTGCCAGCACGAGCGCCTCGGGCCAGGTGAGCCGCGTGCAGCACCGCGGCGGCGAGCACCGTGCCGACGGCGATCGTCAACGGCAACCCGATGCCGAGCAGTCGTATGGGAAGGCCGGCCTCTCGCCGGAGCAAGCGGAGGTCGATCCGTGAAGCGTCCGAGAAGAGCACGAGCGTCAGCGTCGCCTCGGCGAGCACGCGAACACCCTCGCTCCCGATCTCGCCTCCCATCCAGCCGAGCACCTCGGGGCCGGCGATCAGCCCGGCCGTCACGAAGACCATCGCCGCCGAGACGACCGACGTCTCCAGCCGCCGCGAGATGCCGGCGTAGCCGAGCACGATCGCCGCAACGACGGCCAGGCTCCACGAATCCATGGCCTAGCTTAGAGGTGAACGTGGAGCCTCCTCGCGGAGGCTCCACGCGTACTGCCTGCCTACATCCCTGCGCCTTCTTTCGCATCGCTCCAGCGCACGATCAGCGCGTAGAGGATGACGATGTTGAGCGCGATCACGGTGAGCGACCACAGCGTGTACTGGCCGCTACCGTCGTACCCGAGCTGAGCGATGAAGTTCAGGCCGACGAGGACGATCGCCACCCAGCGCGCCCAGCTCGCAGCCGAGACGAGCCCATAGCCGACGAGGGCAAGGACTACGCCCCAGATCATCATGATCCAGCCCCATTGGGAGACGTCGAGGACGAGTGCCCCGTTATCTCCCACGAGGTAGTACTGATCCCTGATCACAGCGACGAGGCCCTGGAGAAAGTCGAGCCCGCCGATGACCATCATGAGCAGGCCGGCAAACGCCACCCAGCCTGCCCAGGCGCCTTTCGAAGCCACACGCCCTCCTTCAGTCGAGTTGGCGTGAGTATGAGACCGGCGGCGGACGATTACAAGGTCTTTTCGGCCTGCAGCTGTTGCCGCCAGCCCAAAAGCAGGCCGTGCACCTGCTCTGCACCGATGATCTCGTCCTCGGGCGCTTCGAGCGGCGCCGGGTACAGGATGAACGGTCGTGTCTGCGGGCCGCCCAGCCCACCGTGAAACGAGATCAGCTCCTCGAACGCGCAGCCCTCGTCGAGATCCGGGTCGTAGAAGCTGCCGATCATGAGGTCTGCCACATGCGGGAACCCGTCCGTGCGCAGCAGGTGACGGGGCGCGTTGGGCGAGAAGCGGGCCAGCGGATCGTCGCCTTCGATGCGCCCGTGCTCGAGGTAGTGGACGCCTGCGCCTCCGAGTGCGACTGCCCCGTGCTCCCCCGAGTGGGCGAGGATCCAGCCGACGTGCGGATGCGCTCGTAGCGCTGGGATCAGCTCGGGATGTCGTTCTTCGATCTCCTCGAGTGTGAGCCTTCGCGGCTCCTCCATGAGATAGACGAGCCCGAGGTTTCCCGATCCGAGCACGACAACTTTCCGCTCGCCGACCTCGTTCTTTCCCGGCTTCTCCTTGCCGGTGGTACCGGTCGCCTCACCGACAGCGAGACTGGCCATGGAGGCCTGCTCGTCGCCCCCCTTGATGCTGTGGACGCTGCCGGCCGAGAGCGAGCGCTCGACGAGCTCGTCCAGCCCGTAGCCGTTGCGCTGCTTGAACGTTGCGCCTTGCGTCTGCCCGTGGTCGGAAAGCACGACGATCTCGTAGGGTCGAGGCGCATAAGGGCGCGCGCGGTCGATCCGGGAGAACTGCTGGTCCAGCTTGCGCAGCGCCTCGAACGTGTCCGAGCGCTCGAGCCCCGAGTGGTGCGCGACCTCGTCGTAGCTGGAAAAGGTCGCGTAGACGGCGGGCCGGCCCCGCATCATGTCCGTCAGCACTCCGTAGACGATCAGGTCCCGGACGACGACGCACATCGTGCCCCTGAGCAGCGGGTAGATGCCGCCCCGGTGGCCCCGGGGCCGCACATCACGACTCCTGGCGCGTAGCGCTGCCGTCCACTCCAGCACGACCTCCCAGAAAAACAGGACGAGCGCGCGTGTGACGTTGAAGCCGTTGGCGAAGAAGGCGCGGTAGCCGGGGTTTGCCCGCTTCTCCTCCGAGATGCGGCTCACCGTGAGGATGACCTCGTCAGCCTCGCCGGACAGGAGGTTCCCGCGGCTGGCGCCGCCGTTCGTCAGCAGCCCGATGCCTGTTGCCCGATCGCGCTCGATCTGGGCGCAGTCGTCCGGCCCCGAGCACGCGATGATCCGGCCGGTCGCCTTGTCGACCCAGCGAAAAGCCGGGATGTCATGGTTCGAGCCGAGCAGGATGCCGGCCTGGCTGGCACCCGTCTGCGAGGAGAGGTCGGGCTCCCATTCCGTGAGCGCATACGAGCCCTCGGAAAGCCAGCGCGCCATCGTCGGCGCCGAGCCGTCGCGCATCGCGCGACGTAGCACGGGCAGGGCAAGCCCGTCGATCTCGAGGAAGAGCAGACCTGGCACGTCCGTGCGTGTCGCTCCGCCCTGTCGCTTCGCGATCCGTTGCACGACCTTGAGCGTGTACGTATCGTCGTCGTTCGTCCCGAAGATGACTTCGAGGACCACGCTTACGGCCGCCATCACGAGAGCAGCCAGAAGCGCCCAGCCGAAGTCGTCGACGGAAATTGCATCCGGTGCTACCTCCGAAGCGATCTGGAGCATGACCGCGTCGAGGACGAGCACGAGCACGAAGCCGAGCAGGGCCATCGCCGGGAGTCGCAAGGCGGCGATCAGCGGCGGCAGGATGGCGTTGAGGATCGCAATCAGCAAGGCCGCGACGACTGCGCCGCCGAACCCCTCGACAGACACTCCCGGGACAATCCACGCGGCGATGACGAGCGCAGCCGCGGAGAGCAGCCAGGAAACAAGTACTCGCAAGGGCTTGTACCGGGGCTTCGCCGGTTGCCAAGCGACCGCTTCTCCGTAGGCGCGCTCGCTTGCCACGCGGGGACCCTAACACTGTGTTGCGTACGCTCCCGGCATCGCCCGACACGTGACATATGTGGGCCACGCAACCGTCGTGATCGACCTCGACGGCGTGCGGCTGATCACAGATCCTGTGCTTCGCACGCGCGTTCTTCATCTGCGGCGGGTCGGGGCGATACCCGCCGCCGCGCTGCGTGGCCTGGATGCCGTGCTCATCTCCCATGCGCACTGGGATCACCTCGACGTCCCGTCGCTGGAACGCCTGGGCAAGGAGCTGCCCATCGTCTGCCCGAAAGGCGTCAGCGGCCTCCTGCGTCGGAAACGCTTCGCCCATGTCACAACGCTCGAGGTCGGCGAGGAGGTGCGGATCGGCGAACTCGTTGTCAGAGGCGTCCACGCGGAGCACGACGGGGCGCGCGGGCCGCTCGGCGCTTCCGGCGAGCTCGGCTTCGTCATCACTGGATCACGAACGGTGTACTTCGCCGGCGACACCGACCTATTCGACGACCTCGCCGCCATGGGGCCGCTCGACCTCGCACTCGTTCCGGTCACCGGCTGGGGCTCGAAGGTCGGCCCTGGGCATCTCGACCCCGAGCGCGCTGCCGAGGCCGTTCGCCTGCTTCGCCCGAAACTCGCGGTGCCCATTCACTGGGGCACGCTGGCACCGCTCGGCCGTGCTCCGGCCTTGGAGCCGCCCCACGAGTTCGCGCGACTCGTGGCCGAGGTCGCGCCGGACGTCGAGGTCCGGATCGTCCAGCCCGGCTCGACGATCCCGCTACCCGACTAGAGTCGCGCGATGCGCAAGTGGCTGCCCCTCGGATCCTCGCTGCGGCCCAATTCATCATGGTGCTCGACTCGAGCGTGATGAACGTCTCGATCTCGCAGATCGTGGCCGACCTGGACACGACGGTGACCGGGCGTGCAGAGCGCGATCACGATGTACACGCTCGTGATGGCGGCGTTCATGCTCGTCGGCGCGAAGCTCGGCGACATCCTCGGGCGCGACCGGGCCTTCGGCCTTGGTCTCGCCGTATACGGGCTCGGCTCGCTGATCACGGCGCTCAGCCCGAACCTCACGGTGCTGCTCATCGGCTGGTCGGGTATCGAGGGGCTCGGCGCGGTGCTGGTGATCCCGGCGATCGCCGCGCTGACCGCCGCCAACTACGAGGGCAAGGAGCGTGCGTTCGCCTACAGCATGATCGGCGGCGCCGCGGGAGCGGCGATCGCGGCCGGCCCGCTGATCGGCGGCTACGTGACGACGACCTGGAGCTGGCGCTACGTCTTCGTCGGCGAGGTCGTGGTGGTGATCGCGGTGCTCATCGTCCACCGGCGCATGAAGCGCGCGCCCAAGCCCGAACACGTGCCGAAGCTCGATTACGGCGGCGCAGCGCTGTCGGCGGTCGCGCTCGGGCTGATCGTGTTCGGGATCCTGAAGAGCAGCACCTGGGGCTGGATCAGGCCGATCGACGCGCCTACGATCGGCGGGCACGAGATCACACCGTTCGGGTTCTCGCTCGTGCCGTTCCTGATCATCGGCGGCTTCGTCGTCCTCGGCTGCTTCCTGGCGTGGGAGGAGCGCCGCGAACGGCTGGGCAAGAGCACGCTCCTCAACCGCGCGCTCGTGAAGATCGAGACGCTGCGCGCCGGGCTCTCGTCGCTCGGTGCGCAGCAGCTGATAGTGATGGGCACGTTCTTCGTCCTGCCCGTGTACCTCCAGGTCGTGCTCGGCTTCGACGCGTTCGAGACGGGCAAGCGCCTCTTCCCGATGTCGATCTCGATGCTGGCCGCTGCGCTCGCCGGGCCGAAGGTCGCAGTGCGGTTCGGACCGCGGGCCGTCGTTCAGGTCGGCCTGGGCGCGATGGCGATCGCTGCGCTTGTCCTCGTCGGGACGATCGACGTGACCCTGAACGGGACGGCCTTCGCAGTGTCCCTCGTCTGCTTCGGGATCGGCGCCGGGCTCCTGATGTCGCAGCTCGGCAACGTGATCATGTCCTCGGCGCCGCCGGAGGAGACGAACGAGGCCGGTGGACTTCAAGGGACGGCGCAGAACCTCGGCGCGTCCCTCGGCACCGCGCTGATCGGCTCCGTGCTGCTGCTCGGACTGCTGAACGGGTTCAACTCGCGGATCGAGGAGAACCCGGCGGTGCCCGCCGACGTGAAGACGCAGATCTCAGCCGCCACCGAGGAAGGCATCCCGATCGTCACGACCGAGCAGGCGCACCAGGCGCTGCTCGACGCCGGGCTGAAGCCGGCCGAGGCGGACGCGGTCACGGAGGACTACGGCAACGCGCAGCTCGACGCGTTGAAAACGTCGATGCTCGCGGTCGCGTTCCTGGCGGTGCTCTCGTTCTGGTTCACGAGGCGGTTGCCCGGCAAGCCGAGACTGCCTAGAACGAGCACGGTAGTGAGGTGAGTAGAGCAGGGGACGGAAAGTCCGCTTAGCCCGAAATCGATGGCGGCGACCGGGATCCGGCGGTCTCCGCCACCGGGCCTCGTACGCGTTTCCAGACCAGATCCAGAACTACCGAGAGCGCCGTGATGGCGACGATCGCCGCGAACGTCTCCGGCGCGTTGCGCAGGGTGTCGACGGCGAAGAAGCCGAGCACGACGGCCGTCGCCACGATCGCCGTCAGCACGATGACCGCGCGGGAGCCCGTCTCGGCCCGTAAACGAAACGCGGAGACACCGACGAGCAGGAAGATGACGAGCGAGCAGGCGCTGCCGACCGATGCGATCGCCGAGAGGTCGACGAGATTCGAGATCACGAGCACGAGCGCGGCGGTGATCAGCATCCCTGCGTGCGGGCCGAACCGCGTCTCGCGCGCGAAGAACGGCGGGAACTGTCCGGCCCCGGCAAGCATCCGCGTCAACCCGCCCGATGCGTAGAGCGTCGCGTTCACCGAGGACGCCGTTGCGAGGAGCGCGGCAATCGAGACCATCGTGAAGCCCGCGTCTCCGAGAGCAGGCCGCGCGGCCTCGGCGATGGCCGTCTCGCCGTAGCCGACCACCTCGGTGACGGTGAGCGTGCCGAAGACCCCGAGAGAGATGAGCACGTAGAGAACGCTCGTCACGCCGAGCGCGACGTACATCGCCTTCGGCAGCTCTCGCGCCGGGTCGCGCAGATCACCGACCGCGAACGTGATGACGCTGAAGCCGAGGTAGGCGAAGAACGTCAGGGCGACGCTCGCGATGATGTCCGAGACCGGCGGGTAGCCACTGAATGCGAGCAGGTCGGGGTCGATGTCGACGAGGGTCACGGCGATGAAGACGGCGAAGACGGCCAGCAGGACGACGACGATCAGCGACTGGGCGCGGTCCACGACCCGTGAACCGACGAGGTTGATCGCCGCCATGGCGACCACGATCGCGGAGGTGAACACGTTGTCCCACCAGCCGGCAGCGTCCTCGCCGACGAACAGCGAGGTCGCGTAGGCCCCGAAGGCGACCGCCACCATCGAGCCGACGATGACGATCGCCGCGAAGTACCCGAGCCACGAGGCGATGCCCACGAGACGCCCGTTGCCGAACCCCTGCATGAGGTAGGCGATCAGCCCGCCCGACGAGGGGTAGCGGACGCCGAGCTTGACGACCGTGTAGCCGAGCAGCGCGGCGACGATGCCGGCGAGGAGGAAGGAGAGCCAGACGGCCGAGCCGGCGACCGTTCCCGCCTCGCCGAGCAGCGCGAAGATGCCGGCGCCGACCATGGCGCCGATGCCGAGGAAGGCGGCGCCGCGGACGCTCACGCTAGCGTTCGAAGCCGTCGCGGACGGCTGTGGTCTCAGTCACGCTCGAGCTTCGACTCGATCGCGGCGAGGCGTTCCTCGAGCTTTTGGAGCACATCAACCAGCTCGTCTTCCTTCTTCGCGCGAAGCTTGTCCTCCTTTTCCTGCGCCTCCTGCTGCTGGCTCGAGACGAAGAACGACGTCACCGTCGCGGTCAGGAAGGCGAGGAACGTGACGCCGAGGATGATCACCGACGCTGCCGACGACACGTCCCCAGGCGGTCGTGGGCACGACGTCGCCGTAACCCACCGTCGCGAGCGTGACGATCGCCCACCAGACGGCGATGCCGAAGGTCGGAAAGTCCTTCTTGTCGACGATAGGTCATCACGAGCCCGGAGCCGAGCCCGAGCAGCACCGTCACTGCGGCGAGATACGGAAAGATCCGGCGGCGACCGACGGCGCTTGCCGATCGACCGCTGGAGCCGGCTGCCAACTGTGTCATCGCGCCGGCCCGGCTAGGCGGGGCGCGGCGGAGCCGGCGGGGAACTCGCGCACCGTCAGCCGGCGGAACGCCTCGACGCCGAGCCCGATCAGCGCGGCGAAGATGAGGATCGACCGACGGCTGCCGGAAGGCCGGCGTCGGGCCCCAGAGCGACGACGAGCAGGTAGAGCCCGCCGACGACGGTGTAGACGAGCCCAGGATGCTCGCGGAAGCTCGGCGCGAGCCGCTGACGCACCCACATCGCGGGGCGCGTCGGCCCGGCAAGCACAGCCGCGAGGATGATGATCGACGCCGTAGACGATCACGGTCCAGGCGATGCCGGCCAGCAAGTCGGTGCCGATCAACCACGCATTTGACGCCGGCATCCCGTATCGACTGGCCGCTCGTCGAGCGTGTCGACGATCCAGTTCCCCGCGAGCCGCCGGATGACGAGCAGCAGCACGCCGACGACGACCAACGTGATGCCGACGGCGCGCAGCGTCTCGCGTCGCCGCCCGCGGGCGAGGTAGACGGCCACGGCGAAGAGCACGAGCGATGGCGATCGCGAGCCAGATCGACAGCTTGCGGATGAGCTTGACGGCCGTCTGCGCCGTGCCGAGCTGATCCGACTTCATGATCACGATCTGGCCGGCGTCCGGGCCGAGGCGCTCCTCGACCTGCGCCTCGCGTCAAGCCCGATCGCGGTCGCCGAGCTGCTGGACGATCGGCGACAGGTCGAGCACGACGTCGCCGTCTCGCCGTCTCGAGGAACTGGCCCTTGTCGTCGACGATGCGGAGCAACGCCTCGTGCGCCCTGCGGTTCGCCTCCTGCCAGAGCGTCTGCACCGCCGGCCGGCTGAGGAGGGTGTCAGCCGCACGAACGGAGAGCTCGCGCAGACCGCCGGCGATCGGGCGCCGCGAGCGGCTTCACGTCTGGCGGAAGCGTTGCCTGGAGCTCGGCGGCGACGTCGACGTTCGCGTACAGCTGGTCGACGAGGTAGATCGAGAGCGCGCCGCGGATCTCGTCGTCCTCGAGCAGACGGGAGCTCGTGGCCACCCACTTGTCGGTGTCGAGCGCCTGCCGCTTCGACCAGACCGTCAGCGCGGACACGAGGCCGATCAGCCCCGCGAGCACGATCAGCACCCAGACCGTGATCCGGCGCCAGCGCGGGAGCGGCGGACGCGGCCTGCGTCACGACCACTGACCCTACCGCAGTCCGCGCAGGCGGAACGCGAGCAGGATGTCCGTGATCCCCTTGCTCAGGCACATGACGCCGACGTAGACGACGAGCAGGATCACCTGCTCGTTGAAGTTGCCGGCCACCCAGAAGGCAAGCCCGAGCTCGATCAGGCCGACGATCGAGCGTGATCCACCAGAGCTCGTTCACGTGCTTCGTGGCGAAAGCGACGATGAGGTCGAAGATGCCCTTGAACAGAAACCACCAGCCGATGATCGAGGCGAGCGCGAGGAACGTCCAGTTGGGGTTCGCGAACGCGACGATGCCGGCGATCACGAAGATCACGCCGAGGAAGCCGTGTAGCCACTTCCAGCCGCCGTGCACGGCGCCGATGGAGACGAACTCGTCGATGCCGGCGGCGATGGCGATGACGCCGAAGAGGATCGAGATCGCGTACACCGTCGACAGCTCCATGCGAAAGACGATGAGGCTCATGATCAGCCAGAGAATCCCGGCGATCAGGAAGATCCACCAGGCCTTCGACACGCATCCGCGCCGGTCTCCGCGGAGTCGTAGCGTCGCTGTGCTCACGATCCCTCCTTCGCTCGACGTCCGGCGGATCCTACGACGATTTGCGGATCGGGATGCCGAACTGCTGCTCGGGCCGGAGCGGAGCGCCGCACGCCTCGCACTTCACTGCGAAGGCAGACGAGAAGCGGGCGTCGCAGGCCGGACAGCGCGCCAGCAGCTCGCCTCCGCAGGCCACGCACGCGGCGGGCAGCTCGTCTTCAGTCTCCTCGAAGTACCGCTGAGCGGCTCCGCAGCGCAGGCAGACCGCCACCCAGTCGCCGAGCACCTTGCGGCGCTCCTCGCGCAGCCAGTCGGCCGCCTTGCCCATGCTCAGCGGCGAGCCGCGCGGATGACCGGGATCGAGAAGAGCAGCACGAGCAGCAAGAGCAGGAACGCGGGGTGGACGAAGATCGCCAGCGGGATCGCCAGCACGACCGGGAACATCAGGACGAGCAGGATGATCGCGATGATCTTCAGTCCGCGCCGGTCGTCCATGAGCGGGCGATGCTACAGGCTCAGGCGATACACACGCGGTGACCAGGGCAGTCGTTAGAGTTGCGCGCGTATGGCGATCGCCCGCGAAGCCGAGCCCGTCGGCTCACTCGCCGAGGTCCGCGAGGCGGGCCTCGACCGCGAGGATCTGCTCGGCATCTACCGCACCATGCTCGTCACGCGCGGCATCGAGGAGCGCGGCCACATCCTCTACAAGCAGGGCAAGATCCCGGGCTCGTTCTACACGGGCCGCGGCAACGAGGGCGCCGCTGTCGGCGTCGCGACGGCGATGGGACCGGAGGACGTCGGCACCCCGCTCCACCGCGACATGGGCGTGCACATCACGCGCGGCGTCGAGCCCTGGCGGATCTTCGCGCAGTACATGGGCCGCGCCGGCGGCCCGACCGGAGGCAAGGACGGGAACGTCCACATGGCCGACGCGAACCTCGGCCTGATCGCGATGGTCAGCCACCTGCCGGCGATGCTCCCGGTAGCGGTGGGCTGTGCGCTCGCCTTCCGCATCCGCGAGGAACCTCGTGTCGCCGTCGGCTGGTTCGGCGAGGGTGCCTCAGCGCGCGGCGACTGCCACGAGGCGATGAACTTCGCCGGCGTGCGCCGACTGCCGGTCGTCTTCATCTGCGACAACAACCAGTGGGCGTACTCCACGCCCGCGCATCTCGAGTACTCGGTCGAGCACCTCGCCGACCGCGCCCAGTCGTACGGCTTCGACGGCGTCGTCGTCGACGGCACCGACGTGCTCGCGGTCTACCGCGAGACGAAGCGCGCCATCGAGAAGGCACGCGCAGGCGAAGGCCCGACGCTGATCGAGTCCGTGACGCTGCGCATGGAGGGCCATGCGGTACACGACGACGCCTTCTACGTGCCCAAGGAGATGTTCGAGGAGTGGGCGAAGCGCGACCCGATCGAGCGCTTCCGCTCGTGGCTGCGCGACAACGCCGACTTCTCCGACGCGGAAGAGGACGAGATCTCGGCCGACGTCAAGCGCCTGCTCAACGAGGCCATCCGGCTGGCCGAGGAGTCGCCGCTGCCCGACCTCTCCACCCTCACCGAGGGCGTCTACGCGACCCCCGAGGAGCTGGACACTCCCCATCACAAGTAATGCCTGAGCTGACCTACCTGCAGGCGATCTCCGACGGGCTCCGCCAGGAGATGCGGCGCGACAAGCGCGTCTTCGTGATCGGCGAGGACGTCGGCGTCTACGGCGGTGCCTTCAAGGTGACCCAGGGCTTTCAGGAGGAGTTCGGGCCCTGGCGCGTCATCGACGCGCCGCTCTCCGAGACGGCGATCGTCGGCGGCTGCACGGGCGCGGCGATGATGGGCATGCGCCCGGTCGCGGAGATGCAGTTCGCGGACTTCGTCTCCTGCGCCTGGGATCAGCTCGTCACCGTGGCCGCGAAGCAGCGCTACCGGGCCGGGACGCCGGTGCCGATCGTCGTCCGGCTACCGTCGGGCGGCGGCTTCTCCGGCGGGCCGTTCCACTCGCAGAACCCGGAGAGCTCGTTCGCGCACATCCCGGGCCTCAAGTGCGTCTGCCCGGCGACGCCGGAGGACGCGAAGGGCCTGCTGATCTCCGCGATCGAGGACCCGAATCCCGTGCTCTACTTCGAGCACAAGCACCTCTACCGCCGGATCAAGGCCGAGGTGCCCGAGGAGCGCTACACCGTGCCGATCGGGAAGGCCCGCCTGCACCGCGAGGGCGACGACGTGTCCGTCATCACGTGGGGCGCGATGGTGCTACACGGCGGCGGAGGCCGCGGAGCAGCTCGACGGTGAGGGGATCTCGATGGAGATCGTCGACCTGCGCTCGGTCCTGCCGTGGGACCACGAAGCGGTGCTGGAGAGCGTTCGCAAGACGTCGAAGGCGCTCGTGCTCCACGAGGACACGCACACGGGTGGCTTCGGCGCCGAGATCGCAGCGACGATCGCCGAGGAGGCGTTCGAGGACCTCGACGGCCCCGTGCGCCGGATCACCGCGCCCGACTGCCCCGTCCCGTTCTCGCCCGTGCTCGAGCAGGCGTACATCCCACAGGTCGAGGACGTCGTCACCGGCGTTCGAGAGTTGGCGAGCTACTGATGGCGACAGCGGTCGTCGAGGTCGTCATGCCCCAGATGGGCGTCTCCGTCTCCGAAGGGACGATCCTCAAGTGGCTGAAGCAGGAGGGCGAGACGATCGACGCCGACGAGCCGCTGCTCGAGATCTCGACCGACAAGGTGGACACGGAGGTGCCGAGCCCTGGCTCCGGTGTCGTTCAGCAGATCCTCGTCGCCGAGGGCGAGACGGTCGACGTCGGCACGCGGCTGGCGGTCATCGCGCCCGAGGGCGCAGTCGCGGAGCAGGAGGCTCCCGCGGAGCCCGAACCTGAGCCTGCGGCCGAAGTGCCCGCTCCCGAGCCCGCCGCAGCTGCTCCTGTGCCCACGCCCACGCCTCCACCTGCGGCCGCGCCGGCGAACGGCGGCGCGGGCGGGAGAACGTTCGTCTCGCCTGTCGTCGCACGCATCGCCGGCGAGCACGGCGTCGACGTGTCTCAGGTCGCCGGCACCGGCACCGGCGGCCGCGTGACGAAGAAGGACATCCTCGCGTACGTCGAGGCAGGCCCGCCCGCCGCACCGGCGCCCGTCGAGGCGCCCGCTCCCGCAGCGCCTGCACCCGAGGCGCCCGTGGTAGCTGCCGGCTGCTCCCGAGCCTGCGCCTGCGGCCGCCGCGGCTCCCGCACCAGCACCAGAGGCCGCGACGCCCGCTCCCGCGCCGGCCATGACCGGAGAGTCCGTCGAGCCCATGAACGCGATGCGGCGCGGCGTCGCCGACCACATGCGCCGCTCGCTCGACACCTCCGCGCACGTCACGAGCGCGATCGAGGTGGACATGTCGGCAGTGGTCGCCATCCGCGCGAAGCTCAAGCCCGAGTACGAGCAGGCCTACGGCGTCAACCCGACGTACCTCGCGTTCGTCGCCCGCGCGGCCGTCGACACGATCCGCGACTACCCGTGGATCAACGGCGAGATTCGCGGCGAGTCGATCGTCACGCGCAACTACGTCAACCTCGGCATCGCAGTAGAGCTCGCGGACGGCAAGGGACTGATCGTGCCCGTGATCAGGAACGCCGAGGGTCTCAACCTCCTCGGCATCACGAGAGCGATTGCCGATCTCGCCGAGCGCTCACGCTCGAAGAAGCTGCTGCCGGACGACGTCCAGGGCGGCACCTTCACGATCACGAACCCCGGCGGCTACGGGACATTCCACGGCACCCCGATCATCAACCAGCCCCAGGCAGCGATCCTCGGCACGTACGCCGTCGTCAAGCGGCCGTGGGTGATCCAGGACGCCCGAGGCGCGGACGTGATCGCGATCAGGCCGATCATGAACGTCACGCTGACGTACGACCACCGTCTGGTCGACGGCGCGCTCGCCGGCCGCTTCCTGCGCGACCTGCGAGAGAAGCTCGAGACCTGGGGCGAAGAGCGCTACTAGCGACGCGCCGCGACCGTCTCCCGGCCATGCTCCATCGCGTCTAGGGACAGGCACAGGTGACCGTCCGACTAGTGTCTGTCCCTCGTACATTGACGACGTGGTCGAGCGGGACCGATGACGGGGAAGCTGCCTCTGCGGCGGCGTGACCTTCGAGGTGACGGAGCCGTTCTCGCGCGTCTCGATGTGCCACTGCACGACTTGCAAGGCCATCTCGGGCGGTCCCGGCAGCGGCGACCGGTCGCGTTCCGACGGACGCGATACAGCATCCTGACGGGCCGCGAGCTGATCACCACGTACCAGCCGGACGAGGGCACCGCCAAGAGCTTCTGCTGCGGTCTGCGGCTCCAACCTCTTCGGCACCGGCTGGCCCGACTCCGAGGTCACGGGCGTCCGCCTGACCGCCCTCGACGAGCCCTTCGAGGGCAAAGCGGACATGCACATCTACGTTCGCTCGGTAGCTCCGTGGGAGACGCTCCCCGACGACGGCCTGCCCCGCTACGACGAGGGCACGCAGTAGCAGTACTCACACAACGAGCTCGTACAGCCGAACGGGCCGGTCGAAGTCATTCAATTGATGCGTGCCGAGGTCACGGATCACGAACGAGTCCTTGGCGGATGAGTCGAGCACGCTTTCGGTCGACTCCGACAACACGACCTGCCCAGGCGAAGCGCTGTCGCACACGCGGAACGTACGGGGCAGCGTTAGCCCGATGTAGCGCGCCTTCGTCGGTGATGCCTCTCCTGTGTGGAGGCCGATCCTGACGGCAGGACGTCTGGCTTCGGGCCAGGCCGTTGCGGCAAACGCGACCGTTGCAGATGCGGCAGTTGCCAGAGCATCTCTCCCTCTGACGAAGGCGGCGATGAAGGAGTCGCCTGCAACCTCGAGGACGCGACCTCCGGCTTGCTCCGTCGCATCGCGAAGGATCCTCTCGTACTCCTCGAATACGAGCGCCGCCGTCTCGCCACCTGCTTCGCGAACGAGCTTGGTCGACCCGACCATGTCAGTTACGAGGAAGGTCACCGTGCCGCTCGGGAGGGACGCTTCGGCCTCGCGCCCGATCTCCGTCAGCGACCGAAGAGGTGGAAAATCGGCGGCCAGGCCAGCTGCCACGAGCTGGTAGATGCGCTCGTTGCGATCGAGGTCCTTGAGCTGGTGCTCACCGAGATCGCGGAACTCGATTCCAGGGTGCTCCACCTCGTCGACCAGGCCCGCTGTCGACCGCGAGGCGAGCACCTGGCCGCCATGACCAACGGCACAGATGCGAGCCGCGCGGTGCACGCCGAGCCCGACGTAACGGTCGTTCGAGAGCTCTGGCTCACTCGTGTGCATGCCAATTCGGACGCGTACATCAGCGCCTTCGGGCCAGACCTCGTCGTCGTGCGCACGCTGAATCACGACCGCAGCCGCGACAGCGTCCTTCGCTCGACCGAAGGCGAGGAAGAACCCCTCGCCCTGGGTGTCCATCTCCCATCCGCGGTTCTGTTCAAGGGCGTCTCTCACGAGTTCCCGGTGTCTCGCGAGCAGACCGGCGTAGTCAGTTCCTAGCCGCTTGAGAAGGAGGGTCGAGCCCTCGATGTCCGTGAAAACGAAAGTCACCGTGCCGACGGGCAGTTCGCTCATGGAGGCGTCTATCGTCGCAGCCGGCGGGGTACGCTGCACGCCGTGAGACAGGGCTATCTGTTGTCGCTCGGCGAGACGCCGTACGTCGAGGCGTGGGAGCTCCAGCGCTCGCTCGCGGCCGCCGTCCAGCAGGGCGCCATCCCCGACACCGTCGTCCTGCTCGAGCATCCGGCGGTCGTCACCCTGGGCCGCCGCACGGACGACGAGGAGCTCCACGTGCCGACGGGCGCCGACGTCGAGGTCGTGGAGACGAATCGCGGCGGCAAGTCGACCTACCACGCGCCCGGACAGCTCGTCTGCTACCCGATCCTCGACCTCAACCGCCACGGGCGGGACGTGAAGCGCTACGTCCGCGATCTCGAGCAGGCGGTGATTGGCACGCTGGCCGCGCACGCGATCGAAGGCGAGCGGATCGAGGGGCTGACCGGCGTCTGGCTCTCAGCACCCCCGCGCAAGATCTGCTCCATCGGCGTGCACGTCTCGCGGTGGGTGACGACGCACGGCTACGCGCTCAACGTCGACCTCGATCCCGCGCCGTTCACCGACTGGATCACGGCGTGCGGGCTCGAGGACGCAGCGTTCACGACGATGGCGCGGGAGCTCGGTCGTCCGATTGCCGTCGACGACGTCCGGCCGGCCGCGGTGAATGCGCTCGCCGACGTCTTCGAGCTCGAGTTCGAGGAGCTGCCGGCAGAGGACGGCGCGGGCCTCTGGGCTCAGCCGATCCACGAGAAGATCGCGGGATGAGCGTCGACGTCCAGCCGATCCCGCGCCCGGGCTGGGATCCGCTGCCGCACGAGGGCTGCGTGGGGGTGACCGGACGCGTGCTCGTTCGCGAGGAGAATCTCGGCTTCTTCGTGGCCGAGCTGCGCTTCTCGGAGCACGCCACGATTCACGAGCACCCGGGCGACACAGACACGATCGTCGTCTGCATCGCAGGCGAGGGCTTCACGTCGATCGCAGGCGAAACAGCACCGCTTCGCGAGGAGCAATGGGTGCGCTGGCCGAAGGGCGTCCCTCATCGCCTGTGGACCGAACGCTCGACGATGACGACGCTCATGATCGAGCAGGCTCGCTCACTAGACTGATCTCGATGGAGCGCTCGCTTCCCGTCGCCGAGCGGCCGCGCCGGCCGGAGTGGATGAAGGTCCGCGCCCCGAGCGCCGACACGCGCTATTTCGAGGTGCGCTCCCTGCTCCACGGTCAGCGTCTGCACACGATCTGCGAAGAGGCACGCTGCCCGAACATCGCCGAGTGCTGGGGGCGGGGCACGGCGACCTTCCAGATCCTCGGCGACACGTGCACGCGCGCGTGCCGCTACTGCTACGTCAACTCGGGCAAGCCCGAGAGCCCACCCGACCCGCTGGAGCCGCTGAGGCTCGCGCACGCTGCTGCGCAGATGGAGCTCCACCACGTGGTCGTCACATCGGTCGACCGTGACGACCTGCCCGACAAGGGAGCGGCCCACTACGCCGCCACGATCCGCGCGCTGAAGCGCAAGCTGCCCGACGCGTCGGTGGAGGTGCTGACGCCCGACTTCCTCGGCTACGAGGAACAGGCGCTGGCGATCGTGCTCGGCGCACGACCCGAGGTCTTCAACCACAACATCGAGACGGTGCGGAGGCTGCACCGGAGGATGCGCGGCGCGAAGGCGTCATACGACAAGGCGTTGTGGCTGCTGCAGCGGGCGAAGGAGGTCGCCGACTACCCCGTGCTCACGAAGTCGGGCATCATCGTCGGCCTCGGCGAGACGAACGACGAGGTCGTGGAGCACGATGCGCGACCTGCGCGCGGCAGGCGTCGACGTCGTCACCATCGGCCAGTACCTCCAGCCGTCTCAGAAGCACACGAAGATCGACCGCTGGGTGCACCCGGACGAGTTCCGCTGGTTCCGCGAGCAGGGCGAGGCGCTCGGCTTCGGCTCGGTGTTCTCGGGCCCGCTCGTCCGCTCGAGCTATCGCGCCGACGAGCAACGCCACGCCGCGGAAACCGGCCGCGGCGCGCTCGCTTACTAGCTGTTTGAGCCAGGGGAGGGCCGCCCCCGGGCAGCCCTCCCCTGGTGCCCTATGTCCCGAATCGCTCGCTCCTGGAAACGAGAGGCCGGCTTTCGCCGGCCTCTCGTCAGAGCAATTGCTGTGCCCTGGCTTACGGGCGGTCGATGACGAAGTTCGGGGACGTCCAGGTCTCGGTCTCCTTCTTCGTGCCGAGAGCCTTCGTCAGCGTGAGCTTCGCGTAGTACGTCCCGTCGGCGACAGGCCCGGCGTTGCCGAGGCTTTGCCCTGCCCCTTCTTTGTGTTGCCGTCCCACATGTAGGCGAAGAACGCCGTGGGGGTGCTGTTCCTCGCCAGGTAATCGAGGTTCAGCCCGGTGCCGATCCACTTGCCCTTCGACGCCGAGTAGATGTCAACCGTGATGTTCCGTGCCTGGTGGTCGAGGTGGACCTTGAAGAGCGGTGTCTCACCAAGACCCGGCGCGAACGTGAACGGGTCGTTCCCCGGAGCAACGTAGGTGCCCGTTGCCGTGGCGAAGCACTCGTTGCCGCGGAGGATGCCGGCGCAGGCGGTGAGCTTCACGAGCTGCGGGCCGACCAGTGCCTGAATCGACTGGTAGTCGCCCTTGAAACCGGCGTACGGCACGCGGTACTCCTGTCCACCGCCCTGCGGCGTGAACGTGATGTACCCGCCGTAGACGCCCTTGTCCGGCATCGCGGCGTTCGGCGTGATTGTCACGGTGACGTTCGCCGAGCCGTTCCCCGGCACGGTCACGCTCGGCGACGAGAAGCTCGCCGACGCGTAATCCGTCGAGTAGGCAACCGGGGCGAACGTGTTCGTCGTCCCGACTGCCGGCTCGTGCGACAGGTCGTACGTCACCGGCGACCCGCTCGAGTTCCTGAGCGTGATCTTCGCCGAGCCGCCGTTGCCCTCGCCGAGCGAGATCTTGCCCGGGGAGAGCATCGTCGTTGCGTTGATCGCGCCCATGATGTCGAGCATGCCGGCACCCTGCCGGTGCGTCGCGTCGAGGTGCGTTTGAAGCACTCCCGTTATTGGGTCGCGCCGGAACTTCGGGTCGGCGCTGTTCTGGAGGATGTCGCGGACGTCGCTCGCCTTGGTGCCCGGGTGGGCCTGAAGTAGCAACGCGACGGCGCCCGCCACGTGCGGCGAGGCCATCGACGTTCCGCTGATCGTGGCGTACGTGCCCGCCTCGAGCGGGTACGTCGAGCGGATGAGCCCGCCCGGCGCGCCGATGTCCGGCTTCAACGTGAGCTCGGCGTTGAGCCCGAACGAGCTGAACGACGAGATCGTCCCGCCCGTGACGTTCGGGATGCTGACCACGCCGGTACCCCAGTTCCACGTTTGCGGACCCCCGGCCAACGCAGCAACGATCGCGTTGCCGTCTGCGAGAGACGTCGTGACTGCGTAGATGGTCACACCCGAGCCATTGCCGACCGTGCCGGCGAAGTACCCAGCGACGTTGTTGAAGACCACGACCGCGGCTGCGCCTGCGGCTTGCGCGTTCTGAGCCTTGATCGCGAACGTGCAGGCCCCCCCAGGGAAGCCTGCGGGTGTTCCGCGCTGAACGATCGCGAGCGCTCCGGGAGTGAATCCCGCCCAGTCGGCGGGGTAGCACCCGCGGATGTCTCCGCTCGGCTTGCCAATGGGCAGGCTGCCCGAGAAGGGAGCCGGAGGAGGCGCGGGCGATCCGGACATGTTCTGGTAGCCGACCGTGATTGCGGGCGGCGTGCCTGGGGTCACGGTCGCGCTGTTGATGTTGACGAACGTGTTGTCGTACGACGCGGTGCCGATGACCCCGTCACCGACGCCGGGAGCGCCGTTCGAGTAGACGCCGTCCGCGCCGCTGTTGCCGATCGACGCGACGACGACGACGCCGTTCTTGAGCAGCGTGTCGCTCGCCTGCGCAAGCGGTGCCTGCGGCCACGAGTTGAACGCGTCGCCGAGGCTCATGTTCACGACGTTCATCCCGTCGGCGTACGCCTGCTCGAGCGCCGCGAGGATGACGTCGTCGTTCGCCGACCCACCGCAACCGAAGATGCGGTACGCGCCGAACTCGACGCCCGGCGCTACGCCGATGGCTCCGCCGTTGGCGCCGACGATGCCGGAAACGTGCGTCCCATGGCCGGCACAGTCGTCAGCGATCGGGTCCGGGACAGGCGTCGGGCTGTAGGACGGCGACGACGGGTCCGCGTTGTACGCGTTGCCGACGAAGTCGAACTGCGAGACGACTCGTGAGTTTGTGAACGGCGCACCGGCCACGCCGTCACCGCCGAGGTCCGGGTGGTCGAGGTCGAGCCCGGTGTCGACGATGGCGACCTTGACACCGGTGCCGTCGTATCCGGCCTCATGGGCGTCATCCGCTCCCGTCATCTGGATAGCGGTCGCCAGCTCAGGGCTGACGGTCTGTGTCGGCGGGATCGACTCGAGCCCGACCGGGTACACCGCCTTGACGCCTTTGACGTCCAGGAGCGTCGCCGCGTCGGCCTTCGTCTGAATCGAGAGCCCGTTCCATAGTGTGTCGAAGCTACGGCGCTCGCTGAACGCGACGCCGGCCTTCTTCGCCTCGGCCTTGAACGCGGACTTCTCGGCCTTGTTCGCTGCGACCGTGCCGCCGTTGGCCGCGGCCGCGCCGTTCAGCTCCACGAACCACAGGCCCGCGGACGACGAGTCGGCTGCTGTGACCGAGCTGACGCCAAGCGCCGTCGGTACTGCGACGACACCCGCTACGAGTGCGGCGAGCGTGAACCAACGCACGCCGCGGATGCGGCTTTTCATTACCACTCCCCCTTCAGTCGACAGAACGGCGCGACTATGACAAATGCGGCTTCGCCATGCGGCGGTAGTCGAGCGCCTCGTCGAGCGTCGCCCCGTCGACGCCAGCGTCGCGGGCGACATCGCGGAGTGAGCGGCCCGATGCAGCCGCTTCCTTGACGATCTCGGCGGCCTTGTCGTAGCCGATGTACGGGTTGAGCGCGGTGGCGGCGGAGAGTGTCAGCTCGGCGTAGCGCTCGCAGGCCTCGCGGTTGGCCTCGATGCCGTCGACGCACTTCTCGGCGAACAGCCGACGCGGCGCTCGCGAGCAGCTCGATCGAGTCGAGGAGGTTGCGCGCCATGAGCGGCACGAAGACGTTGAGCTCGAAATGGCCCTGCATGCCACCGACGGTGATCGCCGCGTCGTTGCCGATCACCTGGGCCGCCACCTGCGTCACCACCTCGGGGATGACGGGATTGACCTTGCCCGGCATGATCGAAGAACCCTTCTGCAGCTCGGGGAGGAAGATCTCCGCGAGCCCGGCGCGCGGGCCCGAGCCCATGAAACGAATGTCGTTCGCGACCTTCGTGAGGGAGACCGCGACCGTCTTCAGAGCGCCGGAGACCTCGACGAGGCCGTCCCGGGCAGCCTGGGCCTCGAACGGGTCGGCGGGCGAAGCGATCGGCAGCCCCGTGTCCTCGCCCAGCCGTTCGCGCACGCGCTCGGCGAACTCGGGGTGCGTGTTCAACCCCGTGCCGACGGCGGTGCCTCCGAGCGGGATCTCGCCCACCCGGGGAAGCGTCGCCTCGATACGGGCGATGCCCTGGCGCACCTGAGCGGCATAGCCGCCGAACTCCTGGCCGAGTGTGACTGGCACCGCATCCATCCAGTGAGTCCGACCCGACTTCACGACGTCGTCGAACTCCTGCGCCTTGCGCTCGAGCGAAGACACGAGCCGGCCCAGGGCCGGAAGCAGGTCATGCGTGATCTCATCGAGAGCAGCGAGATGAACGGCCGATGGAAACACGTCGTTCGACGACTGGCCCATGTTCACGTCGTCGTTGGCGTGCACGTCCTCGCCGGCCAGCGCCGCGATCACCTCGTTGGCGTTCATGTTCGACGACGTGCCTGAGCCGGTCTGGAAGACGTCGATCGGGAACTGGTCGTCGAGCTCGCCCGCCGCGACGCGGTCAGCGGCAGCGGCGATGCGCTCGGCCTTGTCGGCGTCGAGCAGGCCGAGCTCTGCGTTGACGCGGGCTGCCGCGGCCTTGATCCGGCCTAGCCAGCGCGCGACGGGAGCGGGAATCGGCTGGCCGGAAACGGGGAAGTTCTCGACGGCCTTGCGCGTCTCCGCGCCCCAGAGCTCTTCCTTCACGGCCACCCCGCGAGTCTAGCCATGGCCAGCGCCTGGCACTGATGTGTGCCAATTCTGTGCCAATACATCCACAGGCTGACAGGGCGGCCTCGTGAACGTCCGGTGACGATCTGGTCAACGCCACTTCCGGGTGGGCTCTCGACGGGCTAGCGTGCTCCGTCGTGCCCCTCGACACCGAAGAGCTGCGCCGCGTCCCGTGCCTCGCTGGCCTGCCGGAGGAGACCTTCGCGCGGGTCGCAACGTGGTTCGAGGAACGCCATCCGCAGCCGGGTGAGAACCTGACGCCGGAAGGCGCATCGGGCTACACGTTCTTCGTCATCCTCGACGGACGGCGACGGTCGTGCACGACGGGAAGACCGTCGCGACGCTCGGGCCGGGGACTTCTTCGGAGAAGGCGCGCTGCTCGGCGACACCGGCCGCCGGAATGCATCCGTCATGCCGAGTCGCCGATGCGAGTCGGTGCGATGTTCGGCACGGAGTTCCGGCTCCTGGAACGAGACTGCCCAGAGGTCGGCGCGCAGACGTACCTGATCGAACTTCTCGTCGCCCCGCGTCACAGAGCGATCCTAGAGTCGTCGTCTGTGAAGCACTGGTGATCGACCGGTTACGAGGCGGTGTCCGCGAGCCGGTTGCGAGCCGCTTCGAGCAGGTCGTCCCAGCTCGTGAGCTTCACCCGAGGGCGACCTTGCGGCTCGCCGCGGGCACGCTCGGCCGCATCGATCGCCTGCCAGCCTTCGTAGACGACGGCTTCGACCCCTCGCTCGGCGAGCAGCGCATCGACCGCCTCCGCCGCGGCAGCGCGCCCGCCGATCAGCCCAGCCTCGGCATCTGCGAGTACCGCCTCCACCGTCTCCGTGGCGTCCTTCTTGTTGGTGCCGATGACGCCGGTCGGGCCGCGCTTGATCCAGCCCGCGCAGTAGACGCCGGCCAGCGGCTCGCCGTCGTCTCCCCGTACGCGGCCGCCCTCGTTGGGCATCGTGCCGCTCTCTTCGTCGAAGGGAAGGCCAGGGCACGGCAGCCCCCGGTAGCCCACGCTGCGGAAGACGAGCTCGCACGACAGCGTCTCCCGCTCGTCGGTCGCCTGCGCCCGCACGCTCCCCCTGCCGTCGGGGACCAGTTCAGTGCGAACGATCTCGACTGCCTCCACCCGTTCGTCGCCGAGAATTGCCACGGGCGAGACGCGGAAACGAAGCACGATGCGGCGCGGCTTGCCGGCGGGCTCCTTCGAAGCGAACTCCCGCAGCACCTCCATGTTCCGCTTGCGAATGTGGTCACTGGCCTCGAGCTCCTCCTCACTGACCGGATCGAGCCCGAGGTCGGCCCGATCGACGATGACGTCCGCGCCCTCCATCTCTCCGAGCTCTGCGAGCTCCGGCGGCGTCCACGCAGCCTGAACGGGCCCGCGCCGGCCGAGCACTACGATCTCCTCGATCCCTGAGTCGCGAATGGCGGCGATGGCCGCGTCGGTCGTGTCCGTCGGGGCCAGCTCGGCCTCCGTCAACGCGAGCATGCGTGCGACGTCCAGCGCCACGTTGCCGTTGCCCACGACGGCTACGCGCTTCGCACGGAGATCGATGTCGAGCTGCTCGTAGTCGGGATGGGCGTTGTACCAGGCGACGAGCTCGGTGGCCGCCCACGAGCCACGAAGCTCCTCGCCGGGGATGCCCAGCCGCCGGTCGGCGGCGGCGCCGAACGAGTAGATGACCGCGTCGTACAGCCCAGCGAGATCCTCGTGCGTGAGGTCGCGGCCGACTTCGACGTTGCCGAGGAAGCGAAAGCCGGGTTGCGCGGCGATCTTCTCGAACGCGCGCGAGACAGCCTTGATGTTGGGATGGTCGGGAGCGACGCCGAGCCGCACGAGACCCCACGGCGTCGGCAGCCGCTCGATGAGATCGACCTCGGCGCCGGCAGTCAGCAGCGCGCCGGCGGCGTAGAAGCCCGCCGGCCCGGAGCCGACCACGGCGACGCGTAGGGGGCGCTCCGACACGACGGGAGCCTACGCTCTGGCAATGCACCGGTTCCCGGAGATCGAGCCATACGACAGCGGCATGCTCGACGTCGGGGCCGGGCACCAGATCTACTGGGAGACCTGCGGCAACCCGAGCGGCAAGCCGGCAGTGGTTCTCCACGGCGGGCCCGGCAGCGGATGCTCGGCTGGCATGCGGAGGCTGTTCGATCCGGCCGCGTACAGGATCGTCCTCTTCGACCAGCGCAACTGTGGGCGGAGCACTCCTCATGCGAGCGAGCCCGACGTCGACCTCTCGACGAACACGACGGCGCACCTCGTCGGCGACTGCGAGCGGATCCGAGAGCACCTCGGCATCGACCGCTGGCTCGTCTGGGGCGGGTCCTGGGGAACGACGCTCGGCCTCGCGTACGCGGAAGCGCACCCGGACCGCGTCACAGAGCTGATCCTCGTCAGCGTCGTCACGACGACGAGGCGCGAGGTGGAGTGGATCACGCGCGCGATGGGCCGTGTGTTCCCGGAGGAGTGGGAGCGCTTCCGCGACGGCGTGCCCGAGGAGGACCGTCACGGTGACCTCTCGCTCGCCTACAGCCGCCTGCTCGAGTCAACCGACGCGGACGTCCGCGACCGGGCAGCGAAGGCATGGTGCGCCTGGGAGGACACCCACGTGGCCACCGCGCCCGGCTACGAGCCGTGGCTGCGCTACGAAGATCCGCGCTTTCGCCTCTGCTTCGCCCGCCTCGTCACGCGGTACTGGAGCAACGCCGCCTTCCTCGAGGACGGTCAGCTCATCCGCGACGCGCATCGCCTGGCCGGCATCCCGGGGGTGCTCATCAACGGCCGGCTCGATATCAGCGGTCCTACGGACATCGGCTGGGAGCTCGCACGCGCGTGGGCCGACGCCGAGCTCGTCATCGTCGGAGACGCGGGACACGGCGCCGGCGACGCCGGGATGGCGGCGAGCCTCGCGGCAGCAGAGCGCTTCGCCCGCACCCGATGAGCGCGAGCCCCTAGATGACCGTCGGCGCGACCCTGTCCGCCAGCGCCTTCAGCAGCTTCCGCTCGATCCTCGGTGATGTGTCGAGCAGCGCCGAGAACCCTTTCCGGTTCACCTGGAGAGCGGTGACGGGTGAGATCGTGCGAACGGTCGCCATTCGCGGAGCGTTCGTCAGCAGTGCGATCTCGCCTGCGAAGTCGCCGGCGCTAAGGGTCGCGACCTTCCGATTTCCCTTCTTGACCTCCGCAGAGCCCTTCACAAGAACGTAGAAGCGGTCGCCCGGCTCGCCCTCGCGCATCAGTACTTCGCCGGCCGGCAGCTCGACCTGGACCGTGATCGTCGCGATCCGGGCCAGGTCAGCTCGGGAGCACGTCTCGAAGAGCGGAATGCGTGAGATGAGCCGGACCTTCTCGTCGCGCCTAACGATCACGGCTGGAGTCTAAGCGCCCTAGGCGCCTGTCGCCTCGTGCGTGTCTAGTGACTACAGCCGGAGCCGCAGCCGCCCAGCTCGGTGCCCTCGGGCAGCTCCTCGCCCTCTTCGACCTGGAACGAGTGGCCGCAACCGCAGGCCGAGACGGCGTTCGGATTCGAGATCTTGAACCCGGACTCGGTGATCGTGTTGAGGAAGTCCACCTCCGCGCCCTGGAGGTACGGCGCGCTGAAGGGGTCGACGACGACCGTGACGCCGTGCGACTCGAGCTCGTGGTCGCCCTCCTGGAGGCCGCGGTCGAAGCCGAGCGCGTACTCGAAGCCGGAGCAGCCGCCGCCCTGCACGGCAACGCGGAGGACGTTCGCCTCGCCCTCTGGCTCCAGCACCTGAAGCTCCTTGATCTTCGCCGCCGCCGCCTCCGTCAGGGAGACGAGGGTCTCTGCGCGCTCGATGGTGGCCACGCTCGGATGGTAGCAGCGGCACCCCACGACCCGAACGCCCCGAACGGGCGACTTTGTAACAGTCGGCTCACGCATCGTTGAGCCGTTTTTCCTGCTGCTCGTGCGGGCGTCGAACCTGCTACGTTCCGCGTGGCGACGCTAGGGAGGAAAACGCGGTGCTCGACAGCTGGCTTCCGTTCCTCATCTACGGGATCTTCGCCGCTGCGATCCCCGCCACGATGGTCGCCATGTCGTTCCTTTTCGCGACGAGACCGGCGGCGAGGACACGCGCGCGCGGCGTTCCCTTCGAGTCGGGAGTGTCGACAGGACCGCTGCCCGAGCAGCGCTTCACCGTCAGCTTCTACCTGACCGCGATGCTCTTCATCGTCTTCGACATCGAGATCGTCTTCCTCTACCCGCTGGCCGTCGTGCTCGACGAGCTCGAGTGGTTCGGGCTGATCGAGCTCGTCGTCTTCATCGGCATCCTCGCACTCGGCTACGTCTACGTCTGGCGAAAAGGGGCGCTCGAATGGCGGTAAACGTCACTCGCCTTCGGCTCGCTCCCGTGGGGGAAACCATGTTTCCCCCACGCCAAGCCCCCTTCTTCTTGCCGGTCGTGGGGGAACCTCCCGGTTCCCCCACACCCCCTCCACACGTTCATGGGCCTGGAGTCGGCCCATGAACGAAAAGCGCCTCCGCGACTACGGCCTCAAGTCGGAGCGCGTGCTCTGGGAGGGCAAGGGCCCGGGCGTCTTCGAGCAGGAGGTCGCCGAGCTCGAGGACCGGCTCATGCTGACCACCCTCGAGCGGGCCGTGGCCTGGGCGCAGACGAAGTCGATGTGGCCCGACACGTTCGGGCTCGCTTGCTGCGCCATCGAGATGATGTCGATCGTCTCCTCCCGCTACGACATCGCGCGTTTCGGGATGGAGGCGTTCCGCGCGTCGCCGCGCCAGGCCGACCTGCTCATCGTCTCCGGACGCGTCGTCCACAAGATGGCGGCGCCGTTGCGCGAGATCTATGACCAGATGCTGGAGCCGAAGTGGGTCATCGCCATGGGTGCATGTGCGTCCTCCGGCGGGATGTTCAACAACTACACGACGCTCCAGGGCGTCGACAAGATCGTCCCGGTGGACGTTCACGTACCCGGCTGCCCGCCGCGTCCGGAAGCCCTGATGGAGGGCATAGTCAGGCTGCACGAGAAGGTGCAGGCCGGCGTGCCGCCCGCCTACGAGATCCGCGGTGTGGCCGAGTGATCTACGAGGGCGTCCCGGGCGTCGTCGAGACGAAGGAAGCGCACGCGGAGACCACGCTCGTCGTCGACCCGGCGCGACTCGTCGAAGCCTGCCTTCACCTCCGCGACACGCTCGGCTTCAACTTCCTGTCCGATCTCTCGGCAGTCGACTACCTCGGCTGGGGCGAAGAGCCGGTGGCCGGCTACTGGGGAGACGCCAGAGGGCGCGACCTCAACGCGCCTGGCACGGCCGCGCGGCCACGCATTCCCGAGCCGAAGCCGAAGCGCTTCGCCGTCAACTACCACCTGCTCCGCGTGGAGCCCGGCGCCAGCGAAGCGCGTCGCGTACGCGTGCAGATCTGGCTGGACGACGGCGAAGCTGCGCATAGCGTCATCCGCGTCTGGCCGACCGCGGACTGGCACGAGCGCGAGGCCTGGGACATGATGGGTATCCGCTTCGAAGGCCACCCGAACCTCGTCCGCATCCTCATGGAGGACGACTGGCAGGGCCACCCACTGCGCAAGGACTACCCGATCGGCGGCGAGCCCGTGCGGTTCTCAGACGAGGTCTGATGGCGATCGCAGCCCCCCGCATCTACGAGGGCACGCGCATCCCCTCGCCGATCCCGACGATGATCCAGGTGCCCGAGGAACGGCGCCGCCAGGCGGACATCCTCGAGATCAACTTCGGCCCCAACCACCCGTCCATGCACGGCGTGCTCCGGCTCGTCATCGAGCTCGACGGCGAGACGGTCGTCGGCCTGAGGGCGATCATCGGCTACCTGCACACGGGCTTCGAGAAGTCGATGGAGCACAAGACCTGGTGGAAGGCGATCCCGTACGCGCCACGCATGGATTACGTCTCCTTCCAGGCCAACGAGCTCGCGTTTGTGATGGCGATCGAGAAGCTGCTCGGCATCGAGGTGCCACCGAAGGCGATCTGGATGCGGACGCTCATGACCGAGCTCAACCGCATCCACTCACACCTCGTCTGGCTCGGTACCTCCGCGCTCGAGCTGGGCGCGATCTCCCCGTTCTGGTACGCGTTCCGCGAACGCGACCGCGTGCTCGATCTCTTCGAGCTCGTGGCCGGTGCGCGAATGCACACGCGCTACTTCCAGGTAGGCGGCCTGGCGGAAGACATCCCACCCGGCTTTTTCCCGCAATGCCGTGAGTTCTGCGAGGTGATGCCGGGCGCGGTCGACGAGTACGAGGCGATGCTCACCGAGAACCCGATCTGGCTGGCGCGGACGAAGGGCGTCGGCCTGCTGTCGGCCGAGGACGCAATCGCGCTCGGCCAGTCGGGACCCGTACTACGTGGCTCCGGCGTCAACTGGGACCTCCGCAAGGCGGCTCCGTACCTCGCCTACGGCGACGTCGACTTCGACGTCCCCGTCAGGGAGAACGGGGATGTCTACGACCGCTACAAGATCCACATGGACGAGATGCGCGAGTCGGTGCGCATCGTCGAACAGACCCTCGAAGGCATGCCGCCGGGACCGTGGATCGCGGACGACCGCAAAGTCGTGCTGCCGCCGCGCGAGGAGCTGCACACGTCCATGGAGTCCGTGATCCACCACTTCAAGCTCGTGACCGAGGGCTTCACGGTGCCCGAAGGCGAGGTGTACGTGGCAGTGGAGTCGCCGCGCGGCGAGTTCGGCTGCTACCTCTGCTCGGACGGCGGCCCGAGGCCGTGGCGCGCGCGCTTCCGCGCGCCGAGCTTCGTCGCGCTGCAGGCGACCGCGACCTGCATGGGTCACGCGCTCGTCGCCGACATGGTCGCCGTCGTCGGCTCGCTCGACACCGTCATGGGGGAAGTGGATCGATGACTCTCGCCACGGAGATTCAAGACGTCGCGGCCCGCTACCCCGATCGCCGTTCGGCGATGCTGCCCGCGCTGCGCATGGCGCAGGAGCGCTACGGCTGGCTGTCCCCAGAGGCGCTCGCCGAAGTGGCCGACGCGCTCGACTACACGACCGCCTACTGCCTGTCCGTCGCGTCGTTCTACGACATGTTCCATCTCGAGCCCGTCGGGCAACACGAGGTGGAGGTGTGCACGAACCTCTCCTGCGCGCTCGTGGGCGCGCAGGAGGTGCGTTGCAGGCCTTCGAGTCCGAGCTCGGCATCTCGGCCGGTGAGACGACCGAAGACGGCCAGGTGACGTTCCGCGTGGTCGAGTGCCTCAACGGCTGTGGCTACGCCCCGGTGATCGCGGTCGACCATCGCCATCGGCATCCGGTCAGGCCGGAGGACGTCCCTTCGATCGTCGAGGAGCTTCGTGCCGGAGCGTAGGGCACTACTCGCGGGCGCCGACGAGCACGACCTGACGAAGCTGGCCGAGTACCGCGCCATCGGCGGCTACGAGAGTGTCGAGAAGGCACGCGCGATGACGCCGGACGCCCTCATCGCCGTGCTCCAGGAGGCGAATCTCCGGGGACGCGGCGGCGCCGGCTTCCCGATGGGCCGCAAGGCGTCGCTCATCGATCGCAAGAGCGGGCGACCCGCGTACCTCGTCGTCAACGCCGACGAGTCGGAGCCTGGCGCGTTCAAGGACCGCGAGGTGATGGCGCGCGTCCCCCACCGGCTGATCGAGGGCTGCCTCATCGCCGCCCATGCGATCGAGTCCGAACACGTCTTCATCTACATTCGCGGCGAGTACCTGACGGAGTACGAGATCCTGCAGGCGGCCGTCGACGAGGCTCGCGAGGCAGGCATTTTCGGCAGCTGCGACATCCTCGTCCACCGTGGCGCTGGGGCGTACATCTGCGGCGAGGAGACGGCGCTGCTCGACTCGCTCGAGGGCCGACGCGGACAGCCCAGGCCGCGGCCGCCGTTCCCGCCGGTGCAAGGCCTCTACGACTCGCCGACGCAGATCAACAACGTCTGCACGATCGCCACGGTGCCGATCATCCTCGAGCTGGGCGCGGCCGAGTTCGCGAAGATCGGCTCGGAGTCTTCGCCGGGCACGGCCATCTTCTCCATCTCCGGCAACATCGAGCGCCCGGGCAACTACGAGCTCGTGCTACGGCACGCCGATGCGGGAGCTCGTGTACGACATCGCCGGCGGCGTTCCCGACGGCCGACAGCTCAAGTGCGTCATCCCCGGCGGCTCGTCCGTGCCGGCGCTGACGCCCGACCAGCTGGACACGCCGCTCGACTACGACTCGATCCAGGCGGCGGGCTCGTTCTTCGGCGCGGCGTCGCTGATCGTCGTCGACGACCGCTGCTGCATGGTGCAGCTGGCGTCTGCGGGCTGCGAAGTTCTACATGCACGAGTCGTGCGGGAAGTGCACGCCGTGCCGGGAGGGAACCCGCTGGATGGTGCAGCTGCTGGAGAAGATCGAGGCGGGAGACGCATCGCACGCCGACGTCGACCTCCTGGAGTCGATCGGCGAGGGCATCCTCGGCCGCTCGCTGTGCGCGCTCGGCGACTTCGCCGTCTACCCGGTGTCGAGCTTCATGCGGAAATTTCCGGACGAGTTCCGCGCACACGTCGACCGCGGGAGCTGCCCGTTTGGCGACTCGTCCACACTCGACGGGATCCTCGCCCCGTCCGACCAGCACGCACACCAGGAGCACGTGGAGGTGCCCGCGTGAGCGCGTGCATCTTCTGCGCTGTCTCGGCAGGCCAGGCGGAGCGAAGCCTGGTCTACGAGGACGAGACCTCGGTCGCGGTGATGGACATCTCGCCCGTGAATCCAGGGCACTTGCTCGTCATCCCAAAAGAGCATGTCGTCGGTCTCGACGATCTCACCGAGGACACGGCGTCGCATCTCATGTCGATCGCAATGCGCGTTGCGCGAGGGCTCCGCCGCTCTTCGGTCAGATCCGAGGGCATCAACCTGTTCGTAGCGGACGGCGAGGCCGCCGGGCAGGACGTCTTTCACTTTCACATGCACGTGTTGCCGCGCTTTGCGGGCGACCCTTTTCGCATCGATCGAGGAGGCGACTGGACACCGGCGCCGCGAGCCGAGCTGGATCAGGTGGCGTCGCAGATCCGGGAGGCTCTTCTGTGAGCGCGTCGGGGATCGTCACGCTGACCGTGGACGACCGCGAGGTCTCCGTGCCGGCGGGCACAGGGCTCGTGGAGACGGCAGCAGCCGCGGGCATCGAGATTCCCGTCTTCTGCTACGAGCCCCGGCTCGGGCGCTCCCGTCGGCGCCTGCCGCATGTGCCTCGTCGAGATCGAGGGCATCGCCAAGCCGCAGGCCGGCTGCACCCTGACTGCGCAGGACGGCATGGTCGTGAAGACCGCGAAGACTTCCGCGCTCGCCGCGGCGGCACAGAACTCCACGCTCGAGTTCATCCTCGTCAACCACCCGCTCGACTGCCCAGTCTGCGACAAGGGCGGCGAGTGCCCGCTTCAGGACCTCACGTTCCGCTACGGCCCCGGCAATACGCGGATGACGTTCGACAAGCAGACGCTCGAGAAGCCGATCCCGATCTCGCCGACCATCGCTCTCGACCGCGAGCGCTGCATCCTCTGCTACCGCTGCACCCGCTTCTCGGAGGACGTTGCGGAGGACGGCCAGCTGATCGCGCGGGACCGTGGGTCGTTGTCGCAGATCGCGACGTACGAGGACCTCCCGTACCGGGCACCCTTCTCGGGGAACGTCATCGAGCTGTGCCCAGTGGGCGCGCTCACCTCGACGCTCTATCGCTTCGAGGCCCGGCCGTGGGAGATCGTCAACGTGCCCACGGTCTGCGGGCTCTGCCCGGTCGGCTGCAATGTCAGCGCCACGATCCGCGAGGGCCACGTCCGCCGCGTCTCGAGCCGCAACAACCCCGAGGTCGACCTCGGCTGGATCTGCGACAAGGGCCGCTTCTCGTATCCCTCGCTGCGCGCCGCTGACCGCGTGACGTCGCCGATGATCCGCGTCGAGGGCACGTGGCGCTTCGCCGACGCGAGCTGGGACGACGCGCTCGACGAGCTCGAGCGGCTGGCGCGCGCCGCCGCCGACACCGTGGTACTCGCGCTCTCCGGCTCGGAGACGGTGGAGATCGCCTTCGCCCTGTCGCAGCTCGTGCGCAAGGGCTTCGGCTCGCACCGCGCCGTCCTGCCCGAGGAGACGAGCACGGCGCTCGATGCCTACCGCGCTCCGCTGTCTGCGATTGCCGACGCGGAGATCGTCGTCGTGATCGGCGACGACCCGGTCGCAGAGCGGGCGCCGGTCGTCGACCTCTGGATCCGCGCGGCGAGGCGGAACGGCGCCGAAGTGATGACGTTCGGCCCTGCGGGAACGGTTCAGCGGCCGCCGGGGGACGCAGCCGCAGTCGTGCGGGAGCTGGCCGACAAGCGGAAGGCGCTCGGCAAGCGGCTGCACGAGGCCGAGCGCGTGGCACTGATCTGGTCGGGCCCCGGCGGGCGCGGCGGTGCCGCGCTCGCCCCGCTCGCACAGGCTTTGGGCATCGCCGGCAAGCCCGGCAGCGGCGCCTACTACCTCCCCGCAACGCCCAACGGCCGCGGCGTCGCGGCGGCGTGGGAGGCAGCGGGCGAGGGCGAGGCCGGAACGCCCCAACGAGTGGGTCTGCTGCTCATCTCCGGCGAGGAAGCCGTGGCCGATCCGCGCGTCCGCGCGCTGGCCGAGCGCAGCGAGGCCGTCGTGGCGCTGACGATGTTCGCCGACGACGTGCGCGGCTGGACACGCGTCGTCCTGCCGGGGTCGAGCTATCTCGAGCGCAACGGCACGATGATCAATCTCGAGGGTCGTGCTCAGCGCGTGCGCCTGACGGAAGATCCGCCGAGCCGCCCCGAGCTGGACTGGCTGGCCGAGCTCGCCGCCCGCTTCGGGGTCTCGCTCGAGCCGTTGCAGGAGCTGCCGGCGACGGGCGACGGAGAGCTGCCGGCTGCCGAGACCGCCGAGGCGCTCAAGCCACCGGTGGCGCCGAAGCTCCGCCTGACCCGCTACCGCGCGCTCTTCTCCGGCAGCGCCGTCGAGCGCGTGCCGCAGCTGCAGTTCCAACGGCCGGAGGCCGTGATCGAGCTCTCCCCGGAGGACGCGAAGAAGCGATCGATCGAAGCCGGTGAGACGGTCACCGTGCTCGCCAACGGCACGTCGGTCGAGCTCCGCGCGCGGATCAACCGGCGGCTCGTGGCAGGAGCCGCGCGCGCGGCCGAGGAGCACGTCCGCGACCTCCCGGATCTCGTGGAGGTGCGGCCGTGACCTTCCAATGGGTCGTCTACCTCATCGAAGCGTTCCTCATCATCAACATCCTGCTGCTGTCCTTCGCGTACACGACGCTGCTCGAAAGGAAGCTGCTCGGCCGAATGCAGCTCCGTTACGGGCCGAACCGCGCCGGGCCCGTGGGGCTGTTGCAGCCGATCGCCGACCTGGTGAAGCTCATCCGCAAGGAGGCGTTCTTCCCGCGCAAGGTGGAGGCGATCCCGTACATCGTTGCGCCGGCCTTCTCCGCCTTCACCGCGCTGCTCGCCTTCAGCGTGATCCCCTTCGGGGAAGGCTGGGAGATCCACGGCTACGAGATCAACGGCGCGGTCGCGACCGTCGACATCGGGCTGATCGTCGTCTTCGCGCTCGGCTCGATCGGCGTCTACGGGTTCATCGTCGGCGGCTGGGCGTCCGACTCGAAGTTCTCGCTGCTCGGCTCGATGCGGACGTGCGCGCAGCTCGTCTCGTACGAGGTCTCGCTGTCGCTCTCGGTGATCGGCGTGATCATGCTCTCGGAGTCGCTCAACCTCTCGTCCATCGTCGACAAGCAGATCGACACGATGTGGTTCGTCGTCCCGCAGCTCGTCGGCTTCGCCGTCTACTTCATCGCGGCGACGGCCGAGACGGCGCGCGCTCCGTTCGACCTGGTGGAGGCCGACTCGGAGATCGTTGCGGGCTACCACACGGAGTTCAGCGGCATGCGCTGGGGCCTCTTCCAGATGGCCGAGTACATCAACCTGATCGTGCTCTCCGCGCTCGCGGTGACGCTCTTCTTCGGCGGCTGGGAAGGGCCCTGGGCGCCGCTCGGGCCGCTGTGGTTCGTGCTCAAGCTGCTGCTCGCGATCACGATCTTCATCTGGATCCGCGCCTCCCTGCCGCGCCTGCGCTACGACCAGCTGATGCGCTTCGGGTGGAAGGTGCTGCTGCCCGTCGCAACGCTCAACGCCTTGGTCACGGCCGTGGTGGTGGCGGCGTGAGCCCGAGCCCGCTCGACGCAGTTCGCGGCTTCGGCGTGACCTTCCGCCAGCTGTTCAAGAAGCCGATCACCGTTCAGTACCCCGAGGTCGTGCGTCCCGTCTACCCGCGTTTCCGCGGCCGCCACAGGCTCCACCGGCACGAGAACGGGCTCGAGAAGTGCGTCGGCTGCTCGCTCTGCGCGGCCGCCTGTCCCGCGGACTGCATCCGCGTCGTCGCCGCCGAGAACGAGCCTGGCAACCGCGTCTCGCCGGGCGAGCGCTACGCGCGGATCTACGAGATCAACATGAGCCGCTGCATCTTCTGCGGCTACTGCGAGCTCGCCTGTCCCTTCGACGCGATCACGCTGGGCACCGAGTACGAGATCTCGGAGTACTCGCGCGACGACCTGATCTACACGAAGGACATGCTGCTCGCGCCGCCCATCAAGACGGTGCCCGTCGCCGACCCGGAGGAGTACGACACGCCCGAGCCGTTCTACAAGAGGCGTTCGTGACGCTCGCTGGTCGCAGCGTCCGCCGGGGACGTCGTCGTCTGGGTCGTATGGGTCGTGGCCTCGGCCGCGTGCCTCGGATCCGCGGTTGCGGTCGTCAGCTTCGCCGACCCGTTCTACTCCGCGCTCGCGCTGATCGGGAACCTCGCCTCGCTGGCGGTGCTCTACCTGTTGCTGTCGGCGGAGTTCGTCGCAGCTGCGCAGGTGCTGATCTACGCAGGCGCCATCGTCGTCATGTTCCTGTTCGTGATCGCGTATGTCGGCGGCCGTGCCGACGCACCGTGGGCGGGAACGCCCTCGATCCAGACGTGGGCTGCAATCGCAGCAGCGGCGGCGATCCTCATCGAGGTGCTCGTCGTCATCGGCGTCGAGGCGGGCGGCGGCGACTTCGCCTCCGAAGCCGACATCTCGGCGGCATTCGGCGCGCCGGCGTCGATCGGCGAGCTGTTCCTGACCGACCACCTGCTCGCGTTCGAGATCACGTCGATCGTGCTGCTCGTCGCGGCCGTCGGCGGCGTCATCCTCGGCTCACACGCCCGCCGGCTCGACGAGGAAGGCTCCTCGTGACTCGGGCAAACGTAAACGGTGCCAGGCACCAGTTACGTGTCTGCGCCAACTGTGTGCCAACTTTCACGCCGCGGCGAGGGAGGCGGGTGAGTGCTCGGCCCTGGTGTCGCCTGGTACCTGGCCATCGCGGCCTCTCTCTTCACCGTCGGCGCTCTCGGCGTGCTCCTGCGCCGCAATCCGCTGATCGTCCTGCTCTCGCTGGAGCTGATGCTCAACGCGGCGAATCTCACGCTGATCGCCTTCGCGCGCCAGCACGGCTCGCTGGACGGCCAGATCTTCGCGCTCGCAGTGATGGCCGTCGCCGCCTCCGAGGTCGTCGTCGGCCTCGGGCTCGATCGTCGCCATGGCCCGGCGTCGACATCGCGCTCGACACCGACCGGCTGACGCACCCTGCGCGGATGATCCCTGCCGCCTGGATCTGCCTCTTCCTGCCGCTCGCAGGCGCGCTCGCGATCACGCTCGCTCGGCAACACGATCAACCGCCGCGCCGCCGGGCTGATCGGCACGGCGTCCGTCGCGGGCGCCTTCGTCGCTGCTGTCTGGTGCTTCGTGGAGATGCTCTCGCGCGACGAGGCGGAACGTGCGCAGTCGTCCACCGCGTGGAGCTGGCTCACCGCCGGCAACCTCGACTTCGGCCTGCAGATCTACGTCGACCAGCTGGCGGTCTTCATGATGCTGATCGTCTCCGGCGTCGGCGCGCTGATCGTCGCCTACTCGATCGGCTACATGGACAAGGTCGACGAGGAGCGCCGCTTCTTCGCGTACATGGCGTTCTTCGTCTTCTCCATGCTGCTGCTCGTCGAGGGCGGCAACCTGCTGATGCTGCTCGCGGCCTGGGGCCTCGTCGGTCTCTCGTCGTACCTCCTGATCGGCTTCGAGCACGAGCGGCCGGCGGCCATCGCCGCTGCCAAGAAGGCGTTCATCATGAACGCGTTCGGCGACGCGACCTTCGCGCTCGCCCTCTTCCTCCTGATCCAGAAGACGGGCACCCTCGAATACCAGGCCGTCTTCGCGGAGGTGGACGGTCTCAGCTCGACGGTGGCGACGCTCGTCGCGCTCGGGCTGCTCGGCGGCGCCGTCGCCAAGTCGGCGCAGCTGCCGCTGCAGACCTGGCTCCCGGACGCGATGGAAGGCCCGACCCCGGTGTCCGCCCTCATCCACGCGGCGACGATGGTCGTCGCCGGCGTCTACCTCATCTTCCGCACGGCGCCGATCTTCGAAGCCGCTCCGGAGGTGCAGGACACCGCGGCCATCCTCGGCGCGGTGACGCTCGTCGCCGCAGGGCTGATCGCGCTCGTGCAGACGGACATCAAGCGCGTGATCGCCTACTCGACGATGTCCCAGATCGGCTACATGTTCCTCGCCGTCGGCATCGGCGCGTACGCAACGGGGATGTTCCACCTGCTCACGCACGCCTTCTTCAAGGCGCTGCTGTTCCTCGCCGCCGGGATCCTCATCCACGCGCTGGCGGGCGAGCAGGACCTGCGGCAGATGGGCGGCCTCAAGCGGCTGATGCCGTTCACATACATCGCTTTCCTCGATCGGCGCACTCGCGCTCGTGGGCGTGCCGCCGTTCTCCGGCTTCTTCTCGAAGGACCCGATCCTCGCCAACGCGCTGGACGCGGGCGACCTCGGCTACGTGCTGTTCGCGCTCGCGGCGGCGGGCGCGTTCCTCACGGGCCTCTACACGTTCCGCATGATCTTCCTCGCGTTCGGCGGGGAGCCCTCGGAGGAGCTCCAAGCGCGCTACCACCCCCACGGCGGGCAGGAAGGCCCGCCGTCGATGGTCGGCGTCGTGGCGATTCTCGCCGTGCTCGCGGCGGTTGCCGGCTTCCTCCAGTTCGCACCCTACTGGACGCCGGTGGACGACTTTCTCGACCCGGTCGCCGAGCCGCTCGTCGACCCGACGAACGCGCATGGAGGCGATCGCGAGCATCGTCGCCGTCGGCCTCGGCCTCGCCGGCATCGCCGTCGCCTGGCTCGTCTACTCGGCGAAGAGGTACCCGGCTCCACGGCCGTGGGCGGTGCTCGAACAGAAGCTCTACTTCGACGGGCTCTACGACGCGCTCTTCTACCGGCCCTCCGTGGCCACGGCGAAAGTCCTGTACGCCCTCGTCGAGGGGCCGCTCGTCGGTGGCTCGCTGACCGGCATCGCCACGGGCACCGGCCGGCTAGCCGGCTACGTCCGCTCGCTCCAGACGGGGGTCGTGCGCACGTACGTGCTCGCCGTCGCCGCCGGGCTCGCCGTCCTCGTCCTCGTCTTCATCTCCGTGGCCCAGCGCTGATGGGTAGCTGGGTGACATCCGCGCTGATCCTGCTGCCCGCTGGCGGCGGCGCTCGCGCTCTGGCTGCTGCCGTGGCCGCGAGTGGCCGCGGGAGTGGTCGCGCTCGTCGTCAGCCTCGCCGAAGTCGGGCTCTGGATCGCCGCGCTCGCCGACTTCGACTTCGCCCAGGCGGGCGGCTCGCTCCAGTACGAGGAGCAGGCGACGTGGTTCGGCGAGCTCGGCATCTCGTACCACGTCGGGCTTCCTCGGCATCGGCCTCTGGCTGGCCGGCCTGGCGATCGTCGTGCAGGCTGCAGCGTCGCCTACGCGATCCGCGCCGGGCGCGAGCGTCCGCGCGCGTACTTCGGGCTCATGCTCCTGCTCACCGGCGCCATCGTCGGCGTCTTCTGCGCCCAGGATCTGCTCCTCTTCTACGTCTTCTGGGAGGCGATGCTGATCCCGCTCTACCTCCTCGTCGGCGTCTGGGGAGGAGCGGGCCGGCAGCGGGCGACGCTCGCTCTTCGTCATCTACACGATGGCGGGCTCGCTGCTGATGCTGGCCTCGATCATCGTGTTCGGCCTCTCGGAGGGGACGTTCGACATCCCGCAGCTGCGAACCGCAGGCGGCTCGACGTGGCTGTTCCTCGGCTTCGTGGCGGCCTTCGCCGTCAAGGCACCGCTCTTCCCGTTCCACGGCTGGCTGCCTGCCGCCTACCGCGAGGCGCCTGCCGAGGTGGCGGGCGTGCTCTCCGGCGTCGTCTCGAAGGCGGCCGCGTACGGCTTCCTCTACATCGCCATCGTCCTGTTCCCCGGCCCGGCAGCCGACCTGCGGGTGCCGATCCTGGCGCTGGCGGCGATCGGGCTCGTCTACGGCTCGCTGCTCGCCTTCCGTGCGCCGCGACATCCGCGGCGTGATCGCGTACTCGAGCCTCGCGCAGCTCGGGCTGATCATGCTCGGCCTCTTCGCGACGAACCTCGCCGGCTGGAACGGCGCCCTGCTTCAGATGGTGAACCACGGGCTGCTCTCGGCGACGCTGTTCATGCTCGCCGGCATCGTCGAATGGCGCACGGGCACCGGCCGCTTCGACCGGCTCGGCGGCATGGCCCGTGGTCGGCCGGCGCTGGCCACGGTGCTGATGATCGACCGGCGTCATCGCGCTCGCCGTCCCCGGCTCGACCGCCTTCGCCGGGGAGTTCCTGATCCTCACCGGCGTCTTCGACACCGGGCTGGGGTTGGGCCGTCGTCGGCGCGATCGCCATCGTGCTCGCGGCGATGTACATGCTGCGCCTGATCTCCGCGGTGCTCCACGAGCGCGAAGGCAGCGCCGTCACGGAGCGAGGCTCGCGATCTCCGCCTCGTCGAGCTGGCCGTGCTCGTGCCGCTCGTCGCCTGCCTGCTCGCGCTGTCCGCCTGGCCAGCGGCGATCACCGATCACAGCTTCGGCCAGACATCGTCCACCCCCGGGCTCGGGAACCTCCTGGAGCCGTTCGAGTGACGCTCGCCGCCATTCCCACGCCCGAGGTCGACTGGTATGCGCTCGCGCCGCTGGTCATCCTGCTCGGCGGCAGCTGCCTCTGCGTGCTGGCAGCAGTGCTGCTGCCCGAGAGCTGGAGGCTGCCCGTCGGCGGCCGTCTAGCGGCCGCCGGCTCATTCGTCGGAGCGGCATTGCGGCCGCCTTCCTCTTCGACGACAGCGCCGACGCCCGAGAGCATCGTTGCCGGTGCCGTCGTGCGCGACCGGCTGGGCTCGCTCGCCGGGCTGATCCTCTGCGGCATCGGCCTGCGGCCGCCGGCGTGGCCTGGCGGCACGGCTTTCGCCGCCATCAGCGCCGAGTACTACGCGCTGCTCGCTGGCAGCTGCCGCGGGCATGGTCTTCCTCGTCCAGGCGAACGAACCTCATGACGCTCTTCCTCGGCCTCGAGTGGTTCTCGATCGCGCTCTACATCCTCTGTGCGTACGACGTCAGCGTTAAGGGCTCGCTCGAGGCCGGCCTCAAGTACCTCGTCGTCGGCGGTTTCGGCTCGGCGGTGCTGCTCTTCGGGTCGGCGTTCGTCTACGGCGCGACGGGGGAGCTCGGCTTCTCCGAAATCGCAACGGCCACGGCGCAGCAAGAGCTCGGCGACGACCTCTTCCTGCTGGCCGGCCTGGCGATGATCATCGTGGGCCTCGGGTTCAAGGTGTCGGCGGCGCCGTTCCACATGTGGACGCCGGACGTCTACGAAGGTGCGCCCACGCCGGTGACGGCCTTCATGGCGGCGGCCACCAAGGCGGCGGCGTTCGTCCTGACGCTGCGGCTGCTCGTCGCGGCGTTCCCGGACGAGGCCGATCTGTGGACGATCGCGCTGGCCGTAATCGCATGCGTCTCACTTGCCGTCGGCAATCTTGCCGCCATCGTGCAGACGAACGTCAAGCGGCTGCTCGCGTATTCGTCGATCGCGCAGGCGGGCTTCATGCTCATTCTCGCTGGCCTCGGCGGACGAGACGAGCGGCACCGCGCTGCTCTTCTACCTCATTCCCTACGGCGCGGCGTCGCTCGGCGCCTTCGCCGTCGTCGCCGCGCGCGAGCGTGAGCTCGGACGGCCGGCGACTCTCGAGACGATCGGCGGCCTGGGCTGGGAGCGGCCGTTGCTCGGCGGAGCGATGTGGGTGTTCATGCTCAGCTTCGCCGGCCTGCCGCTCACTGGCGGCTTCGTGGCGAAGTTCTACGTCTTCGCCGCTGCCTGGGACCGCGGCTGGAACTGGCTCGTCATCGTCGGCGTCGTCGCCACTGCCGTCAGCCTCTACTACTACCTCGCGGTCATCCGCGCGATGTACATGCGGCCCGCCATGCCGGTGGCAGTCGTAGCCGGAGGGCAGCCGCCGAGCGAGCTCGCGCTGTCGGCCGCGGTCGTCGGGCTGCACAGCGGTCGTCGTCGGCTCGTTCTTCGCCGTCGAGCCGCTCATCGACCTCGCTCGCGAGGCCGCGGCCTCGCTCAACTTCCCGTACTGAAAGGCGCCAAGCACCGTGATCGCGACGTTGATGATCGCCGTCCATTCGTAGGGATCCGCCCAGATCACTTCGGTAATGAGAATGCTCACGGCGAAGCCGACAATCACCCGACGATGCCGCCGAGCACCACCATGCCCGGCGGGGCGTATCCATTAGGCTGGAACGATGGCTGGAACGCTTACCTGGCTGGGCCATTCGGCTTTCCGGATCGATACGCCCGGCGGCAAGCGCGTCTACGTGGATCCATTCCTCAACGGCAATCCGAAGTGCCCCGAGGCGGAGCAGCAGCCCGAGCGCGTCGACGCGATCTTGATCACGCACGGGCATGGCGATCACTACGGCGACACGGTCGCGCTCGCCGGAACTTTCGGCTGCACGGTCGTGGCGCCCGTCGAGCTCGCCGGCTGGTTGCAGGCCCAGGGCGTGAAATCCATTCGCGATCCGAACAAGGGCGGCACGGTTGAGCTCGACGGAGTCAAGGTGACCCTTACGCACGCCCAGCACTCGTCGAGCACGAACGACGGTACGTACGCAGGCGAGCCTTGCGGCCTCATCGTCGAGCTCGAGGACGGTACGACGCTGTACTTCGGTGGCGACACGAACGTCTTTGGCGACATGGCGCTCATCGCACGGATCTACGAGCCCAGCGTCGCGGTGCTACCGATCGGCGACCACTACACGATGGGGCCGCGAGAAGCGGCGGTGGCCCTCGAGTTGCTGGACGTCCAGCGCTGTGTGCCCTGTCACTGGGGGACGTTCGGGCTGCTCACGGGCACGCCGGACGCGTTGCGTGAGCTCGCGCCGGCCGGTGTGGAGATCGTGGACGTCGAGCCCGGCGGCTCCGTCGAGCTGTGAGAGAGCGCTGGCTCGGCGCGACGGGGCTCCGGATTGCAGAGATCGTCGTCGAGGGAGAGGTCGAGTTGCCGGACGACGCGCTCGTGCTGGACGAGCTCGATACGCAGGCGTTGCGTGAGGCATTCGACCGCGGCAGGCCGGTACTCATCCGCGCCAAAACGGCCGCCGAAGTACGGGCCGCACTGGCGCGTCCCGAAGTGTCGTGCGTAGTCGTCCAGGCGGAACGTCGTGAGCTGCTCGAGCTCGACTTCCGCACGCTCACGTATGACTGATCGACTCGTCGCGACGTACTCGATCGTCGCGTGCGACCTCGAGGCGGGACAGTGGGGCGTCGCGGTCCAGTCGAAGTTCCTCGGCGTCGGCGCCATCGTCCCCTGGGCTGAGCCGCACGTGGGAGCTATCGCTACCCAAGCGGTCGCCAACCCGCGCTACGGCCCGGATGGTCTCAGCCTGCTCCGTGACGGGCTCGGTGCCGAGGAGACCGTGGAGCGCCTGACTGCCGCCGACGACGGACGGGCCGAACGACAGCTGGGCATCGTCGACGGCCAGGGTCGCTCCGCCACGTTCACCGGCGAGGAGTGCAACGAGTGGGCCGGCGGGCGCGCAGGCGCGGGCTATGCAGCGCAGGGCAACATCCTCGTCTCCGCCGCCACCGTCGACGCGCTGGCGGAGACGTTCGAGGCCGGCGCAGGCAGTTCGCTCGCCGCGCGGTTGGTCGACTGCCTCGACGCGGCCCAGGCGGCAGGCGGCGACAGCCGAGGCCAGCAGTCGGCCGCATTGCTCGTTGTCCAACGTGACGCGGGCTATGCGGAGCTGTCTGACTCGCTCGTCGACCTGCGCGTCGACGACCACGAGCGGCCGCTCGACGAGCTCCGCCGGCTCTACGATCTGCACCGGGAGGTGTTCGCACGTGAGTAAGTACGAAGTGCTGAAGATCGACGACCTGGACCGAATCCCCGTGTCGGGCGCGGACGTGACGTGGAGGCCGGTTCGCCGCAGGCTCGGGATCACGGCCTTCGGCATCAATGCCTACACCGGAGAGCCGGGCGAGAATGTCGTCGAGAAGCACGACGAAGAACGGCTCGGCCACGAGGAGCTCTACGTGGTGATCAGCGGCCGTGCTCGCTTCGAGCTGGACGGGGAGTCCGTCGACGCACCCGCAGGGACGCTCGTGTTCTTATCCGAGCCGGCAGTCAGGCGCCATGCCGTCGCGGAGGAGCCGGGAACGACGGTCCTCGCGATCGGAGGAAAGCCAGGCGCCCACGAGACGTCCGCCTGGGAGCACTTCTTCGCCGCGTATTCCCACGCAGAACGGGGCGACTTCGACCGCGCCATCGCGGATATGAACGAGGGGCTCGCCGAGCGACCGGATAGCCCGCCTCTCCACTACCACCTCGCCTGCATCGAAAGCCGAGCCGGTCGCCTCGACGACGCAAGGCTGCACCTCGAGCGAGCACTCGAGCTCGACCCAGGTCTGCGCAAGTGGGCCGATGAGGACGAGGACCTCGCCCCGCTCAGGAGTCCCCCGGAAGCCTGAGCCCGGACGCGACAGCGCGGAAGGCGGGCACAGGGTCCGCTTCCGGCCGCGCGACGACGAGCAACGCACCGTGCGTCTCCACGCCGAGTCCCTGGACGAGCAACTGCAGCCCGGCCGCGAGCGCGAACGCCTTGTGCGCCTGGTCGCCGCCGAACGGGACGAGATCCTCCTGCGCGGCGAGGCCAGCGATGACGTCCCCCTGCGTGACCTTGCCCATCGAGACGTCGGAGACGAACGGCTTGCCATCCGAGGAAGGAACGCCCACGGCCAGCGGCGTCGTGCCCACGAGCGGCTCGCCTCCGTCGGGATGTGCAAGCCGCGGCGGTGAGGTCGCGGTCAGCGCGGCCGCGAGCCCGCTCGCGGCGAGCCGCCGCACCCAGTAGCCGAGCACTCCTGTCGGAAAGCAGTTCGCAGCCACGATCACGCGCGCTCGCTCGGGAGGCTCAGCCAGCTGCGAGTCGCAGATCGCGGCGAGGGTCAGGTAACCGACCGCCCCCTGTCCGTCCCAGCGCTCGAACCCGGGCTCGGCGACGATCCGCGCCGGTCGCGCGGCAGGGTCCAGCCCTTCCAGCCTCGCCAGCCAGTCGATGCGCGCGAGCCCGTGGCCGAGCTTCCCGCGCCGTTCTGCATCGAGGAAGTGATCTGCGAGCACGCCGGCGTCCCGCCCCGTGAAGCCGAGGACCCGGAGCCGTTCCACCGCTGATGGTTCCTGAGCGATGAACGTACTTTGCACAGTTCTTACCGACGCCTTACGGCGCGCTGCCCTTACGCGGGGACCTTGTCCGGGTGTTTCGATTCATCCGAATAGGGGAACACTTGTTCCCTATGGTTGTTTAGGAGGTCTTTGAATGCGACGTCGATCTTGGTTTGCAGTGGCCGCGGCCGCGCTCGTAACGACGGGCGTCGCCGTAGGTGCAGTTCCGAAGAAGGTAACGGTGACCGGGCACGTCCAGGCCGTTTCTCCGGTCTCGATCAACGTCGCCGGTACCACCTGTGTGTTTGCTCCCACGAACTCGCGCATGATGATGCCCGCCATCATTCGTGACATTGCCCTCGGTGACACCGCGACGCTGTCGTGCGCGCGCTCGGATGGCAGGCTCGTCGTTGCGAGCGTCATCGAGCGACCGGCCGGCGCCGTCGTCGTCCGCGGAGCAATCAACAGCACCGACAACTCCATCACGATCCGCGGCGTGACGTGCACGTTCAGCGTGACCGGCTCACCGAACCCGCGGATCATGATGCCGACGACCATCCGCGGCCTGGGCCTGATGGCCTGCCTCCGCGCCAACGGCCAGAACGTGCTCTCGGCAGCGACCGAGCTCACGCCGCACTCTGGGCGCGTGATCCTCGTATCCGGGAACGTCGGTGCGGTGAGCTCGACCTCGATCACGGTCAACGGCGTCATGTGCTTCCTCGCGCGTAGTACGACCAAGCCGCTGCCCGGAGTGCCGGCCATCATCAAGGGAGTCGGCGTCGGTGACACGGTGCTCATGGAGTGCACCTCCGTCGACGGCCATCTGGTCGCGACGGGCGTAGCAGACCGCTAGCTAACCGCGTCTCGAACGGACACCCACGAGAGGGCGTCACCGAGCGCCCTCTCTGCTATGGGATGACGGGCAGCTCCTTGACGATGCCGACGCCCTGCTCGCGCTCTGCGGCCAGCACCGCCTCGGCGATCTCGGAGATCGCGCGGCTCGCGACCGCGTCCGGATCGGCCCACACGAGCGGCTCGCCGTTGTCGCCTGCCTCGCGTAGAGCGGCATCTAGCGGCACCGTGCCCAGCAGCGCCGTACCCAGAGACTCGGCGAGCTGGGCTCCACCGCCCGAGCCGAACACGTCCGAGGTCATGTTCTCGACGACGCCGAGGAGTCGCATGTTCGTCTTCTGGGCCATGAGCGCGGCGCGCGCAGCAACGTCCTGAGCCAGCGGCTGCGGCGTCGTGACGACGATCGCCTCCGCTCGGGGCAGAAGCTGGCCGAGCGAGATGGCGACGTCCCCGGTACCGGGCGGCATGTCCACGAGCAGGATGTCGAGCTCGCCCCAGTGGACGTCGGACAGAAACTGCTCGAGCGCCCGGTGCAGCATCGGGCCGCGCCACATGACAGCGGCGTTCTCCTCGAGGAAGAAGCCGATGGACATGAGCTTCAGGCCGTTGCGGACCGGCGGCACGATCATGTCGTCGACCGCCACCGGGCGTTGCGAGATGCCGAGCAGGTGTGGAATCGAGTAGCCGTAGACGTCTGCGTCGAGCACGCCCGTCCGGCGGTCGAGCGTCGCAAAAGCTGCCGCGAGGTTCGTCGTCAGCGTCGACTTGCCGACGCCCCCCTTGCCGCTGGCGACGGCCAGAACGCGCGTCGAGCGGTCGACGGCAATGCCCTTCGTACGGCCGGCAACGTCGCCGCGCAGCTTGACCGTCAGCGCCGCCCGCTGGTCCGGCGTCATCACGTCGAAGCCGACCCTCGTGCTCTCCACGCCTGCAACCGCGCCCACGTGCTCTGCAACCTGGTCCGAGAAGCTTTGGCGCAACGGACACCCGGCGATGGTGAGTGCGATCGTCACGGAGACCGCGCCGCCGTCGATCTCGACGTCGCGCACCATGTCGAGCTCCGTCACCGGCCGGCGGAGCTCGGGATCGATCACGCGCTCGAGCGCGGCCAGGACGTCGTCGCGGGAGGCAGCCACGACCCGAGAGTACCCGTGGCGCTCTCCATCGCAGAAGATGTGTGTCATGACCTGGGCCGGCTTCGTGTGGAAGAACCTCTGGCGCCGTCCCGCGCGCACCGGGCTGACGGCGGCCGGCGTCGCAATCGGCGTGGGCCTCATCGTCGCGCTGCTCTCGATCGCGGCAGGCGTGCGCAACACGGCCTCGGATCTCATCCACATCGGCCGCGCCGACTTCGGCGTCTTCCAGGAGGGCGCGTCCGACCTGACGCGCTCGCTGCTGCCACAGTCACTCGCGGAGCGGATCGCCGCCACGGACGGCGTGGACGACGTGGCCGGCATCTACCTCCGCGTGGGCGAGGTGCAAGGCAGGGAGTCGACGCTCGTCGTCGGCTACGACCCCGAGGAGTTCCCCGCCCGCCGGCTCGTGATCGTCGACGGCAGCCGTCCGCGGGAGGAGGAGGCGCTCGTCGGCGACACGGGCGCCCGCACGCTAGGCCTCGCCCCGGGCGACACCGTCGAGGTCGAGGGGCGGCGGTTCCGCGTGGCCGGTCTCTACCACTCCGGCAACCGTTTCGTAGACGGCGCTGTCGTCCTGCCGCTCACGACCGTTCAGTCGATCGCGTCGCGGCCCGGCGAGGTGACGACGTTCGGCGTCACGGTCACGCTGGGTCGACGACCTGCCGACGTGGCAAAGCTCGTGGAGAAGCGAGTTCCCGGCGCGGTAGCGGTCACCGAGCCCGGTGCGGTCGTCAAGGTTGACACCTCGAGCCGCCTGATCATCGACGCCGGCTGGATCTTCTCGGTGATGGCGCTCATCGTCGGCGGCATCGGCGTGCTGAACACGATGGCCATGTCCGTCTTCGAACGGATCCAGGAGATCGGGATCATGCGCGCCGTCGGCTGGCGCAAGCGCCGGATCGCGCTGCTCATCCTCAGCGAGGCGGCCGGCATCGGCCTGATCGCGCTTGCCCTCGGGCTCTCGCTCGGCTATCTCGCCGCAGAGCTCTTCACGTCGCAGGGCAGCATCTCCACGCTTGCCGAGCCGGACTTCACGGCAGGCGTCTTCGCGTGGGGGCTCGCGTTCGCGCTCGGGGTGGCGCTGATCGGTGCCCTCTATCCCGCGTGGCGTGCGGTCAGCCTGAGGCCGATAGAGGCGCTGCGTCGGGAGTAGCGGAATCGATGCGGCCGTCGCGGATGCGCAGGATGCGATCGGCAGCACCGGCCACGGCGTCGTCGTTCGTGACGAGCACTATCGTCATTCCCCGCTCGGCACGGAGCCGTAGCAGCAACTCGACGATCTGAGCGCCCGTAGTCGAGTCGAGCGCGCCCGTGGGCTCGTCGGCGAGCAGCAGCTTCGGATCGTTCGTGAGAGCGCGGGCGATCGCCACGCGCTGGCGCTCGCCGCCGGACAGCGTGCTCGGCGAGGCATCGGCCCGATGGCCGATGGCACAGGCCTCGAGCAGCGCGTCCGCTTTGGCCACCCGCTCACGTCTCGGCAGTCCACGGCCGATCATCGGCACCTGGACGTTCTCGCGTGCGTTCAGCGTCGGGAATGAGGTGGTGGAACTGGAACACGAAGCCAACCGTCGACGCCCGGTAGAGCGCGGGGTCGGGCAGGTGCCTGAGATCGGTACCACCGACCGTGATCGTCCCCGAGTCGGGGAGATCGAGAGCGCCGATGAGATTCAACAGCGTGCTCTTGCCGCAGCCGGACGGCCCCACGATCGACGCGAAGTCCCCCGGCTCGAGCTCGAGCGAGACCTCGTCGAGGGCGACGATGCGGCCGCCTTCGAACGACTTCGTGACACGGTCGACGACGACGTCGACGCCGCCGTTCGAGCCCGTGCTCACTCCGGCTTCACGAGCCGCTTCAGGACCTTCTTGTAGACCTTGCCCCCGACTTTCGCCTTCACGGTCCAGCGCAGCGTGAGCCCGCCGAGCTGACTCGCCAGGCGCGCATCCTCCGGGAAGATGACGTAGTCGCGGAACGTGCCCTTGAACGGCCAGTTCGTGATCGGCTTCGGTGGACCTGGGTTCGGGTACCCGGTCGGCCCGTAGTCAATTGGGTGAGCTGTTCCGAGCGGATCGATCACAACCGCGGTCAACGTGGCCCGTATGGCCCTGCCCTGGAGATTCGTGACCTTGATGGAGTACGGCCACTTGACGTTGATCTTCGGCTGGGCGGCGGGCGCCTTCAACGTCGCCTTGATGCCCGTGGCGGCTCCCGCGAGCGGCACGGCGAGTAGCGCTACGAAGACCACGGCGAGCTTCATTCGCATGGTCGAATCGTACTCAGCGAAGAGCGGCTGAGAGCCGCGCGCAGGCCTCGGGCGTGCCGGCAGCGGCGAGGCGCGAGCGCGGCACGAGGTCCAGCGGTGCGGCCGAGAGGGGTGGGTCGTCGAACAGGTCGATGACGAGCCCACGTTCCCGGACGAGCAGCTGCGCGGCCGCGATGTCGACCGACCGTGCGGGCCGCAACGAGGCCACCGCGTCCACCCGCCCGGCTGCGAGATGGCAGAGAGAGAGCGCCAGCGAGCCCATGACCCGCAACCGCTCTGCGATCCCCACGAGCGAAGGAGCGTGCTTCGCCACCAGAGCGGTCTTCGTCGCCTCGAGCCCGAGCAGCTCGATCGGGTCCTTGGGCAGCGGTCCGTCCAGCGGAGCTCCGTTGAGGCTGGCTCCCTCTCCGCGCATCGCCGACCACTCCTCTCCGGAGCCGAAGTCGTGCACGTAGCCGAACGTGACGTCCGCCATCGCCGGGCCGTCGGCGACGGCGATCGACAGCGAGAAGAACGGGATGCCGCGCTTCGCGTTGATGGAGCCGTCGATCGGATCGAGGACGACCGTGACGGCGCCTTCAGCGCCTGCCGCGCGGTGGCCGAGCTCCTCCGAGACCAGCGCGAAGTCGACTCCCGACGAGTCGAGCAACGATACGACAGCCCCTTCGGCTGCCGCGTCGATGGCCGTCGTGTCGTCTCCGCCCTCGCCGCTGCCGACCACGACCTCCCGCTCGTCGCGCGTCGGCAGCTCGGCGAGCACCGCCTGTACCTCGCCGGTCGCTGCCCGGCAGAGCTCCAGCCAGTCCGTCACAGCGGATGGAAAAGCAAGCCGGAGGGGAGCTTCGGATAGAAGTACGTGCTCTTCTGGGGCATCGTCTCGCCGCGCTCGGCGAGCTCGCGGACCAGCTCCACGCTCGGCGGACGCACGAGGACGGCGGCCTGGGCGGCGCCGGAATCCACGGCCGCTTTCGCCTTCTCCTCGTACGGCGTGTACGTGACTCCCTCGAGCCCGAGCCGGTCGACGAGCGCTGTGTCCGGCTCGCCTGGCTCCCCGACCACGACGGTGGTGCCGCTCCTCCGATAGATGACAGCCGCCGAGCGGTCGCTTGGCAGCTCGCCGCCGAAGGGCCGCTCGCCGTCGACGGGCTCGAGACGCTTCGCGATGCGATGGGTCGGGAAGATCGTCAGCCCCTCCTGCTCGGTGGGCACGATCGCCGCCAGGAGCCACGCGCTGTCCTCGCTGCCCTCCTCCGCGTGAAAGGCCAGGGTCGTCTCGTACCGGTGGTGGCCGTCCGCGATCAACAGCTGCGCGTCGGCGAGGACGCTCTGGCGGATCGCCCTCGAGGCGCCATAGCCTGCTGCGCACGCCCTCCAGCTCGACGTCGAGCACGCTTTGTCCGTCCGGCCGCTCCAGCCGGCCGTCGTACAGCAGGAAGATCGGCTCGACATGGGCTCGCAGAGCACGAAGCAGCCGCAGCCGTCCTTCCTTCGGCCCGGCATGCGTGCGCTCGTGTGGAAGGACGACACCGGCTTCGTACGGCTCCGCCCGCAGCGAGCACACCAGCCCCTCGCGCGTCCGCGCCACACCGTCGGGCCCCACGTACTCCTGGGCCAGCCACCAGCAGGAAGGGTCCACCTCGCGCGTCAGCGTGCCGTCGGCGAGCCAGTCCGACCACCGCCGCGCCGCCTCCGCCTCGTCGTCGGCGAGCGTGAGCTGGACGACGTTGTGCGGGCTCGCCGCGAGATACCGCTCGCGCGCTTCGGCGTCGAGAACGTCGTACGGGGGGGCGACGAGCGAGGCGAGCGGCCCTGCTCGCCGCTCGTCGTAGCGCACGGCCCTGAACGGTCTCACCTGCGCCACGGCTGCGCGAGCCTACCAGCCGCCTTCCGGCCTAGACTCGGCGGGAATGGCGGCGATCTCGGAGCTAGCGGAAGACGGCGTCGTCGAGGGCACCTACGCGGTCGCCCGCAAGCGGCGCCTGAGGACGCGAAGCGGCTCCGACTACCTCGCGCTAGAGCTCGTCGATCCCAGTGGCCGCATCGAGGGACGCGTCTGGCACGACGTCGACCTCCTCGACAGCCGTTTCGCCGAGGGTGACGCCGTGCGCGTCCTGGGCCGCGTCGAGCGTTTCCGGAACCAGCTCCAGCTCGACGTGCGTGCGATCGAGCCCGCGGAGGATGCCGACCCGGTCGAGCTGACACCGGCGCTCCGCCGCGATGCCGACGAGCTGGAAGGCTTCCTCGACTTCCTCGCCGGCGAGATCACGCACGCCGGCTTGCAAGGGCTCGTCAGGAAGGTCCTCGGCGATGCGGCGCTCCGCCGCAGCTTTCGCGCGCTACCCGCCTCACCCGAGACCCACCACGTATACGCCGGTGGGCTGCTCGAGCACACGGTCGGCGTCGCCACGATCTGCCGGGAGCTGGCGCAGCTCCATCCGCGGCTGCGCTCCGACCTCCTGCTGGCAGCCGCGCTGCTCCATGACGTCGGCCGTACCCGCGAGCTGAAGAGGGGCCCGGGATTCCAGGTCACCGAGGAGGGCCGCCTGCTCGGACACGTCCACCTTGGCCTGCGGCTGATCGAGGAGCGCGCGGCGCAGCTCGACGAAAGTGCGCGCGCCGAGCTGCTCCACGCCATCGCGTGTCACCACGACGCCCGCGCGGCGCGAACCGCCGAGGCAGCCTGCCTCTATCACGCGAACCAGCTGGACGCGCTCGCCGCCACGCGGCCCGTCGAATAGCGCCGCCGCATGTGGGAGGAGATCGCGGCGCGGTTACCGGGCGAGCTCGTAACGGTCGAGCCGCTCGACCGCAGCCACGAGGCTGGCCTGTTCCGGGGAGCGCAGGACATGGACTGGTCTCTCATGCCCGTCGACCCGTCGAGCGACCAGACGGCGTTCCACGCCTGGCTCGAGGACGCGCTCGAGCACGGAGCGCGCGGCGAGCACGTCCCGTTCGCGGTGCTCGACGCGACGACGGGCACGCCGCTCGGCAGCACGCGCTACCTCTCACTGCGTCCAGAGCACCGCGGCCTCGAGATCGGCTGGACCTGGCTCACGCGTTCGGCGTGGTCGACGGGCGCGAACGTCGAGGCCAAGCTGCTGCTGCTGGAGCACGCGTTCGAGCGCCTCGGCTGCATGCGCGTCGAGTTCAAGACGGACGCGCTGAACGAGCGCTCCCGGCGGGCGCTGGCGGCGCTGCCCGCAGAATTCGAGGGCGTGTTCCGCAAGCACATGCTCGCCGGCAACGACGGCACGCGCTTGCGCGACTCCGCCTGGTTCTCGATCGTTGACGACGACTGGCCGCAGGTGAAGGCAAACCTCGAGCGGAGACTTCGATCGAGAGGCGTAGTCGTGGAGGTGTGAACTCGGTGATCGTCTGTCACGGTGGCCCGGCCCATACCGCGTAGGCCTCCGCGTCCTCGTGCGCGACGTGAACCACGGGGTGCCGGTCGCGGCCGTTGATGGTGGCGGTTCCCTGAGCAGGCCTGACGTCGCCGAGCGCGAACGTCACTTCGATGCCAGGCGACACGAGGCTTGAACGTCGGCTCGACGGAGTGCTCGCCCGCGCCACGACACCCCGCGGCGCTGGTGTCGTTATCGCGACCGTGACGACCTCGATAACCGTCGTGGCCGGCCTCCTCATGACGGTCGTGGATCGCGACAACTTCCCGTCCCTTGGAACTGGGCTTTGGTGGGCCGTCCAAACGGTGACGACGGTCGGGTACGGCGACGACGTTCCGACGACTGTCGCCGGACAGCTCCTAGCGGCACTCGTCATGCTGCTGGGGATCGGCTTCCTGACGGTTATCACCGCCGCGATCACGAGCACGTTCGTGTCGCGCTCACGCCAGACGCCGTCCGATGCAGACATACCGACAGCGGCGCAGTTGCGGGAGATAAACGAGCGGCTTGAACGAATCGAGGCCGCCCTCACCCTTTGACGACGGCTTCCGCGCTCCGGGAGGTCCATCTCGCGGGTGTATGGCCTATGCGGGAGCGCGTTCGTAGCTGACCCGACGGCGCAGATTGCCATCGTCGGCCGTGTCGAACCAGATCGAGATCAGCACCGCGCCACGCGTCGCCGGGGACTCCACCAGCTCCGCGTACTCGAGCGCGGCGGCGATGCCCCGGTCCGCGATCGCCGCGAGAGCCTCGGCGTTCGCTGCGCGCTCGGCGGCGGCGTGAGCCTTGTTCCAGCAGCGAACCTCGGCGTGGAGCTCCTCGCCGTCTTCGCGCCGGATCCGGTAGTCCAGCGCCCAGCCGTCCTGTGAGGGCGCCGTGAGGTCGTGCGTCTCGACCACTTCAGCCATGGGCGCCACCGTACCAACGGGACGCATAGCGGACTCCCGCGCTAGGGACTGAAGCGGATGTGCAGCACGTCGCCGTCCTCGACGAGGTAGTCCTTGCCTTCGAGCCGCTGCAGCCCGCGCCGCGCGGCTTCGGCGCGCGAGCCGCACTCGACGAGATCGCTCACCTTGATCACCTCGCAGCGAATGAAGCCCCGCGCGATGTCCGAGTGGATCTCGGCGGCGGCTTCTAGCGCCGTCTGGCCGGCGTCGCAGCGTCCACGCCCGCGCCTCCGTCTCGCCACCGGTGAAGAACGTGATCAGGCCGAGGGCGTCGCGCAGCCTCCGCACGACCTCCTCCAGCGCCGAGGGGCCATCCCGGAACTCCGCCGCCTCCGACTCAGCCAGCTCGGAGAGCTCGAGCTCGAACGCAAGGTCGATCCCGCCTGGGCCGTTCTCGACCACGACCTGTGGCTTCGTCGTCAGCGGCTCGAGCTCCCGAGGCACCTCTCCGGCGTAGTCGCTCAGGTTGCCACCCGCGTCGAGATGCGCGAGCAGCGCCTCGAGTGCCACCGCCTCCGAGCGAAGTCTCGCGTCCCCGGACTTGGCCTGTGTGCGCACCCGCTGGAGCCGCGCCTCGACGTGGTCGCGGTCTGCCACCAGCAGCTCGAGTGAGAGCTGCTCGAGATCGCGGGCGGGATCGGCACCCGGCGAGTAGCCGTCCACCACGCAGAGCAATGCATCGACACGTCGGAGGTTGCCGAGCAGCGCCGCGCCGGTGCCCGGAACGTCCTCCACGCGGATCACCGCCGGCGTCGCCTTCGCCGAGCCGTCGATGCGCGCCACATCGGCCAGTCGTGCATCGGCGATCTCGGCCATGCCCACGTGCGCCTTCGCGTCGTGCAGCTCGGCGCCAGCTCGTGTCAGCGCATTGAAGAGCGTCGTCTTGCCCGACCGCGGCAGGCCGACGATCCCGACCTCGAGGCCCACGAGGAGCCCCTACTGCGTGAAGCCGACGCGCGCCTCGCGCGCGTAACGCTTGACGTAGAGCACCTGGCTCAGTACGACGAGGAAGCGCCCGTCCTCGCCGCGCAGCTCGCAAACGGCGTCGTCGCGCGCCTTCAGCGCCGCATCGAGAGCGTCGGCATCCTCGACCGGAGCCCGCATCGACAGGACATCGCCGCCCACGAAGCCGATCTCGACCCGGGCGAGCACAACCTCAGCCACGTGTCACCAGCTCCGTCAGCACGCCGTGTACGGCATCGGGATGGATGAAGGCCACCTGGAGACCGTACAAGCCGGGACGCGGCTCATGGTCGACGAGCTGCACGCCCTCGCCGTCCAGCCGGGCCAGCTCGGCGTGAAGATCGTCCACCTCGTAGGCGACGTGATGCATCCCCGGCCCGCGGCGGGCGAGGAATCGTCCCACAGGCGTGTCGTCAGCGAGCGGAGCGAGCAGCTCGACTCGGCCGTTGCCGACGTGCAGCGCGGCCGCCTCGGCGCCCTGCGTCGCGATCGTCTCCCGCGCCTCGATCGTGGCGCCGAGCAGGCGCCCGTAGGTCGACACCGCCTCGTCGAGGTCGGTGACGGCAACGCCGATGTGATGAATCCCCCGGAGCGCCACGCCCCGATGCTAGTGGAGAGCTAGTCGTCGGGCAGAGCGCGCACGGTGCCGACGGTCTCAGAGCTCCGCGACTCGCGCGCGACGCCTTCGAGTAGCTCGTCGAGCTGGTCGCGGACGAGCGTCTCGCGCTCGAGGAGCCCCTGGGCGATGCGGTCGAGCGGGCCCCGGTACTTCGTAAGCAAGCGCACGGCCTCGTCGTACGCCTCGTCCGTCAGCCGAGCCTGCTCGCCATCGCGGAGGCGCTTCGTCTCCTCCGACAGTGCGTAGTTGTCCGCGCGCATGGTCCGCGAGGACACGATCTCGGACATCCCGTAGTCGAACACCATCGCGCGGGCGAGATCGGTCGCGCGCTCGAGATCGTTCGCCGCCCCGTTGGTGACCCGCCCGAAGACGACCTGCTCTGCAGCGCGGCCGGCGAGGTAGACCCTGAGCATGTCGGTCAGCTCCTCCTTGGTGTGGAGGTAGCGGTCCTCGGCGGGCAGGTTGAGCGTGTAGCCGAGCGCCTGGCCGCGCGACACGATTGTCACCTTGTGGACGGGCAGGGCGTCGCCCATCAGGTGCGACATGAGGGCGTGGCCCGCTTCGTGGTACGCGAGGATGCGCTTCTCCTTCTCGGAGACGACGCGGCGCTGCTGGAGCCCCGCCACGACGCGCTCCATGGCTGAGTCGAAGTCCTCGTCCCCGATCTCGCTGGCGTGACGGCGGCCGGCGGCGATGGCGGCCTCGTTGGCGATGTTCGCCAGGTCGGCGCCGGTAAGGCCCGCGGTCTGCCGGGCGATCGTCTGGAGATCGACGCCCGCCGCTAGCGGCTTTCCGGTGGTGTGGACGCCGAGGATCTCTTCCCGGCCGGCGAGGTCAGGCGCCGGCACGAGCACCTGCCGGTCAAAACGACCCGGCCGGAGCAGAGCCGGATCGAGGTCCTGGAGACGGTTGGATGCGCCCATGACCACCACTCGGTCGTCCGAGGAGAATCCGTCCAGCTCGACGAGCAACTGGTTGAGCGTCTGGTCCTGCTCACGGTTGAAGCCGTGCCCCGTGCGAGCAGCGCCGACGGCGTCGAGCTCGTCGATGAAGACGATCGCCGGCGCGTGCTTCCGCGCTTCGGTGAAGAGCTTGCGGATGCGGGCGGCGCCAAGGCCGGCGAACATCTCCACGAAGGCGGAGGCGCTCTGTGAGAAGAACGAGGCGCCGGACTCGTGCGCCACGGCCTTCGCCAACAGGGTCTTTCCCGTACCCGGGGGGCCGTAGAAGAGGATGCCCTTGGGCACGCGTGCACCGAGTTGCTCGAAGCGCTTCGGGTCGCGGAGGAAGTCGACGACCTCCTGCAACTCCACCTTGACCTCGGTGAGGCCGGCAACATCGTTCCAGGTGACCGAAGAGCTCGATCGGGAGGCAGGGCGCTGAGGGTTGACCCTCGGCGTGAGCTTCACGACGCGCCAGAGGAAGTACACCATCAGGCACATGAGGGCCAGCGGGAGCCAGATTAGGAGCATCCCGCCGACGTCGTCGATGATCGCGCCCACGACCAGCGCATCGGCAGTGAAACCGCAAAGCCTTAGCTTTGCGGAGGAATCGGATCCCTACTCGTGCTCGAGCTCGAGGCAGGCACGGAGAGCCGCGTCGGCGACCTCCACCTGCTCCGGCGACGGGTCGGCGGTAGCGACGCGTTCCTGAAGCTCCTGGCCGGGTCGTGAAAGCGCCTTGGCGACGGGGTGCTCGGGGTTCCGCACCATCCAGCCGAAGATCTCGGTCGCGGCGGCCATCGCCCCGAGTGCGGCGGCCAGGCTGGCCGGCCGGCGGACCGACTCGGGCGCTTTTCCTGCGAGCGTCGCGCCGACGGCGGTCGCCAGTAGCAGCGGCCCGACGAGGTGCGTGCCGCACCTTTCGTGCTCCTTCGCAGCCGGCGCGCCGTGCTCGTAGGTGCCGATGGACACGTGCTCGGCTCCGTGGTAGGCGGCCAGGTCGCGCTCGCGCAGCGCGAGCAGGGCCGGTGTTAGCGCTATTGCTCCCGCTGCCAGCTCCTGGAGCGCAGGCGGCAGACGAGTGGTACGGATGGCGCGGCCTCCGACTCCCGCCGCAGCAAGCGAGGCGAGCACTGCGGGACGCTGGAACGCGAAGCGTGCCTGCGGAAGGTTCCGGCGCACCCGCGGCAGCACGAGCAGCGCCTCGAGCAGCCTGGCCGGGCCCCGCAGTAACGGCCCGTTCCAGCGGAGCAGCCGCTTGGGACCGCTTGCTACTACGATCTCGCCGTCCTCCGTGCGGACTGCGCACGCCCACGACGTCGGCCCGTGGACGAGCACGCCGTTCGCGAGCGCCATGCCTCCGAGGCGGACTTTCTCGTTCAGCCATCACGACACGGTAGCTATCGGCCGATCGTCGCGCAGCATGACGCAGGAACTCCACCCCGAGCTCGAGGTCGGCCTCCGTGATCCGCTCGTCGGCGGAGTGGACGAGCCGGTTGGCGAGCTCGGCGTCCATCTCCCGCATGGGGAAGAAGCCGTACGCGACCGTGCCGAACGCCTCCCGGAGCCAGTGGCTGTCCGTGAACCCCGCGACACACATTGGGACGGCCACCGCCCCGGGCTCGGCGCGCTCGACGAACTCGTCGATTGCCGTCCAAAGTGGGGTGTCGATCGGCGAGCGGGTCCCGCCCTGAGGAGTGCGCCACACGAGCTCGTAGTCGCCCGGGCCGAGCCACTCCCGCAAGGCGCCGTCCAGCTCTTCCTGCGAGTCGCCGGGCCTGAGCCGGCAGTCGACGGTGACCTCGCAGAGGCCGGGGATGACGTTTCGCTTTTGAGAGGCCGAAATGAGCGTGGGCGCGACCGTCGACGTCAGCAGCGGCTCCAGGATCTCCGCGGCGGCGGGATCGACGGCACGGGCGGCAGCGAGCGCCTCGGCGGCAGGCGGCACCGAGCCGACCACGGCGGCGAGGAAGCCTTCCGTCTCCGGGCTGAGCTGAGGCTCCTCGCGATACTCGGCGATGCGCTGAATGAGGCTTGCCGCCTTGACGAGTGCGTTGTCCGCGATACCGGGCAGAGCAGCGTGGCCGCTGCGCCCGTGCACCAGCAGCGTGAACGGCGACGACGTCTTCTCTGCGGCGGCACACGTGTAGAACACCTGGCCGCCGAGCTCCAGCCGGTCGCCCGCCCCTTCGTTCACCGCGTACTCGCTCCGCACCGCATCGGGGTGCTCCTCGCACAGCCAGCGCAGGCCCTGGTACTCACCCTCTCCCACCTCCTCGTCGGCCGTGGCGACGAAGAGCAGGTCGCCGGCCGGGCGGAAGCCCTCACGGGCAAGCGAAGCGATCGCGACCGCGCTCGCAGCCACCTGGCCCTTCATGTCCAGAGCGCCGCGGCCCCACACACAGCCGTCCCGCAGCTCCCCCGACCAGGGATCCACCTTCCACTCGGACGGGTCGGCGAGCACGGTGTCGGTGTGAGAGAGCAGCAGCAGCCGTGGCCCGTCTCCGGACCCCGGAAGCCGCGCGACGAGGTTCGCGCGCGCGGGGTCGCGAGCGTAGAGCTCGCACTCGATGCCGTTCTCCTCGAGGTACGCGCGCAGCAACTCGGCGGCGGCGGTCTCGTTCCCGGGCGGATTGACGGTGTTGACGCGAATGAGCTCCTGGAGCAGTCGGACGGCCTCGGCGCGGAGGTTTGACGGCATCCGGTCGAGCATACTTTCGGCCATGGCCGACCTGTTCTCCGAGGCTGCGTCCACCCGGATGTCCGAGCAGGCACCGCTCGCCGCACGCGTGCGGCCGAAGACCATCGACGAGCTCGTCGGCCAGCAGCAGATCCTCGGAGCAGGGTCGGTGCTACGCCGCGCCATCGCGGATGACCGAGTGGGCTCGCTGATCCTCTACGGGCCTCCCGGCAGCGGCAAGACCACCCTCGCCCGCATCGTCGCCGCGAGTACCGACGCGGCGTTCGAGCAGCTGTCCGCCGTGAGCGCGACCGTGGCCGAGGTGCGAGCGGTGATCGCGGGCGCCCGGGAGCGGTTGGGGGCGAACGGCCGGCGCACGATTCTCTTCCTGGACGAGATCCACCGCTTCAACAAGGCCCAGCAGGACGCGTTGCTGCCCTCGGTAGAGGAAGGCCTGCTGACGCTGATCGGGGCGACGACCGAGAACCCGTATTTCGAAGTGAACGCCGCGCTGCTGTCGCGCTGCCAGGTCTACGAGCTGGAGCCGCTCTCCCAGGACGAGCTGGCGGCGATCGTCCGCCGAGGTGCCGAAGAGCTCGAAGCGAACGTCACTGACGACCTCGTGGACCTGATCGCGCTCAGGGCCGGCGGCGACGCCCGCACGGCCCTCAACGTCCTCGAGCTCGCCTGGCAGACGGCCGCCGCCGCGGGCGAGAAGCTGGCCGAGAGTCACGTAGAGGACGCGGCGCGCAAGCGGCCCCTCGTCTACGACCGCGCCGGTGACCAGCACTACGACTTCGCCTCGGCCTTCATCAAGTCGATGCGAGGCTCCGATCCTGACGCCGCCGTCTACTACCTCGCCGCGATGCTCGAAGGCGGCGAGGATGCCCGGTTCGTGGCGCGCCGGATGGTCATCCTCGCCTCCGAGGACATCGGGAACGCCGATCCGAACGCGCTCGTCGTAGCCGTCGCCGCCGCCAACGCGGTCGAGCACGTGGGGCTGCCCGAGGCGCAGCTGAACCTCGCGCAGGCGGCGATCTACCTGGCGCTGGCGCCGAAGTCGAACGCCGTCACCACCGCGCTCGCCGAGGCTCGGCGAGACGTGCGCGAGCAGGGCAACGTCAGGCCGCCGAAGTCACTGCGCAGCACGGGCCACCCGGGGCAGCGCAAGCTGGGCCACGGCGAGGGGTACGTCTATCCCCACGACGACCCGGCCGGCTTCGACGTCAGCTACCTACCGGACGAGCTCAAGGGCAAGCGCTACTACAACCCCTAGCGGCGCGGATGCGCGGCGAAGAACCGCCAGATCTCTGGCGTGGCGGCGTACGGCTCCTTTGGCCACGCGTGCGCCACGCCGGCTAGCGCCACGAGCCGCACCTCCGTGCCGTTGCGACAGGGCGTCCAGGCGTTCGTGGTGACGGCACCGCCGACCGTCGTCTTCCCCGTCGCGGGACAGCCGTCCAGCGTGCGCCAGCGGTCAACTCCCTGCTGTGCGGGCGGCCAGTCGTAACCCGTCACGCCGCGCGTCCCCCGTCCGCCCTCGAACGGGATGTTCTCGTCGTCGAGCCCGTGCACGTGGAGGATCGACACGGCGCGCGACGGCGTGCAGGCCGAGATGAGCGTGGCCGCGACGGGCGCGGCGGCTGCGATCCGGCCGGACAACCGGCACGCGAGCGTGTATGAGAACAGCCCGCCGTTCGAGATGCCGGTCGCGTAGATGCGCCGCTTGTCGATGGAGTACTGCAGGCCGAGCTTGTCGAGCAGCTTCGATACGAAGGCAACGTCGTTCACACCGAGCCTGCTGGACGCTCCGCAGCAGGGGCCGGCGTTCCAGGCGCGCCCTAGCCCGTCCGGGTAGGCCGCGATGAATCCTCGCTTCTCCGCCTCGGCGTCGAAGCCCGTCTGGCTCGCGACCCGGGCGCCCGTGCCGAAGCCGCCGTGGAGGACGAGCACCAGCGGCGCCGGCTTCTTCGGCCGGGTGGGGACGAACAAGCGATACGTGCGCGTCAGCCCCTCCACCTGCACCGAGCCGCGCGCCACGGTGCCGCTGGGGACGGCCGAGGCAGCCGGGACGAGCAGGGCGAGCGCTGCGACGAGGAGAGCGAGACGCACGGCCGCAACGTAGGAGCGTTGCGTAAGGACGTGCGCTGCGCCTGGCAAAGGCTTCGTAAGCGGGACTAGAGGATCCTCGCACCGAGCGCGCTCGCCACGAGCTCCACGGCCAGGCGCACCGTCTCGTTCTCGCGGTCGAGGATCGGGTTCACCTCCACGACGTCGAGCGACCCGGCGATGCCGGACTCAGCTACGAGCTCCATGGCCAGATGTGCCTCGCGGTAGGTCAGCCCACCGCGCACGGGCGTCCCCACGCCGGGCGCAGCGGAGGGGTCGACAACGTCCATGTCGAGCGATACATGAACGAAGCCCGGGCCGTCGATGTGCCCGAGCGCCTCGCGCATGGCGTGCTCCACGCCGAGCCGGTCGAGGTCGCTCATCGTGTAGACGACCGCACCCAATTCGCGGAGCACGGTGCGCTCGGCGTCGTCGAGAGACCGCACGCCGACGAGCGCGACGCGGGACGGGTCGACCGCCGGCAGAGTCCACGCTTCGTGCTCGAAGGCGTCGCCGCCGAGTCCCAGCGCGGCCGCCAGCACCATGCCGTGGACGTTGCCTGTGAGGCTTGTCTCGGGCGTGTTGAGATCGCCGTGCGCATCCAGCCAGAGCACGCCACCCGGGCCGTCGCGACGGAGACCCGCGAGCGTGCCGAGCGCTATCGAGTGGTCGCCGCCGAGCACGAGCGGCAGCTCGCCCTCGTCGACCGCACGGCGGACGAGCTTCGCCACCTCCGCGCACGTGGTCTTGATCTGGTCGAGGAAGCGCAGCTCCTCGTCGCCCTCGGTGACTGCCTCCGGCACCGGTGTCGGCACGTTTCCCCAGTCGTGGCACTCGCGACCGAGCTCGGCGATGCGCCGCTCCAGTCCGGCGTAGCGGATCGCCGACGGCCCCATGTCCACCCCTCGCCGGTCCTGGCCGAGGTCGAGCGGTGCGCCGATGACGGCGACGGGCTGCGATTTGGAACTTGCCACAGCGCGCCGGAGGCTACCGACACACAAGCGGAGGAAAGATGGCGAGGGCCGGAATCGAACCGGCGACACCACGGTTTTCAGCCGTGTGCTCTACCGACTGAGCTACCTCGCCAGGGCACGGTCAGTCTAGCCAGGGTCAATCACGGGCTCGCCGCCGGCGCCGACATGTGCGGCGCTGGCTCGCTTCGCCTCCGACTTGCCACCAGGAAAGGAGGGGGCCCACGGGGGAACCATGGGTTCCTCCGTACCAAGACACCACGGTTTTCTCCGTACCAAAAAGCCCCCAAGTAGCGGGTGAAGCTCCTTGGGGGCGGGCGTCTCGGCCGGTGCTACCGTGCCGCCGACACCACGGCAACCATACGACGTCCGGCGCCTCACGGCAACACGTTTTACGCGCGCGCGCGGATGCACACGCGATCGCCGGGGCGCGCGGAGATGACCGACGCAGCGTCACCGACGTTGATCGCGATGGAGATGTTCCGGTACGAGTCCTCGTAGAGCACGATGTCGCCGCGGGCCACGTCCGCGAACGTGCGGGCAGCGACGGCGTAGTACCGCTCCAGCCCGATCTCGAGCTCGATTCGCGCTCCCTGCACGATCCCCACCTGCTCGAGGTCGCTGGCCGTGAGATTGAGCTGGACATTGCCGAAGCGGTCGACGATCAGCACGCGGGCAACGATCTCACTCGCCGAGACCTCGGCAACGGGGACGTTGAGTCGCTCGAGCGTGTCGAGATCGACCGCAGGGCCGAGAGACGCCGGCTCCAGGCCGCCCGCGAGAAACGCGGCCGCCGGCGAGAACACATCCCGTCCGTGGAAGGTGCGCGAGATTGGGGCGAGCCGGTATTCGGGCTCGGTGAGCTCCCAGGCCTCGGCGAGGCCCCCCATTCTCTCGGCCGCGGGGATGAGCAGGCCGTTGTCGGGGGCGACGTAGAGGCGGCCGTCGCCGCTCCTCAGAGCGATCGCCCGGCGATCCGTGCCCACACCTGGATCGACGACGGCCAGGTGGACGCCTTCCGGCATGTACGGAAGCGTGTTGCGGAGCACAAGGGCTCCCTGGAGCACCTGCTGCGGCGCGATGCCGTGGGTGATGTCGATGATCGCGGCCTCCGGCGCGATGCGTTTCATGACGCCGTGACACGTCCCCACGAGGTCGTCGGTGACACCGAAGTCCGTAAGGAACGTGATGGGGAGCGGCATCAGGGATTGAGCCTAGCGACCGCGTCGACGAGGCCGCCGAGGTCATGGCGCTCCGCTTCGGCGAGGACGCGAATGCCGCTCTCTCGGGCCGCCCTGCTGGTCTGCGGCCCGATGGAGACGGCGGGCAGATTCGCTCCGAGGGCGCCGAACGCGCGGGCTGCCGATGCGGACGCAAGTACCACGAGGTCGCCCTCCGGCGGCTCCGGTCGCAACTCGATCGTCCGGTACAGCGGCAGGAAGTCGGCGCCGAGCTCGTGGACGATGGCCATGCGCGCCCCTTCCGCAGCAGCGAACAACACCCGGCCTGCAGGTCGCGGCATCTCCGCGAGCAGACCTTCCTGCGTGGAGACGGCCGGCACGAGATCGGGGGCGACCCCGCGCCGCAGGAGCGTGGCAGCTGTCCCCGGCCCGATGGCGGCGAGCTGGGACGCCCGTCCACGAGCGCGGTTCAGCAGCTCGTCAGCGCCGTTGGGGCTCGTGACGATCACCCAGTCGTATGACGACAGCTCTACCGGGTCGCCGCCGATCCGGTCGATGCGAATCAACGGGCAAAGCACGACTTCATGCCCGAGCTCCTGTACGCGGGAAGCGAGCGGCTCCGCCTGGCCGGGCGCGCGCGTGATGACGACCTTCATGCGGTCGCCCTCGCTTCGGAAATGCTGACGAGCTCCCGTGCCAGCTCGGCAGGATCGTCCCCTCGACGGCGCTCGATCCAGTGGCCGTCCTCGTCGGCAACGAGCGCCTCGAGCTGGTCGCCGTCATGGTACGCAGCGGCGGGAGCGAGGCAGCCGCCGCCGATCTCAGCGACGCAGGCCCGCTCCAGCTCCACCCGCCTCCTCGTCTCCGCGTGGTCGGCGGCCTCGACGAGGTGCTCCTCGCCTGCCCGCACCTGCAGCGCCAGCGCACCCTGTCCCGCTTCGGGCAGCACCTCTTCGGGGTCGAAACGACGGCCGATCTCCTCTCCCAACCCGAGGCGGTCGAGCCCGCAGGCGGCGAGCACGATCGCATCGAGGCCGCGCTCGGAGCGCTTCCGTAGCCGTGTGTCGATGTTGCCCCGCAGCGGCTCGATGGAGAGCGAAGGCTCCAGCGCCAGCAACTGCGCGCGGCGCCGAACGGACGCGGTCCCCACACGCATGCCGGGAGCGACACCCTCCGCTCCGACAAGTGCATCCCGTGGGTCCTCGCGCGCGGGATAGGCGCCGACGACGAGCCCCGACGTGTCCGTGGACGTCATGTCCTTGGCGGAATGGATGGCGACGTCGATGCGGCCGTCGAGCAGCGCCTCCTCGAGCTCCTTCACGAAGACTCCGCGCTCGCCGATCTGTCCGAACGGCTGGCGCCGGTCGCGGTCGCCCGTCGTCGTGATCGGGACCAGCGCCACCTCCACGCCCGGCCCCCGCAGCAGATCGGCTGCCAGACCGGCCTGGGTGAGCGCGAGCCTACTGCCGCGGGTTCCGACCCGAAGCAGCATCGTCGTCGAGGTCGCCGGCCGCAGCCTCCTTGAGCCGCAGCATGGGCACGTGGAGGAGCTTGTCGACGATCCGTGTGGTGATCGACTCGACCACGTTGAGCTCCGCGTCCGTCAGCCTGCCCAGGCGCCCGCGCGCGCGCTCGAGCTCCTGCGCGCGAATCTCCTCGGCCTGCGCTCGTAGAGCGGCAATCGCGGGAGCCGCATCGCGGGACGCATTCCAGGCCGCGAACCGCTCGGCCTCGGCGGCCACGATCGCCTCTGCCCGCGCTACCTCGCCGGCGCGGCCCGGCGTGGAGTCGGTGACTACCGTCTCGAGATCGTCGATGTCGTAGACGTAGCAGCCGTCCAGCTCGTGGACGGCTGGATCGACATCTCTTGGAACGGCGATGTCGATGAAGAACAGGGGCCTGCCCTTCCTACCGCGCATGGTCGGCTCCACGTCAGCCCGCGTGAGCACGAAGCTCCGGGCGCTCGTCGACGAGATGACAACGTCTGCCTCGGACAAGCGGTCCGCGGCGTCGACGAGCTCGACGGGCGCACTGCCGTACCGCGCAGCGACTTCGCGAGCCTTCTCGGGTGAGCGGTTGGCGACCAGCTCGATGCGAGCACCGCGCGCGACGAGGCTGGCCGCCGCGAGCTCGCCCGTCTTGCCGGCACCGAGCAGCATGACCGAGCACGTGGCCAGATCACCGAAGAGCTGCTCGGCGAGCGCAGCGGCGGCAGCCGCCACCGAAGCCGGCACCTCGCCGATGGTCGTCTCTCGCCGTACTCGCCTGCCTGCGTGGATCGCGCCACGGAACATCCGGTCGAGCAGCGGCCCGGTGGCGCCGTTGTCGAAAGCGGAGCGGACTTGGCCGAGGATCTGGCCCTCGCCGGGCACGAGCGAGTCGAGCCCCGCGGCCACGCGATAGAGGTGCAATGCGACGTCGTCGTCGTGCAGCCTGTACGCAACGTTGGACAGCTCGTCGACTTCCAAGCCGGAGCGCTCAGAGAGCAGCGTCAGAGCGTCCGCGTCGTCGGGCCCTGCTGAATAGATCTCTGTGCGATTGCAGGTCGAGAGGCAGACCGCCTCGCCTTCGTCACCCGCCAGCCGGCGCGAGAGCTCGGCGGCCTCGGCGTCAGCAAGCGTCACCCGCTCACGCAGCTCGACCGGCGCGCGGCGATGGGAAAGGCCGATGAGGCTGAGTGAGCTCATGCGAAATGCGCGAGCGGCAGCGCGAGCCGGACGACGATGACGACGGCGAACCCCGCCAGGGCGAGGTAGGCGGCACGGCGGCCTCGCCACCCTGCCTCGAGGCGGAGCAACAGGTAGGCCGCGTAGACCGCGATCGTCAGCAACGAAGCGCCCATGAGCGCGTCGAAGCCTTCGCCGCTGTCGCGTAGCCGGACGAGACCGAGACCGACTCCGGCCGCGAGCGCGGGCAGCGCCACGAGCACCGTACGCGCCGCGAGCGCGTCCAGGGTGACGAGCGACGGCATGCGTCCGATGACGGAGGCGGTGCGCCGCCGCTTGAGCCTGCGCTCTTCGAAGAGATAGAGGCCCGACATCGCGGCGGCCAGGGTAAAGCCCGCGAAGGCCGCGAGCACGAGGCCCACATGGAAGACGAGGAACGGCGTCGAGTAAGCAGCCGCGTCGCGCGACGCGCCGGCGCCGGCAAGCCAGGACGCGAGCAGCAGTCCGGAGGCCAGCGGCATGATCGTCAGCCCCAGCAGCCGGTAGCGGGCGCGGCAGCCCCAGACGAGATACACGCTGACCACGAGCCAGACGAAGAGATTGAGGGTGCCGGCCCACGTGTCCCACGGGAAGCCGTCACTGGAGGCGAAGAGGACGGCGATCAGTGCCGACTGCGCGATCCAGCCCAGCCGCACGCCCCAGGTCGCCAGCCTCCCCGCCCACCCCGGGTGCCAGGCATCGCCGGCGTACGCAATCGCAGCCTCGCCGTAGCCGAGCAGCGCCGGCAGGAACAGCAGCTCAACCACCGCTCGCCTCCTTGCGCTCTCGTCGCCAGCCTGGTCAGCTCCTCCACATCGCGCTCGAGCCGCGAGAGCTTCGTCGCGATCAGCAGCACGTAGACCAGCAGGAACGCGAAGACGACGAGGTACGCCGCAGCGACATACTTCTCCTCGGCCGTCACGCCAGCAGCTCCCGGAGCTCCCGCAGGCGTTGGTCGAGGCGCTTGCCGGCCAGCTCGATCCGGTAGAGGGCGTAGCCGATGGCGAGCATCGCCGCCAGGCAGACGACGAACGTCGCGAACTGCGAGCGAGCCATCTGCGGGCCGTCGCGCGTGAAGGTCACCGGGTGCACCAGGCTCTCGGCCAGGCGGATGGCGAGGAAGCTGATGGGGATCAGCACGACGCCGAACAGCGCGTACACCGCGGAGATCGAGGCTCGCTGGGGCCCCGGCTCGATCGAGAAGCGAAGCATGAAGTACGCGCAGTAGAAGAGAAACAGGATGAGGAAGAGGACGAGCTGCCGGTCGCCCCACTCCCACCAGCGCCCCCAGCTGATCTTCGCCCAGATCGAGCCCGTCACCAGCGTCAGCAGGCCGAAGATGACGCCCAGATGCACGGCGACGTAGCTCTCGAGGTCGCGCTCGGAGTCGCCCTTCCACAGGTAGAGAAAGCCCTTGAGCGCGCCGAGCGCGAAGCACGCGTACGCCGTCAGCGCGATGGGGACGTGGAAGTAGAAGATCTTCTGATTGAGCCCGTCCTGATCGACGGGCGCGTAGAAGGCGACGAGCGCGATCGCGGAAACGGCAAGCACGGCCGCCACGAGGGCCGCCACGACGAGCGCGTTATTCCGAGACCACGTACTCAAAGGAGGCCCACGAGATGATCGCAAAGACGACGTCGTAGAGCGCCAGGAAGCCGAGGTAGCGGCCGGGATCGTCGGCCACGCTGGCGCCGACGCCGCCGACGACGATGGGAATGGCGAGTGGCAGGAACAGCAGCGGCAGCAGGAGCTCGCGCGAGCGCGTCACGGAGGCCATGGCCGCGAGCAGCGTGCCGACGGTGACGATGCCGATGTTCGCCAGCAGCATGCCGGCGACCGTCGTCCAGCCGAGCCCACCGAAGAAGATCGCGAACGCAGGCAGCGCCACCAGCTCGGTCAGGACGAGGAAGACGAGCACCGCGAGGGACTTCCCCAACCAGATGGCGCTGCGGTCGCACGGTGCGAGCAGCAGCCCGTCCATCATTCGCTGCTCGCGCTCCGCCACGAACGCCCGCACGAGCGCGAGCATGGCGGTGAAGAGGATCACGACCCAGAGCAGGCCCGCGCCGACGTCCTCCGAATCCTCAGTCGGCACGGCGAAGTGGAAGACGACGAGCCCGGCGACGACGAACAGCACCATCGCCGGCAGCGTCTCGCGGCCGCGCAGCTCGAGCAGCATGTCCTTTCGCGCTAGCACCGCCGCGTCGTGGAAGTAGCGCCTCATGTGAGGGCGAGCGAGCCGCTCGCGAGAGCCGCGAGCCGCAACGGGTCGTGGGTGGCGACCAGACACGTGGCGGTGGTGCGGAGCTCTGCCAGCTCACGGTCGAGCAGGTCGGCGCCCGCCTCGTCGAGAGCGCTGTAGGGCTCGTCGAAGATCAGCAGCTCGGGGTCGTGGAGTAGCGAGCGGCAGAGGGCAAGACGTTGCGCCATGCCGCGGGAGAACGTCGACACGAGCTCGCCGCGCGCGTCCCAGAGGCCGAACCGCTCGAGCAGCATGCCGATCCGCTCGCGCCGCTCCTCGATCGCGTACAGGCGCCCGTAGAGGTCGAGGTTCTCGAGCGCCGTCAGCTCCTTGTAGACGAGCGGCTCGTGTCCGAGAAAGCCGATGGCTGCGCGATCCACGGCCACCTCCAGCTCGCCGGAGGTCGGCGTCGCCAGCCCGGCGCAGAGCCGCAACAAGGTCGTCTTGCCGGAGCCGTTGGGCCCGGTAACGAGGAAGAAGCCGCCGCGGGGCAGCTCGAAGTCCAGGTCCTGGAGCACGCGCTTGTCGCCGTAGCGCTTGGCCAGCCCGCTGGCGCGGATCACGCGGTCACGTCCGCAAGCACGAAGCAGAAGAACACGATGCTGATCACGCCGTTCAGCGTGAAGAACGCCGTGTTCAGGCGACGCAGGTCGCCGGGCGAGACGATCGCGTGCTCGTACGCGAGCAGGGCCGCGACGGAGGCCACGCCGAGCCAGTAGAAAACGCCTGCGTCCAGCTCGGCGCCTGCCCAGCCGAGCAGCAGAACCGTCGAGGACATGCAGTACGCGGGCACCCCAGAACGTCGCCTGAACGCCGAAGCGCGCCGGAAACGAATGGAGACTCTGCGCGCGGTCGATCTCGATGTCGAAGATCGCGTAGAGGAGGTCGAAGCCGGCCACCCAGGCCGCAACTCCGGCGCCGAGCAACCACGCCGCCAGCGGCAACTCACCCGTCATGGCCACCCAGCCGCCCACCGGCGCGAGACCGAGCGTGGCGCCGAGCCAGGCGTGGCTGAGCCAGGTCACGCGCTTGAGGTACGGGTAGACGACGAACATCGCCACGGGGATCGGCCACAGCCAGCGCACGACCGGGTCGAGGTTGAAGACGGCCAGCAGGAAGACGGCCAGCGAGCCGGCGCAGAACACGGCGACCTGCCACGCACGCAGCGTCCCCTGCGGCAGCTCGCGCCCGGCCGTGCGGGGGTTCCGCGCGTCGATGCTCGCGTCGATGAGGCGGTTGACCGCCATCGCAAACGAGCGTGCGCCGATCATGGCCAGGGTCACCCAGACGATCTGCGCGGCGCTCGGCACCTCGTCGAGCGCGAGGAACGCGCCCACGTAGGCGAACGGCAGCGCGAACACGGTGTGCTCGAGCTTCACGAGCGACGCGAAGCGCCGCGGATAGACGACCGCGCTCTCCATTACGTCTGGCGGTGCGCCGTCTCCTCGCCCGCGATCAGCTTCACGGCGTGACCGAGCGCCGGCCGGAGCACGGCGAAGCCGTCCCGGCAACCGCCCGGCGAGCCGGGGAGGTTGACCACAAGCGTCCGGCCGCGAATGCCGGCAATCCCACGCGAGAGCATGCCGTGGGGTGTCTTCGCGACAGCATCCGCCCGAATTGCCTCGGCGATACCGAGCGCCCAGCGGTCGAGGACGGCGCGGGTGGCCTCGGGCGTGACGTCGCGCGGTCCGACGCCGGTGCCTCCGGTCGTGAGCACGACCTGGGCGAACTCCGCCAGCGCGGAGATCGCCTCGGAGATCTCGTCACGCTCATCGGGAACGACCCTTCGCGTTACCTCATAGCCCTCGGCGGCGAGCAACTCGGCAAGCACGTCGCCGCTCAGATCCTCGCGGGTGCCCTCGGAGACACCATCCGACACCGTGAGCACGGCCGCGTTCACGACTTCGTCTTCTCCACCAGCCGGATCTCTTCGACGACCAGTTCCGAGTCCACGCCCTTGACCATGTCGTAGAGCGTGAGCGCCGCGATCGACGCGGCCGTCAGCGCCTCCATCTCAACGCCGGTCTGCGCGGTCGTCTCGGCCACCGCGGTGATCTCCACCGACGCGTCCGCGGGCTCCACGGTCACGCTGACATGCGTGAGCGGCGAGCGGATGACAGAGCGGAATCAGCTCGCTCGTCCGCTTGGCGGCCATGATGCCGGCCACCTCCGCACACGCCAGCGCGTCGCCTTTGGGCAGCTCGCGCAGCCGCTCGACCGTGGCCGGCGCCATACGTACGGTCGCCGTGGCTGTCGCCCGACGGCGCTGCACCGGTTTACCACCCACGTCGACCATGTGCACGCGGCCGGAGTCGTCGAGGTGCGAGAGGCCCTCGTTCATTCGCGCCCCAGGTAACGCCGCGTGACGTGCGCGAGCCCTCGCCGCTTCGCGGCCGCGCCACGACCACGAGCCGCCGGGCCCTTCCGGTACAGCAGCTCGAGCCCGCCCTTCAACCCTTCCACGCCCTCTCGGCGGTACGGGTACCACCACGGAACAGAGACGCGGCCGGAGTCGGCGTCGACGTACTTGGGGCTCACGAGCTCGCGGAGACCCTCCAGGCCGTGCGTGCGCCCGTAGCCCGAGCTCTTCCTCCCTCCCCACGGCGCCTGGGCGAAGTAGTACGAGTACGCGATGTCGTTCGTCCACACCGCACCGGCGTCGAGCGCGGCCGAGATCCTCCGCGCGCGGGCGGGATCCTGCGTCCAGACACTCGCGCCGAGAGCGTACGGCGACGCGTTCGCGAGCCGCACCGCCTCCTCCTCGCCGGTGAACGGCTCGACCGTGACCACGGGGCCGAAGAGCTCCTCCTCCGAGACCCGACCTTCGATGCGCTCGCCGGACAGCACTGTCGGCTCGTAGAACCACCCGGGGAGCCCGATCTCCGGTCGGCCGCCGCCGGTGCGGACGATGCCGCCGTTCGCGCGTGCGTCGTCCACGAGCTCCTCGATACGGTCCCGCTGCGCGTTCCGTGATCAGCGGGCCGAGATCTACGCCCGGATCGTCGCCCTGCCCGATCCGTAGATCGCTCGCCCGGGAGGCCAGCTGCTCCGTGAACCGTTTGTAGAGCGGCCGTTCGACGTAGATCCGCTCGGCGCCAGAGCAGACCTGTCCGCAGTTGGTGAACGACCCCCAAAGCGCGCCTGCGAGCGTTCGCTCCAGATCACAGTCGCGGAAGACGAGCATCGGGTCCTTGCCGCCGAGCTCCAGCGTCACGGGGCGCAGGAGCGGCGCGGCGGCCGAGGCGACGGCACGTCCGGCCCAGGCTGAGCCCGTGAAGAGAATCTTCGCGACGCCCTCTGCCTCGACGAGCGCGTGCCCTGTCTCACCCGCGCCGTGAACGATTCGCACGAGGTCGGACGGGAAGCCGGCGTCGCAGAACAGCTGCGCAACGAGCTCCCCTGACAGTGGCGTCAGCTCGGACGGCTTCAGCACCGCTGCGTTGCCCATTCCGACAACAGCCGCCACCTGCGAGAAGGGAACGCTGAAGGGGAAGTTCCACGGCGAGATCACGCCGACGACGCCGAGCGGCTCGTTGACGACACGCGCTCGCTTGAACGCGATCAGCCTCGGAGTGCGCAGGCGCTCACCGCTCAGCACGCCGTCGGCGTTGCGAGGGATCCAGCGAGCGCTCTCGGCCGCGACGAACAGCTCGGCCGAATACGACTCCGCGAGCGGCTTGCCGGTCTCGGCCGTGACCGTTGAGGCGATCTCGTCCGCGCGATCGAGCAACAGCTCCATGAGCGCTTCGAACCGGCGGCGGCGCTCGTTCGCCGGCGTTAGCCGCCAGCCCCGCTGCGCCGCGGCTGCGGCAGCTACCGCCTCCGCCACCTCCTGCGGCTCGGCGACGGGCGCCTCCCACACGACGTCGAGCGTCGCCGGATTGACCGACCGCACAGTCGCTGCGGCCACAGCCGTCACCGGGCGAGTTTAGCCGCGTGTAGCTGCCGAGAGCTCGTCCAGGGCGGCGAAGAGCCCCTCCGCCCACCAGCCGATGTCGTGCGCGCGCACGTGCGCCTTCAGCCCAGCCAGGCGCGCCGCGCGCTCCTCGACAGAAAGCTCCAGGGCCCTATGCAGCGCATCGGCCTGGTCACCGATGTCGAACGGACTGACGATCAGCGCCCACGGCGCCAGCTCCTCCGCGGCGCCCGCGTTCTCCGAGAGCACGAGCACGCCGTCGCGCGCGTTGAGCAGCGGCCCCTCCTTGGCAACGAGGTTGAGGCCGTCGAAGATCGGGTTCACGAACAGCACGTCGTATTCGGTGTACGCGGCGACGGAGAGCGGGAAGTCGTCCGCGAGCCGAAGGTCGATCACGCCGGCGCCGACCCGCTCGTTTACCTCCGCGGCGACCTGCTCGATCTCGGCCAGGTACTCGGCGTACTCCGGGATCTCCTGACGAGACGGGTCGAGCAGCGCGAGCATCCGGACTCGCCCACGGTATTCGGGATGGCGCTCGAGCAGCAGCTCGAAGGCGTGGAAGCCACGCAGGATGTTCTTCGACGGATCGGTGCGGTCGACCCGCACTACGAGATGCTCGGGCCGCTCCCGCCGCAGAGCCGCCTGCCGCTCCAGCACGGCGTCGTCGAGCGCGAGCGCATCGAGCTCGCTCGGATCCACGGAGATCGGGCGAGCCATCGTCTGCGTCACGTGGCCCGCGTACTCGATCGTGGTGCCGTTCAGGTCGGCGCCGACGATGGTCGAGGCCGCCTCGGCAAACAACCGGCGCCAGCGCTCGGTGTGAAAGCCGACGAGATCGTTCGCCAGCAGTCCGTTGTGCAGGGCCCAGCGCATGTCCGACGGCAGGACGCTCCAGCCGTCGAGGCTGACCCAGGGGATGTGCACGAAATGCGCGAGCCGCGCATCCGGACAACGGTTGCGCACGAAACGGGGAGCCAGGTAGAGGTGGTAATCGTGAAAGAACACCGTGGCGTCGGGCTCCTGCTCGAGCTCGTCGACGACCGCGTCTGCGAAGCCGCCGTTCACTTCCACGTAGCCGCCGTGCCAGGCCTCGTGGAACGACTCGTCGAAAGCGGGGGCTCGCACGAGATCCCACAGCCGGTGCTGGATGAACCACAGCATCGGGTTGGCGACGACGTTGTAGTGGCGGTCGAACGCGGCGGGATCGTGGGGCACGAGCCGCAACCGGAAGGGCGAGTCGCGGCGAGAGAGCTCGTCGAAGGCGCCGTTACCCGCCTCCTGCGCGACGGCTCGATCCTCGTCGCTGATCGCACTGGCGATCCACGTCACGTCGTAATCGGACGCGAGACTGTCGATGGCGGTGACGAGACCGCCGCCGCCTCGGCGCGCGCGCCGATTCCCTGATTCGTCGCGGCCGTACGTGACCGGGCCGCGGTTCGAGACGACGATCAGCCGCCGGCGGGTCATCCCGTCGGCTCGGCGGCAACCTCCACGAGCTCCGCACCGCCCGCGTTCTCCGAGCCGAGCAGGCGGTTGAAGAGCGCGAGCCAGTCGCGAAGCAACCTCGGGGTGAGGAAGTGCTTGCGCACGTACTCCTTGCCGCGCAACGCTGCCTCACGTGCCGCGGCAGGATTGGCCATGATCTCGAGACACGCGTCGGCGCACTCCGTCGACGAGTCGACAAGCCAGCCGGTGACGCCATGCTCGATCTGGGTGACGATGCCGCCCACGCGGCCGGCCACGACGGGCCGAGCCTTCCAGAGGCCTTCCGACACGGTCAGACCGAATCCCTCGCGGATCGACTTCTGGATCAGCGCCGCGGAATACACCTGAAACGCGTTCACCTCGACGGAGCCGACGTTGTTGAGATTCGAGAGCACGAAGATGTCCGGGTCCTCGCCGGCGTAGGCGACGGTCTGGTTGTAGAAGTCCCAGCCCTCGGGATCGTCGTGCGCCATCGAGCCGACGAGGGCCAACTGGACGCCCGGATGCACCTGTTTCACCACGCGGTAGGCGTCGATGACACCGAGCGGGTCCTTCCACGGGTCGAAGCGTGAGACCTGGGTGAGCAGCGGGCGGCTCGTGTCGATGCCGAACTGGTTGATGATGTACACGGACTCCTCGGGCGGCAGCGCCATGTTCTTCGGCGCCAGCGGGTCGATCGCGGGCGGCCAGATGTAGGACCGGGGCAGCGCGCCGCCGCGTGGCACGTACTCCGCCATGTGGAAGATCGCCGCGTCGTACTTCGCGATGGAGGGCAGCAGCAGGTTGAGCACTTCCTCGTTCGGCGTCGAGAGGTCGATGTGGCAGCGCCAGATCCAGCGGGCGGACGAACCCTCGGCCGTATCGATCATCGCCGCCGGCTGCGCGTCGTGGACGATGACGAGGTCGTAGTCGCCTTCGAGCAGCCGCGCGTTCTCGGCATTGCAGCGCCGGTAGATCTCCTGCTGCTCCTCCGTCAGGCCCTCGGGATTGCCCTGGAGCGCGTTGTGGATCGTCTTCGTGGCGTCGAAGAAGCCGTCCGTAGCCTGGATGATGCGCCACTCGACCTCGAGCCCGACGTCCGCCATCAGCGGCACGAGCGTGTAGTTGATCTCGGCTACGCCTCCGCCGAACGCCGTCGCCGACAGGTGGAGCACGCGCTTGCCGACGAGCGACGCGGCCAACTCGTCGATCTCCGCCATCAACCCACGCGTCGAGATCGACGCGTAATCCGCGAGCGACTTGTGTCCGACGTTGACGAGATTCAGCATGAAAACGCGCCCGGCGGCAACGATACAGCCCGGCGTCGGACTGCAGGAGAGTCTGGCGAAACAGTGACTGCGCCTCCGGAATCGCGCTGGAAGGCCGTGCTGCGGCGTCCTCGGTCGCCCACGTACTTGACTAGTACGCGGGCTCCCTGCGTCCTTGCATCACAACCTCCAGCACGCCGCCCCGGCGACGAGCACCGTTCCGCCAGACCCTCCTACCGTTTCCACGTGAAAACGCGTCCGGCGCCCTAGGTGGCGACCTTGACCGGTGTCTTTGTCGCGCTTTCGACAGACGATGCCGCCGCCGGCAGCATGACTGCGAAGGTCGTGCGGCCCTCGGAGCGCTCGAGCTCCAGCGAGCCGCCCATGAGGCGCGCCAACTCCCGCGCGATGGCGAGGCCGAGCCCGCTACCGGAAGCCTGGGTGCCGTCCACGCGGTAGAAGCGCTCGAAGATGTTCGCGACCTCGGCCTCGTCGATGCCAGGCCCGTCGTCCGAGACGGCGAGCCGCGCGCGACCACGGTCCTCGGTCACCTCGATCCAGACGTGCGTCCCACTCGGAGTGTGTACGAGGGCGTTCTCGAGCAGGATCCTCGCGATCTGCAAGCAGGCGCTGCTCGTCACCGATGGCCAGCACGGGCCGCGGCTGCGTCGACCTCGAGGTCGTGCCCGCTCTGGAGCGCGACGGCCGCGAACTCCCCTGCCGCCGTTCGCGCCACCTCGTCCACGGCGACGGCGTCACGATCGAGGTCGATATGCCCGGCGTCCAGGCGAGAGAGGTCGAGCAGCTCGGTCGCGAGCTTCTCCAGCCGCTGCACCTGTTCGCGCATGGTGGTCAGGAACTCGCGGCGTGTCTCCTCGTCCAGCTCCTCGTCGTCGAGCAGCTCGAGGAAGCCGCCCAGCGAGAACACCGGCGTTCGCAGCTCGTGCGACGCGTTCGCGATGAACTCGCGGCGGGCATGGTCGAGCTGCGCCAGCCGCCGCCGCATGCGCTCGAAGGCGCGCGCGAGCTCGCCGACCTCGTCCTGCCCGGAGTCGACAACCGGCTCGTCGAACATCCCGTCGGCGATGCGCTCGGCTGCCTGCTCGAGCCGGCGAATACGGCGCGCGAAGACCCACGCGCCCGCGTAGCCGACGACGAACACGAGTGCGAGCACGACGCCGCCTGCGATCAGCAGCCGGCGCTTGACGAGGCTCACGTCGCCGAGAGCGCGCGCGAGCGACGCGGACAGCAGCAGCACGCTCCCGTCGCGCCCGACGGGCACCGCCACCTCGGCGAAGCGCTCGCCGTCACGGGTCGACCGTCGAGCGACGAGGGTAAGGTCATGCGAGGTGTCGAGCGCCAGCGGGTCGTCGCCGAGCCGCCGAGCTCGCCGCCCTGTGAATCCTGCACGACGCTCAGAGTCCACGGCACTGCGCGAGAGCGGTCGCAACAGCACCACGCGAGCGTTCGTGGTCGTCGCCGCGCGCTCGAAGAAGTCGGCGGGCTTGATAGGGGTTGCTCGACGAGCTGCTGGGCGAGTGCCGGCGCGCTCCGCTCGAGGTCGTTCAAACGCGAGTTGATGAGCCGGTTCTCGAGCGACGGCGCGACGGCCGCGTAGACGAGCGCCAGCGCGGCGGTCACGCACAAGCAGCAGCGCGAGGCTGAGTCGCGCACCGACGCTACGGAGAGGATTCACGCGTCGCGGAAGCGGTAGCCGACGCCGCGCACCGTCAGGATGAACTGCGGCTCGCTCGGCGTCGGGCTCGAGCTTCTCGCGGAGGTGGCGCACGTGGACGTCGATGGTGCGCGGATCGCGGTATGCGGAGTCGCCCCACAGCGCGACGAGCAGCGCCTGCCGGCTGTACACGCGGCCCGGCCTCGACGCCAGCGTCGAGAGCAGCTCGAACTCGACGTACGTGAGCTCAACCGGCTCGCCGTTCATCTCGCACCGCGCGTCTGCGCCGGATCGACGACGAGCCCGTCGATGGTGATCGCTTCCTGCCCATCAGCATCGTGCTTCGGTGCGGCCGCGCGACGGAGCGCGGCCTTGACCCGACTACGGAACTCCCGGATCGAGAACGGCTTCGTGATGTAGTCGTCGGCGCCCAGCTCGAGGCCGAGCACCTTGTCCACCTCGTCGTCGCGAGCCGTGAGCATGATGATCGGAACGTGGCTGACGGCCCGTAGCCGCTTGCAGACCTCGAGCCCGTCGAGCTTCGGGAGCATGAGATCCAGGACCACGAGATCGACGGAGTGCTCCTCGAATTGCCGCAGCGCCTCATCGCCGTCGCGCGCCTGCACGACGCGATAGCCGTCGCGCTCGAGGGGGTAGGCCAAGAGCTTCTGGACGGCTTCCTCGTCGTCGACCAGGAGAATGGTGGCGGGGTTCGACATGAGCCGCGGGTAGCCGCGACCTACTATAGCCGCGCCATTTCCGAGCCCTTCACCTCTACAAGCGGCGTGCGGCGGCCCCGTTCCGGCTCGCTCGAGCGCCCGGTCAACGGCCGCCTGTACCGCGTGTCGTGGATCGTCGCCGCGATCCCGCTGCTCGCTGCAGCGTTCACCATCTCGCGCCCGGCGGCGCTCCCGCAGGCGGCGGCGGCGCTCGAGCCGACGTTCGACAACGCGGCTGCCTACCGGCTCGCCCAGGAGCTCGCGACGGTCCACCCGGATCGGTCGCCGGGTACCCCGGCTTCGGCAGGCGCCGCCGCGTGGGTTGCCGGGAAGCTCACCAGCCTGGGCCTCAAGACCAGGGTCGACCGCTTTCCCGTCGACATCGCCGGGCGCGGGCGCGTAGACCTGCGGAACGTGACCGCCGTCGTTCCCGGTCGCTCCCGCGACACGATCGTCGTCGTCGCGCACCGCGACTCGACTCGCGGTCATGCTGGGACGAACGACAATGCCTCCGGCACAGCGGCGCTCATCGAGCTCGCACGCGCGTACTCGGGAACGCGAACGACCGCGGGCGGAGTCAGCCCCAGTCACACTTTGCTGTTCGCGTCCACCGACGCCGGTGCGTATGGCCTGCTCGGTGCCCGGCGGCTCGCCCGGGGCTCACCGCAGGCGGGCCACGTCGTGGCGGTCGTCGTCCTCGACTCGATCGCTTCCCACAAGTCGCCGCGGCTCGAGATAGCGGGACAGGGCCCGCGCTCGCCGGCGCCGGGGCTCGTCGCCACCGCCGCCGCGCGGTTGGACGAGGAGACCGGCCGCCGGCCCGAGACCGCGAGCACGGTCGCCCAGCTGATCGACCTCGGCTTCCCCTTCAGCCTCACGGAGCAGGACGCGTTCCTCGCCGAGCGCATCCCGGCGATCACCATCACCACCGAGGGCAGCCGCGCGGACATGGACACGCGTCCGGGCCGCCTCGACCCGGTCGTCCTCGGCCGTGTCGGCCGAGCCGCGGAAGGCCTGCTGGCGTCACTCGACGCCAGCCTGGAGCCCGCGCGCGGTACAGGCGCCTATATCTACGTCGGTGGCCGCGTCATTCAGGGCTGGGCCATCGCGCTGCTCTACATCGCGTTGCTCGTTCCCTTCCTGCTCTGCCTCGCCGATCTCGTGGCGCGGCTGCGGCGCTGGCACGTGCCGCTGGTACCCAGCGTCCGCAGCTATCTCCGGCGTCTCGGCTTCTGGGTCTTCGTCGGGATCGTGTTTGCGCTCTTCGGGATGGCCGGTGCGTGGCCGAACGGCGACGAGGCGGCGATCAATCCTGCCTCGGAGGCCGCCAGCCACTGGCCCCGGCTCGCGCTCGCGCTCTTCTTGCTTGTCGTCCTAGCCGGCTGGCTCATCGCGCGGACCCGGCTCGTACCGGCAGGACCGGTAGCGGAAGAGGGCGAAGTCGCCGGCATGACCGTGGCACTCTGCGCGCTGGCAATCGTGGGGCTTGTGATGATCGTCACGAATCCATGGGGGCTCCTGTTCCTGCTTCCATCCGCGCACGCCTGGCTGTGGCTGGTGCAGGTACGGAAGCGCGGGGCATTCCTCCGCACCTCCCTCTACGTGATCGGCCTGACGGGCCCCTTCCTCGTCCTTGGCTCGATGGCGCTGAGATTCGGCCTCGGCCTGGACGCACCCTGGTACCTTGCGGAGCTGACCGCGCTCGGCTACGTGTCCCCCTTCACGCTCCTCCTCGTCCTCGCCTGGACGGCCGTCGCCGCCCAGGTCCTGGCCGTCACGACCGGCCGCTACGCGCCGTATCCGGCACCGGCGGATCGGCCGGCACGCGGTGCGGTCGGTACCGCCATCGCTGCCCTCCGTAGCTCCTGGCAACGCTCATGAGACGCGTCCTCCGTATGGCGGGCACGGCAGTCGTCGCCGCAGGGCTACTCGGCGCGGCCTGGGCCTTCACGGTCTGGCAGTGGCAGGACCCGTTCACGGCGCTCTACACGTCCCACCAGCAACAGAGCCTCGAGACCGAGTACCTGCGCGAGGAGGTCGCCTACGTGCCGCCGGTTCGCGTGGAGCCGTCGGTGCCGGTGTCGATCCAGAAGCGGCGAATCGCCGAGGCGGCGGCGCGTTACCGCATGCAGCTCGAGCGGGGCGACGCTGTTGGCAGGCTGCGCGTCCCTCAGCTCGGCCTGGACGCAATTGTCGTCGAGGGCACCGACAGCGCGACCCTGACGAAAGGCCCCGGCCGCTTCACGAAGTCGTACGTACCCGGAGAGGGCGAGCTGATCTACATCGCAGGCCACAGGACGACGTACGGCGCGCCGTTCGCGCACATCGACCGGCTGCGCGTGGGCGACGAGGTGCGACTGGAGGTTCCGTACGGCACGTTCGTCTACCGCGTCTCGAGCCACGTCATCGTTCCCGCCGACGACCTCGAGCGGCTCCAGTCGTCCGGACGCGAGGAAATCGCCCTCCAAGCCTGCCACCCGAGGTTCTTCGCCAGCGAGCGCTACATCGTCTACGCCCGTCCGGTCAGCGTGAAGCCGCGCGGCGGCACCGCATACGCGGTCGGCCGCAGCGACGGGCTCTCATAGGCGGAGGTACTCGACGCGCGAGCCGGCCGGGCAGAGGCCCTCGCCGCGCCGGGCAAGCGCGAGCGCATTCGCACCTGCGGCGCGGGCGATCATATGGCTGTCCTGACCGGACACAGGCGCCAACTCGACGCCGTTCGGCGTGGACGTGGCCACCGCGCGCAGGAACACGTCCCGTTGCTGGTCACGGCGAACCGGCCCCGCCAGCCGGCCCCACTCCAGGCGGGGCCCCGGGTCGGACGAGCCCTGCAGCGCGTTCACCGCCGGGAGCACGAACAGCGCACAGGCCACGAGCGACGAGACGGGATTGCCGGGCAGGCCGAAGACGAGCGTGTTCCCACGAACGCCGAACGAGACAGGCTTGCCAGGCTTGACGGCCACTCCCCAGAACACCTCCTCGACTCCGAGCTCCTCCTCGACGCGCCGCACGAGGTCATGCGGCCCGACGGAGACACCGCCCGACGTGACGAGCACGTCGAGCTCCAGGCCCTGCTCGATTGCCAGCCGGTGCGACTCCTCGTCGTCCGCTACCGAGCGGGCCGGGCGCACCTCCGCCCCGGCTGCTGACAGCTGCGCCACGAGCATCGCGCCGTTCGACTCGTAGATCTCGCCCGGCCCCAGCGCCGAGCCGGGCTCGCGAAGCTCGGAGCCCGTGGTGACGACTGCGACGCGTGGACGGCGGCCGCATGACACCTCGTCCAGCCCGGCCGCGCCGAGAGCGCCGATCTGGGCGGGCCCGATCCGCGCGCCCGCGAGCGCGATCTCGCTTCCCCTGGCGACGTCGCCTCCACGCGGCCGGACGTTGGCACCGGCCTGCACGGCGGCAGGGACGGTGAGCGTGCCGTCCTTCTCCTCGACGTGCTCGATGGGGACAACCGCATCTGCGCCATCGGGAACCGCGCCGCCCGTGGCAATTGCCATCGCGCTGCCGGCCGTGAGCGGGCCCGGCGCAGGCGTGCCGGCGGCGATCCTGAAGACCACCGGAAACGTCCCGGGGGTTTCCTCGGCACGGAGTGCATAGCCGTCCATGGCCGACGCGGCGAACGGCGGGAGGTCGACGACGGCGCGAGCAGGCTCCGCAAGCACGCGTCCCCCTGCAGATGAGAGCTCAACCCGTTCGGGGGGAAGAGGGCGCGCGTGCGCGAGCACGGCCCCCAGCGCAGCCGTAAGCGACATGAGCTCCGACATCGCCCGCCGAGAATCTACAGCGGTATCGCGCCGCGGAGGATGTAGGCGGAGAGCACGACGGCAAGCACGCGTGCTGCCGTGTCCTCCTCGACGGCAGCCAGCGGCACCATCCACACTGCATACCAAGGAACGAGCCACGAGGTCGTGACAAGCAAGAGCCCTGCGCACAGTGCGAGCCTCGCGCGGCCGCGCCAGGCCTCCCGAAGCAGCCACGCATACCCTGCCAGGAACAGCGCGCCGAGCAGGGCGATCGCCGCCCGCTCCGACATGCCGAGATCGGTCAGCCAGCGTGCCGTGCTCAACGACGTCGTCCGCCGAAGCTGGCCCGAGACGTGTGCGGCGGATTCGAGCCACGCCGAGCCGTATCGCCAGAAGGCGAGAGCGACGATCAGAAAGCCAACGGCGGCGAGCCCAAGGTGTCGAACCTGCCGGCCCAGGCGACGTGCCTCCAGGGCGTGCAGGGGAAGAAACACCAGGGGGAACCACTTCAGGCCGATGGCACTTGCCCACGCTGCCCCCGAGGCCGTGGGTCTGCTTCGAGCCGAGAGGAGCAACGCGGCGAGCACGAGTGCGACAACGAGCGCGTCGTTGTGGCCGCCGCCTGCGAAGTGGATTGCCAGCACGGGGTTCCAGCCGACGAACGCGGCCGCGAATGCCGGGCGCCGCGCGAGCCTCGCGGCCAGGAGGACGAGGGCCACCATCGACGCCGCCGCCAGACCGCGATAGAGCCACGCGGCCCGGGACGGTGAGCGTCCAGCTGCGAGGGCATGGCCCTCCGAGAGCAGCGTGAACGCTGGCCCGTACCCCGTCGGTCGGTCTCTCCACGACGCCCCCATCCGCTCAACCGCCGGGTCGTCCGGGTACCTGCCGGGCTCGACATCGTACGGATTGGCTTCGTGGGTCGTGGCAACCCGAGCTCGTGCCCAGTACGTGTAGAGGTCGGTCGAGAGGAGGACCGGGCCGGCGAGCGGTACGAGCTGGATCGCGACGGCGAGCACGACCACCGGGCCGACTCGCACGGTCGTGCGCGCGAGCGTGAGAATCCCGAGCGTGTAGCAGACGAAGGCTGCACAGAGCGCGCCGAGAAAGAGCCATGCCCAGCGGCTGTCGCCGCCGCCGTGGTCGGGCGAGACGGGGGATGCTTCGGGGTGCGCAAACGCCACAGCAGACGCGACCAGCAGCAGGACGGATCCACCGGCTGCCAGCGCGAGCGCCGATGCCGAGCGGTCGATCTTGACCCGAGAGATCGCTTGCGCCGACGCGCCCGCCAACGGTTCAGCCGATGGGGATTGTCTGCGCCGGCGGCGAGGGAGGCGCCGGTGGCGGAGGAGGAGGAGTTGGTTTCGACGGCGGAGCGGGCACCTCGGTCTTCTTCTTCTCGGTCTTCTCCGGCACTGCGTACGGGTCGTACGACAGGACATCGTCACTGCGCTCCCACGGCTCCCACGTCGGCAGCTCGCTGGGCACTTCCCACTCCAGCGGAGCAGAAGACCAGAGGGCGCGCTCCATGTACAGCCGCCAGATGTCCGCCGGGAAGCTGCCCCCGGAGACCGCGATGCCGTGGACCGACTCCATCGGGATCTCCCCCTGCGGATAGCCGACCCAGACGACGGTCGTCAGGTCAGGCGTGAAGCCGGCGAACCAGGCGTCGGCGTGATCGTCGGTCGTCCCGGTCTTGCCGGCCGCTGGCCGAACGAGCGCCGCTGCCGGTGCCGGTGCCGTACTGCATGTTCTCTTCGAGGATCTTCGTGACCACGTACGCCTCGCCCTCTGACATCACACGACGTCGCTGCGGCTTACCCCAGCCGGCGTCGGTGTCCTCACGGCCGTCGCGGAGGATGACCTTGCGGATCGCCATCGGACGCGAATACATGCCGCGTCCGGCGATCGTCGCGTAGCCCGAAGCGAGATCGAGCGGCGAGATGGCGATGGCGCCCAGCCCGAGCGACGGGACGGCGAGCAGCGGCGTCTTGCACTCCCATGCGTCTGGCCGTGGCGGCCACGTTCTCAGGCCCGACGTCCACTGTCAGCTGCGCGAAGACAGTGTTGTCGGAATGGATGGTCGCGTTCTCGATCGACGTCCAGCCGGAGTAGGAGTGGTCATAGGTCGACACCTCCCACGCCGGGACGTTCGGGTCCGGCTGGTAATAGAAGGGCGCCGAGACGTAGTACGTCGACGAGGGGTCGATGTGCCTCATCACCGCAGTCGCCAGCACAAAGGTCTTGAACGTGGAGCCGGCTTGCCTCCGCGCCTGCGCGACGAGGTTGAACTGGTAGCCCTTGTGGCCAGGGGTCACCGATGTCATCGCACGAATGGCGCCGTTGGCCGGGTTGATCGAGACGACGGCGGAGGCCGGGTCGCCTGACTCGTTCGAGCGTCTCCCGAATGGAGACCTCGGCGGCGCGCTGGAAGCGCGGGTTGATGGTCGTGTAGACCTTGAGCCCTCCCGAGCGGACCGTGTTCGCACCGTAGTGGTCGATCAGCTCGTCACGCACGTAGCCAAAGAAGTACGGCTCGCGGATCGTCGAGTAGAGCTCGCCGGGCCGCAACCGGAGGTCCGAGCTGGCGACAGCCCATCGGAACTGCTTGCGCGTAATGTCGCCGTTGTCGAGCATTGCCCGCAAGACGGTGTTCCGCCGCGCAAGCGCGACGTCGGGAACGACGAACGGGTCATAGGCCGACGGCGCCTGAGGAAGCCCGGCCAGCAGCGCGGCCTCTCGCAGGTTCAGCTGCTGCGCGTGCTTCGAGAAGTACGTCTGCGAGGCGGCCTCGATGCCGTACGAGCGGTTGCCGAAGTAGACGGCGTTGAGCCACGAGCGCAGGATCCGCTGCTTCGACCACTTCCGGTTGAGCTGGATGGCGAGGCACGCCTCGCGGAGCTTGCGTCCCACCGTCCGCTCCCGCGAGATGTAGAGGTTGCGTACGAGCTGCTGGGTGAGGGTCGACCCTCCTTCGACGACCTCACCCTCGGTGATGTCACGCCAAAGGGCGCGCGCGATCCCCTCGTAGTCGACGCCGCCGTGTCGGTAGAACCGCCGGTCCTCGACGGCGATCGTCGCTCGGCGCATCCACGGGCTGATCTCGGTAAGCGCGACGGGCTGCCGGTTGCGCTCGGCGGGGATCGATCCCAGCGACGACCCGTCGGCCGCATAGACGAAGCTGTTCTGGCCGATCGACACCGGCCGCAGGACGCCGAGGTCACAGTGCGTCCTCGCAAGGCTGACGGCGGTGACCGCTCCTGCCGCGACCGCGCCGGCACCCAGGACGAGCAGCGCGCCGAGCACTACGCCGATCCGGCGCGAGCGACGGTTTCTCGAGCTCCGCCGCGTCCTGCGGCGGTGGATGGCCCTCGCGAGATCGTCGGAACGCTGCTTGCGGGAGGACGGCGACACGGCACCTCCGAGTTCGTGAACCGGAATGGTAGACCTGCGCGACTAGCATTCCGCGGGTGTTTCGCAGCTTCCGCATCGTCGCGGTGCTGGCTTGCGCCCTCCTGGCCACTGCCTGCGGGGAGCGCTCTGAGCCCGTTGGAGCTCCGATCGAGCTCTATCCGCTGACCGTCACAACCCAGGACCGGCCGTTGGCGATCCCTGCACCTGCAAAGCGCATCGTCGTCCTCGACGGAGGCGCAGAGGCGATCCTCGAGGCAATCGGAGCGGGTGACCGCGTGGTCGGCTCCAGCGTGGACGTCGCCGACCTGCCCGGCCTGCGCCCAGATCTCGTCGTTGCGCCCTCCGACACCGACGAGAAGACGCTGTCGCAGGCGGACGCCGCAGGCGCCCCCGTCTACGTGACGCCGGATCGATCGGTCACGGAGATCGAGCGAGCGATCACGCAGCTCGGGTTGATCGTCGCCGAACCCTCCGCGGCCCGCCGGCGCGTCCGGGAAATCGAGCGTCGCCGGCAGCGCGTGAACCGGCTGCTGCGGGGAGCCCGGCCGACGACGGTGTTCGTCGACCGCGGCGACTTCACGAGCGCGTCGGACAGCTCGCTTATCGGCGACCTGATTCGAGAAGCGCACGGCCGAAACGTCGCCGGCGACGTTCCCGACGGCCTTCAGCTCACGGTCAGACAACTGCGCGCCCGCGACCCGGAGGTGTACGTCACCGTCGCGGGCATGGGAGCGACCCTAAAGCAGCTGCGGCGGGGGCCGCGTACGAAGAAGCTGCAGGCGGTGCGGAAGGGCCGCGTCGTGACGATCGACGAGCGGTTGCTGATGCCGGGGCCGAACATCGGCGTCGGCGTCGAGGTCCTGGCTCGGGCGCTGCATCCGAATGCGGTTCGTTGAGCTCGACGCCGTGACGGTGGACGGCTTCGGAACGCTTCTGGAGATCGAGGATCCCGTGAAACCGCTCGCCGAGGCGCTCGGGGCCCACGGCGTTCGCCGCTCGCTGCCCCAGGTGGCAGAGGCCTTCGCCGAGGAGGTGGCCTACTACCGGCCACGGTCGCATCTCGCGCGCGACCCGGCCACGCTCGAGCGGCTGCGACATGAGTGCGTGACGGTGTTCCTCGACGCGCTGCACGCTCCACTGGATCCCGAGGACTTCGTGGACGCTTTCATGGGCGCGCTCGTCTTTCGCCCTGCCGACGGTGCCGTCGAGGCGCTTCGCGTTCTCCGGGCGCGCGAGCTGAAGCTGGCAGTCGTCGCCAACTGGGACTGCTCGCTGCCCGAGCGACTGGAGGCGCTTGGTCTGCTGGGCTACTTCGACGCGGTGGTCACGTCCGCGGAGGCGGGCGTCCCCAAGCCGGACCCGGCGCCGCTCCGGCTCGCGATGGAGCGACTGGCTGTGACACCGGGGCGAGCGCTCCACGTCGGAGACGAGCCCGCTGACGAGCAGAGCGCCGCCGCCGCCGCCATGTACTTCGCGCCTGCCCCGCTCTCAGCAGCCGTCGAGACGCTCTCATGACGGGCAGGCTCGTTGCCTGGCTGACGTTCGTCGGTGTCTACGTCGCGCTCGCGTATGCCAGCCGGGCGAGCGGGGGCGACCCACCGGACGATGCGCTGTACCAGTACAGCACCGCCTGGAGCGGCGCTATCTGGTACGGCATCACGTTGCTGGTCGTCCTGTTGATCACGCGTGGGCGGCACCGCGAGCTCCTTGCCCTGCGCCGCCCTCGCTCGATCGGCCGGGCAATCGGCTTGTCGATGGCCGTGATCGTCGCTGTGTTCGTCGTCGAGGCCGTCCTCGAGCCGTTCCTTCATGCCGGGGAAGAACAGGGCCTGACACCGGACACCTGGGACCCTGATCGCGCCGCCGCGTACGCAGCGAATGCCGTCGTCATCGCGGTGATCGCGCCGGTTGTCGAGGAGCTGATGTTTCGCGGTGCTGGATACTCGTTGCTGGCTCGGTTCGGACAAGCCGTTGCGATCGTCACCGTGGGAGTCCTGTTCGGCCTCGTGCATGGGCTCATCGCGGGCCTGATTGTTCTGTCGGCTTTTGGGATGGGGCTGGCATGGCTGCGGGCGAAGACCAACAGCGTCTATCCATGCATCGCCGTGCACGCGCTGTTCAACGCCGTAGCGCTGATCGTTGCCGTAACCGTGACGACCTGAGCGGCCTCTATCCTCGCGGCGTGCGAACGGCGGTTGCACTCGGAATCTTCCTGGCGCTGGCCGCGCCTGCCGCTGCCGTCGGCCAGGAAACGAAGCTGACACTGGGAGCGCCCGGCGCGACAAAGTTCGGCCACGTCGTCGATTTCGCCGGGCGGCTCTCGCCGGCCCGGCCCGGCACGCGCGTGAGCCTCATGCGCGGCATGACACGCGTGGCCTCGATGGGCATCCGCCGCGACGGCTCGTACCGCTTCCAGGTCTCCCTGGGCCGCCCGGGACCGTTCCACACGGTGGCAGCCGGCATCTCGTCGAAACCCGTCACCGTCCGGATCATCCCGAGGCTTCAGGCGAGGCTCGTCGGTACGCGCGTCGCCGGTGAGCCGCTTTCGGTCCTCGCCCGTCTCGAGCCCGACGAGGCAGGCGCCGTGCGAGTGCGCGTCGTCCGCGAGGGCATGGAGTCCTACCGCGGTGCGTTTCCGCGCAACGCGCGAGTGAAGCTCGGGACCACGGCCGTCTCGCCGTTCGACGTCGCGATCGACGTCTTGCCTACAAAGGGATACGGCTATGTCGGCAAGAGGATCCGCGTCGCCCTCCGCGCTCCGACGATCTCCTATGGCTACCAGAGCCCGTTCGTCGCCGCGCTGCTAGACCGGCTGCGCGAGCTGGGCTACGCGGCTCCGTCTTCGCGCACGGTGTTCGACTCCGACGCCCAGCAGGCCGTGTACGCGTTCCAGAAAGCGCAGCGCCTCGAGCGAACCGGTGTGGCCGACGCCGCGTTCTGGCGGCGCCTGGCCCGGCCCGCGGAGATCGTGCCGCGCTACCCCAGTCCGGCGAGTCACATCGAGATCGACAAGCAGCGTCAGATCCTCATCGTCGTCCGCGACGGCCGCGCCTCGCTGATCTCTCCGGTCTCGACGGCCGGCATCGCCGGCTACTACACACCGGTCGGCCGCTTCGCAATCGGCCGCAAGGTACCCGGATACGACCCGAGCCCGCTGGGCGTGCTCTATAAGCCCATGTACTTCTACGGCGGGTATGCGATCCACGGCAACCCGTCGGTGCCGCCGTACCCGGCATCGCATGGCTGCGTCCGGGTACCGAACTTCGTGGCCGACCGGCTCTTCGAGAGCGAGCCCTACGGCGAAGTGGTGTTCGTCTACTGAGAGGCGGGGACAGGATTCATCCTGTCCCTTCATCGTCTACGAGGCCGGCTATCCGGCTCGCCTTCGGCGGCCGCGAACTCGTCCGGTGTCACCTTGTCGAGGAACTTCTTGAACTCGTCGACGAGGTCGTCCTCGTTCACGTCGTCACCCTCGAACTCGATCGCCGACTCCTCGATAACGGTGTCGTCCGCGAAGATCGGCGCGTCCGCCCTGACGGCGAGCGCGATGGCGTCGGAGGGCCGCGAGTCGATCTCGAGCTCCGACCCGTCCTGCCGAATCGTGATCGTGGCGTAGAACGTGCTTTCGCGTAGCTCGGTCACGCACACGCGGATGACCTGCGCGTCGAGCTCGCCCAGCGCGTTCGTGAACAGGTCGTGCGTCAGCGGCCGTGGCGTCGCCTGACCCTGGAGCTTCATGAGGATGGCGGCGGCTTCGGACTGGCCGATCCAGATCGGGAGGAAGCGATTGCCGTCGGTCGTCTTCAGCAGCACGATCGGCTGCTTGCCGACGAGGTCGAAGCTCACCCCGTAGATGACCATCTCCGTCATCGCGCGGTCCGATGGTAGCCGAGCGCGGTCGTCGCGAGAGTCCGCACAGCGCCGCCGCGACCGACCCGTGCGGGCGCGGCACGCTACAGGCCCGTGTCCAAAGCGCGCCCGAAGGGCGCACCCCCGAGCGGAAAGTCGAAGCGGGCGAGGGGAGGAGTGGGCGATCGTGGATTCGAACCACGGACCTCCGCCTTATCAGAGCGGCGCTCTAACCAACTGAGCTAATCGCCCGCAGCACGCGATTCTAGCGAGCCGTCAGCCGCCGGCTGCTTGCTCGAGTACCTCGGCGATCTCGGCCAGCTCGTGCTCGTCGGCGAACGGGATCTCCACCTTGTCACGGCCGACCTTCACCGGCCGGCCTAGCAGTCTCTCGGCCGACTGGCGCACGCTCTGAGCGAGGGCCGGATCCACGGGCGCGCTCTTTCGGCGCGGGCGCTGCCTGGCGCCGGCCCAGCGCGCCGCCTGCTCGGCAGCTCGTACGGATAGCCCGCGGCGGACGATGAGGCTCGCCAGCGCCCGCCGCTCGTCCTGATCCGGCACCGCCAGCACCGCACGCGCGTGACCTTCCGTCAGCTCGCCGCGCTCGACCATGCCGAGCACGTCGTCGGGGAGGTCGAGCAGCCGGAGCCGGTTGGCCACCGAGGGCTTGGAGCGGCCCACCGTGTCTGCCACCTCCCCGAGGGTGAGCACGAACTCGTCCATCAGCACGGCGTACGCACGCGCTTCCTCGACCGGCGACAGCTGCTCGCGCGCGACGTTCTCGACGAGCGCCAGCAGCAGCGAGTCGCGGTCGTCCGCGTGCCGAACGACGGCTGGAACCGTCTTCAGTCCCGCCTCGCGAGCAGCACGCCACCGGCGTTCGCCGGCGATCAGCTCCCAGCCTCCTGCGGCGCGCGGGCGGACCACTACCGGCTGGACGACACCCTGCTGCCTGATCGATTCGGCCAGGCCGGAAACCGTCTCGCCATCGATCCTCCGGCGCGGCTGGCGCGGGTTGGGGTGCACCGCGTCGACCGGGATGTGCGCGAGGTCCGCCTGCGTGGCGCCTCCGATCAGGACGTCCAGACCGCGGCCAAGGCCGCGACGTCCGTCTTTCGCTTCAGGTGCGCTCGGCAAGCTCCATCGCCACCTTCCAGTACGCCTCCGCTCCCGCGGATCGGCGGTCGTAGGCAATCACCGGCAAGCCGTGGCTCGGAGCCTCGGCCAACCTCACGGATCGGGGAACGGTCGTGCGGAACACGAGCCCGCCGAGGTGCCTGCGGACATCCGCCTCCACCTCGGCCGCGAGCCGTGTGCGGCGGTCGACCATCGTCAACAGGACGCCGGCCAGTGACAGCTTCGGATTGAGCCGGCGGCGGACGAGCTCGACCGAGTCGAGCAGCTGCGCGAGGCCCTCGAGCGCGTAGTACTCGGCCTGCACGGGAACGAGCACCGCGTCGGCAGCGGCCAGCGCGTTCACGGTCAGCGGCCCCAGCGACGGCGGGCAGTCGAGAAAGACGAAGGAGAAGCTCGAGGTACGGCCGTTCAGCGCCTGCGCGAGAAAGCGCTCACCGTCCTCGCGCAACGAGAGCTCGACAGCGGCACCGGCCAGCTCTGGCCGGGAAGGCACGAGGTGGAGGTTCCCAAAGCGTGTCGGCTTCGCGAGCGACTCCAGCGGAGCGCCGTCCAGCAGGTCGTAGCTCGACGTGCCATTCGCACGCTCGCCAAGCCCAGAGGTAGCGTTAGCCTGCGGGTCGAGATCGACGACGAGCACTCGCTCGCCGGCGTCGGCGAGGCAGGCGGCGAGGTTGACGGCTGTCGTCGTCTTGCCCACGCCGCCCTTCTGGTTCGCGAGCGCGAAGACCGTGCTGGGCACGAGCCCATTGTCCTCAGGGCAGCGGACGGTCAGGAGGGTCTGGCGGAACGGTGCTCGTCGCCGGGGCGCGCTGGAGGTTGTGATGCAAGGACGCAGGGAGCCCGCGTACTAGTCAAGTACGTGGGCGACCGAGGACGCCGCAGCGCGGCCTCCAGCGTGATTCCGGCGGCACAGTCACTGTTTCGTCAGACCCTCCTACGCCAAAGGCCTCTTTCGCGCCATCCCGGGACGGCGCGGAAAGCCCGCGGGTGTGGGCGCCACCTTCGATATGACGATCGCACTCTGCATCGCCTCCGGCTCACCGCCTCCCAGGCGGCTCGCAACGACGGCCACTGCCGCCACGTCGGCGGTCGGTCCGGCGTAGAGAACGACTCCACCGCCCGGCCGGACCAGTGGCAGGCACCACTCGGCAGCTACCGGCGGCGGAGCGAGAGCCCGCGCCACCGCGACGCCGTAGAAGTCCACATCCTGTTCCTCGGCGCGACCGCGCACGACGCGAACGTTCGGGAAGTCGGCGGCGACACGCTCGAGGAACGAGGCCTTCCTGGCATTAGCCTCGAGCAGCGTGACTTCCCGGTCGGGCAGCTCAGCCGCCAGCGGGATGCCCGGCGAGCCGCCGCCGGACCCGACGTCGACGATCGGACCGGCGAAGCGCTGCACGGCCGGTAGAGCGGCAAGGCTGCCGTCAACGTGAACGCGGCGGGCCTCGCCGCGGTCGGCTATCGACGTCAGCCCCGGCGTCTCTAGCAGCGCGTCGAGCCACCGCTCGAGGCGCGGATCGTTCACTCCAGCTCGACTGAAGAGGTCGGCACGACCACGACGCAGCGTTCCGGGTCGTCGCCCTCACTGCGTGTCTCAACGCCGGCGACGTCCTCCAGCGCGAGGTGGACGATCCTTCGTTCGAGAGCGCTCATGGCGTCCAGCCGTACTGCTGCTCCGCTCGCCTGAGCCCGGTCGGCCGCCTGGCGGGCCATGGTCTCGAGACGGGCGCGCCGCCGCTCGCGGTACCCGCCGGCGTCCACCTCGACCGCCTTGCCGCCCTCCCCCTGCATTCGGTAGGCAATGGACGACACGACGTGTTGCATTGCGTCGATCGTCCGGCCGTCACGTCCGATGAGAACACCTGCGTCGGAAGCTGACGCCGAGATGCATACGGTTTCGTCGTCTTCCGCCACGGTCACCCGCGCCGGTACGCCGAGAGCTGCGGCGATGCGTTCCACGAGGTCGCGAGCGAGGTCGCCGACCGGAGAGACGTCGGTGTCAGTCACCGGAACTTCGCGGATGGCCGCGCTCTCGACACGCGCCAGAACACGGGCCGGGGACGTTCCCACACCGAGCAGGCCGCGCTCACCCTCGGTCAGCACCTCGAACGTCACGGCATCGCGGTCGAGGCCCGGATGGAGCCTCTCGAGCTCCCGTAGCGCCTGCCACTTCGCCTCGCCGATCGTCTCGCCGGAGGCCTCGAGCTCCACGAAGCCGGCGTCTGCAGTCATCGTCTGCCGCCGCGCTTCTTCTTTCGCTTCACGCGTCGCGGAGCGGCCGGTGCCGAAGTCTGCGCGACGGTGGCCGGCTCGGGCGCCACCCGTGGCTCGCCCGCCGCCTCCGTCTCAGCCTGTGCCGCCTCGACCTTGGGAGGCGTGCGCGAGCTCTTCTTCTGGGCGCGTCACCTTCGTCCGCGGCACGAGCTGGCGGGTGACGATTCCCTGGCCCGACGGTCCAGAGGTTCGTCGTCGCCCAGTAGAGGACGAGGCCGGCCTTGAAGTTGACGACGAACGGGATGAAGAGGAACGGCAGCGCGAACAAGAGCATCCGCTGCGTCCGTTCCACGTCGCCGACATGAAGTACGTCGACGCAAGCTGGCTCGTGATGTAGATGACGATCAGCAGCGGGCCCCACCCGACGCTCGCCTTGTCGAGAATGTTGATCAAGCCGAGCCACTCGAGGTTGTCGCCCTGCACGTAGTCCACGTTGTCCGTGAAGCTCTTGAGCAGGAAGAAGAGCGAGATGAAGATCGGGATCTGCACGAGGATGGGCAGGCACGAGGCGGCCGGGTTGATGCGGTTCTCCTTGTAGAACTTCATCAACTCCTCGTTCATCTTCGAGCGTGTCGCCCTTGTACTTGCGCTGGATCTCCTTCATCTCCGGCGCGTGCCGCTGGAGGTTCTGCATGGAGTGGATCTGCTTCACCGTCAGCGGGACGAGCAGCGATCCGCACCATCACCGTCAGCGCGACGATCGCCCAGGCCCACGGCAGGCCGATGGTGCCGTGCGGGCCGAGACAGTCGATGACGCCGGCGAGGACGTTGACGATCGGGGTGGTAATGCCGGCGACGATCACGCGCCGGCCCCCGCGGGAGTGAGGCGCCGCCGAACGACGATCACGGGTGGTCCACGCCTCCGTGGCTCCACGGGTTGCAGCGAGCAGTCGCCACGCGGTCATGGCCGAGCCCTTGAGCAAGCCGTGCTTGCGCAGGGCCAGCAGACGCGTACTGCGAGCACGCTCGGGTGGTACTTGCAGGTCGGCGCGTGCGGCGACTCCCGGCGAGGGCGCGAGCGAGCGCAGCACGAGGCTGAGAACCTTCACGCTGCCGCCTTCAACAGCTCGTCGACGCGATCGCCGAGCCACGCGGGACCCTGCGCAGCCGCCGCTTCGATCGAGTCCGGGCCTGACCACGAGCACGTAGTCGCAGCCCGGCGGGACCTGATCGAGGCGGGCGCGCCAGAGCTCGCGGAGCTGCCGCTTGATGCGGTTTCGCTGAACGGCTGTCCCGGTGTTCTTCGGCACGGCGAGGCCGAGCCGCGGGTCGTCGTCCTCTTCTTCGCGGGGAAACCAGTGCAGGACGAGGTAGCGTGTCGACGTCGAGCGGCCCTTCCGGTAGACGGCGTCGAAGTCCTGCGATCGGCTGAGCCGGTGCCGGCGCTGCATGACTCGTCAGACTAGACGCGGCGAGGCCGAGCCGGGGAAGCCTTCGAGCACTTACGCAGACAGGCGCTTGCGGCCGCGGGCGCGGCGGCGCTTGAGGATCGCGCGGCCGGCGCGGGTGGACATCCGGGCGCGGAATCCGTGCTTCCGCTTCCGTCGCCGCACGTTGGGCTGGTAGGTGCGTTTCATCGTTCCGAGAGGGCGATCGCAGCCGGTCGGCCGCGGCCGCGGAGTATAGACAACGGTTCTCCGAAGAAGTTGTCCACAGCCGGCCGAGGCGGGCCGTGGATGTTCAAAGTGCCCGCACGCGGAGGGGTCGCGCAGTGTTGTCGCAATAGACAACCAACAGTATCCACACCTGTGGAAGACGCGTGGAAATTCCGATGAAGTGCCTGCAAATCGGCGTCTTTTCTAGCGGTTGACGCCTCGTTTTCCAGCCGTTGTAGGCCTCACGAGGCAGTGCTATGCTCGACCACTCTGTCGTCAAGCCGAGGAGTCGGACCCAGAGGCGTGGAAGCAAGCGAGCTGACCCCCGGGTCGTTATGGAATGAGGTCGCCGGTCGCCTCCGGGGAGCTCTTAACGACGCGACGTACCGCACGTGGTTCGGCGAGGTGCGCGCCACAGAAGAACGGGACGCGCTCGTGCTTGCCGTGCCGAACAACTTCACCCGCGAGTGGATCGAGGGCCACTTCCTCGACCTCATCCGCGCGGCGGTGCGAGACGCGTCCGGTGGCGATCGCGTGGTCGTCCGGCTCGTCGTCGACGACTCGCTGGCCTCGACCGACCCGGAGCAGCCTGCGCAGGAGCCTACGGCCGGCATCAACCCGAAGTACACGTTCGACCTGTTCGTCATCGGCTCGTCGAACCGCTTCGCGCATGCTGCAGCTCTCGCCGTAGCCGAGACGCCCGCCCGTGCCTACAACCCGCTCTTCATCTACGGCGGCACCGGCCTCGGCAAGACGCACCTGCTCCAGGCAATCGCCCACTACGTCACGAACCACGCGAGCCGGCTGTCGGTCCGTTACGTCACGAGCGAGACGTTCATGAACGACTTCATCAACTCGCTCCGCGACCGGCGCATCGAGGGCTTCAAGCAGCGCTACCGCAACTACGACGTGCTCATGATCGACGACGTCCAGTTCTTCGAGCACAAGGAACGGATCCAGGAGGAGTTCTTCCATACGTTCAACAGCCTCTACGAGACCGGCAGCCAGATCGTCATCTCGTCAGACCGGCCGCCGCGCGAGATCGCGACGCTCGAGGCGCGGCTGCGATCGCGGTTCGAGTGGGGCCTCATCACCGACATCCAGCCTCCCGATCTCGAGACCCGAATCGCCATCCTCCGCAAGAAGGTGCACACCGACTCGATCTCGATCTCCGATCCACAGGTGCTGACGTTCATCGCGAGCCGCATCTCGACGAACATCCGCGAGCTCGAGGGTGCCCTCACTCGAGTCGTCGCGTTCTCGTCGCTCACAGGGCGCGCAATGACCGTCGAGCTCGCCCAGGACGTCCTGAAGGACGTCTTCCCCCAGGGCGAGGTCGCGCAGGTATCGATCGAGCGCATCCAGGAGGTCGTCTCGCAGCGCTTCGCACTCAGCATCACCGAGCTCTGCGGCAAGAAGAAGTCGCAGAACATCGTCTATCCGCGACAGGTCGCGATGTACCTCTCGCGCGAGCTCACGGACTCGTCACTTCCGAAGATCGGCAACGCCTTCGGCGGCCGCGATCACACCACGGTCATGCACGCAACGTCGAAGATCGCCGGCCTGATCAAGCAGGATCGGTCTGTGTACAACCTCGTGCAAGAGCTCACCGCTCGTGTGAAGCAAGTCCAGTGAACTCACACTCCGCGACCAGCCACTGCTTCCCCTTGTGGACGACTGCCTTTGTGTCCACATCTGGGCGCACAGCCCAGAACCTTAGGCATGCAGGGCTTTCGTCGCTTGTTCCCTCGTTCCACACCCCTTACCACTACTACGAGGTTCTTGTATGACTACAGACATCGTTGTAGATACGAGCATGAAACTCTCCTGCCCACGAACCGATCTCGCAGAACGGCTCGCGATCGTCAGTCGCGGCCTCTCGATGCGACCGACGGTGCAGATCTTCGCGGGCGTGCTGATGCAAGCCGGCGCGGGAAGGCTCGAGCTCTCCGCCACCGACATGGAGCTGTCCATCCGGACCGGCCTTGATGCCGATGTCGACGGAGAGGGCAGCGTGGTCGTCCCCGGTCGCCTGCTAGCGGACATCGTTCGCCAGCTGCCGGGCGACGAGGTCGAGATCGAGTACCAGGCGGAGGAGAACACGCTGCTCGTGACGAGCGGATCAGCGTCGTACAGGCTGCGCACATACGCCGTGGAGGACTTTCCGCGGTTGCCGGAGGTGGAGGGTGCGCCCGTGTCGTCGCTCGATAGCGCGCCGCTACTCGAGGCGATCGCGTGTGTGGGTCGGGCGGCGGGCCGTGACGAGTCGCGGCCGGTGCTGACGGGCGTCTTCGTGCGCCTCGGAGCCGGCCGGCTCGCGATGGTCGCGACGGACTCCTACCGGTTGTCCGTGAAGGAGTCCGATATCGCCGGCAGCGTGCCGGAGCTGGAGGCGATCGTCCCGGCGCGAGCGCTCGACGAGTTGCGACGGATCGCGAGCGGCGATGGGCAGGTCGAGCTGGCTGTGCTCGACAACCACGTCGCTTTCGGCGCCGACGGCGTCTGGCTGACCACACGGAAGATCGACGGCCAGTTTCCGGACCACACGAAGCTCATTCCCGAAACCGGTGAGTTCGCCGTCGACCTGTCGCTGACGCGCAGCGAGCTCCTGGACGTCGTTCGCCGAATGGCTGTGATGGCGCATCGCTCGTCGCCGCTGCGGCTACGGCTCGCCGAGGGCGAGCTGACGATCTCGGTCCAGACTCCCGACATCGGAGAAGCTCGCGAGTCGCTGCCCGTCGCGTACTCCGGCGAGCCGATGGAGATCGGCTTCAACGCCGCGTACCTCCAGGACGGGATCGAGTCGGTGGAGGGCGACGAGCTGTTGCTGCGGCTGATCAACCCCTTGCGGCCCGGTCTCATACAAGGGCCCGAGGAGGGCTTCCGCTACCTGATCATGCCCATTCGGCTGCCGGACTGATCGTCTCGAGCCTCACACTTCGCGACTTCCGCTCGTACGCCGCCCTGGATCTCACTCTGGAGCCCGGGCTGGTGCTTGCGGCCGGGCCGAACGGCGCGGGCAAGACGAACCTCCTGGAGTCGATGCACGTCGCGACGCAGGGCTTCTCTCCCCGAACCCGCCAGGACGCCAATCTCGTCCGCTACGGGGCCGACGGCTTCGACGTGCGTGCGACAGGTAGCGGAGACAGCGGCGAGATCACGCTGGAGGTCGGGTTCCGGGCGGGTGAAGGGAAACGGGCGCGGATCAACGGGGTTGCGGCCGAGTCCCTGGAGCGCGTGCGGTCTGCTGCCGCAACGCTCGTTTTCACCCCCGACCGGCTCGCGGTCGTGAAGGCCGGCCCCGCGGTTCGCCGTGCCTACGTCGATCGCGTCATCGGACGGTTGTTCCCAGCGCGCGCGGCGCTTGCCGGCGAGTACGCCGAGGCGCTCGCCCAGCGGAACGCTGCACTGCGGCGGGCCTCGTCAGGGTTCGCACGCTTGGACACGGTCGAGCCGTGGGACGCCCGGGTGATCGACACGGGAGGGGCACTGTCGGCGGCGAGGTCCGAGGCCCTGGCGGCTCTCGAGACCCCGTTCGGCGAGCGTGCAGGCGAGCTGGGCCTGGCCGGCGCAGGCCTCGTCTACGACTCTTCCCCGATCACGGCGGAGGTGCTCGCTGCTCGCTTCGCGGCCGATCTCGAGCGAGGCCTCACGGGCGCGGGACCGCACCACGACGAGGTGCGGATTACCGCCGGAGAGCGAGAGCTGCGCTCGCATGGCTCCCAAGGCGAGCAGCGGGTTGCACTGCTCGCACTGCTGCTTGCAGAAGCGGAGCTGCTGGGAGATCGACGAGGAGTACCGCCGCTCCTCCTCCTCGACGACGTGCTGTCGGAGCTGGACGGAGAGCGCCGGGCGGCTCTCGTACAGCGAATTCGGGGCGGCTCCCAGGTGCTCGTCACGACGGCCGCGCGAGGTGCGCTGCCGGGCGATCCGGATCAGCTGCTCGAGGTGAGCCCCGGCCGCGTGCGGGTCGTCTGATGGAGCGGCTCGGAGACAGCCTCGAGCAGGAGCTGCGGCGGTTTGGCACCACGGGCTCGATGCCGGCGATCGTGGCTGCCTGGCCGGCGGCGGTCGGCGACGAGGTAGCGCGGAACGCCTGGCCGGCTCGCATCTCACGCGACGGCGTGCTCCATGTCAACACGAGCTCCTCGGCGTGGTCGTTCGAGCTCACGCAGCTCGCCGCGGTCGTCCTGGAGCAACTGGCCACCCGACTCGGCGATGTCGCGCCAAAGGGGCTTCGCTTTGCTCCCGGGCACCTGCCGGAGCCCCCCGTCGCCGCGGCCGCTACGCCTCAGCCGCGGGCGGCGGAACCATCCCTCGAGCAGCTGGCCGAGGCTCGCGAGCTGGCCTCTTCGATCGAGGACGAAGAGCTCCGCGAACGGGTCGCGAAGGCGGCCGCTCTGAGTCTCGCAACCGCTCGCTCCGACCGCCGTTTCTGATACACTCTAGTGGGCCCGAAAGTGCGGCATTTGCAGGGCTTTTTTTAATGGCAGAAGCAGCCTACACCGCAAAGGACATCACGGTCCTCGAGGGCCTCGAGCCGGTGCGCCTGCGCCCGGGCATGTACATCGGCTCGACCGGCTCCAGAGGTCTCCATCACCTCGTCTACGAGGTCGTCGACAATGCGGTAGACGAGGCGCTCGCCGACCGCAACGACCTCGTCGATGTGACGATCCACCCGGACAACTCCGTGACGGTCCGCGACGCTGGTGCAGGCATCCCGGTCGACGTCATCGCCGATCAGGGGCTGCCTGCGCTCACGGTCGTACTTACGAAGCTTCACGCCGGCGGGAAGTTCGGCGGCGATGGCTACAAGGTGTCGGGCGGCCTGCACGGCGTCGGCGTCTCCGTCGTCAACGCGCTCTCCGAGTGGCTCGTCGCGGAGGTACGCCGCGACGGAAAGGTGTACCGCCAGGAGTTCGCGCGGGGAGAGCCCACCACGGAGGTGGAGAAGGTCGGCGTCGCGCCCAAGGGCGAATCGGGCACGACGATCTCGTTCCTTCCCGACTCGGAGGTCTTCGAGGAGACCGAGCTGGACGCCGCGACGCTTCTCCAGCGTCTGCGAGAGACGGCCTTCCTGACCCGCGGGCTCCGCATCGTCCTCCGTGACGAACGAGCCGGCGGGCGCACCGACGAGTTCCACTACGAGGGCGGGATCCGGGACTTCGTCGCTCATGTCAACGAGGCCAAAGACCCGGTGCACAAGCACATCATCTACTTCGAAGGTGAGAGCGACGACGGCGCCGTCGAGGTCGCCATGCAATGGAACAGCTCGTACGTGGAATCGGTGTTCTCTTTCGCGAACAACATCAACACATCAGAAGGCGGAACCCACCTCCAGGGTTTCCGCGCCGCGTTGACGCGCACGCTCAACCAGTACGCGCGCCAGGAGGGCCTCCTGAAGGAGAAGGACGACAATCTCGAGGGAGAGGACGCCCGCGAAGGCCTCGCAGCCGTCATCTCCGTCAAGCTGCGCAGCCCCCAGTTCGAGGGGCAGACGAAGACGAAGCTGGGCAACCCGGGGGTGGCCGGTCTCGTAGAGCGAGTCGTGAACCAGCGGCTTGCGCAGTTCCTCGAGGAACAGCGCCCGGAGGCTCGGCAGATCGTCCAGAAGGCCGTTGCCGCCCGCAACGCCCGCCAGGCCGCTCGGAAGGCGCGTGAGCTCACGCGGCGCAAGAGCGCGCTCGAGAACTCCTCGCTTCCGGGCAAGCTCGCCGACTGCACGATCAAGGACCCCGACCTGGCGGAGCTCTTCATTGTCGAAGGCGACTCGGCCGGCGGCTCGGCGAAACAGGCGCGTGATCGTACGACGCAGGCGATCCTGCCGCTGCGCGGGAAGATCATCAACTCCGAGAAGAACCGCATCAACAAGGTGCTCTCGAACACCGAGATCCAGGCGATGATCACCGCGATCGGAACCGGCTTCGGTGACGAGTTCGACATCGCCAACCTGCGGTACGGCCGCGTGATCGTGATGACCGACGCCGACGTGGACGGCGCGCACATCCGCACCCTCGTGCTCACGTTCCTCTACCGGACGATGCCCGAGCTCTTCGAGCGAGGCCACGTGTTCATCGCCGTGCCGCCCCTCTACCACGTGAAGCTCGGCAGCCGAGGGATGTACTTCGAGAAGGACGCTCAACTCGAGGATCTGCTCGTGCGCGAGCGTGTCAAGGACATGAGAGTTCTTTCCCGCGACGAGAAGGAGACGGCGCTCACGGAGGCGCGGTGGGCGCGGCTCGTGCGAGACCTCGGCCACCTCGAGGCATGGACGGCAAAGCTCGAGGCGGAGTTCGGTCCGGCCGCGCGCTTTGCGATCTCCCACGGGCTCATCGAAGCCAACGGGGACGATCCATCCGACGCCGCTGCGCTGATCGCCTCGATCCCGCCCAACGGGTACGAGCTCGAGGTCGAGCAGGAGCTCGACGGCGAGCTGCACGTGCGGGTGGTCGAGACCGAGACCAGCACGGCGCAGAGCGTCATCCTGCCGATCGCCATGCTCGGGTCGCCGACGTACGGGGCGGTTCAGAGTGCATACGCGAAGGTGGGAGACGTCATCGGCTTTCCTCCCTTCACCGTGTCCTTCGGCGAGAAGTCGTCGCGGGCTGAGACGTTCGACCAGCTTCGTGCGCGCTCGCTCGATCTGGCGAAGGCGGGCATGCAGATCAGCCGGTTCAAAGGGCTTGGTGAGATGAACCCCGAGCAGCTCTGGGAGACGACGATGGATCCGGCGAAGCGGATGCTGATCCGCGTAGACGTGGAGGACGCCGCCGCCGCTGACCGTGTGTTCTCGACGCTCATGGGTGACCATGTGGAGCCGAGGCGCCTGTTCATCGAGCAGAACGCGAAGGACGTTCGATTCCTAGATGTCTAGCCGACCGCGACATCGCACAGCCACTGCCGCCGAAGGCCGGCTTGGCCGGCCGGGAGGCCCGGTAACGGCTGGCCTAGTCGACACGGTAAAGGAGGGGGTCCATGGGGGAACCATGGGTTCCCCCATCGAAGATGTCTGAAGTCGTAGAGCCGCTCGGCGCCGGCCGCATCGAGTCGCGCGAGCTCGAGCAGGAGATGCGCTCGAGCTACCTCGACTACGCGATGAGCGTCATCGTCGGCCGGGCGCTGCCCGACGTGCGCGATGGGCTGAAGCCAGTCCACCGGCGCGTGCTCTGGGCAATGCACGACGCCGGGCACCAGCCGAACCGTCCCTACGTCAAGTGCGCCCGAGTGACGGGCGACGTCATGGGCAAGTACCACCCGCACGACTCCAGCTCGATCTACGACGCCCTCGCACGGCTCGTGCAGTCGTTCTCACTGCGCTACCCGCTCGTCGACGGGCAGGGGAACTTCGGCTCGATCGACGACGACCCGCCCGCCGCCGAGCGCTACACCGAGTGCCGGCTCACGAGGCTGGCGACGGAGATGCTCCGCGACATCGACATGGACACCGTCGACTTCGTCCCGAACTACGACGAGTCGCGCAAAGAGCCCATTCCGCTGCCGTCGCGCTTCCCGAACCTTCTGGTCAACGGCTCGTCGGGAATCGCGGTCGGAATGGCGACCAACATCCCCCCACACAATCTCGGCGAGACGATCGACGCGGTCGTGGCGCTGATCGACAAGCCGACCGCGAGCGTCGAGGACCTCATGAAGCACGTGAAAGGCCCCGACTTCCCGACGGGCGCCATCGTTGTCGGCCGGTCGGGCATCCGCGACGCGTACCGGACCGGCCGGGGGCGGATCGTCATGCGGGCGCGCGCGCATGTGGAGGAGCTTCGCGGAGGCAAGAACGCGATCATCGTCACCGAGCTCCCGTACGGCGTGAAGAAGGGGGGCGAGGGTGGAGTGATCGCGAAGATCGCCGACCTCGTCCGCGAGAAGGTGGTCACCGAGGTCTCCGACCTCCAGGACTACTCGGACAAGAGCGGCATGCGCATTCAGATCGAGCTCAAGCGCGAGGCGGTCCCACAGGTCGCTCTCAACAAGCTGTTCAAGCACACCGCGCTCCAGACAACGTTCGGCTTCAACGCAGTCGCGCTTGTGGACGGCGTGCCTCGGACGCTCTCTCTCCTCGAGTTCGTTACGCACTACCTCGACTTCCAGAAGCAAGTCGTCACCCGCCGTTCGCAGTACGAGCTGCGCCAGGCGCTCGCACGAGCGCACGTGCTCGAGGGGTATCTCATCGCGCTGGACAACCTCGACGAGGTGATCGCTCTCATCCGCGCTTCCGACGACGCCGAAGAGGCGCGCGCATCCCTCGTCGAGCGGTTCGAGCTCAGCGAGCTGCAGGCCCAGGCGATCCTCGACCTCAGGCTCCGGGCGCTCACGGGGCTCGAGCGCAAGCGGGTCGAGGACGAGTACAAGGACCTCCAGGAGCGCATCGCTGAGCTGCGGACTCTGCTCGGCGACGAGGCCAGGATCGCCGCGCTGATCAAGGAGGAGCTGCTCGAGATCAAGCAGATCTACGGCAAGGGAGACGATCGCCGCACCGAGATCGCCGCCGCCGAGGGCGACTTCGAGCTCGAGGACCTGATCGCAGAGGAAGACATGGTGATCGCGATCACGCGCTCCGGCTACATCAAGCGATTGCCCGTGACGACGTATCGCGAGCAGCGGCGCGGCGGCGTCGGTGTGATGGGGATGGACCTGAAGGACGAGGACTACATCGAGCACCTCTTCGTGGCGTCGACGCACGACTACATCCTCTTCTTCTCTACCAAGGGGAAGGTGTACCGGCTCAAGGTGCACGAGCTGCCGCTCGGCGCGCGGCAGTCGAAGGGCCGAGCGATCGTCAACCTCTTGCCGTTCACGCAGGACGAGCAGGTGAAGACGGTCATCCGCACGCGCGACTTCTCGGAGGCGAAGTACCTCGTGCTCGCGACGCGCAAAGGCATCGTCAAGAAGACCGAGTTCGCCCAGTACAACACGCCGCTGAAGTCGGAGGGCATCATCGCCGTGAACCTCCGTGAGGACGACGAGCTGGTCGACGCCTTCCTCACCCATGGCGAGGACGACGTCTTGCTCGTATCGCGCAAGGGCCAGGCGATTCGCTTCCCCAACGACGCGGTGCGGCCGATGGGCCGTGTGACCGGCGGTGTGATCGGGATGAAGCTGCGCTCAGAGGACGAGGTGATCGCCGCGATGATCGCGGACGACAATGCCGACCTCCTCGTCGTCACCGAGAACGGGTACGGCAAGCGGACGCGCATGTCCGAGTACCCGCGGAAGGGCCGCGGAGGCATGGGTGTCCAGACCGTGAAGCTGACCGAGGCCAGGGGCAAGCTGGCGGGTGTCAATGCCCGTTCGCGAGGGCTACCAGGTGATGCTGATCTCGACGAGCGGCCAGGTGATCCGCATGCCGACCGAGGGCATCCGGCGCGCCGGCCGTGCGACGCAGGGCGTGATCGTCATGCGGCTTCGGGACAAGGACGAGCAGCGTATCGAGCCTCGCACCGGTCGTCGAGGCCGAGAACGGCACCGACGTAGTGCCGGATACGGAAGCGGAGCCGCCGCCCGAGCCGGCCGCCGCCGAGTCTGAGCCCGACGAGGAGAGCTAGCCGCGCAACCTAGCCGCCGCTTCTTTGGGCGGCAACGGGTTCACGTGAGATGCCGGCCCCGAGCTCGATGCCGGCGGCGACGGTCAGCCGTGGCACGAGGTCGATGTGCCACCAGGGCCCGTCGTGGAGCCAGAGATTCGCGGGCGCACCGGGCTCGACGACGCGGAGCCGGCGGAGCGCCTCCGCCGCCAGGTCGAGCGCCACAGCAAGGAGAGGGCTCGCAAACGGCGTTGCTCTCCCGGTCGGCAGGGGCGATTCTCATCTCGTAGGGCTCGGCTGAGACCGCAGGGCACAGCGCGACGACGCCGTCTTGCTCGAGGACGAGGTCGCCCTCGAGTGACCGCGTCCATCGTGCCCTCGCCGACGACAGCGGGTGGCGGCTCGCGGAGCCAGACGAGCTGCGAGTGCGTGTGCGGGAGGCTGGCACCGGCTGCTCTGCCTTCGTTGACGAGGGCGTGGACGTACCCGAATCCCTCGGCCCGCGCGGCCTCGGCGCGTGCCTGCCACGCGCTCGGCGACGAGCGCGAGCTGCTCGACTGGAGAGCTCGGCGATCGAGCGCAGGTGCTCGCGGCGTGTGGACGACCACCTCCTGCCGCTCGAAGGCGGGATAGAGGTTCGGCACGACGCGCACCTGCCAGCCGCCGTCGGCCGGCAACCGCAGCGTCTCGGGCGGCGTCCGATCCTCGCGGCCTGCGCAGAACGGGCAGTCGTCGAGCTCGTCAGGGTCAGGAGGGGGCTCGAGCTGCGGAAAGGCTCCCGGCCGCCGGGCCCGGTCGGGAGCGACCACCACGAGGCGGCCGGACAGCGGGTCGCGGCGCAGCTCGGGCGCCGCGCCGCTCAGCTCTTCTCCTTGCTCCCGGTCGGCGCGCTCGAGGAACGGGCGTATCAGGTCGATCGGCGCGGGGAAGACGATCGTCGAGTTGTTGGCGGAGCCGACCTCGAGCAGCGTCTGCAGGTAACGGAGCTGGAGCGCGATCGGCGCCTCCTCCATCACGAGCGCCGCTTCCTTGAGCCGTTCGGCGGCCTGGAACTCGCCCTCGGCGTTGATGATCTTCGCCCGCCGCTCGCGCTCGGCCTCGGCCTGACGTGCCATCGCGCGCTGCATGTCGGCGGGGATCTCGACGTCCTTCACCTCGACGATCGAGACCTTGATGCCCCAGGGCGCCGTTGTCTCGTCGATGATCCCCTGGAGGATCGAGTTGATCTTCTCGCGCTCGGACAGGAGCTCGTCGAGCGAGTGCTGGCCGAGCACCGAGCGCAGCGTCGTCTGCGCGACCTGCGACGTGGCGACCATGAAGTTCTCGACCTGGACGACGGAAGCCGAGGCGTCGACGACGCGGAAGTAGCAGACGGCGTTCACGCGCGCCGGGCACGTTGTCCTTCGTGATCACCTCCTGCGGCGGGATCATCAGCGTGATCGTCCGCAGGTCGACACGGACCATCTTGTCGACGATCGGGATGAGGAAGATCAGTCCCGGCCCTTTCGGCGCCCCGAGCAGGCGGCCGAGCCGGAAGATGACGCCGCGCTCGTACTCGCGCAGCACCTTGATCGCAGCGCTGAGCACGAGGATGGCGAGGATCGCAACGACGGCGACGATGATCAGGGCAGCAAGCATCGGGGTCCTTTCCGAGGGTCTACAGGCGTGATCCTACGTTGTCTCGGGTGTGCCGTCGGCGTGGCGGACGACGAGCCGCAGGCCGCTCTCGACGTCCTCGACGACGACTGCGTCGCCGGTCGTCGAGCGGCTCGCCGTCCGCCGACTCGGCCTGCCAGAGCTCGCCCTTGACCGCCACGAGGCCGCCGCGTCGCACGACGCCTGGCGTACCGACGAGACTCGACGTGCCGACTGCGACGGGCTGGCGCCGCACCTGGACGACCTTCGCCGACCGCGAAAGCCATGAAGAGCGCGACCGAGCCGGCGATGCGCGATCGCTACCGGCAGCGACACCTGGTACGTCAGAGCCGGCCGGGTCGAAGAGGAGCAGGGCGCCGAAGACGAACGACACCGCTCCCGCGAGCGCGAGCGCGCCGTGGCTCATCACGAAGGGCTCTGCCCCCCAGAACCCAGCGGCGAGCAGCATCAGGAGCACGCCCGCCCAGTTGACCGGCAGCACCTGGAGCCCGTAGAAGCGCGATGATGAGGCAGATGCCGCCGAGCGTGGCCGGAAAGATGAGTCCCGGGTTGTAGAGCTCGACGACGATCCCGAGCACGCCGAGCGAGAGCATCAGCGCGATGATGTTCGGGTCGATGAGCGTGTCGAGGATGCGCTTCCACAGGCGACATCTCCACCTCGGTCACCTCGGCGTCCTGGGTGTCGAGCACGAGCCCGCGAGGCACGGTCGTCATGCCGTCGATCTTGTCGAGCAGCGCTGGGAGGGTCGGCGCGACGACGTCGATGACGTTCTGTCGCGAGCGCCTCACGCGCCGTGAGGTTCGACGCTTTGCGCACCGCGGCGTCCGCCCAGCGGACGTTGCGGCCGTGCTCCTTCGCCAGCGCGCGTAGCTGAGCCGCCGCATCGTTCACGACCTTGCGACGGAGGTCCTTCTGGATGTCCTCGCCTCCGATCGAGATCGGCGTCGACGAGCCGATGTTCGTCTGCGGCGCCATCGCGAGAACGTCGGCTGCCTGGCCGATCCAGACGCCGGCCGAGGCTGCCCGCGCGCCGTCGGGCGCGACGTAGACGACGACCGGGATCTTCGAGGCGAGCTCCTTCTTGACGATCGTCGCGCATCGACTCCGAGAGGCCGCCGGGCGTGTCGAGCACGATGACGACGGCGTTGTAGCCGCCGTCGTTCGCGCGATCGATCTGATCCGTCGACGTAGTCCGCCGTGACCGGGTTGATGTCGTTGTCGAGATGGACGGCGAGCACCCGCGGTGTGGCGCCTGCAGAGCGGTCTCCGCGAGAACGAGAGCGGCGAACAGCGCCAGCGAGGTGAAAAATCCCCGCAAAACGGCAGGCATCACGGCGCTCCACAACCTACCATCGCAGGGTCTGCCGACTTCAAGCGCGAACGAGAGGAGGGCCGAGATCGATCTGGTGAGAGCTCTCTGATCGCAGCGCCTTTCTCCTCGCGGCCCCGGCGGCCGCGCACGCCGCCGATCCGTCGCTCTGGAGCCGTGACCTACCGCTCGAGGCTCACCGGGCGCCTGCAGCCCTCAACTCGGACCGGCCGTTCGACCTCGTCGGCGTGCACTGGCGCGGCAGCGGCCGTGTTGAGTTGCGCACGCGGGCGTCGGGCAAGTGGAGCCCGTGGCGAACGGCTGCTCCCGAGGCGGAGGATCGCCCCGACCGCGGCCTGTCCGAGCGCTCGCGCGCCGGCTGGAACCTCGGCAATCCGTGGTGGACGCCCGGGTCGACACGGCTGCGAAGTGCGGACGCGCGGCCACGTGACGTCGAGTGCGCGCCTGGTTCGTGCGTAGCCCGTCCATGCGCGTCCCACTGCGCTCGCTGGCGACTGCAGGCTCGCCGAGGATCGTGCCGAGGAGTAGCTGGAACGCGAACGAGAAGATCGTGCGGGCTGCACCGCGCTACGCGCCGGTGCTCCGCTTCGCCATCGTCCACCACACTGCCGGCTCCAGCTCGTACCGACCCGAGGAATCAGCGGCGATCGTGCGCGGCATCGAGCTCTACCACGTCAAGGCCAACGGCTGGAACGACATCGGCTACAACTTTCTCGTCGACCGCTACGGCCAGGTCTTCGAAGGCCGTGGCGGCGGGATGCGGCGCAACGTCATCGGCGCGCATGCGGAGGGGTTCAACACAGGCTCTGTCGGCATCGCCGTCATCGGCACGTACTCCGCGAAGGCACCGACGCGCGAGGCGGAAGACGCGCTCGGCGCGCTGCTCGCGTGGCGCCTGGACGTCGGGCACGTCGACCCGGCCTCCTCGGCGATGATCACGTCGGGGGGAACGCGAAGGTGCGCGCGGGCGCGGGCATGTACCTCCGAGCCATCTCCGGGCATCGTGACGCCGGCTTCACTGCCTGTCCGGGCGAACGCGCTCTACGCGCGGCTAGGCGCAACTGCGCGAGGTGGCGCTGACCACCGGCCTGCCGAAGCTCTACGAGCCCTCGTCTCACGCGGGAAGCTCGGGAAGATCGATGCGCTTCACGGCGCGGCTCTCGGCACCGCTCGACTGGACCGTGACCGTCACCGACGCCGCCGGTGAGCCGGTGGCCGAGAGAACCGGCACGGGCGACCGCATCTCGTGGTTCTGGGACTCCGCCGAGGTCGCAGCCCGGCCGCTACACGTGGACGATGGAGGCCGGCCGGCGTCCGGCCCGGCCAGCGGTGTGCTCGGCGGCGGCTCGCCCGCTCGCACCGCGCGCCGGTCGGCGCGGCCTCCGGTGGCCGCGGACCTCTGGCCACAGCCGCGCGTCGTCTCACCGGACGGCGACGGCTACGCAGACCTGCTGACGGTGCGGTACACGCTCAGCGAGCCTCGCGTCGGTCAGCGCCGACGCTTGAAGGACGAGACACGGGCTTGACGGTGGCTGTCGCTCGTGATCGGCGTTCGCCAGCAGGCGGGCGCGCAGGCGCTTCCCTGGGCTGCCCGACGCGTTGCCGGACGGCCGCTACCGGCTGCTGCTCACGGCGCGCAGGCGACAGCGGCCGAACGCGCGAAGCTCGTCGACGACCTGGTCGTCCTGCGCTCGCTGGCCTGGCTGCGGGCCGATCCCGTCGACCTGTCGCCGAATGGCGATGGTGTCGGCGACTCCATCACGATCTCCTTCGACGCTCCGGCAGGCCGGCGTAGTCGCCGTGGAGATCAGGGACCGCAGCTACCCGCTCGCGCTCGTGCAGGTCGGGCTGGCTCGAAGCGGGCTCCCACGCGGTGCTCTGGAGCGGGCAGCTTCCCCAGAGCACGATCGAAGCGGGTACGTACAGCGTCTGGGTGACGCTCTCGACGGACATCGGCACGGTCACCCAGAAAGTGCCGATCACGGTCACGCAGCGTCTACGGCCAGATCCCCGAGTACACTTGGCCGATCGTGGCTTCGCCGTCCGGTCAGGTCGCAGACCTAGTTCGCGCGCCGTTCGGACGCGATGTCATCGAGTCGATCATCCCCCACCGCGACCCGTTTCTCTTCGTCGACGAGGTGCTCGAGCTCGATCCAGGTGTGAGCGCGGTCGCCCGCAAGCTCGTCCGCGAAGGCGAGTGGTTTCTCGAGGGGCACTTTCCCGGCCGGCCGATCGTGCCCGGCGTGATCATGGTCGAGGCGCTCGCTCAGACGTGCGCCATCGCCGTGCTCGTGAAGCCGGAGAATCGCGGGAAGCTGCCGCTGTTCGCCGGCATCGACAAGATCCGCTTCAAGCGCATCGTGTCGCCCGGCGACGAGCTGACGTTCTCGTGCGAGATCCTCGGCGGCCGCGACCGTGTGGGCAAGGGCGCCGTGGAGGCGCGCGTCGGCGGCGAGCTCGCCTGCCGCGGCACGTTGATGTTCGCGACCGAATGATCGGCGCCGCCAACGGCAACCGAGTCTCCATCACCGGTCTCGGTGCGTCGGTTCCCGACCGGGTGCTGACGAACGACGAGCTGGCGCAGATCGTCGACACGTCGGACGAGTGGATCGTGAGCGGACGGGAATCCACGAGCGCCGCGTGGCCGACCCCGACGAGGCGCTCTCCGACATCTGCGCTGCCCGCGGCCCGCGAAGCCCTCGAGCAGGCCGGCGTTCGTGCAGAGGATCTCGACCTCGTCATCGTCGCGACGGTCACGCCTGACATGGCGTTCCCGGCCACGGCGGCGCTCGTGGCCGATCAGCTCGGCGCCACGAAGGCGGGCGCCTACGACCTCTCCGCCGGCTGCACGGGATTCGTCTATGCCGTCGCGCAGGCGTACGCGATGCTCGCCTCCGGAGTCGGCCGCCGCGCGCTCGTCGTCGGTGGCGACCTGCTTTCGAAGGTCGTCGACTGGTCGGACCGCGCGACGTGCGTGTTGTTCGGCGACGGCGCCGGAGCAGTCGTGCTCGAGCGCGTCGATCACGGCGGCTTCCTGGGCTTCGAGCTAGGTGCCGACGGGTCAGGCGGAATGGAGCTCTACCTCGCCGCGGGCGGCTCGCGCAAGCCCGCGTCGAGCGAGACAGTTGCTGCCGGCGACCACTTTGCGCGCATGAACGGCCGCGAGGTCTTCAAGTTCGCGACGCGCGTGCTCGTGTCGTCGGCGCAGGAGCTGCTCGACGAAGTCGGCCTGACCGTACAAGACGTCGACGTCTACGTCCCGCACCAGGCGAACATCAGGATCATCACGCACGCTGCGGAGAAGCTCGGCATTCCGAGCGACAAGGTCGTCGTCAACGTCGACCGCTACGGGAACACGTCATCGGGCTCGATCCCGCTGGCCCTCGCCGACGCCGCGCGCGACGGCAGGTTGCGCGACGGGCGGATCGTATTGATGACGGGAATGGGTGCCGGACTCACCTGGGGCTCCGGCGTGATGGAATGGACACAGGAGATGGCAGCATGACCAAGACGAAAACGAAGGTCGCCTTTTGCTTTCCCGGCCAGGGCTCGCTCGAGCTGGGCATGGGCCGCGACATCGCCGAAGCGGTGCCCGAGGCGATGAGGGTGTTCGAGGTCGGCAGCGCCGTATCGGGGCTCGACCTGCGAGAGCGCTCTGCTTCGACGCCGACCTCGAGGAGCTCATGGAGACGGATGTGCAGCAGCCGGCGCTCGTGGCGACGAGCCTCGCCGTCCTCGCTGCGCTGCAGGCTCGGGGCCTCGAGCCAGACTACGTCGTCGGGCACTCGGTCGGCGAGTTCGCCGCGCTGGCGGCGGCGTCGTCGATCGGAGTCGAAGAGACGATCGGTCTCGTCCGCGAGCGCGGCCTTGCGATGGCCGAGGCGGCGCGCGAGCATCCTGGCCGGATGGCCGCGATCCTCGGTCTCGACGACGAGGTCGTCGAGCGGATCTGCCGCCGCATCCGTGGGGTGTGGCCGGCGAACTACAACTGTCCCGGGCAGCTCGTCGTGTCGGGCGAGAGCGACGCCGTCGACGAATGCTGCGCCCAGGCCGAGGAGGCGGGAGCGCGACGCACTGTGAAGCTGCGCGTGTCGGGTGCGTTCCATTCGCCGCTCGTCGCGCGCGCGGCAGAACGCCTGCGGCCGGCCGTCGACAAGGTCCGCTTCGGGGAGCCGGTAGCGCCGTTCATGTCCACGGTCACGGCCCGGATCGAGTCGGCGCCGCGCATTGCTCCGCTGCTCGTCGACCAGCTGACGGCGCCCGTTCGCTTCACGCAGGCCGCGACCGAGCTCGTTCGCGACGGCGCCCGCACGTTCGTCGAGGTCGGGCCGGGCAACGTTCTGTCCGGGCTCGTCAAGCGCATCGACAAGAGCGTGAAGGCGATCCCGGTGAACAGCCTGGCGGCACTCGAGCGCGTAGAGGAAGCGCTCGCGACCTCCTGACGATGCCTGATGATGGATTCGCCAGGCTCGACGGCAAGGTCGCGCTCGTTACCGGAGCCTCGAGAGGGCATCGGCCGCGCGATCGCCGTCGAACTGGCCACGGCGGGCGCTCAGGTCGTAGTCGGCTACCGCTCCGGCCGCGACGAGGCGGAGGAAGTCGCAGCGCAGATCGGCGGCCGTGCCGTCCAGGCAGACGTGTCCAGCCCCGAGGACGGGGCGCGCCTCGTGGAAGAGGCGGGCGATCTGGACGTGCTCGTCAACAACGCGGGGCTTACGCGAGACGGGCTCATCGCCAGAATGTCCGACGAGGACTGGCGCGTGGTGCTCGACACGAATCTCGGAGGCGTCTTCCACACGTGCCGGGCGGCCGCCCGCGGGATGATGAAGCGGAAGTCGGGCGCGATCGTGAATCTGACCAGCGTCGTCGGCGTGCACGGTAACCCCGGCCAGACGAACTACGCGGCCTCGAAGGCCGGCGTCATCGGCTTCACGAAGGCCCTCGCCCGCGAGCTGGCGCCGCGCAACGTCCGCGCGAATGCAGTCGCTCCCGGCTACATCACGACGGCCCTCACCGACGTGCTGCCCGAGCAGGCGCAGCAGGCGATCCTCACGAACACGCCGCTCGAGCGCATGGGGACTCCCGAGGACGTCGCGGCGGCGGTCCGCTATCCTCTCCTCGGACGCAGCGTCGTTCGTGACGGGCGAAGTCCTGCTCGTCGACGGCGGGCTGGGGATGTGAGATGAGCGCGAGCGACAACGAACACCGGCGCGCGGTCATCACCGGTCTCGGAGCGGTGTCGCCGCTCGGCAACGACGTGGAGACGACGTGGGCCAACGTCCTCGCGGGAAAGTCCGGTGCCGGCCCGATCACGCATTTCGACTCGTCCGACTACTCGGTGCACTTTGCGTGCGAGGTCAAGGACTTCGATCCGGAGGACTGGATCGACCGCAAGACGGCTCGGCGCATGGATCGCTTCACGCATCTCGTGCTCGCGGCCGCCCGGCAGGCGGAAAAGGACTCAGGGCTGGACATCGCCGCCGAAGCACCGCGTATCGGCGCTTCGATCGCGACGGGCATCGGCGGCCTGCAGTCATTCCAGGACTGCTACGACGTGCTGCGCGAGCGCGGGCCCGACCGCGTGGGGCCGTTCTCGATCCCGGCCATCATCCCCAACCTCGGCGCCGGCTGGCTGTCGATCGAGCTCGGCACTCAGGGACCGTTGTCCTCGCAGTGCACAGCCTGCGCGGCCTCGAACATGTCCATCGGCGACTCGCTCGACGCGATCCGGCTCGGCCGCGCGGACGCGATGTTCTGCGGCGGCACCGAGGCGCCGATCGCGGAGGTGGGCATTGCCGGCTTCGCAGCCATGCGCGCGCTGTCCAGGCGAAACGACGATCCCGAGCGGGCGAGCCGGCCTTTCGACGCCGAGCGCGACGGGTTCGTCATGGGTGAGGCGGGCGCCGTGCTCGTCCTGGAGGAGCTCGAGCATGCCAGGGCCCGCGGCGCGAAGATCTACGGCGAGGTGATCGGCTACGGCGTCTCCTCCGACGCGAACCACATCACCGAGCCCGATCCCGTACGGTCCTGGGAGAGCCTTGAAGATGGCGCTGGACGACGCCGGCATCGAGGCGACCGACATCGACTACGTGAACGCGCATGCGACGGCGACGCCGCTGGGAGACTCGTCGGAGACGAGCATGCTCAAGCTCGCGCTGGGCGAGGAGAAGGCGTACGCGACGCCGGTGTCCTCGACGAAGGGCGCCACGGGACACTGCCTCGGCGCCGCCGGTGCTCTCGAGGCGATCTTCTGCATCCTCGCCTTGAGGGACGGCATGTTGCCGCCCACGATCAACCTCGACGTGCCCGACCCCGAGTGCGATCTCGACTACGTGCCCAACCAGGCACGCGCCGCCGACGTCGAAGTGGCCATGAACAACTCCTTCGGGTTCGGCGGCCACAACGCGTGCATCGTCCTGCGAAAGTTCCGGGACTGACGCGCAGGATCGCGATCGCGGCGCTCGTCGTGCCGGCGCTCGTGCTGGTGGCCTTCGCGGCACGCTCGTACCAGCCCTTCGGCGGAGAGGCGGGCGACGAGCGCGCCGCGTCCACGGCCTTCGTCGACAGCCTGTTCACGATCGTGCTCGTGCTGGGGGCAGCGCTGGCGCTGATCCTCCTCTATGTGCGGGCCCGCCTGCCGAGACAGGCGAAGGGGAAGGGGAGCTCGACGTACTCGGGGCTACTCGCGTTCCTCTTCATCTTCGGGTTCGCCATGATCGGCGGCCGCGCCCTGCTCCAGTACGACCGGCAGCCGGCAAACGAGAAGGGCTCGGATGGTGCATTCCCGTCGCAGGTCCAGCCGGTCCAGCCGGTTCCGGGGAAAGAGTCCGGTCGGGACCCTCGCGTCGTCTGGCCGCTCGCCGTAGGCCTCGGCGCCTTGATTGCCGCTGCCATCGTCGTCGGGGTGCTCGTAGAGCGCCGTCGCAGGCGTCTCGACGCCCTCACGCCCGAGCAGTTGAAGGAGCTCGGCGACGCGCTCGACGAGGCGATCGACGACCTGCGCCGTGATCCCGACCCGCGGCGGGCGGTGATCGCGGCGTACGCGCGCATGGAGCAGGCGCTGACGTTATATGGCTTCCCGCGTCGGCCATCTGAGGCGCCGTACGAGTACTTGAGCCGTGTGGCGCGCGATCTCGAGGCGGAGCAGCCCGTGGCGGCTCTGACCGAGCTGTTCGAGGTCGCGAAGTTCTCCGAGCACTCGGTCGACGAGACGATGCGTGGCCAGGCCATCGATGCGCTCACCGCCGTACGACAAGAGGTGCGGGCCGCGACGTGAGGCGGATCGTCAGCTCCACGATCGGCTACGCCATCGCCGGAGGGGTGATCGCCGTCATTGCCGTGCTCATCGGGGTCGATCGCACGGACCTCGTCCTCGACGCCTACCTCGTCTTTGTCGGCGGCCTTGTCGCGCTCGCAGCGGCGCGGATCTCCGGCCGCGCGTTCCCCCGACCGCGCGGCACCGTCCCGGCCGTGCTCTCGCGGCCGCCGCGGCGGTACGTGCATCCCGAGTCGCTTCTGTTGGCGGAAGACGACGTGGCGCTGGCGCAGGCGGATCAGTTCGACGTCCATTTCCGCTTGCGGCCGCAGGTCCGTGAGATCGCGGCCGCCGGGCTCGCCATGCAGGCGGGGATCGAGCTCGAGCGCGAGCCGGAGCGGGCGCGCCAACGGCTGTCGCCGGCCATGTGGGAGCTCGTTCGCCCCGACCGGCCGCGTCCGGAAGGTGCGGGCAAGAGCGGCATCAGCACTGCCTCCCTCAGCGAGCTCGTCGACGAGCTTGAGAGAATCCTCCCGCCGTGATCGCCGTCTCCGACGTCCAGTCGCACTGCGACCGCATCCTCGACGCCGTCGAGCAGGCCGTTGTCGGCAAGCGCGAGGCGCTCGAGCTCGTGCTGCTCGGCATGCTCGCCGACGGTCACGTCCTCATCGAGGACTTCCCCGGCCTCGCCAAGACGCTGCTCGCGCGCTCGTTCGCCGCGGTCACCGACCTGCGCTTCAGCCGCATCCAGTTCACGCCGGACCTGATGCCGGCCGACGTGACCGGCTCGTCGATCTACAACCAGCGCACGGGCGAGTTCGACTTCCGGCCCGGCCCCGTGTTCGCCAACCTCCTGCTCGGCGACGAGATCAACCGCGCGCCGCCGAAGACCCAGGCGGCGCTGCTCGAGGCGATGCAGGAGCGTCAGGTGACGCTCGAGGGCGAGACGCGGCAGCTGGAGCGGCCGTTCCTCGTGCTGGCCACGCAGAACCCGATCGAGTACGAGGGGACGTACCCGCTGCCGGAGGCACAGCTCGACCGCTTCCTCCTGCGCATCGGCGTCGGCTATCCGGCGCGCGAGCACGAGTGGGAGATGCTCGAGCGCCGCCGCGAGCGGCGCGTCGACGAGGTCGAGCTCGACGACCGTCGTCGACCGCGAGACCGTGCTCGCGCTTGCAGCGGGCGATCGAGGAGGTGCACGTCGCCGAGAGCATCGGCCTCTACATGGTCGACGTCGTGTCCGCCACGCGGCAGAGCTCGCGTGTGCAGGTCGGCTCGAGCCCGCGCGGATCGCTGGCGCTGCTCAAGCTCTCACGGGGGCTGGCGGCGCTGCGCGGCCGCGACTTCGTCACACCCGAGGACGTGAAGAACGTGGCCGTGCCCGCGCTGGCGCACCGGCTCACGCTCAACCCCGAGCTGTGGGTGCAGCGCATCCGCGCCGAGGACGTCGTGCAGGAGTGCCTGGACGCCGTGCCCACTCCTCGCGCCGAGGACGCGGTGCGAGCCTCGGCCACGTGAGCCATTGACGAGGGCCGCGACAGCCGAAGCTCGCGGGCTACGCGTCGCTCGGCGCGCTCGGGCTCTTCGCCGGCATCGCGTTCGGACGCGCCGAGCTCGTCGTGCTCGCAGCGCCGTTCGTGCTCGTGCTGGCGATCGGGCTCGTCTTCGGCAGTGAGCCGGAGCTCGACGTCGAGGTCCAGAGCGACACGGCGCGGATGCTCGAAGGTGAGGAGATTCCACTCCGAATCGTGCTGGAGGCGCGGAGCAGCGATCGAGCGGCTCGAGCTCGCGCTCGCGCTGCCGCGCGACGCGATCGCAGTCGGCGACACGTCGTTCGGGCTTGACGCTCGCCGAGGGCGAGCGGAGCGGAGCTCGACGACGTCGCTCCGCTTCCCCCGCTGGGGCGTCTACAGGCTGGGCCGCGTGGGCCTGGCGGCGTTCGACCGGTTCGGCCTGTTCGTCTTCGAGCGAGAGCTCGCCGGCAAGCCACGTCCTACGCGTCTATCCGCGAGAGGAGCGGCTGCGCGAGATCGTGCGCCCGCGCGAGACCCAGCCGTACGTGGGCAACCTCGTCGCGCAGGCAGAAGGGCGAGGGGATCGAGTTCGCCGACCTCCGCCCCTACCAGCCCGGCGACCGCGTGCGGCGCGTGAACTGGCGGGCGACCGCGCGGCGCGGCGCAGCTCGATCGTCAACGAAGAGCATCCGGAGCGGAACGCCGCGGCGGTGCTGCTGCTCGACTCGTTCGCCGAGGCTCGCCTGGGTGCGGCGGGCACGCTCGACCAGGCCGTGCGCGCGACGGCCGCGCTTGCCGAGCGCGTACCTGCGCCGGCGAGACCAGGTCGGGCTGCTGAGCTTCGGCGGCTCGCGTCAACTGGCTCGAGCCGGCGCATGGGCACCGTGCAGCTCTACCGGATCGTCGAGGCGCTGCTCGACACCGAGGTCGTCCTCTCGTACGTGTGGCGCGACATCCGCGTGATCCCGACGCACGCGCTGCCGCCGAAGGCGCTCGTGCTCGCGTCTCACGCCGCTGCTCGACGAGCGGATGGTCGACGCGCTCGTCGACGTCCGCGGTCGCGGCGCGGACGTCGCCGCCGTCGAGATCGCGCCCGAGTCGTTCGTCCAGGTCGAAGGCCGGCGAGCAGGCCCAGCTCGCCTACCGGATCTGGAAGCTGCGCCGAGCGGCCGTGCGCAGCCGCTTTCGCCGTCTCGGCGTACCGGTCGTCCAGTGGCGGTCGGGGCGATCCGCTCGAGCCGGTGCTGGAGGAGGTGTCGGCATTCAGGCGTTACGCCAGGGCGATGCGCGCGTAGCGGCGGGCGCTCGCGGTCGCTGGTCGGCGCCGCGCTGTTCGCGTCTCGCCGCGTGGGCATCGGCCGCCGATGTACCCAGACCCGGCCGGGCTTGCCGTCCTGGCGGGCATCGCGTTGCTCGCCGGTGGCCTCGTCATCCGGCGGGGAGCGCGTCGTGACGGTCGGGCTTGGCCATGCTCGGCGTCGGTTACGGCGTCTCGCTCGTCGGCAAGGGCCTCGATCCGGCGGCGCGGCCTCTTCGCCGGGGGACTGGTGCGCGTCGGCCGAGCTCGCGTTCTGGGCGCTCGAGCCTGGTGCGGCAGTCCGCATCGCGCAGAGCCGCGACAGGCTCGCCGCGCACTCGTCGTGGCGACGGTCGCGTTCGGCGCGGTCGCTGCTCGGATCGCCTGCTGCTGGTCGTCGTGTCCGACCCGGTGCGGCGGAGGCGCGTCGCTCGGAATCGCCGGCGTGCTCGCGCGTCGTAGCAATCTTCGCGGTGGCCGCCGTTCTCGTGCGCTCTCTGCGCAGCGGCGTCGGCTAGCATCGCCGGGCGATGGCCCAGGTCGCTACCGGCCGAGGCGGGTCTCCGGCGCGTGATCGGCGACGGCGACACCGTTCCCGACGGCACCGTCGCCGGGCTCTCACGACTCGGACCTGCTCGAGCTGTACCGGCAACTCGTCCTCCTGCGCACCTACGACGAGCGGTCGGTCGTCTACCACCGGCAGGGGCGCATCGGGACCTACGCGATCTACTGGGGGCACGAAGCGATGCAGGTCGGCGCGGCGTACGCGCTCGACCGGGACGACTGGATCTTTCCCAGCTACCGCGAGTCGGCGATCGGCCTCCTCCGCGGACATGCCCGCTTCGACGGTGCTCTCCTGGTGGCGTGGTCATCCGGCCGGCTGGTGGAACCCACGTGACTACAACGTCGCCTCGATCTGCGTCCCGATCGCGACGCAGGTGCCGCACGCAGCGGGCTTCGCCTGGGGGAAGCGCCTGCGAGGCGAGCAGACGTGCGCGCTCGTCTTCTTCGGCGACGGCGCCACGTCCGAGGGCGCCTTCCACGAGGGCGCGAACTTCGCCGCCGTCATGCGCGCGCCGCTCGTCCTGCTCTGCAACAACAACCAGTGGGCGATCTCGACGCCCCTCGAGGCGCAGACGGCGGCGGCGACGCTCGTCGACAAGGCCGTCGGCTACGGGATGCCCGGCGTGCGTGTCGACGGTGGAGACGTGCTCGCGGTGTACGAGGCGACTGCCGAGGCGATCGAACGCGCCCGGGCCGGGGACGGGCCGACGTTCATCGAGGCGGTCACGTACCGCGCGGCGCCTCATGCGACGGCCGACGACCAGACGGCGTACATCGACCTCGAGCGCGTCGAGGAGGAGCAGCGAAACGAGTGCGTCGGCCGCTACGAGCGTACCTCCGCCGCCGCGGCGCTGCTCGACGGACGAGCTGGCCGAGCAGGCGCGGGAGGACGCGCTCGACGGTGCTGCGCGAGGGCATCGCTGCGGCCGAGGCCGAGCCGCCGGCCGACCCGTCGGAGGTGTTCGATCACGCGTATGCCGATCCCCCACCGGGAATGAGACATGGCTGAGCTGTCCATCGTCGAGGCGATCAACGACTGCTTCCACGTCGAGCTGGAGCGAGATCCCGACGTGATGGTGATGGGCGAGGACGTCGGTCGTGCCGGCGGCGTGTTCCGGGCGACGGCCGGGCTGCGCGACCGTTTCGGGCCCGACCGTTGCGTCGACACGCCGCTCGCGGAGGCCGGGATCATGGGCACGGCCATCGGTCTCGCCATGGCCGGCTGGCGCCCCGTGTGCGAGATGCAGTACGACGCCTTCAGCTACCCGGCGCTCGACCAGCTGATCAATCACGTCGGCCGCTACCGCTGGCGGACGCGCGGTGCGATGGAGCTTTCCGATCACCATTCGGATGCCGTACGGCGGCGGCGTGCGCGCGCCCGAGCTCCACGACGACTCACCCGAGACGTACTACGTCCACACGCCCGGCGTGAAGGTAGCGATCCCGTCGACGCCCGCCGACGCGAAGGGACTGCTGGCGGCGGCGATTCGCGATCCGGATCCAGTCGTCGTCCTCGAGCCGAAGCTCCACTACCGGACGATCCGCGGCGAGGTGCCGGACGGCGAGCACGTCGTCCCGCTCGGCAAGGCGCGGCTCGCGCGTGACGGGAGCGACGTGACGATCGTCGCCTACGGCTCGATGGTGCCGCTGGCCGAGCAGGCTGCCGAGGAGATCTCCGCGGACGCGTCGGTCGAGGTGCTCGACCTGCGCTCGCTGAAGCCGCTCGACGAGGAGGCCCTGCTCGCGTCCGCGGCCAAGACGGGGCGGGTCGTGGTCGTCCAGGAGGCCCCTCGTGTTTGCGGCTTCGCCGCCGAGGTGGCTGCCGTGCTCGCGGAGAAGGCGATCCTCGACCTTCGCGGGCCGGTGCTCCGCGTCACCGGCTACGACGTGCCGTATCCGTACTGGCAGCTCGAGGACGCGTACATGCCGTCCGTGGCGCGCGTGCTCGACGCCGTCCGGCGGCTGCTGGCGTTTTGAACGACCCGCCGTATCGCGTCGTCACGAAGCGTCTGGTCGTGCGCTGTTGGGAGCCGCGTGACGCGCCACTGCTGAAGGACGCGCTCGACTCGAGCCTCGACCATCTCCGCCGGTGGATGCCGTGGGCCAACGGAGAGCCGCAACCCCTGGAAGAGAAGGTGAAGCTTCTCCGGAAATTTCGAGGCAGCTTCGATCTAAGCCAGGACTTCGGCTACGGCATCTTCACCTCCGACGAATCGGAGGTCGTCGGTGGCGCGCATCTGCACACGAGACTCGGCGCGGGTGTGCTGGAGATCGGCTACTGGATCCGCGAGAGCCGGGTGCGAGCGGGCTTTGCGACGGAGGCGACTGCCGCGCTGACGCGGGTCGCTCTCGAGATCTGCGCCGTCGACCGAGTCGAGATTCGCGTCGAGCCCGCGAACGAGGCGAGCATTGCGGTTCCGAGGAAGCTCGGCTTCGTCGAGGAAGCGCGTCTGCGGCGGCGGCTACCGGCGGAAGAGGGCGGAGAGCCGCGCGACGCAGTCATCTTCACGCTCTTCCGCGATGAGTTCGCAGCCACGCCGGCGTCGTCGGCGGAGTTCGATGCATTCGACGCTCTCGGCGCCCGGGTGTGGCCGCTGTGATCCACGAGGTTCCCCTCGAGCGGCGAACGCTGCACGGCCACTTCTCCGCCGAGCTCGATCCCGTGTTGACCATCGACCCCGGGGACACGATCGCGTTCTCGTGCCCGAACGCCGGGTGGTACCTCCCGTCCGGCCAGCCGTTTGAGCCCCGTGACGCCGAGCTCGACGCCGGGCACGCGCTGATCGGGCCGGTCGAGGTTCGCGGCGCCATGGCCGGCGGCGTGCTCGAGGTGCGGATCGACAGGATCGACGTCGGGCCGTTCGGCGTGACGATCGCCGGAGGCTCGCACACGACGCTGAACGACCGCCTCGGCGTCAGCGAGCTCGAAGAGTGGATGCTCGACTGGACGCTAGACCGCGCGGCGGGCACTGCGCAGGATCAGCACGGTCGCGAGGTGTCGCTCCGCCCGTTTCTCGGTGTGCTCGGGATGCCACCGCCGGAGCCAGGTCGGCACCCCACGTACCCGCCGCGGCCGTGGGGCGGGAACATCGACTGCCAGGAGCTCGTCGCGGGCACGACGCTGTACCTCCCGATCCCCGTCGACGGCGCACGCTTCTCGGCCGGCGACGGTCACGGCAGGCAGGGCGACGGCGAGGTCTCGCAGCTCGCCATCGAGTGTGCTGTCGAGCGGGCCGAGCTCACGCTGTCGATTCGGGACGATCTGGAGCTGTCGACACCCGTCGCGTGGTCACCAGCCGCGTGGCTGACGTTCGGGTTCGACGAGGACCTCGACGAGGCCGCGGCGATCGCCACCGACGCGATGCTCGAGCTGATGGGGCGAGAGCACGGCCTCGAGCGGCGGGATGCGCTTGCGCTCGCGAGCCTCGTCGTCGACCTCCGCGTCACGCAGCTCGTCAACGGCGTCCGCGGCGTGCACGCGATGCTTCCACACGACGCCGTGCGCTTCACGAGAATGAGCTGACGGTGGCGTACGAGTTCAAGCTCCCGGACCTCGGCGAGGGCCTCACCGAAGGTGAGGTGGCGCGCTGGCTCGTCGCGGAAGGTCAGGAGATCGCCGAAGACGATCCCCTGGTCGAGATCCAGACGGACAAGGCGACAGTCGAGATCCCGTCGCCCGCGGCCGGCGTCGTCTCGCGCATCCACGTCGGGGAGGGCGAGGTCGTGCCCGTCGGCACGGTGCTCGTCGTCCATCGGCGGCAACGGCACCGCTCCACCGGCCGCCGCCCACGAGCCTCCCGCCGCGGCTCCTGCCGGAGCGCGCCCGCGCGACGCCGCTCGTGCGCAAGGTCGCGCAGGAGCTGGGCGTCGAGATCGACGGGCTGATCGGAACCGGCCCGCAAGGACGCGTCACCGAAGAGGACGTGCGCGCGGCTGCCTCGAGCGATTCAGCCGCCGGGCCGGCGCGAGCCGCTGCGCGGCGTCCGCCGAGTGATCGTCGAGCACATGGCGCGGGCGCACCGGGAAGTGCCGCCGGTGACCTGGGTGGAGGAGTGCGACTTCGAGTCCGTGGACATGGACCGGCTCGTGGCCACTGTCGTCAGGGCCTGCGCGGACGAGCTCCAGGCCTTCCCGGAGCTCAACGCGCGCCTCGAGCACGATGCGATCGTCTACCTCGAGCGCTACGACATCGGCGTCGCCGTGCAGACGCCGCAAGGGCTGATGGTGCCGGTCGTACGCGGGTGCGACACGAAGACCGTGGACGAGATCCACGACGAGCTGGCTGCGCTGGCCGATCGCGGGCGGTCCGGCGGGCTGGCGCCCGAGGAGCTCCGCGGCTCGACGTTCACCGTCACGAGCGCCGGCAAGCTGGGAGGCCTGCTCTCGACGCCGATCGTCAACCACCCGGAGGTTGCGATCCTCTCCATCGGCCGCATCGGTGAGCGACCGGTCGTGCGTCACGGCGAGGTGGTCGTCCGACGCGTGGGGACGATCTGCGTGACGTTCGACCACCGCGTGATCGACGGCGCCCGCGCGGCGGAGTTCGGTCTCGCCGTCATCGCACGGATCGAGTCTGGCACCGGCGACTAGATGGACATCAAGCGCACGCACGCCGTGATCCGCGGCCGCGTGCAGGGTGTGTTCTTCCGGGCGGAGGCGTCGGCGCGTGCCCGAAGCCTTGGGCTGGCCGGCTGGGTCAGGAACAGGCCCGACGGGGCGGTCGAGGCTGTCTTCGAGGGACCGCAGCAGGCCGTCGAGTCGATGTTGCGTTGGTGCGAGCGCGGTCCCGCCGGCGCTCGCGTGGACGCCGTCGATGTGACGTGGGAACCGCCTGAGGGAGACACGGCGTTCGACGTTCGGTAGGACAGACCGGGTACGCGGGTACGCTGCCGCGATGGCTCGCGTAGTGGAAGGGACTCCGCGGCTCGGCACGCGCGCCGGACGGGCGCTGCGCCGCCCGCACAACTGGCTCCAGCTGGCGAAGTTCTGTGCCGTCGGAGCGACCGGCTATGTCGTCAATCTTCTTGTCTTCACGCTCCTATACGAGGAGTTCTCGGTCCACTACCGGCCAGCCGCAGTGTGTTCTTTTCTGGTCGCCGTCACGAACAACTACCTCTGGAATCGCTTGTGGACGTTCAGAGGCCAGCGCGGCCACTTCTACTACCAGGGCCTGCGCTTCTTCGTCGTGGCCTGGTGCGCGCTGGCGGCCAACCTCCTCGTGCTCGAGGCGCTCGTCAGGCTCGGGCTCGATCCGGTTGCAGCCCAGGCGATTGCGATCATCCTCGTCACTCCCGTGAACTTCCTCGGCAACAAGCTCTGGTCGTTTCGCCACCGCCACTGAGTCCGTGAGACGCTTGCGCGTCGGGCTCGCCGTCGCCCTCGTCCTGCTCGCGGCCATTCCCGCGGCGCAGGCAGCAACGCCGCTCCCACCGCCTCGCCTGACCGAGGAGCAAGCGGTCGACATCGTCCTGGATGAAGACGGAGTCGCCGCCTGGGTCTCTCGCTACCCCGCTGACAGCATCGTCACCGAGGGCACCTACAACCCGCGCTACCGCGACTGGACGGTGAAGGCGTGGTCGGGGCCGGCCGGGCAGATCGTGCAGGCGCGCGTGGACGACCTCACCGGTCTCGTCGAGGAGGCGTGGACCGGCCCGCAGGTGGCATGGCCGATGGCCCGTGGCGGAGGCAGCGTCTTCGGCGGCAAGCAGCTCAACAGCCTTCCTGTCTGGCTCGGATTCTGCGCGGTGTTCATTCTCGGGCTGGCTGACCTCAGGCGTCTGCGATCGGTCCGTAACCTCGACCTCGTCGTCCTCGTCTCGCTCTCCGCGTCGCTGTGGTTCTTCAACGAGGGCAGGATCTTCACGAGCGTGCCACTCGTCTATCCGGTGCTGCTCTACCTCCTGGGTCGCACGCTCTGGATCGCCATGCGCGATCGCCCACCAACGTCCTCGCGGCCCGTGTGGCCGGTCTGGCTGCTCGTCGCCGCAACGATCTTCCTGGCCGGCTTGCGGATCGGGCTCGATCTCGGGAACGTCGAGCGTCATCGATGTCGGCTACTCCGGCGTGATCGGCGCCCAACGGATCGCTGACGGAGAGGCGCCCTACGGCCACTTCCCCGATGGGAAGGGCCCTTCGTGCGGGCCGTCGGACCGTACCGGTCGCACGGTGTTCCACGTACAGGCGAACGGGCGCTGCGAGAAGCAGAACGAGCATGGAGACACGTATGGCCCGGTGGCGTACGAGGCGTACCTGCCCGGCTTCGCCATCTTCGGATGGGCGGGGAAGGACGACCCGCTGCACGCGGCACACTTCACGTCGATCGTCTTCGATCTCGCCTGCATGCTCGGGCTCGTGCTTGTCGGCCTGCGTTACGGCGACCGCCGCCTCGCGGCCACGCTCGCGTTCGCCTGGGCCGCCTTCCCCTTCACGCAGTACGTCGCCAATACGAGCTCGAACGACGCCATCCAGCCCGCGCTGCTGATCTTTGGCTTCTGGCTGGCAGCCTCGCCCTGGGCACGCGGGAGCTTCGCTGCCCTCGCGGCATGGACGAAGTTCGCGCCGCTCGTCATAGCGCCGTTGTGGGCGACGTACCCGGCGCGCCGGCTTCGCCCGACCCTCGCATTCGTCGCGGCCTTTGCTGCGGCGACGTTAGCGGCGTTCTGGGTGCTGCTGCTCGAGCCCGACCCGCTCGGCGCCGTATCGACGGTCTGGGACCGCGCGATCGGCCACCAGCTGCACCGCGAGTCGCCGTTCTCGCTCTGGGACTGGAGGCAATACCACGCGGGCCTGCCCGACCTGCACATCGTCCAGTGGGTGCTACAGGGGCTGCTCGTGCTGGGAGCGGTGGCCCTGGCGTTCGTCCCTCGCCGGAAGTCGCCGCTTCAGCTGGCCGCGCTCACCGCGGCGCTGCTGATCGGCTTCGAGATCGTGCTCACGCACTGGTTCTACCTCTACGTGGCGTGGTTCTTCCCGTTCGTCGCTCTTGCACTGCTCGCCGGCAAGACGGACGAGGGCGACTCTTGGCCTCGCTCGCCGTCTTGCGTTGACGGAGCCGTCGGTCTTGAGGACGTGGACGGCGGCTACTAGTCGTCGTCGGTCACCATGTGCGATGCATCGGAGAACTCGCGCAGCTCGCCGGTGATGAGATATGCGACCTGCTCGCCGATGTCCACCGCGTGATCGCCGAAGCGCTCGAGGCAGCGTGAGATGACGATCATGCGCAGACCCCACTCGCGCTTCCTCTCGTCACCGCCTACCGCCAGCACATGCCGGACGAGCCTGCGGTTGGCGCGATCGATCAGCTCGTCGAGGTCGACGAGGGACTCCGCGCTCGCGAGGTCTCGCTCGGCCAGCGCGCGCATGCCGACAACGACCATCTCCTCCGCCCGTGCACCCATCTCCTCGAAGCTGTTCAGCACCTCTGACTCGCCCTCCATGCCGTGCGGCAAGTTTCATGAGCTTGCAGGTGGTCACGCAGAGATCGGCCATCCGCTCGAGGTGGAGGTTGACGTGGAGCATGGCGAGCACGAGCCGGAGATCGACGGCGACGGGCGTCTGGCGGGCGAGCAGGGACTCGATGCCCTGCGAGAGCGCGAGGTATCGCCCGTCGACCTCGTCGTCGAAGGCGATCACCTCGTCAGCGAGCTCGGCGTCCTGCTCGCGGAGCGCGCTCAGCGCCCCGCGCAGCGACCGGAGAACCAGCTGCGCCTCCTCCTGAAGCATCGCCTCGAGCTGATCGAGCTCTTCCTGGAATGTGACTCTCATAGGCATTAGCCGAACCGTCCGGTTACGTAGTCCTCGGTACGCTGGTCGTCGGGCTGGGTGAAGATCTTTTCGGTCTCGTCGTACTCGACGAGCACGCCCGTGCGACGTCCCTCGCTCACGTCGAGATTGAAGAACGCTGTCATGTCGGCGACACGGGCAGCCTGTTGCATGTTGTGCGTGACGATCACGAGGGTGTAGTCCTTCTTCAGCTCGTGCATCAGATCCTCGATGGCGGTCGTCGAGATCGGGTCGAGCGCAGACGCCGGCTCGTCGAGCAGGATCACCTCCGGCTCGACCGCCAGCGCGCGTGCGATGCACAGACGCTGCTGCTGACCACCCGACAGCGCAAGCGCGCTCTTGTCGAGACGATCGTGAACCTCGTCCCAGAGAGCGGCGCGGCGCAAAGCTTGCTCGACTCGCCCCTCGAGATCGTCCTTCATCCCGAGCATGCGCAACGCGAACGCGACGTTGTCGTAGATCGACTTCGGAAACGGGTTCGGCCTCTGGAACACCATGCCGATCCGACGCCGCACTTCGACCGGATCGACGCTCGGCCCGTGGATGTCGATGCCGTGGTAGAGGAGCGTGCCGTGACACGACGACGCCGGGCACGAGATCGTTCATGCGGTTGAGACAGCGGATGAACGTGCTCTTGCCGCAGCCGGAGGGTCCGATCACGGCCGTGACCTGGTTCCGGTAGATCTCCATCGTCACGCCGCTGAGCGCCTCGACGGCCCCATATCGGACGCCGAGGTCGCCGATGTCGAAGACGACCTCGCGGCTCGAGGACTCGGCCTCGCGGTTCGACTGTGACGGTTGCACGGTCTGTCGAACGCCGATGCGCACGGATCCAGTCTCGCCTTGTTGACCTTCGCACGCGGGTCACAGTCATGTGACGAACTGGTGCCATTCTGGTGACGATGCCCATGGGCATGCCGGTGCGACTGCCATGCTCGCTCGGATGGAGTCGACTGAGCCCGTCATTCCGTCAACCCGCTGACCGGCTCCGGTCGGCGGTTGAGCGACCGGATCGGGGATGCGGCGACGAAGGGGATCACGGGCCGCGGCGCGCTCTGCTCACGCTCGTCCTGATCGGCGCGATCATCTACGTCGTCGTCGAGGGCGCATGGCCGTCGATCCAGGACTTCGGGTTGTCGTTCCTCGTCACCGACGCGTGGAACGCCGTGACGGGTGAGTTCGGCGCTCTGGCGTTCATCTTCGGCACGTTCTTCACCTCGCTTCTGGCGCTGCTAGTCGCCGCGCCCATATCGATCGCCATCGGCCTCTTTCTGAGCGAACTGGCGCCGAGGTCCAGTCCGGGGACCGGTCGGGCACCCTCGTCGAACTGCTCGCCGCGATTCCCAGCGTCGTGCTCGGCCTGTGGGGCATCCTCGTGCTCGGACCCTTCGTCAAGAACACGCTCGGCCCGTTTCTCGAGAGCATCCTCGGCTGGACGCCGTTCTTCCAGGGCACGGCCCAGGTCAGCAGCTACCTGTCGGCCGTGATCGTGCTCAGCATCATGATCACGCCGATCGCGTCGAGCATCAGTCGGGAGCTCTTTCTCCAGGTGCCCCACGACGTCAAGGAAGGTGCCATCGGCCTCGGCCTCACGCGCTGGGAGATGGTTCGCGGCGTCATGCTGCCCTTCACGAAAGCGGGGCTCGATCGCTGCGCTGCTGCTCGGCACCGGGCCGGGCGCTCGGCGAGGCGATCGCCGTCACCCAAGTGATCGGCGACTCCGACGAACATCACCCTCGACCTCTTCTCGACCGGCGACACGCTCGCCAGTCGCATCGCCGCCCAATATCAGGGATCCGTCTCCGATCTCCAAACAGCGTCGCTCTTCTACCTCGCGTTGATCCTGCTCGTGATCTCCCTCGTCGCCGAACGTCATGGCGCAGTGGATCGTCCACCGCTTCTCGGTCAAGCGAACCGTGTGACCCAAGTGGATCAGACCATCTCACTCGAGGCGCACGGTCGCGTCCGGCGGCGGAAGCTCGTCAACCACCTGATGGAGGGACTTGCAGCGCTGGCCGCGCTCGCCGCCGTGGCTGTACTCGCGATCGTCGTCTTCAACGTGCTGCAACGGGGTATTCGGGCCATCAATATCGACCTGTTTACCGAGGTGCAAGCGCCGTTCGGCGAGACGGGCGGAGGGATCGGGCACGCCATCGTGGGGACGATCATTCTTGTCACGCTCGCCACACTCATAGCTCTTCCCTTTGGCGTGCTCGTTGCGATCTACGTCCACGAGTTCGCCCGGACCAGCGTGGGCCGCGTCGTACGCCTGGCGCTCGACGTCCTGAACGGGACACCGTCGATCGTCATCGGCGTCTTCGTGTTCGCGCTCGTCGTCAAGCCCCTCGAGGCGCAGAGCGGCTGGGCCGCGGCCTTCGCCCTGGCGATCGTCATGCTCCCGCTCGTCGCGAGGGCTGCGATGGAGGTGCTCGAGCTCGTTCCCGCGAGCCAGCGTGAGGCGAGCTTCGCGCTGGGGGTCAGCCGCTGGCGGACGCTGTTCAGGGTCGTGCTTCCGGCCGCGCTGGGCGGCATCGTCACGGGAGCGGTGCTCGCCGTCGCCCGCGCCGCGGGTGAGACGGCGCCGCTGCTCTTCACGTCGTCCCTCTACGCGAATGCGTTCATAACCGATCCCAGCCAGGCGCTCCCGAACCTCCCCATGACCATCTTCATCTACTCGGAGGCTCCTGACCCGACGCTCAACGAGCAGGCATGGGCCGCAGCGTTCATCCTTATCTCGTTCGTGCTCGTGCTCAGCGTTACGGCGCGTATCGCACTTGCCCGCAGCCGGCGCAAGATCGAGCGGATCGCGATCCGTTCACAACTCTGCCACCAGATGTTCACGGGATGACAGCCCACGTGGCCTCATTCGGGCAGGCAGGCTTGCGTCGACACCTGCGTTCGACTGCAGGAGAGAACTCGCATGAAGAAGAAGCTCACGGCGCTCGGGCTGGGCCTGGCAGTGATTACGGCGGTCGCCGCCGTCACCGCGGCGTCCTCGCCGGCGTCGAGCACGAAGTCGTCGGCCGATTCGCTGTCCGGTGCGGGCAGCTCGTTCGTGTCGCCGCTCGTCTCGAGGTGGTCGGTCGACTACCCGGCGAAGACCGGCGTCGAGATCCGCTACAACCCGATCGGTTCAGGTGGCGGGCATCGCGGCGATCACGGCGCGCACGGTCGACTTCGGCGCGAGCGACGCGCCGCTCACGCCAGACCAGGCCACGGCTTGCAACGGCTGTCGTCCAGATCCCGTGGGCGCTGGCAGGGACGTCCATCGCCTACAACGTCGCCGGGACTGTCGAGCCGCATCAAGATCACTGGTGCCGTGCTCGCGAACATCTACCTCGGCAACATCAAGAAGTGGAACGCGTCAGGCAATCAAGAAGCTCAACCCGAGCCTCGACCTTCCCGACATGGACATCACGCCCGTCTACCGCTCCGACGGTAGCGGCACGAGCTACAACTTCACCGACTACCTCTCGGCTGTCAGCCCGACGTGGAAGCAGCAAGTACGGCGTCTCGACCCAGCCGGCCTTCCCCGCCGGGCATCGGTGCCAGGGGTAGCTCGGGAGTGACTGGTGTCGTCACGCGCACCGAAGGCTGCGTTGGCTACGTGGACACGGCCTTCGCGCTGCAGAACCATCTCCAGTTCATGGCGATGCAGAACAAGTCTGGCAAGTTCACGCTGCCTGGCCTGACGGGCGTCAAGGCCGCGGCGGACACACGTCGAGAAGGTGCCCGCGAACAACGAGCTCCACATCGTCAATCCGCCCAAGAGGTGACCGGCGTGCGTACCCGATCGCAACGTTCACGTACGCGATCGTGCCGCAGAGCACGCGACAAGGCCGGCCATGCTGAAGCGGTTCCTTACCTACGCGGTCGCGCCGAAGCAGGGCCAGCAGTTCGGGCCGAAGCTCCTCTTCGCACCGATGCCCAGCGTCGTCACCGTCGCGGCAGTGAAGGCGATCGCGAAGATCAAGCAGTCGTCCTAGTGTCTCGGCCGCACGGTGTCGGGAGCTTGCCACGGGCGCCGTTAGGCGCCCGTGGTCTTTGCTCTAACCGTGCTGTGTAAAGACGCAGCGGATCTCGAGCCCGCCGCCGGCCACGGCCCGCGCTTCCGCCGTCCCGCCGGCTGCGGTGACGATGTGCTTGACGATGGCGAGGCCGAGCCCGGTGCCGTGCGACGATCGTGCGCGGTCGGAGCGGAAGAAGCGCTCGAACAGGCGAGGGAGGTCTTCGTCCGGCACTCCGTGCCCGTTGTCCGTCCCCGACAAAACGACGGTGTCACCTTCGACGTCCGCGCGGATCGTGAACGTCGTGTCCGTTCCTGCATAACGGAGGGCGTTGTCTACGAGGTTGGCGGCGACCGTCTCCAGCATCCGCGGCCGCAACGGCACCTCGAGCTCAGCGACGCAGTCGACGTGCAGCGCGACCCCGGCGTTGACAGCGCGTTCCGTGCGCGCCGCGACGATCTCCTCGAGCACCGGTAGCGCCCGGGTCGCGCCGAGCGACACGACGGCGCGGCCGCTCTCGAGCTCGCTGAGGAAGAGGACGTCGTCGATGAGCTCTCCGATCTGCTCCACCTCCGCGCGCGCCTGCGCCGCCAGCGCGTCAGGATTCGCCCCCGGCAGCGCGAGGCCGTCGAGCAGGACCATCAGCCGCGCGAGCGGCGTGCGCAATTCGTGCGAGACGGCCGCCGTGAACCCCGCGCGGAGCTCCTGGTAGGCGGCGAGGTCGCCGGGTGTGCCGAGGTAGACGAGCGTCTCGCGGGTGCCGCCGACGTCGTACTCGATCTCGAGTGGATCGCGGCCCTCGGTAGCTTCGAGGAGACGCTCGGGCAGCAGCTCCCCGACGACGACGCCGTCCAGCGACTGCCGTGCGCGCCTGCTGGCCGCGAGCACCCTCCGGTCGCTGTCCAACACCACGACGTGCTCACGGCTTTCTTCGACCAGCGTCTCGGCCCGCTTGCTGGCGGCGGAGAGCTCTCGGGACTCGGCCTCCGGCGTGCTGGTACGCCCGCCGAAGAGCCGCTTCACCACCTAGTCACCACTCTCTTACCATTCCTGTACCCCGCTCGGGCCATCGCGTCTCGATCATGGCAGAAGGCTCATCATGGCCAGCGTGCTCATCGTCGAAGACGACTCTGTCATCAGCCGCGGAATGGCGGAGCATCTCGCGTTGGCGGGCTTCGAGCCCACCGTCGTCGACCAGGGCGAGACGGGTCTGGCACGACTCCGCTACGGGCAGCCGGACGTCTGTGTGCTCGATCTGATGCTTCCCCGGATCGACGGCTGGCGCATCATCGAGACGATTCGCAACGAGGGCATCGGCACGCCCATCATCGTCGTCAGCGCACGCGGCACGGAGGCCGATCGGGTTCGCGCTCTGGAGCTCGGCGCCGATGACTACCTCGTGAAACCCATCGCCATGGCGGAGCTCGTCGCGCGCGTTCGAGTGGCGGCCAGGCGAGGTGTCGCCGGAGCGACGCCCGCCCGCGGCGACGCGCTCCACTTCGAGGAGCTGCTGATCGACCCCCGCAACGTCCAGGCATACGTCGACGGCGTGTCGGCGGCGCTGACGCCGACCGAGTTCAAGCTGCTGCACGCGCTGGGCACGAACGCCGGCCAGGTCGTCACGCGCGACGAGCTGATGCAGCGGATCTGGGGGCGGCGCCACAGGTATCGCGACCGCACGGTGGACGTGTTCGTGCGCAAGCTCCGCGAGAAGATCGACCGGCGCGCATCACGGCACACGTTCATCCAAACTCGCTACGGGGTGGGCTACAAGCTCGAGCCTGTATCCAAGTAACGTTGACCGGGTGAAGAAGCTCACGCGGCAGCCGAACGGCCTTTTCAACCGCGAGCTGTCCTGGCTCGACTTCAATGCGCGAGTGCTGGAGCTCGCAGGCGACGGGCAGCTGCCGCTGCTCGAACGCGTTCGCTTCTTCGCGATCTTCTCCACGAACCTCGACGAGTTCATCCGCGTCCGCGTGGCCGGCCTCATGGACCAGCTGGACGCCGGCTATGCCCGCAAGCTCGCGGACGGCCGCACGGTGCGCCAGACGCTGGCGGACATCCGCCACCGTGTCGTCGAGCTCGAGAGCGCGCAATCGAAGCTCTGGCTCGACGACCTGAAACCGGCGCTCGCCAGTGAGGGCATCGTCATCGGCACGATCGACGACTGCACACCGGACGAGCTCGGGGAGCTCGGCGGCCGCTTCGAACAGCAGGTGTACCCGGTGCTCACGCCGCTCGCCACCGGCCCGGGGCAGTCGTTTCCGTACATCTCAGCGCTGTCGCTCAGCCTCGTGCTGCTCGTGCGCGAGACGGAAGGAGGCGAGGAGCGGATCGCCCGGGTGAAGGTGCCGGAGGGGTTGCCGCGGTTCGTCAGCGTCGGCGACCGCGGTCTGTTCGTTCCCCTCGAGAATGTCATCGCCCACTTCGCGCCGCGGCTGTTTCCACAGATGGAGATCGTCGAGCAGGACGTCTTCCGCGTCACCCGCGACGCCGACTACGAGATCTCGGACGAGGCCGACGACTTGCGGGTGGCCGTTGAGCTGGAGCTGCGGCGGAGACGGTTCGGGGAGGTCGTGCGGATCGAGGTCTCCTCCGGGATCTCGCCTCGGCTCCGTGAGTGGCTGGAGAGCGGGCTGCGTGTCGACGGCGACCAGGTCTACTTCCAAGAGGGGTTGCTCGACCGCGGGGCGCTGATGCAGCTCGTCGCACTCGACCGGCCGGAGCTCAAGGACGACCCCTGGCTCGGCGTGACGGATGCCCGCTTCCGCGAGGTGAAGTCGGACCGCGACGTCTTCCGGGAGATTGCCGAAGGCGACATCCTCGTCCATCATCCGTACGAATCGTTTACGACGAGCTTCGGCCGCTTTCTCGCCGCCGCGCAGGATCCGGACGTCATCGGGCTCAAGGCGACGGTCTACCGGACGAACGACGAGTCGCCGCTCGTGCCGGCGCTGATCGAGGCGGCCGAGAAGGGCAAGCAGTCCGTGTGCGTGGTGGAGCTGAGAGCGCGCTTCGACGAGCGCCAGAACATCGAGTGGTCACGTGCCCTGGAGCGGGCCGGCGTCCACGTCGTGTACGGGTTCCCGACGAAGAAGGTGCACGCGAAGGCGACGCTCATCGTTCGCCGCGAAGGCGACATGTTGCGGCGCTACGTGCACGTCGGCACGGGCAACTACCACTCCGTGACAGCCGAGATCTACGAGGACTTCGGCCTGTTCACCGCCGATCCCGACATCGCCGCCGATGTGGCCGACCTCTTCAACTACGTCACCGGGTTCGGAAAGCCGCAGCGCTTCCGCAAGCTGCTCGTGGCTCCCATCGACCTCCGCGAGCAGCTGATCTCGCACATCCGTCGGGTCGCAGCCGCCGCCGAGGCGGGTAAGAAGGCGGAGATCACGATCAAGGTGAACAGCCTCACCGACGAGGCGATCATCAGCGAGCTCTATGCGGCCTCGGAGGCGGGGGTCCGTATCACGCTCATCGTGCGCGGCATCTGCTGCCTGCGGCCGGGCGTCAAGGGCATGTCGGAGAACATCGAGGTGCGGAGCGTCCTCGGCCGCTTTCTCGAGCACAGCAGGATCTTCAACTTCGAGACGAAGGACAGCTCGGTCTGGCTGATGGGCAGTGCCGACCTCATGCCGCGCAACCTCGACAACCGGCTCGAGGTCGTCGTGCCCGTCGAAGACCCCGCCTGCCGCAAGCGTCTGGCGGCGAGCTTCACGCTGTTGCTCGAGGACAACACGTCGTGGCGCCTCCAGTCGGACGGGGCTTGGGTCCGTAAGGCGCCGTCGAAGAACGCGAAGCCTCGTCCCGTCCAGGCCGCGCTCATGCGCTCCGCGCGGCGGCGGCGCCGCCCGCGCACGGCAGACCTGGTTCACCGCTAACCACTTCGTTACCGAACTATCGCCACCTGTCCGCCGACACGGTCGCAAGACTTTCACCGATGCGTGTCGGCGTCATCGACGTGGGGTCCAACACCATCCGCCTGCTCGGCGGCGGACGTCGGCCCGTACGGTCGTTTGGAGGTCGTCCACGAGCATCGCGTCTGGGCACGCCTTGGCGCTGACGTCGCCCAGACGGGCGAGATCTCGGCCGAGCGGCTAGAGGCTGCCAAGGAAGCGGTGGCGCAGCTTGCGAAGGCGGCGCGCAGTGCAGGCTGCTTGCGCGTGGAGACCCTCGTTGCTTCCCCGGGCCGCCAGGCGGCGAACGCGGGTGAGCTCGTCAGGGCGCTGGAAAGTGTCTCGGGAGCCCCGGTGCGCGTCCTCGGGCGCGAAGAGGAAGCACGGCTCGGTTACCAGGGCGCAGTTGCCGCGTCGGGTCCCTTCGAAGGTGCCGTCGGAGTCTGCGATGTGGGAGGCGGTTCGACCCAGCTGGCGATCGGTCTTCCCGACCGCGGGCCGTCGTGGTTGCGCTCCTTCGACATCGGTTCCCTGCGGTTGACGACCGAGGCGCTGGACGGAGATCCGCCGGCCAAGAGCGTGGTCGGCGCCGCTCGGGAGCTGGTGGAGCGCGAGCTCGATGGGCTCGTGGTGCCCCTGCCGGGTACGACGCTCGCTGTGGGCGGCAGCGCACGTGCTCTCCGACGCCTCGTCGGCCGCACGCTTGGCGAGGACGAGTTGCGCGAAGCCGTGAGCATCCTGCGCAAGAGCCCGTCGCGCACCATCACCAAGACGTTCGGCGTCCCGCCTGCGCGCGCGCGGACGCTCCTGGCGGGCGCCCTCATACTCGCGGAGGTGCAGCGCCGCCTGATTGTGCCGTTCCGCGTCGTGGCCAAGGGCTTGCGCGAAGGCGCGGTGCTCGAGCTCGCCGCCCGCCGCGCCGCCGCGTAACCGTCTAGGCCGGCACGGCAGGCATCCTCTCGCGCAGCCGCTCGCGTGCCTCGCGATGGGCCAGCGCGACGACGAACGATCGCACCCGCACGTCTTCGTAGCGCCAGAGGATGTCGTCGGCCGTCATGCGGATCTCCCGGGGCTCGTAGGCTCCGTCGAACTCGCGCGTCAGCTGCGGGAGCAGCTGCCGGAGCCACTGTTCGTGATGCGTCCGATCGCCGCGAATGTCCGCGAGATGCGTGGCCAGCAGCGTCTGCACGTGCCGCTCGACGACGTCGCGAATCTGGCGAACGTCCTCCAGTGGTCGTCCTGCGGGGTCCGGAATGTCCCACTCCTCCAGCGTTGTGGGCACGAACGGGCACGTGCCTTCGCAGCCCATGCCGACAGCCCAGTCCGCGCGCAGCTGCATCTCGACCGTCACTCTCTTCGGCTCCTGCCCGGCAAGATCGAAGCCCCGTTCGGCCATGACCGCGACCACTTCGGGCCAGATCTCGTCCGCGGGATCGTCGCCGCCAGATACCGCCCGGACGTCCTCCGGCGCGTTGTGGTTGAAGAACGCCTCGGCCATCTGTGAGCGCCCGGCGTTGTGGTTGCAGACGAAGAGCACGGCTTTCATGCGGCCTTCTCTCCTCCCCTCTTTGCGAGATTCTCTAACAGATCGCGGTCGCGCGTGTAGGTCAGGGTGCTCTCTGCGTCCTCCAGGGTGAGCCAGCGCACCTCGTCGACCTCGTGGTTTGGCGCGAACGTGCCGTCGAGCTGCGCCATCTCCCAGTAGCGGACTGACTTCTCGCGGCCGCGACGATCGATGTAGGAGATGGTCTGCAACTCCCGGCCGAGCCGACAGCGTAGGCCTGTCTCCTCTTCGACCTCACGCAGCGCGCCGTTCTCGTCGGACTCGCCCGGGGTCAGCTTTCCCTTGGGGAAGGTCCAGTCGTCGTACTGCGGCCGGTGCACGACGAGAACCTCTTCCTGGCCATCCTGCCTGCGGTGGACCACCCCCCCGGCGGCTCGCACCTTCTCAGTCATGACCAGGCTCGCTTGCCTGCCGCTTCAAGGCGTGACCAGGCCTTGGGGAACGCACGCCGCAGTTGCCGCTTCCTGTCGCGCTGGCGCTCGATGAGCTGACCCGCGGCGAGCGCAGCGGCCTGGCTCCGTGTCAGTCCTGTCACCCGTCGCAGCTCTTCCTCGGCCACGACGCCGTCCTGGTGGTCTCCGATCACGTCCTGGAACTGCTTGGCCCTCCGGATGAAGCGCGTCGCCGCCTTGCCTGTCGATGCTTCTGCGAGCTCTGCCGCATATCGCGCGCGCTTGCCACTGATCCGCACAGCGTGGAGCTCCTCGTCCGACGGGTCCTTGCCGAGCGCACGTACCGCACGGCGCAGCTTCCGAAACTCTGTCTTCGCGATCACCGCCAGCGGCGTGTCGTCGCCGGTGAAGCGCGGCGCCGCGACGGCAAGCTCGATCGTGTCGAGCAGCGTGAAGTAGCGATCGCTCGACATCGCCCCGGCCAGGCGCTCTCGCGCGTCGCCGGCTTCCTTGCGGAGGATGCGCAGCAGCACGTCGAGGCCCTTCCGCTCCTGGTCGTCGAGACCGTCTCGCTCGGCGATGAGGTTCTCGTGCAGGACGTCGAAGTCGCGCACAGGCCCGAGTTGTGCTCCGAGCCAGGCCACGTCGTTCCGCAGCCCGTCCGCCCACTCGGGCTCGACGATGCCCCGCCCTGCTCGCAGAATGGCTCTCAGTCTGCGCGTCGCGACACGCAGCCGGTGGAGATCCTCGGGATCGTCTCCGAGCCTCACGCCTGGGTCGAGCGCCACCATTTCCATGTACTGGGCCTCGAGCATCGCCTGCACGTGCGCCTGCGGCGGAGCGTCGGCTGCCGCTGGCGGTGGGGGCAAGCCCGCTCCCAGCGCCTGGGCGATCTTCGGCCGCCCGTCGTGCTTCCTCGCGCCGTGCTTGCGTAGCTCGCGCCCGAGCAATTCGAGCACGTCGGCATCGCCGGAAACAACCTCGATCTCCACTTCGCCGAAGCGATCAGTCGTGCGGCGCTGCTCGAGCACGGAGACGACGTCGTGCGTCACGTCGGCGACCCCGCCGTCCCGAGTCACGCGAACGCCGTCGCGTTGCGTCCGCAACACGCCCACCGGCTGGAGCTCACGCCCACGGATCACGCCTACCAGCAGCGACAGGAGCTCTGGCGAGAGCTTCCTGCCGCCTGACTCGAGCTCCAGCCGCGCGCCCGAGGAGGGCAGCTTGAGCTGCCACAGGCCCTTGCGGCTCTCCACCCGGCGCCGGAGGGTAATGCCTGCGGCCAGCAGCCGTCGATCGGCCGTGTCGTGGTACGTGGACGTGAAGGTCCGCGACGGCAACGGCTTGCCTTCGAGGTCGGGAAGCTGGAAGCCCGGCTCCGCCACGAGTTTGAGCTCACGCTCCATCGTTCTCCGCAGGGTGTCGGCCACGGGGCGCGCGATCGTAACGAACTTCCGTTCACCATGCGTTCACCCAACCTGCCGCCATCGTCTCCCGCGGCTCTCTATCGTTGCGCCCATGACGAAAGTGCTGGTCATCGAGGACGACGCCGTCATCGCCGACGGCATCGTCCAGCATCTGAGCGCGGCCGGCTTCGAGGCCGTCAGCGTCGGGGGCGGGGAGCCCGGACTGGCGCGGCTTCGTTACGAGCAGCCCGACGTCTGCGTGCTCGACCTCATGCTTCCCGGGCTCGACGGCTGGAAGCTCATCGAGACCGTGCGCGGGGAGGGGATCGGGACGCCGATCGTCGTCATCAGCGCCAGAGGCACCGAGCACGATCGCGTCCACGCGCTCGAGATCGGCGCCGACGACTACCTCGTCAAGCCGTTCTCGATGAAGGAGCTCGTGGCCCGCGTTACCGCTGCCGGCCGTCGCGGCGGTCAGTCGCAGCCGGCGACTCAGCGGGGCGAGGCGATCGAGATCGAGGAGCTCCGGATCGACCCTCGCGAGGTACAGGCGTACGTCGACGGCGAGAGCGCGGCGCTGACGCCGACCGAGTTCCGGCTGCTCTACGCGCTCGCGCTCGAGCAAGGCCGCGTCGTCTCGCGCGACGAGCTCCTGCAGCGGCTCTGGGGCCGGCGGCAGGGCCATCGCGACCGCACCGTCGACGTCTTCGTGCGCCGGCTGCGGGAGAAGATCGACCGCCGTGCCTCGCGCCACACGTTCATCCAGACGCGGTACGGCGTCGGCTACAAGCTCGAGCCAGAGCCAAAGTAACCGCCTGGTCTCCAGATCGTTGCCGCGGCGTCACCGCTGCGGAGCGCACGCTTCGTCGCATGAAGACCAACTGCACGTGCCGCAAGGGCGCGATCTGCCCGTACTGCCTCGGGCTCACGCGCTAGCTGACCTCGACTCGCAGCGGCTCGATGGCCGTTGCCCGACCCGTCGCCGGGTCGCAGTCGAGCACGACACCCTCCAGTCGCACGCCGCCGGTCGCCGGCCTGAAGCGCACGGGGATGCCGGTGCGCATGCGCTGGATGGCGAGGTCGGCTTCGACGCCGATCACGGAGTCGTGCGGGCCTGTCATGCCAGCATCGGTGATCGCTGCCGTGCCACCGGGCTGGATGCGTGCGTCCGCCGTCTGCACGTGCGTGTGCGTGCCGATGACCGCCGTCACACGACCGTCGAGCATCCGCGCGACCGCGATCTTCTCGCTCGTCGCCTCGGCGTGGAAGTCGACGACGACGACAGGCGCTCGGCTGCGCGCCTCCTCCACGAGCCCGTCCAGCACCTCGAACGGGCTCACCGAGACCTCGAGGAAGAGCTGTCCGAGGACGTTGCAAACGGCGACCGGCGTGCCGTCGGCCGCCTCGACCACGGCCAGGCCGCGCCCGGGCGTGCCCGCGGCGAAGTTCGCCGGGCGTATCACCCGCTCTGATTTGGCCAGATACGGGCCCATGCCGTCGCGTGCCCACGTGTGGTTGCCGAGCGTCACGACGTCGGCGCCCGCGGCAAGCAGGCGGTCGGCCAGGCGAGGAGTGATGCCACGCCCGTCGGCCGCGTTCTCGCCGTTGACGACGGCAAATGCTGCACCGAGCTCCTCGCGAAGAGCGGGAAGGCGTGACTCGACCGCCTCCCGGCCCGGTGGGCCGAAGACGTCGGCGACGAAGACGATCCTCAAGGGCCGAGGTTCGCAGCCGGGCGCACTTCGATCGTGATGTGATTGCCCGGGTCGTTCGTGACTTCGGCCAGCGCTTGCTCCTCGGCCTTCGAGAGATCGATCACCTTGCCGATCTTGGACGTTCCGGACGTGACCGGAGAGCCGACCGTGAGCGCAGGGTCGGCACGCAGCCGCCGGATGGAGACGACGACGGACGGCGCCTCGTTCGGCACGACGTCGATGCGGTGGCCGTAGCGCTTGCCGTCGAGCACGAGGTCCTGGATGCTGACGACGGTGCCGCTCACCGGCGCGTAGACGGCGGTGTTTGCGGGCGCGCCCACGTCGAGCGCACCCGTTTGCGGCCCCGAGCCGCCGCTCAGCTGGTAGTAGGTGACGCCGCTCGCGTCGTCTCCTGTGAGCCGGTGGAGGATGCGCGCGAAGATCCCCTCGTTCGCCTGCCGGCCGACGGGCTCGAGCGGCAACGCGTTGCCGCTGGCACCGTGGTAGCCGAGGGCGGTGACTGACTGCTGCGAGACCGGTAGCTGAATGCGGATGTCCTCCTGGAATGCGATCACCTGCGGCAGCGGCCGCCCGGTTTCGAGTAGAGCCGAGTCCTGGGGCAACGACGCCTGGAACGAGGGCGGTCCCTCGCTGAAGGCGGCGAGCAGCACGGTGACGACGAGGGCGGTGACGACGAGCAGCGCGACGATCCTCCAGCGCCTTGCCGTCCGCTTCCGGCGTCGATTCGTGTCACGCTCGCGCAGCGGCCCGGAGTAGGCGCGGGGCGAGGCCATCGACCGCAACGTAGCAATAGGCCGCGCGCGAAGCGCGCTTGGGCCTATTCAGCAAACTCCAGCGCGAAGCACCAGCCACAGGCGCGTAGTCTTTCGCCGTGAGCTTCCCCGCGACCCGTTTGCGAAGGCTGCGACGCTCGCCGGCGCTACGTGACCTCGTCCGTGAGACGCGGCTGGGCGTGGACGACCTCGTCATGCCCGTGTTCGTGGCTCCCGAGCCCCTCGTGAACGAGCAGCTGCCCGCGCTCGGCCGTCACACCGTCGACGGACTGCTGCGTGAGGCGGAGGCCCTGGCGCTTGCGGGCGTCCCGGCGTTGCTGTTGTTCGGGATTCCGGAAGAGAAGGACGACGAGGCGTCGGGCGCATGGTCCGACGAGGGCGTCGTGCAGCAGGCACTCCGCGCGCTGCGGACTCGCTTTCCCGAGCTGCTCCTGCTCACCGACGTCTGCCTCTGCGCGTACACGACGCACGGCCACTGTGGGGTCGTCGAGGACGGCGAGATAGCGAACGACGCAACGCTGGAGCTGCTCGGCACGCGTGGCCGTCAGTCACGCTGAGGCAGGCGCGGACGCCGTTTGCCCGAGCGACATGATGGACGGTCGCGTACGCGCCATCCGCGAAGCGCTCGACGGCGCGGACTTCACGCAGGCGGCGATCGTCGCCTACTCGGCGAAGTACGCGTCCGCGTTCTACGGCCCGTTCCGCGAGGCAGCCGACTCGACGCCGGCCTTCGGCGATCGGGCGTCGTACCAGATGGATCCCGCCAACGTCCGCGAGGCGTTGCGCGAGTGCGAGCTCGACCTGGCGGAGGGCGCGGACATGCTCATGGTCAAGCCGGCGCTGCCGTATCTCGACGTCATTCGCGCTGTCCGCGAGCGCTTCGACGCGCCGCTGGCCGCGTACAGCGTCTCCGGCGAGTACGCGATGGTGAAGGCCGCCGCCGCCGCCGGGCACCTGGACGAGCGGCGGGCCGCGCTCGAGGGCCTGACGGCAATTCGTCGCGCCGGCGCAGACGTCGTCATCTCGTACTGGGCGAAGGAGGCGGCTGCATGGCTGTGAGGACGCAGTCGGAGCTCTGGCGGCGCGCGACAGCCGTCATTCCCGGTGGCGTGAACTCGCCCATCCGCGCGATGCGCGCGGTCGGTCTCGACGAGCCCGTCTTCATGCGGCGCGGCGACGGCGCGTACATCGAGGATGTGGATGGCAACCGCTACGTGGACTGGGTCATGTCCTGGGGGCCGCTGATCTTCGGGCACGCCGATGCCGAAACGGTGGCGGCCGTGGTCGAGGCCGCCGGAGACGGGACGACGTTCGGGGCGCCGACCGAGGCGGAGGTGGAGCTGGCCGCGGAGATCGCGGAGGCTGTGCCGTCCATCGAGCAGGTACGGCTCGTCTCCTCGGGCACCGAGGCTGCGATGAGCGCCGTCCGGCTGGCCCGCGCCGCCACCCGCCGCGACCGGGTGTTGAAGTTCGCAGGCTGCTATCACGGCCACGCCGACGCCCTGCTCGCAGCCGCCGGCTCCGGTGTCGCGACGCTCGGTATTCCATCCACCCCCGGCGTGCCCGCTGCGGCAGCGGCCGACACGATCGTCTGCCCCTACAACGACGTCGAAGCTGCGGCGGAGGCCTTCCTGCGCTTCGGCGAGGGTCTGGCCTGCGTGCTCGTGGAGCCCGTGGCCGGGAACATGGGCGTCGTTCCGCCCGAGCCCGGCTTCCTCGAGGCGCTGCGCTCGCTCTGCGACGCCTCCGGCGCGCTGCTCGTCTTCGACGAGGTGATCACGGGCTTTCGCGTGGGACGCGGTGGCGCGCAGGAACGCTACGGCGTGCTGCCCGACCTGACCGTCCTGGGCAAGATCGTCGGCGGCGGCCTGCCGCTGGGCGCCTTCGGCGGCCGCGCCGAGCTGATGGAGCAGCTCGCGCCCGACCGGCGACGTGTACCAGGCCGGGACGCTGTCGGGGAATCCGCTCGCGACCGCTGCTGGCCTGTCGGTGTTGCGCCGTCTCCGCAGCACGGACGTCTACGAGCAGCTCGAGGCGCGGGCAGCCCGTCTCGAGGCGGGGCTCGCGCCCTTCGGTCGCGTGCAGCGTGTCGGCTCGATGCTGACGCTCTTTGCGACCGACGGCGCTGTGAGGAACTTCGACGAGGCGCAGGCGTGCGATGCCGAGCGGTATGGCGCGCTCTTCCGCAGCCTCCTGGCCGACGGCGTCTACATCGCGCCGTCTCAGTACGAGGCGATGTTCGTCTCGCTCGCTCACGGCGATGACGAGGTCGACCGGACGATCGAGGCGGCCGGGCGGTTCTTCTCGCCGTGACAGCCACGCTCTGGGACGACGTCGCAAACGGCGCCCGTCGCGAGAGCCCGCTCTGGGCCGCCGCGCTGCGGCCGGAGGCGGAGCGAGAGCTCGAGCCTATTTTCTCGCCGCTCGGCGCAGAACGACGCGCGCTTGGCGTGGAGACGATCTACGAGGGCTACCTCCTGCACTACGGTCGGCCACGACTGTTCGCACCACCCGAGCCGGAGGATGCGTTGCTGCTCGGCGACTATCTCTACGCCCACGGTCTCGTGCGCGTCGCCGAGCTGCACGACGTTGGTGCGGTTGCCGACCTGGCGGCGCTGATCTCGGTCTGCGCCCAGCTGCGAGCCGAAGGCGGGAACGGCGACGGCGCCGCCTGGGCTGCGACGGCGGCGCTGGCCGGAGGCAACGGCCTGAAGGCCGCACGCGACGCGCTCCGGCTGCACGGTGACTCGGAGCCGCTGCTCTCCCTCGCGCGCAACGAAGTGGGCGACGAGGCCGTCGAAAACGCGCTGGCGGCACATCGCCGCCGCGTGGGTTAGAGTCCCGGCGCGATGCTCGAGTTCGCCACGTTGCTCGCCGACGTCGCCGAAGAGGGCAAGAACATCGTGCTCTCGATGCTCGTCGTAGGGCTCATCTTCATCGGCGTGATCGCCATCGGCCAGTTTGCCCGCTGGCTCTCTCACCGGCGCTGAGCGCATCGTCCACCGCTCGCCGTAGCGCCGGCCAGACCGGGCCGGGCTCGTAGCCGAGCTCTCGCGCCGCCTTCGCCCACGAGAAGAACATCGGCAGCTGCGCGAGCAGCACCTCGTCGCCGTTCACGAGCCCGGCGGCGGCCAGCGCACGTACGCCGGCATGAGGAACGCGGATCCTCGGCCGGCTGAGACCGGCGAGCTCGGCGACGACTCCGAACACGTCTGCGAGCGAGAGATCGACGCCGCCGAGCAGGTACCGCTCGCCGCGGCGCCCGCGCTCCCACGCGAGGATGTGGCCGCGGGCGACATCGCGCACGTCCACGACGTTGATGCCGGTGTCGACGTAGGCGCGGTAACGACCGGTCGCAACGCCCGCGATCATCGTCCCGGTCGGCGTCGGAATCCGATCGCCGTCTCCGACGGGCGTCGTGGGATTGACGACGACCGCGTCCACCCCGTCTCGCGCTGCGGTCAGCACGAGCCGCTCGGCCTCGAGCTTCGTGCGCTTGTACGGCACCTCGAGCTCGTAGCTCGGGGGCCCGTCGGCTTCGGTCGCCGGGCGACCTGGAACCGGGCCGCACGTTCCGCACGTGCTCGTGTGGACGAGACGCCGAACGCCGAGCTCGCGACAGAGCTCGACGATCGTGCGTGTCCCCTCGACGTTCACGCGCTCATGCTGCTTTGCCGGTGCCTCGTATGAGTACAGCGCGGCCAGGTGGAAGACGGTGTCGCAACCTTCGATCGCCTGCCGTAAGCGCTCGCGGTTCGAAAGGTCGATCCACTCGTCGCGGACCTCCACGCCTCGTTCGCGCAGCTCCCTTGCGACGTGCGAGCCGATAAAGCCGCTCGCACCTGTGACATAGGCCTTCACGGGAGGACGGGGAAGCCCTCGCGGCGAGCTGCGAGTGCCAGTCGCTCGTCGAGCGTCACGAGGGGGAGACTCTCGGGGGCCCCGTCGCTCGCGGCGCGCGCTGCTGCAAGTTGGAAGGCGTCAGCGGCTCGGATCTCGTGCATGCGAACGACCTGTCTCGCGCTGTCGCGGAGACCGTCGCTCGGCGGAATTTCTGTCCACGTTCGTGCCAGCGCCGACAGGGCTGTGTACGCCTCTGCTGCATCGGCTGGTTCGAGCGCACCGGCTCGTGTGCGCCGAGCGATCGCTGATGCGCACTCGATGTCGGTTGCCCACCAAGCCGAGATCGCCGGATCGTCGGCGAACAGCTCCCGCATCACGTCCGATCCGGGCTCGAGCAGCAGCGTCGGCACGACGGCTGAGCTGTCCCAGAACCTCACCTCGTGTCTTCGCGGCGCTCTTCGAGCAACGCCTCGAGGACGCTCTCTCGTGACTTGACAAGCGGCCTGGACAGAAACCAATCCACGTCGAGCTTCTCCTTGGGTCTACGAATCACTCCCTGCCGCTCGAGCCGCTCGAGCCGCTCGTCCCAGTCGACATCGCTTGCTGGTACCGGGACGATGCGTGCAACCGGTCTTCCTCGGTCGGTGATCGTCACCTCCTCGCCTGCCTTGACACGATCGAGCAACGCGCTCAGCTTCGCCTTCGCTTCCGAGATGGAGGCTGTCGTCATGAGACTATTATAGTCATATTGATCTGACTATCAAGGTCTGTTTGAGTCGTGACCGCTTGGGACGCATGATCCCGCTGTGCGCGATGACCTACCGTCAGGCACTGTCACGTTCCTCTTCACGGACGTCGAGGGCTCGACGAGGCTCCTGCACGAGCTGGGGGCCGAGGCGTACGCGGAGGCGCTCGCCGAGCATCGACGTCTGATCCGTGAAGCCTGTGCCGCTCGAGGCGGCGTGGAGGTGGACACGCAGGGTGACGCCTTCTTCTTCGCCTTTCCAACGGCGCCGGGAGCGGTTGCAGCTGCGGAAGCGATGACCGAGGCGCTGGCGGAGGGACCGATCCAGGTGCGAATCGGCCTGCACACGGGACGCCGCTGCTCGCCGAGGAGGGCTACGTCGGCGGTGATGTCCATCGTGCTGCCCGCATCGCCGCTGTGGGCCACGGCGGCCAGGTGCTCGTCTCTGCGGCCACCGCACAGCTTGTCGAGCTCGAGCTCGTAGACCTTGGTGAGCACCGCCTCAAGGACCTCTCTGCGCCCGAGCGCATCTACCAGCTCGGAGTAGCGGCGTTTCCCAGCACTGAAGAGCCTCTACCGGACCAACCTCCCCATCCCGTCGACACCGTTTCTCGGAAGAGAGGCAGAGCTCGCAGAGGTCGCCTCGCTCCTTGCCTCTTCGGACACGCGCCTGCTCACGCTCACCGGGCCCGGGGGGACGGGCAAGACGCGACTCGCCGCACAGGCCGCGGGTCTTGTCTCGGGCCGCTATTCGGACGGCGTCTGGTGGATCCCGCTTGCCCCCCTCCGCGACCCCAAGCTCGTCCTCGTCACGGCAGCGCAGATCGTCGGATCGAAGAACGGCCTGGCCGGCCACATCCAGGACAAGGAGATGCTCTGCCTCTTCGACAACTTCGAGCAGGTCGTGGAGGCAGCAGCCGACGTTGCAGAGCTACTTGCCTCCTGCCCGAACCTCGACCTCCTCGTCACGAGCCGGGAGCCGCTGCACGTAACCGGTGAGCAGGAGTACGCGGTACCGCCGTTCGTTCACGAGGAAGGGGTCGGCTTCTTTCTTGCCAGGGCGCGAGCCGTGAAGCCCGACTTCGAGGCCGACGAGGCGGTCTCCGAGATCTGCCGGCGCCTGGACGATCTGCCGCTGGCCCTCGAGCTCGCCGCCGCCCGCGTCAAGGCTCTTACGTCTACGCAGATCCTCGAACGGCTCGAGCAGCGGCTGCCGCTGCTGACCGGCGGAGCGCGCGATCTCCCCGAGCGCCAGCGGACGTTGCGAGCGACGATCGCGTGGTCCAACGACTTGCTGGGAGAGGAGGAGCGAAGGCTGTTCGCCCGGCTCTCCGTCTTCTCGGGCGGCTGCACGCTGGGGGCTGCCGAGGACGTCTGTGATGCCGACCTCGACACGCTCCAGTCGCTCGTGGACAAGAGCCTCGTTCGCTTCACGAATGGGCGCTACTGGATGCTGGAGACGATTCGCGAGTTCGCCGCCGACGCGTTGGCTGCTTCGCCGGATGCCGAGAAGCTTGGGCGGCGGCATGCCGAGCATTACCTCGGGCTCGCTCTCGAGGCCGAGCCCGAGCTCAGCGGCCCCGAGCAGGCTCTTTGGCTCGACCGACTCGCTGAAGAGCACGACAACCTGCGTGCCGCACTCGACTGGTCACTAACCGCCGACCCGGAAATCGGCCTTCGCATCGCTGATTCGCTCAGGAAGTACTTCGTGGTCCGCGGCCATATGCCGGAGGCGTTGAACTACCTCTCGAGGCTGTCCGCTTTCGACTCGAGTCCGGAGCTGCGGGTGCTTGCGCTCCGTGACATGGCGTACTTCGCAGTCGAGCTGGGCGAGCTGGACGATGCCGAACGGTACGCCGAGGAGCGCGGGCGGCTGTGTCGCGAGCTCGGCGACGAGGAGGGTGCGAACCGGCCCTGCAGAACTCGGCATCGTCGCCGAGCTTCGAGGCGACCTGGACCGCGCGAATGCCGTGTACCAGGAGGCACTGGCCAAGAGTCGCGAACTCGGTGTGGACATCGGCGTTCCTCTCGGCAATCTCGCCGGCGTAGCGCTGGAAGCAGGGGAGGTTCTCGGACGCCGAGGCGCTGTACGAGGAGGCGCTCGCGCTCTTCGAGTCGGTCGGCGACGATGCGTCGGTCGCTGTTGGCTGCGCGGGACTCGCGGGCCGTGCACGTCGATCAAGGACGCGTCGAGATGGCGCGTGCGCCAATGAGGCGAGCGCTTTCGCTGGCGGTTTCACTTCGATCCCCGAGCGGGATCGGCTTCGCCCTCGAAGTCGCGGCGCTCGCCGCCACGGATGCCAGGTCGGCGGCCAGGTTGCTCGGGAAATCCGACGAGCTGCGGGAGGAGGTTGGCCGCGACCTTCGAGACGAGGGTTTCTACGTGCAGGCCGCCGCCGCCGCGGTCGACGTACTTGGCCAAGAGCGATTCGATGCGGCCTATGCAGCGGGCCGTGCGCTGTCGCTTGATGACGCCGTCGCACTTGCCCTCGAGGTCATCGATGCGTGAAGAACTTCCGACCGGGACCGTCACCTTCCTCTTCACGGACGTCGAGGGCTCGACGAAGCTGCTCCGCGAGCTCGGTGCCAGGGCGTTCGCCGAGGCACTCGCCGAGCACCGCCGCGTGATTCGCGAGGCCTGCGCAGCACACCACGGCGTGGAAGGTGAGACGCAGGGTGACGCGTTCTTCTTCGCCTTCCCCACGGCGCCGGGCGCGCTCGCCGCCGCGGAAGCGATGACGGAGTCGCTTGCTTCGGGGCCGATCCAGGTGCGGGCGGGCCTGCACACCGGTACGGCCCTCGTGACGGAGGAGGGATACGTCGGCGAAGACGTCCATCGCGCTGCCCGCATCGCCGCAGCCGGCCACGGCGGACAGGTGTTGATCTCCTCGACCACGGCCCAGCTCGTCAGCGGCGAGCTCAGAGACCTAGGAGAGCATCGCCTCAAGGACCTCTCCGCGCCCGAACGGATATACCAGCTCGGGGATAGAGCCTTCCCCTCGCTGAAGAGCCTCTACCGCACGAATCTCCCCATCCCTGCAAGTCCGTTTCTCAGCCGCGAGCAGGAGCTGGCGGAGGTGGTCGCGCTCCTCGCGGACACCCGCCTGCTCACGCTCACCGGCCCCGGAGGAACCGGCAAGACACGGCTGGCCGCGCAGGCGGCTGCCACGAGCTCCGACAGCTACCCCGACGGCGTCTGGTGGGTCCCGCTCGAAACACTGCGCGACCCGACGCTCGTGCTGGAGGGCGTTGCCCAGGCGCTTGGAGCCAAGCAAGAGGTCGCCCAACACATAGCGGATCAGCGCATGCTCATCTTTCTCGATTCCTTCGAAGGCGTCGTTGAAGCCGCGCGCGACGTCAGCGAGGTCGTCGCACGCTGTCCCAATCTCGACGTGCTCGTCACGAGCCGGGAGCGGCTGAACCTCACCGCAGAGCAGGAGTATCCCGTGCCCGCTCTCGCTCGTGAGGAGGCGGTCGGCTTCTTCGCTGCCCGCGTTCGGACCATCGATCCGGACTTCGAGCCGGACGATGCGGTAGCGGAGCTCTGTCGGCGCCTGGACGATATGCCGCTCGCCCTGGAGCTAGCAGCCGCCCAGGCCAAGGTGCTCTCCGCCCAGCAGATCCTCGAGCGTGGCCTCGGGCTCTCCGCGCCAGGGCCCCGCGATCTGCCGGATCGCCAGCGCACGCTCAACGCGACGATCGAGTGGAGCTACGAGCTACTGACGGAGCAGGAGCGGCAGCTCTTTTCCCGCCTCTCCGTCTTTGCCGGCGGATGCACGCTCGAAGCGGCCGAGGAGGTCGCGGAGGCCGACGTCGCGACTCTCCACGCGCTCGTCGACAAGAGCCTCCTGCGCAAGACGGACGAGCGCTTCCGGATGCTCGAGACGATCCGCGAGTACGCAGCGAAGCGTCTTGACGAGTCGGGTGAGGCCGACGTCCTCCTCGAACGGCTGGGCAAGCACCTGATCGCCCTCGCCGTCGCGGAAGGCGCGCCAGGCTTCATGGAGAGGCAGGCGGAAGCGTACGATCGCCTCGAGCCGGAGCACGCGAACACCCGGACCGTCATGGGCTGGGCGCTTGCGGAGGGCCGGTACGAGCTCGCGGCGGAGCTCACCGTCCTGGCCCTCGCTTGGATTGCTCGCGGACACCTGAGTGAGGCTCGGGGATGGTTCGACGCCGTCCTCGAGGCTCGTCCGGCCCTTCCCACGCGAACGTGGGGCCGGATTTTCATCCAGGCGATCGACGTGGCCAAGACCCAGGGCGACGATGCACGAACGATCGAGTTGGCGGAGGAGCTCGTCGAATCGATGGCCGACGACCCCTCCGTCGATCCGCTCCATGTCGCCGCGGCTCTCGCGGACCTGTCGGATCTGGCGCTTCGGCAGGGCGATCTCGAACGTGCCCGTGAGTACGGGGAGCGCAGCCTGACGCTCAGTGCGGCAAGGGGCTTGCCGTACGCCCGCGGGCTCAATGCCCTCGGGGAGGTTGCGCTCCAGGAGGGCGATTTCGCGGAGGCGCGGCGTCTGATGGAGGAAGCAGCTGCGGACTACAAACGCGTGGGCCATGAGGCCAATTACGTCGCGACGCTCGAATCGCTTGCCGAGGTCGCGCGGCGAGAAGGCGATGTGAAACGCGCGACTGCGCTCCTCGCGGAGGCGCTTCCGCGGGCGGTGGCGCTGGGTGACCGAGCGTTCGTGGGGGACGTGCTCGCGGAGCTCGCGGTAGTCGTGAGCGAACGCGGCCAGAGCGACGTCGCCGGGACGCTCTGGGGCGCCGCGAACGCGCTTCTCGAAGGATCGAGGCCGTGGCGTTTCCGTTCGGAGCCCGATGCGCCGGCCGAGGTGAAGGCGGCAGGCGCCGCAATGACCCTTGACAAGGCCGTTGCGTACGCGCTGAGGAGCATCGATGCGTGAGCTGCCGACCGGCACCGTCACCTTCCTCTTCACGGACGTCGAGGGGTCGACGAAGCTGCTCCACGAGCTGGGCTCCGAGGCCTACGATGAAGCGCTGGTCGAGCACCGCCGAGCGCTGCGCGAGGCCTTCACGCGCCACGGCGGCGTCGAGGTGGACACGCAGGGCGATGCGTTCTTCTACGCCTTCCCCACAGCCGAGGGAGCTCTGCTTGCAGCCGGCGAGGGCCGAGCCGCGCTTTCGGAAGGCCCAATCTCCGTTCGCATGGGTCTGCACACGGGCACTCCGCACATCGGCCAGGAGGGCTACATCGGCGGGGACGTCCACCTGGGAGCGCGGATCGCTGCCTCCGCCCACGGAGGCCAGGTTGTTCTCTCGGCGCAAACCCGTGAGCTCGTCGACGGCGAGATCACGGACCTCGGCGAGCACCGCCTCAAGGACATTCCCGAGGCGGTGCCCATCTTCCAGCTCGGCGAGGGCTCCTTCCCGCCGCTGAAGACGATCTCCAACACGAATCTTCCGAGGCCGGCGAGCTCGTTCGTGGGTAGAGACGACGAGCTGCTCGAGGTGCTCTCGCGATTCGAGGACGGCGCCCGCCTCGTCACGCTCACAGGGCCGGGCGGTACGGGAAAGACCCGGCTCGCCATCGAGGCCGCGGCCACGCTCGTTCCCGAGTACAAGGCCGGCGTGTTCTGGGTCGGGCTGGCCACGCTCCGCGATCCCGCGCTAGCCACCGAGACGATCGCGCAGACGCTGGGTGCCAGGGACGGCCTGGCCGAGCACATCGCAGAGCGAGAGCTGCTGCTCTTGCTCGACAACGTCGAGCAGGTGATCGACTCGGCCTCCGACATCGCTTCGCTGTTGGAGGGCTGCCCCAATTTGACCTTGCTCGTCACCAGCCGTGAACTCCTGCGGGTGCGCGGCGAGGTGGAGTATGCAGTGCCGCCGCTTTCAGAGCCAGAAGCGGTTTCGCTCTTCTGCGCACGGTCGCAGCTCGAGCCCAGCGATGAGATCGCCGAGCTTTGCCGGCGCCTGGACGACCTGCCGCTGGCCGTTGAGCTGGCGGCCGCCCGCGCGAAGGCGCTGACGCCAGCTCAGATCCTCAAGCGCCTCTCCGAGCGCCTCGACCTGCTCAAGGGCGGCCGCGATACCGATCCGCGACAGCTGACGTTGCGGGCGGCGATTGAGTGGTCGTACGAGCTGCTGTCACCTGAGGAGCAGCAACTCTTCGCTCGTTTGTCGGTCTTCGCCGGCTGCACGCTGGAGGCGGCAGAGGAGGTCGCCGACGCCGACCTCGACACCCTGCAGTCGCTCCTCGAGAAGAGCCTGCTTCGCTTCACCGATGGCCGCTACTGGATGCTGGAGACGATTCGCGAGTACGCGAGGGAGCATCTCGTCGAGGCAGGCGAGGAAGCTCGGGTTCGACAAAGACACGCCGATTCCATGCGGCGCCTTGTCGCTACAGCGGAGCCTGAGCTAATCGGCGAGCGCCAACTCGTGTGGCACGAAATTCTGGAGCAGGAGCAGGACAACGTTCGGGAAGCGCTCGCCTTCCTCCACGATGTGGATGACACTGCCGGCGAGCTGGAGCTCGTGGGATGCCTCTGGGACTTCTGGTACCTGCGTGGCAACTGGGTCGAGGGGCGCCGTTGGACGGAAGGAGCTCTCGGTCGGAGCGTCGGGCAAGGGACGGTCCAGCGAGCGAAGGCGCTCAACGCGGCAGCAGGGTACGCAGAGAAGCTCGGCGACTCAGCGGCGACGAGAATGCACGCCGAGGAAGCGCTTGCGGTGAGTCGCGAGCTTGGCGACGCACGGGGCATGGGAGAAGCACTCCTCGGGTTGAGCCTGGCGAGCCGTCTAGAAGGTGACCGCGAGCGAACGATCGAGCTGCTCGAACAGGCGGTAGAGATGGCGCGCGCCGATCCCGAGCAGGCAATTCTCGCGGATGCGCTCGGCAGTCTCGCGTTCAGCGCGATGGAGGAGGAGGACTACGACCGAGCCATCGTCTCGAGTGACGAAGTGACGGCGCTCTTTCGTGAGCGGGGAGACGATGCAGGAGTTGCATGGGCTCGTGGCATCGCCCTCAACTGCCTCGTTTGCACAGGGCGGGACGAGGAGGCCCTCGATGTGGCAAAGGAAGTTCTTCCACTCGCCTCGGATACGGGGGCGGTCGCCATCCTGGCTGGCGTGCTGGGGCTCGTCGCCGCTGCGTTCGGCCGGCAAGGAAACGCAACCGTCGGAGCGACGTTGATAGGCGCTGAAGATGCGCTGCGCGAAGACGTGCACTTGCAACGCACGGGGGCGTATGCGCCGCTCCATAAGGCGATCGTCGACGAGCTACGCGGGAGTCTCGGCGTCGATCGATACGAAGAGGCGTTCGCCAAGGGCCGGGAGCTGTCCATGCACGAGGCGGTCGAGCATGCCCTGCGCGCCCTTGACTGAGCCGGTGGTGCGCCGTTCAAGGACCTCCGCGAGTGGGTCGCGCCATGAGCGGCACTAGACCGAAGCTGTCAGTTCGTCGCATGATTTGAGCCGCGGATGCGACGCGATCTCCCTACGGGCACGGTCACCTTCCTGTTCACGGACGTCGAGGGCTCGACGACGCTGCTGCACGAGCTCGGGGCCGAGGCATATGCCGAGGCGCTTGCCGAGCACCGCCGCGTGATCCGTGAGGCGTGCGCTGCCGAGGGCGGCGTCGAGGTGGACACGCAGGGTGACGCCTTCTTCTTTGCCTTTTCCACGGCGCCAGGTGCTCTTACCGCCGCGGAGACGCTGACCGAGGCGCTCGCTTCGGGACCGATCCAGGTGCGGATCGGCCTGCATACCGGGACGCCGTTTGCCGGCGCGGAGGGCTATGTGGGGGAGGACGTCCACCTCGGTGCGCGCATTGCAGCCTCTGCGCACGGGGGCCAGGTCGTCCTCTCCCGAGCCACGAGGGAGCTGGCCGGCCGAGAGCTCGTAGAGCTCGGCGAGCACCGCCTCAAGGACATCGTCGAGCCGGTCTTCATCTACCAGCTCGGTGACGAGCGATTCCCCCCGCTCAATGCGCTCTCAAACACGAATCTCCCGCGCCCGGCGAGCTCCTTCGTCGGCCGTGTGCGCGAAGTGAGCGACGTCGTTTCCCTTGTCCGGGACGGCGCTCGTCTCGTAACACTCATCGGTCCCGGCGGCTCCGGCAAGACGCGCCTGGCCATCGAAGCGGCATCGGAGCTCGTGCCCGATTTCCGCAATGCCGTCACGTGGGTTCCGCTCGCCGCACTTCGCGATCCGGCGCTTGTCACGCAGACGATCGCGCAGACGCTCGGTTCACCGGGATCGCTCGCCGCGCATGTCGGCCGTCGCAAACTGCTTCTGTTGCTCGACAACTTCGAACAGGTCGTCGACGCTGCGCCGGAACTGCCCGGGCTCCTCACAAGCTGCCCCGGTCTGCAAGTGCTGGTCACGAGCCGCGAGCTCCTCCGGGTGCAGGGGGAAGTCCAGTACCTCGTGCCGCCGCTGTCGGAGCCGGAAGCGGTCGAGCTGTTCTCTGAGCGATCGCTGTGTCCGCCGGACGAAACGGTCGCCGAGCTGTGCCGGCGCCTCGACGACCTCCCACTGGCCGTCGAGCTCGCTGCAGCCCGGACGAGCGTGCTCTCGCCCGAGCAGATCCTCGAGCGGCTCTCGCAGCGACTCGATCTCCTCAAGGGCGGACGAGATGCCGAGGCGCGCCAGCGGACCCTACGGGCGACGATCGAGTGGTCGTACGAGTTGCTGGCCGAGGAGGAGCAGCGCCTCTTCGCGAACCTGTCGGTCTTCGCGGGCGGATGCACGCTCGGCGCGGCGGAGGAAGTTGCAGGTGCAGATCTCGACACGCTCCAGTCGCTCGTCGACAAGAGTCTCGTGCGCTTTACGAGTGGGCGCTATTGGCTGCTCGAGACCATCCGGGAGTTTGCAGCGGAACGGCTCCTGTATGAGAATGCGGCGGGCGACCTACGGGGCGAACACGCAGCGTACTACCTCTCATTGGCCGAGGACACAGCCCGAGGTGATTCGGTGGCCCTTCGCCGCCTCGACGTCGAGCACGACAACATGAGAGGCGCTCTCGCGTGGTTTGGGGATGAGAACGAATCGGAGAGCGAGCTGCGCCTTGTCTCAGCGCTCACGATCTTTTGGGACGTGCGCGGCCATCTTCGCGAGGGCTTGTCACATGTCGAGGCAGCTCTCCTGCGTGATGTGGAGCAGCCACCGTCATGGCGAGTGAAAGTGCTTGCGGCGGCGTCCGACTTCGCGCGGATGCAGGGTGATACTGAGCGTGGCAGGAGCTATTGCGAGGAGAGTCTCACCCTCGCACGAGAGATCGGAGACTACGCCGGAGTTGCACAGGCGCTCCACGAACTTGGTGAGGCTGCAAGCGTAGACGGGGATTACGACAAGGCTACGGCATACTTCCAGGAAGCCGTTAGGGCCGCGCGAACGGCTGGGAGTAACGGCGCAGGGTCGATCGGGAACCTTGGCTGGGTGGCATATCTGCAGGAGGACTACGAACGCGCGGTGCCGTTGTTCGAGGAATCCGTTGAGCTCTTCAGGGAACGGGGACACGAGAGCGGCGCCCTAGTCGGGCTCTGCAATGTTGTCGATGCGTCGATCATGCTCGGCCGTACGCAAGAGGCTCGCCTACCAGTCAGGGAGTGCCTCGAGCTCGCTGGAGAGTTGGGCTTCGTCCAGGTGATCGCCGGGTCCTTCGACGCCACCGCCGCTGTCCTCGCTGACAGCGGCGATGCAAGAACCGCTGTGCGGGTCGTGGGCGCCGCCGACGTCATATACGAGGACCTCAATCTCTCTGGAGCCGACACCGACCGCCGGGTCTGTGAGCAGGCATACGGGCTCTCGACGCGTCTGCTCGGCCCCGAACTTGCGCAAAGCCTCCGCGAGGAAGGCAGAGGGATGGACACGGAGCAAGCGATGGAGCTTGCGCTCCGATCCCTCGACTGAGTGCGTCATGTAGACCGATGAAGGTCGACCTTCCCACCGGCACCGTCACCTTCCTCTTCACGGACGTCGAGGGCTCGACGAAGCTGCTGCACGAGCTGGGCGCCGAGGCGTACGACGAGGCGCTGGCCGAGCATCGCCGCGCTGATCCGCGAGGCCTTTGCGCCGCCACGGCGGCGTCGAGGTGGACACGCAGGGCGACGCCTTCTTCTTCGCCTTCCCCACGGCGCCCGGAGCGCTGGACGGCGGCGGCGGCGGTCACGGACGCGCTGGCGGCGGGTCCGATCTCAGGTGCGCGTCGGCCTGCACACGGGCACGCCGCTGCTCGCCGAGGAGGGCTACGTCGGCGACGACGTCCACCTCGGAGCGCGGATCGCGCGCCTCGGCCCACGGCGGCCAGGTCGTCCTCTCGCAGCGCGACCGCCGAGCTCGTCGAGCTCGAGCTGCACCGACCTCGGCGAGCACCGGCTCAAGGACATCCCGCGAGGCCGTCTCCGATCTTCCAGCTCGGCGACGGCTCCTTCCCGCCGCTGAAGACGATCTCCAACACCAACCTGCCGCGCCCGGCGAGCTCGTTCGTCGGCCAGAGACGACGAGCTGCTGGAGGTGCTGTCCCGCTTCGAGGACGGCGCGCGCCTCGTCACCCTCACCGGGCCCGGCGGCACGGGCAAGACGCGGCTGGCGATCGAGGCTGCAGCCACGCTCGTCCCCGAGTACAAGGCCGGCGTCTTCTGGGTCGGGCTGGCCACGCTGCGTGATCCGGCGCTCGTCACGGAGACGATCGCCCAGACGCTCGGCGCCAAGGACGGACTCGCCGAGCACATCGGCGAGCGGGAGCTGCTGCTCGCTGCTCGACAACCTCGAGCAGGTGATCGACTGCGCGCCCGAGCTCTCGGAGCTCCTCACCGCCTGTCCCAACCTGACGCTGCTCGTCACCAGCCGCGAGCTGCTGCGCATCCAGCGGCGAGGTGGAGTACGCCGTGCCGCCGCTCGCCGAGTCCGAAGCCGTCTCACTCTTCTGCGCCCGCTCGCAGCTCGAGCCCGGACGAGAGATCGCCGAGCTCTGCCGCCGCCTGGACGACATGCCGCTGGCCGTCGAGCTCGCCGCCGCCCGCACGAGCGTGCTCACGCCGGCAGCAGATCCTCGAGCGCCTCTCGCAGCGGCTCGACCTGCTCAAGGGCGGCCGCGATGCCGATCCTCGCCAGCAGACGCTGCGTGCCACCATCGAGTGGTCGTACGAGCTGCTGTCACCTGAGGAGCAGCAGCTCTTCGCCCGTCTGTCCGTCTTCGCCGGCGGCTGCACGCTGGAAGCCGCCGAGGAGGTCTGCGACGCCGACCTCGACACGCTGCAGTCGCTGGTCGAGAAGAGCCTCGCTGCGCTTCACTGACGGCCGCTACTGGATGCTGGAGACGATCCGGGCGTACGCCGTCGAGCGGCTTGCTGAGTCGGGCGATACCCAGAAGCTATGGCTGCGCCATGCCAATTGGTGTCTCGCGATCGCTCGTGCGCGAGAGGGTGTTCGCACAGAAGAAGCGTTCGACGAACTCGATGAGGAACAGTCGAATTTCCGAGCCGTGCTCGACTGGATGATGTATTCGGAGCCGACCGGGCTTGTCGAGTTGACGGGACTGCTGTGGGGCGCGTGGCTGGAGCGGGGCCATGTAGTAGAGGCTCGGCATCGCCTTGACGAAGCGCTCCTCATTTTGGGGTTGGAACCCAGCCCAGAACGGGCGCGGCTCCTCGCGGGCGCATCCTGGGCAGCCCTCTGGGCCGGCGATCGCGCGAAAGCACGAGCACTTGGTGAAGAGCTCCTCGCCGCTGCTCGTAGCCTGGATAGTCCGGAACGCATGGCAGGTGCAGTGAACTTTCTGGGCGCCCTCGCTCTCGAGGACGAGGATGTCGAGCAGGCAGTCGAGCTTCATGTTGAGGCCGTCGCAATCTGCCGGGAACATCGGCTCGACTTCCTTCCGCACGCGGTCTACAACCTGGGCGTCGCGTGGGACGCGGCTTGCGATTCGGGGCACGCCGAGGCTGCGTTCTCGGAAGCTCTGCGCCTGTTCCGCGCGGCTGGCGATTCAGCAGGCATCGCAAGATCGACGTTAAGTCTCGGCGGAACCGCGTTGCTCGCCGGCAGGGCCGAAGACGCGCGTGCTCTCATTCGCGACGGGCTGCGTCAGCTAGCGTCGCCTCAAGCCTCGGTCGTTCCGAGCGCGCTCGTCATGCTGAGCCTGTCTGAAGCTTTCAGCGGAGAGTCAAACCGTGCCCTCCGACTACTCGCGGCGGTCGAGTCGGCGAACGAGGCTCGTGGGATCGTTCTCGAGGCGCAGCATCAGCGTCGCTTCGACGAGGCTCGGTCGATCGCTACGGACCGACCTGGGACCCGAGGAGTTCGCCCTCCTTTGGTCCCAGGGGCGTGCGCTCACGCTCGACGAGGCCGTGGAGTACGCACTCACCGAAATAGACTGAGCGCCGCGTGGCGGCACTCTCGCCGTGGCGCCCTTCGCGACCTCCGCGACTGGATCGCGCTCCTCGAGCGCGAGGGCGAGCTGCACCGCGTCACGGCCGAGGTCGACCCGTACCTCGAGATCACCGAGATCGTCGACCGCCTCGTCAAGGCGGGCGGCGGCCCGGCGCTGCTCTTCGAGAACCCGAAGGGCTCCGAGCACCCGCTCCTCATCAACCAGTTCGGCACCGAGCGGCGCATGTGCCTCGCGTTCGGGGCGCCGAGCCTCGACGCTGTCGCGGAGAAGCTCTCCGACGTGCTCGAGATGCAGCCGCCGAAGAGGCTCCGGGAGAAGGTGCGCGGCCTGAAGAAGCTCAAGTCGATCGCCGACTCGCCGCCGAAGATCGTCTCGAAGGGCGAATGCCAGGAGATCGTGCTCACGGGCGACGAGGTCGACATCACGCGGCTGCCCGATCCAGACCTGCTGGCCGGGCGACCCGGCGCCGTTCATCACCCTGCCCGCCGTGATCACGAAGGACCCGGAGACGGGCACGCGCAACGTCGGCATGTACCGGATGCAGGTGATCGACGGCCGCTCGACGTTCATGCACTGGCAGATGCACAAGGACGGCCGCGCCGACCTGCTCGCGGCCGAGGACGGCCGCATCCCCGTCGCCGTCGCGCTCGGCCTCGACCCCGTGACGGCGTACTCGGCGAGCGCGCCGCTGCCGCACCACATCGACGAGCTGATGCTCGCGGGCTTCCTGCGCGGCGAGCCGGTCGAGCTCGTGAAGTGCAAGACGATCGACCTCGAGGTGCCGGCGAACGCCGAGATCGTCCTCGAAGGCACGGTCTCGAAGGACGACGTCGGCATCGAGGGGCCGTTCGGCGACCACACCGGCTACTACTCGCACGCCGAGGAGTTCCCGATCTTCCGCATCAGCGCGATGACGATGCGGCGCGACGCGATCTATCCCGTCGATCGTCGTCGGCAAGCCGCCGGCCGAGGACGCCTGGCTCGGCAAGGCGACCGAGCGGATCTTCCTCCCGGCCGTCCGCCTGACGCTGCCGGAGATCGTCGACTACGACCTCCCCGTCGCCGGCGCCTTCCACAACTGCGTGATCGTCTCCATCCGCAAGGCGTTCCCCGGCCACGCGCAGAAGGTGATGCACGCGCTGTGGGGCCTCGGGATGCTCTCGCTCTCGAAGTCGATCGTCGTCGTCGACGAGCACGTGGACGTCCACGACTACGCGGACGTGTTCTTCCGCGTGACGGCCAACGTCGATCCCAAGCGCGACGTCCTCATCACCGAGGGCCCGCTCGACCACCTCGACCACGCGCCGGGGCGGCAGTTCTACGGCGGCAAGCTCGGCATCGACGCCACGCACAAGCTGCCCGAGGAGGATGCGCGGCCATGGCCGGAGGAGATCGAGATGTCGGCGGAGATCAAGGAGCTCGTCGACCGCCGCTGGACGTGAGTACGGTCTGCCCTCGATGCGACTGTCACCACGTTGACAGCCGGAGATGCGACAGGATTGAATCGAGCGAGCAGGCGACCCGGAGGCGAGCGCAAGCGGTGGAGCAGTCCGAGCAGCAGAGTCACGCGGCGGCGTTGAGCATCTGGCCGATCGGCGTAGCCGTCGGCGTGGCCTGCGCGCTCGTCGGGCTTGCTCGTCAGCTGGTGGATCGTCGCCGTCGGGCGTCGTGATCATCGTGCTCTTCGGCGTCGCGTGGATCTACGACGTCGTACGCGAGCGCAAGCCCGAGCCGGCCGCGGCCGGCGCCCCTGCCGCGGGTGAGCACGATCGCGCGCGCGTCGGTCGGCGAGCAGCCGGCGAGCCGCAAGACGTTCCTCTCCGGCCATGACGCTCGGCCTCGGCGCGGCCATCGGCGCGATCGTGACGCATCCCGCCGATGGTCTTCGCCGGCCTGCCGCCGTTCAAGAAGGGTGAGGGCTTCATCGACATCGACGTCGACCTCGGGCCGCTCGAGAACTTCAACGAAGGGCGAGTGGCTGATCACGCAGTTCAACATGCGGCCGGAGCACGGCGACGTCGCCGACCGCACGGCGTACGTCCGCTTCAACGGCCTGCTGGTGGGAGAGCCGAGCTTCACGATCCTCTCCAACCGCTGCGTCCACCTCGGCTGCCCCGTGCAGGCGAACGGGCCGACGACGCCGGACGAGCGACGCACGTACCTCCGGGCGGGCCAGGAAGGTCGACGCTACACGCCGGTGCTGCCCGCGGGCGGCTTCGGCTGCCCGTGCCACGGCGGCCAGTACGACACCGAGGGCAACCGGACGGCAGGGCCGCCGGTGCGCGCGCTCGACCGCTACGCGTACAAGATCGCGGACGGCCGCCTCAGGCTCGTCGGCGCCTACAGCGTGAACGAGGTCGAGGGCACGGGCAAGGACGCGAACATCGGCAAGTACCGGCTCGCGCAGCCCGGTATCCACATCGACGGCATCGAGCAGATCCTCTACCCCTTCATCCCGCCCAGCTGATGCCCGAAGTCCGAAGGACGCAAGAAGGCCGAAGCCGTCGTCACCTATCCGCTCGACTGGATCGAGGAGCGGACCGGGCTCGTCGGCGCGATCAAGTACTTCCTCTTCCGCAAGGTCCCGAGGAGCACGAACTGGTTCCACACGCTCGGCTCGGCGACGCTGACGGCCTTCCTCGTCCAGGCCATCACCGGCGATGATCCTCGCGATGTACTACAAGCCGGATCCCGACAACGCCTACGAGTCGATCCAGTTCATCACGAACGATCTCACGTGGGGCTGGCTCGTCCGCGGCATGCACCGCTTCGGAGCGAGCGTCTTCATCATCCTCATGTTCTTCCACATGGCGCGGGTGTTCCTGTTCGGCGCCTACAAGTACCCGCGCGAGGTCAACTGGATCGTCGGTGCGGCCCTGCTCATCCTCGGCATGTTCGAGGGCTTCACCGGGTACCTGCTGCCCTGGGACCAGACGTCCTACTGGGCGTCGGTGGTGGGCATCAACATCACCGGCACGGGCCCGTTCGTCGGGCCGTTCATGGCCCAGATCCTCAAAGCCGGTGCCGAGATCGACGGCGACACGTTATCCCGCTTCTACTCGATCCACATGCTCGTCTTACCGCGGCTGATCGTCGGGCTGATCGGCCTCCACCTGTACCTCGTGATCCGCCTCGGCGTGTCGAACCCGCCGTGGGGGACGCAGGCCGAGGACGACGACCAGGACGACGAGGCGCCTGCACGTCAGGGTCTCGTGCAGCCCACCGCCGAGGGAACGGCAAGTGAGGAAGGCCCGGGCGTGAGCTCCGCCGACGAGAACCGCCGCCACTTCGAGGCGTACAAGAAGCGACGTCGAGAAGAACGGGAAGTCGTTCTTCCCGCACGCGATGTTCCACGACACGGTGATGAGCCTCGTCGTCGTGTCGGTGATCATCGGCCTGACCGTCGTCTGGCACGAGACGGCCGACGGCACGGAGGCGGGCATCCTCGGCCCGGAGTACGCCGAGAAGGCCGACCCGGGGACGACGAGCTTCATCCCGCGGCCGGACTGGTACTTCTACTTCCTCTTCTACCTCCTGCGGATCTTCAAGTGGCCGAACACCGGTCGTGCTCGCCACGGTCGGGCATCCCGACGATCCTGATGATGCTCCTGTTCGCGCTGCCGTTCATCGACCGCTCGGCCGAGCGGCGGCTGTCGCGGCGGCCGGTAGCGATCGTCGCCGCCATCCTCACGGCTGTGGCGATGGGCGTCCTGACGTGGAAGGGCGCGACCGCGGCCGAGTTCCTCGCCAGCGAGGCGCCGACGCTCGCCAAGGAGTTCCAGGAGGCAGAACAACCTGCCGCGAGGCGGCGCTCCCCGGCGCCGAGCTCTTCGCAGCCTCCGGCTGTCTGAACTGCCACACGTACTCGGGCTACGGGCAGCTCCAACCTCGGCGCGCCCGACCTGACCGAGGAGGGGCTGAAGAACCGCGGCATCCAGTGGCAGATCGACCACCTGACCAACCCGGCGAGCAAGTCGCCGGGATCGCCGATGCCGTCGTTCGCCGGCCTGGGCGACGAGAACCTCAGGAAGCTCGCCATCTTCCTCGAGGCCTCCAAGGGCTCGCAGGCTAGCTGCCAGCCGTTGACTGGAGCGGCGACCCGCTCGCCGGCATCGAGTCGGGGACGCTGGCGCCCGAGGGCGTCCGGACGATGTTCGACCGCATCGCGCCGGTCTACGACGTGATGAACCACGTGATGACCGCCGGCCTCGACCGGCGCTGGCGGCGCATGACGGCGGAGTCGGTCGTGCGGCCCGGCGACCGGGTGCTCGACGCCTGCTGCGGCACCGGCGACCTGGCGCTCGCGTGCGTGCGCGCCGGTGCGGGCAGCGTCGTCGGGCTCGACTTCTCGCCGCGGATGATCGAGCGGGCGCGGCGCAAGTCGAACGCCGTCGCGTGGGTGGAGGGCGACGCGCTGTCGCTGCCCTTCGAGGACGATGCGTTCGACGCCGCCACCGTCGGCTTCGGAATCCGCAACGTCGCCGATCTCGACGGGGCGCTGCGGCGAGCTGGCGCGCGTGCTCGCTGCCGGACGGACGAGCTCGCGCATGCTCGAGATCACGCAACCGACCGGCGCGCTCGCCCCCTTCTACCGCGTGTGGTTCGAGCGCGTCGTGCCCGCTGCTCGGCAGGCCGCTGGCGGGCGGCTCCGCGTACACGTATCTCCCCGCCAGCGTGCGCCGCTTTCCCGGCAAGGACGATCTTGTCGGCGCGTGATCGAGACGGCCGGGTTCCACGATGTGGCCTATCGCACGTTCGCGGGAGGCATCGTCGCCCTCCATACTGCTCTCAGAGAATGACCGCGCTCGCCGCCATCCGGGAGGTGCCGGGGCTCGAGGACGTACCTCGACGAGCTCGAGGTGCGGCTGCAGGAAACCGTCCGGCAGCCATCCCGGCACGGTCGCGGCGGTCGGCGAGGATGCGCTCGCCGCGGGAGGGAAGCGGCTGCGGCCGATGCTCGTCTTTCTCTCGTCGCCGGTGGATGGGCCGTCCCCGCTCGCGGCGGGCGTCGCAGTGGAGCTGATCCACATGGCGACGCTCGTCCACGACGATCTCATCGACGGCGCACGGTTCCGACGCGGCCGCGCGGCGGCCTGGGCAGCGTACGGTGCAGGGGCTGCGCGCGCGGCCGGCGACTACCTGTTCGCGCGAGCGTTTGCCGAGCTGTCCGAGACGGGTGATGCCCCCTCCGTCGAGCTACTTGCAGACGCGACGCTGTGCCTGGCTCGTGGGGAGGCCTTGCAGCGCCGCCAGACGCACGACCCGGATACGACGGTCGAGAGCTATCTCGACCGATGCGCCCTGAAGACCGGCAAGCTGTTCGAGGCGGCATGCCTGCTCGGCTGTGCCGGCCGCGACCTCTGGCTCGGTGAGTTCGGTACCGCGCTCGGCATCGCGTTCCAGATCACTGACGACATCCTCGACTGCACGGGTGAGGCGACGGAGACGGGGAAGATCGCGGGCGTCGACCTGCGGGAGGGGACGCCGACGCTGCCCCTGCTGCTCGCCGCTCGTGAGGACCGCGTGGTGCACGAGGCGCTCGCAGGCGGCCCGCTGGACGGCGCGCTCGTCCGTGTCGCCGCCACGGGTGCGCTCGAGCGCTCCCGCAGCATCGCGCTCGAGTATGCGGATCGTGCCCGGGCGTGCCTCGACGGTCACGTGCACCGCGAGGAGCTCGAGGCCCTCACCCACCTCGTCGTGGATAGGGACTCGTAGTGGCGACGCTGGAGCGCATATCGACCCTCGACACCATTCGCCGGAAGGTCGCCGCCGGCGAGCGGCTCGACCTCGAGGACGGTGTGACGCTCTTCGAGACCGACGACCTGCTCGCTCTCGGTGAGCTGGCCGACCTCGCCCGCCGGCAGCGTGGCGGCGACGACCGCGTCTTCTTCGTTCAGAACCTCTACCTCAACCAGACGAACGTCTGCCGCGTGAAGTGCAGGTTCTGCGCATTCGCCGTCACGCAGAAGGAGGAGGGGGCGTACACGTACACGGGAGACCAGCTCGTCGAGGACGCGCTTGCAGCAGCGAGAGCTGACCGGCTTCACGGAGATCCACATGGTCGGCGGCGAGAGCCCGCACGTCGACTTCGGTTACTACGTCGAGATCGTTTCCAAGCTTCATCACGCGATGCCGGACGTGCACCTGAAGCTCTTCACGGCGAGCGAGATCCACCACATGTCGAAGCTCGCCGGCATCACGCACGAGGCGGTTCTGCGAGAGCTGAAGACGGCCGGGCTGGGCTCGCTCCCAGGCGGTGGCGCGGAGGTCTTCGCCGACCGCGTGCGACGGCTCGTCGCGCCGGGCAAGGAGCATCCCGACGAGTGGTTCGACGTCCACCGGACGGCGCATGCGCTCGGCATTCCGACGCACTGCACGATGCTCTACGGGCACGTCGAGACGAACGAGGAGCGCGTCGACCACCTGCTGCGGCTGCGCGGGCTCCAGGACGAGACCGGCGGCTTTCTGGCCTTCGTGCCGCTCGCCTTCCATCCCGAGAACACGGTCTTCGAGCGCCGCGGCTGGCGGCATACGACAGGCGCCGACGACCTGAAGGTGATCGCTGTCTCGCGCCTCCTGCTCGACAACGTGCCGAACATCAAGGCCTACTGGATCATGATGGGGCTGCCGCTGGCTCAGGTGGCGCTGCACTTCGGCGCCAACGACGTCCAGGGCACCGTCGTCCGTGAGGAGATCTTCCAGGCCGCAGGTGCGACCGCCGGCACCGAGCAGAAGATCGAGGAGCTTGCGAAGGTGCATCCGCGACGCGGGTCGCATTCCTGTCCAGCGCGACACGCTCTACAACGAGCTGCGGCGGTTCGACTAATGCTGCGCCTCGGCCGGATCTCGTACGTGAACATGGCGCCGGTCTTCTTCCGGCTGGAGGCCGAGGTCGAAGAGGTCGCCGGCGTGCCGACCGAGCTGAACCGCAAGCTGCTCGCCGGCGAGCTCGACGTGGCGCCGATCTCGTCCATCGAGTACGCCCGGAACGCCGACAAGTTGCGGCTGCTGCCCCGGCTCTGCGTCTCCTCCGAGGGCGCTGTCGACTCGATCCAGCTCGTCTCGCGCATCCCACTCGAGCAGGTGCGCACTGTGGCGGTGACCCCCGAGAGCGCGACGTCCGTCGTGCTGACGAAGGTGCTGCTGCCGGACGCCGAGCACGTGCCGCTGGAGGAGGAAGCCGACGCGAAGCTCCTCATCGGCGACGCGGCGCTGCGCAGCGCGTTCGAGGACCCGACGCCGCATCACGACCTCGGGCGCCTCTGGCTCGAGCGCACCGGCTTGCCGATGGTGTTCGCGGTCTGGGCGGCCCGCGAGCCGGTCGCCGCTGGCGTGAAGGAGCTGGAGGACGCGCTCGTCGAGTCGGTGCGCCATGCGCGGGCCGAGCCGGAGCAGCTCGCCCGCGAAGCCTCTGAGCTCTACGGCTACCCGCCCGGCTTCCTCGCGCGCTACTTCGAGAAGCTCCGCTACCGCTTCGGGCCGCGAGAGCGCGCCGGGCTCTACACGTTCCTCGAGCTCGCGCACGGCGCCGACGAGCTGGCGGAGGTGCCCGAGCTCCGCTTCGTCGCCGAGGGGGTGCCCGCATGAGCGTGCCAGGCACGATTTCCGTGTCTGTGCCAGATGTGCTCCAAAAGGCGCTCGACGGCGAGCGCATCTCCGACGAGGACGCGCTCTGCCTTGCTCGAGTCGCGCGACCTCGTCTCGGTCGGCCGCGCCGCCGACGAGCTGCGAGCCCGCAGGACCGATCCGGCGCGCGTGACGTTCATCGTCGACCGCAACGTCAACTACACGAACGTCTGCTACACGGACTGCGACTTCTGCGCGTTCTACCGCAGTCCCGGCGACACGCGCGAGGGCTATCTGCTGCCGAAGGCCGTGATCTTCAAGAAGATCGAGGAGACGCTCGCCATCGGCGGCACCGGGCTGCTCATGCAGGGCGGCCATCATCCCGACCTCGGCGTCGAGTACTACGAAGACCTCTTCTCGTCGATCAAGGAGCGCTACGCGGTCCACCTGCATGCGCTTTCGCCCTCGGAGGTACAGCACGCCGCGCGCCGCTCCAAGGTGACGATCCCCGAGGCGCTGACCCGCATGCGTGACGCCGGGCTCGACTCGCTTCCCGGCGGCGGCGCCGAGATCCTCGTCGACCGCGTGCGCGACATCATCTCGCCGAAGAAGACGACGTCGGCGGAGTGGCTCGACGTCATGCGGCACGCTCAGCGACTCGGCATGTCGACGACGGCGACGATGATGTACGGCCACGTCGAGACGCTGGCCGAGCGCGTCGAGCACATGCGGCGGATCCGCGAGCTCCAGGACGAGATGCACGGCTTCCGCGCCTTCATCTCGTGGACGTTCCAGGACGACGGCAACCGGCTGGGCGCCAAGGTGCCGCGCGACCGGATGCCGACCTCGTTCGACTACCTGCTCACGCAGGCCGTGTCCCGCATCTACCTCGACAACGTCGACCACATCCAGTCGTCGTGGGTGACGCAGGGGCATGAAGATCGGCCAGGTGGCGCTCGGCTTCGGCGCCGACGACATGGGCTCGGTGATGATCGAGGAGAACGTCGTCTCCGCCGCCGGCACGACTCACCGCACGTCGACGGAGGAGCTCGTCCACCTCATCCGCTCGCTCGGCAAGATCCCGGTGCAGCGCGACACGCTCTACCGCGACGTTCGCGTCTGGAACTAGCGAGGGCTACTTCGTCGTGAGGACGGCGTATGAGCGGCGGCCGTCCGTCGACCAGAACTTCAAGAGGAACTTTGTACCCTTCTCCACCCTCGGGCCGAAGGAGACGGCAAACGACTCGTTCGCCTTCATCGTCGGGCTGAGGTCGCACACGATGATGCCGTTGACGATCTTGCCCCAGCCGGAGCTGTACGCGCCGCTCGGCTCCTGGAGCGTGTAGATCGCAAGCTTCGTGATCGGCAGCGAGGGCGCCGCCTTCTTACCGCCCGCCTCGCCCATGTTCGCCGTGGGCCGTCCGAGGATGCCGATCACGATCTTCGCAATCGGCGCGTTCACCTTGGCGCCGAGCCCGAGGTACTCCTCCCAACCCTGGATGTTGCCGAGCTCACGGTAGGTAGCCGTCGCCTGGAATTCCTTCGCCAACGGCACTCCGAAGGCAGTGAGCGCGGCCTGGCTGGCCTTGAGCACGAGATCGATGCTTTCCCGCGCGCCGTTGTAGTCCGCCCTTCGCATCTGGCTCGCGGCCTGGGCGCTGAGCTTCGTCGCCGTGCTCACGCTTGCGGCGATCTCGGGATCTGATCCGCCCACAGCTTCCGGCGCAGCCTGTGCCGCGCTCTTGAGGTGTCCGAGGGCGCTGGTGATCTCCGCCTTCGCCTTCTTCATGACATCGATTGAGCTGCGCCCCTTGTTGATGTTGATGCTCCGCGGCGACAGCTGGCGGAACGCGGCCTGCCCTGCCTGTCGCGCGCTCTTCAGCTCGGCGACAAAACGCTGGTCGGGGGTCGAAGGCGCCTGCGCGCCGGCGCCCGCTAGGGGAACGGCAGCCAGCGCGGCCGCCGCCAGGAGCGGCGTCAGTCGTCTCACACTCATGCGCCGAGTGTACGAGCGGGCGGCGGGGGCCTCGTTCGCGAGCGCGACGGAAATCGTGTCACCGCCGTCACACATGGCTCAGCGAGTGGTGAACACGGAGTACGAGCGCTCGCCCGTCGCGGTGCGGAACTTTACGAGCAGCTTCGTGCCCTTAGGGAGCTTCGGGCCGAAGGCGATCGTAAAGACGTGGTCCGTCGGCATCGCCGGACTGATGCGGCAGCTGATGACGCCGAAGTCGAGCTCACACCAGCCGGAGCTGAAGCGGCCGATCGGGTCCGAGATGACGGCAACGCTCAGTTTTGTGATCGGCAGGCCGGCGGTCTCGTCGGCGACAGCGCCTCGCTCGCCGGCGTTGGCGGTCGACCGGTTGGCCGCGCCTACGACGACCTCCGTGATCTCGCTCCCGACTCTCGCGGAGAGGCCCGAGTAGTTGACGAACTCCGGCAAGTAGCCGAAGTCGCGGTTGACGGCGAAGGCCGCGAATTCCTTCACGAGAGGAACGCCGAACCCTCCGAGCGCGTTGGCTGCCAGGTCGGCAGCTCGCGCGAGCCTAGCCCGCGCCGCTCCGTAGCGCTCCTTCGCGACGTCCAACCGCGCCTTCTGCAGCAGCGAGCCCGCCTTCGCCAGCGCCGTCCGCACCGACGGGATGTCGAGCGCTCCCACCGCAGCCCGGGCCGCCTTCCCCGCGGCCGTCACGCCTGCAGCCGACAGGCGAATCTCGTTCCTCGCCGCGACGACGCGGGGCTTGGACGGCTTGGCGAGGCTGGTCGCGGCCGCGCGGGCGGTGTTACGGACTGTCGTGAGCGCGACGACGAGCTGCTGGTCAGGTGTCTGCGCGGACTGGGCCGCTCCGGCGTGTACGACCGCCGTCGAACCCTTGGCGAGTGGCACTACGAGAAGCGCGGACGCAATGCCCGCGCAGAGGAGCCTCCTCCGCATTCGTGGGAAGTGTTGCAGGGTATGAGGAGCGCGGCAAGGTCCGGTCACTCTCGCCTGGGGTTTAGCTAGCCTCAATGCGGGTCGTGTCTCGCCGCGCCGTCATCGGAGCGCTCGTCGCGCTTGTTGTTGCCATGCCCGCCGCCGGCCAGCCGAAGCTGCTCATGCCCGGCGTCACCTACGACAAGCAGGTGCAGTTCACATTCCACGGGCCGTCGGTCATCCACGTGCTGACGATGCCTCGGCCCGGCGGTCTCTGGACACTCAAGCCGGTGCTCTCCAACGACGCCATCGTCGGCACGGAGCGGGTGACGGCGATCCAGCAGCGTGTGTCGGCGACCGCCACGGTGGCCGGGGTCAACGGCGACCGGTTCGCGTCCAACGGGCGGCCGAGCGGGATTCTCATGCGAGACGGCCAGCTCCAGCACTCGCCGGGCGACAGCCGTTCGAGCATCGGCTTCGATACCGGCGGCAACCTGCGGGTGGAGCGCGTGCGGCTGCTGCCGACGTGGCAGGGCTCGGGCCAGCGGCAGAACCTGTCGGCCGTCAACAACTCGCCTTCCTCGAGCGGGACGTCGCTCTACACGCCGGCGTGGGGTCCCAGGACGCCCGTAGCTCCAGGGTCCTTGGAGGTCGTCGTGCGGCCGTTCCCCGCGGCGCTGCCGAACACCGAGGTCTCGGGGCCGGTGACCGAGGTCCGCAGCGGCGGTGGGACGCCGATCCCGCCTGACGGCGCGGTGCTGGTCGCCCGCGGTACGGCAGCGACCAACCGCGTGCGCAACGAGGCGCCGGCCGGGGCAACCGTCCGCGTGCGCCTCATGCTCCAACCCGACTGGGCAGGAGTCGTCGGATGCCGTCGGCGGCGGGCCGGCGCTCGTCCGTGCCGGCAAGGCGGTCTTCAACGCCGGCGAGGCGTTCGTCCCCAGCCAGCTCGCGCTTCCCGAGCCGCGCACCGCGGTGGGTCAGCTCGCGGACGGGCGGATCGTGCTCGTAGTCGTCGACGGCCGTCGCCGCGGCTACTCGAGCGGCATGACGAACTTCGAGCTCGCCCTCACGCTCGTCCGCCTCGGAGCGATCACGGGCGCGGCACTCGACGGCGGAGGTTCCTCGACGATGGCGTTCGACGGGCAACTGCTCAACGTCCCCTCGGGCACGGCGAGCGCCCAGTCGCGGAAGCGTTGCTGATGGCGTACTCGGGCGTTCACGCGCCGCTGCCGAGCACGACCGTCCTGTCGCCGAACGGCGACAACGTCGCCGAGACGCCAGGCGCTTGCCTACAAGCTCGTACGACCTTCGACGGTGACGGCGAGCCTCGTCGCGCCCGACGGCTCGGTGCGGCCGGTCTTCTCCGGCCAGGCCGCCCCAGGTACCTATCCGTTCACCTGGACCGGCCGTACGGCGGACGGTGCACTCGAGCCCGAGGGGCTCTGGCGCTGGGCCGTGAGCGCTACCGACGACCGCGGCCAGCCGTCGTCATTCGAGCGACCGTTCGCTCTCAACACGACGCTCGGCTTCGGGAGGGCGGTTCCGCCGGCGCTCTCCGTCCCGCGTAAGCAGGCGCGCGTGGTCGCGCAGTTCGAGTTGGCGCGAGCGGCCTCTGTGACCTTCCGGATCGAGACGCAGTCGGGAACGATCGTCAGTAAGGCGACCCCGGCGGTCACGCTGCAGCCCGGAGCCGCGACGGTCTCGTGGGACGGCCGCACGAACAGGGGCGCCGTCGTCCACTCGGGGACGTACGTCGCGCGCATGACTGCGAAGAACTCGGCAGGCTCCGTGTCGCTGACGTCGAAGTTCACCGTACGCCGAACCCGCTCCGGCAAGGCCACTCATTAACCTCGCCCTGGCCCCGTGCTCATCGCCTCGATCACGTCGTCGGTCACGGATGCCGTGACGTCCTTCATCGGCGATCACGGCGTCTACGCCGTCTTCGTGCTGATGTTCGTGGACGCGGTGCTGCCCGCTGCCAGCGAGCTCGTGATGCTCTACGCGGGGGCCCTCGCCGCCGGCGCCTTCGCCGGCCAGGACGTCGTCGTCTTCGGACGCGAGGTTCCCAGCGGTTGGCAGTCGTTCGTCGTCATGGTCGCGGCGGGGACGATCGGCTACACGCTCGGCTCGCTCGCCGGCTGGGGCGATCGGCGACTACGGCGGCCGCCCGCTCGTCGAGCGTCACGGCAGGTGGTTCCATCTCTCGCCACGAGCGGTTTGAGCGCGCCGAGCGCTGGTTCGACCGCTGGGGAGGCTGAGGCGGTCTTCCTCGGCCGCATCACGCCCATCGTCCGTTCGTTCGTCTCCATCCCAGCGGGCGTGTTTCGCCACCCGCTCGGCCGCTACACGCTGCTGACGTTCATGGGCTCGACGCTGTGGTGCCTCTTCTTCGCCGGGGTCGGCTGGGCCGTCGGCGAGAACTGGGAGAGCTTCCACCACGCGTTTCGCTACGTCGAATACGCCATCGTGCCGGCCTGCTCGTTGTCGGTCTCGGCTACCTCGTGCTCCGCTGGCGTTCCTCTAGACTGAATCGGCGTGCCTCGGATTCCTCTCGTTGACGTCCGCGGCGCAGTACGCGACCCCTTCTACCGGAGCTGAAGCAGCGGCTCGCCGAGGTGCTCGACGGCGGCGTCTTCATCCTCGGGCCGAACGTTCGAGCCTTCGAGGAGGAGTCTGCGGCGCTACCTCGGCGTGCCGCACGCGATCGGCGTCGCCAACGGCACGGATGCGCATCGTGCTCGTGCCTGCGGGCGCTCGAGATCGGACCCGGGGACGAGGTCGTCTGCCCGGCCTTCACGTTCTACGCGACGGCGGAGGCGATCGCGTCAGTCGGCGCCACCCCGGTCTTCGCGGACATCGATCCACTGACGCTCAACGCTCGATCCCGCCGACGTCGAGCGGCGATTGACGCCGCGAACGCGAGCGATCATGCCCGTGCACCTGTTCGGCAACCCGGCGCCGGTCGAGGAGCTGGCGGCGCTCGGTCCTGCCGTTGATCGAGGACGCAGCACAGGCCTTCGGAGCCGCCGGCGTCGCCACGACCGGAGTCGCGTCGACGTTCAGCTTCTATCCCGACGAAGAACCTATGCGGCCTCGGCGACGGCGGGCTCGTGGCCGCACTCGAGGACGAGCTCGCGGAGCGCGTTCGGCTGCTGCGCTTCCATGGCTCGCGCGACAAGCGCGACGTTCCACTACGTCGGCACGAACTCGCGGCTGGACGAGCTTCAGGCCGCCGTCCTTCGGCTGTTCCTCGCAGCATCTCGACGGCTGGAACGCGCAGCGCCGTGAGGCGGCAGCGCGGTATGCCGAGCTCGGCCTCGGCGAGCTGGTCGAGCTGCCGGCCGACGACGGCGCGCCACGTCTATCACCTGTATCGTCGTGCGCTCTCCCGAGCGCGACCGGATCGCCGCGGCGCTCGCAGACGCCGACATCGGGCACGCCTCGTACTACAACACGCCGCTTCACCTCCAGCCTGCGCTGCGCTATCTCGGCTGGCAGCAGGGATCTCTGCCCGAGACCGAGCGCGCCGGCCGCGAGAACCTCGCGCTGCCGCATGTGGGCGGGGATCGACGCCGAGTCGCAGGAGCGTGTCGTCGAAACGGTGCGCGGAGCCGTGGCCGTGGGAGTCGCGACGTGATCAACCGGCACCGCATCTGGCAGCTCGCTCGCCGACGCCGGCCTCATCGTCGCCGCGTGGTACCTCGCGTTTCGCCTGCGCTTCGACACGCCGCGGATCCCGCCGTACTACGAGACGCTGCTCTGGCGTTCGCTGCCGATCGTCGCTCGTCGTGCAGCTGGCGATCTTCGTCCTCTTCGGCTTCTACAACCGCTGGTGGCGCTACGTCTCCACACGCGACATGTGGACGGCTGTGCGCGGCGTCTCGGTCGCGTGCCTCGTCTCGAGCCTCGTCGTCTACTTCGCCTCACCTGTCGAGCAGATCCGGCTGCCGCGCTCGATCGCGATCATGGACTGGCTGCTGCTGCTCGCGTTCGTCGCCGGCTCGCGCATGCTCGCGCGGACGATCCTCGAGCGCCCGTCGACGAAGGGGATCGTCGCGCGCGGCCGAGGAGGTGATCGTCGCCGGCGCGGGCGACGCTGCGCAGGTGATCGTCAAGGAGATGCTGAAGTCACCGGCGCTCGGCACGACGCCGATCGGGCTCGTCGACGACGACCCGCGCAAGCAGAACCTCCGCGTGCACGGCGTCCGTGTGCTCGGCACGACGAACGATCTTGCCCGCATCCTCCGCGAGCAGCATCCCGACGAGGTGCTGATCGCGATGCCGTCCGCGACCGGCGAGACGCGCCAGCGGGTGGTCGACGCGGCCCGCGCGGCCGGGCGTCCCCGTGAAGACGCTGCCCGGGCTGCACGAGATGATCGCGGGCGACGTCGATCTCGCCCGGCAGATCCGTCCTGTGCAGGTCGAGGACGTGCTCGGTCGCGAGCAGGTGGAGGTCGATCTCGAGTCCGTGGCGTCGTACCTCGTCGACGAGACGGTGCTCGTCACCGGCGCAGGCGGCTCGATCGGCGCCGAGCTCTGCCGCCAGATTGCCCGCATCGGCTGCAAGCGGCTGATCCTCGTCGACCAGGGCGAGACGCCGCTGTTCGAGATCGAGCGCGAACTCGTCGACCAGCGCGGCTTCCCGCCCGAGCGTGCCGGTGCTCGCCGACGTCGGCAACCGGCAGAAGATGCGGCAGGTCTTCGAGCGCTACACGCCGGGGGTCGTCTTCCACGCCGCCGCGTACAAGCACGTGCCGCTGATGGAGGCGAACCCGCTCGAGTCGGTGCGGAACAACACGCTCGCTACGCGGACGATGGCCGAGGTGGCGATCGAGTTCGAGCGCGCGCCGCTTCGTGCTCGTGTCCACGGACAAGGCCGTCAACCCGAAGACAGTGATGGGCCAGTCGAAGGCGCTCTGCGAGTGGATCGTCGAGGCGTTCGGCCACCGGCAGGACATCGCCGACGCGCTTCGTGGCGGTGCGCTTCGGCAACGTGCTCGGCTCGTCGGGGAGCGTCATCCCGATCTTCCGCCGTCAGATCGAGCGCGGCGGCCCGTTGACCGTCACGCATCCCGAGATGACCCGCTACTTCATGACGATTCCCGAGGCCGTGTCGCTGATCGTCCAGGCGGGCGCGATCGGCGGCCGCGGCGAGATCTTCGTGCTCGACATGGGCGAGCCGGTGCGCATCGTCGATCTCGCGCGCAACATGATCGAGCTGTCGGGCAAGGAGCCCGAGCGCGACATTCGCATCGAGTTCATCGGCGCGCGGCCCGGCGAGAAGCTCCACGAGGAGCTGTGGTCGGACGGCGAGACGGTCTCCGGATACCGGCCACGCGAAGATCCACCTCGTCACGCGGCCGTCGATCGACGCGGAGTGGCTCGACGAGGAGCTCGCGGCGCTCGAGCGACTGGTCGACGAGGGCGACACGCTGGAGCTCGTCGCGAAGCTCGCCGGGATGATGAAAGAGCCGCGCCGCGGGCCAGTCGAAGAGCCCGCGGCGCAGCTCGAGCAGTAGCGGCTAGATACCCGGCAGCTTCAGCAGGATCAGCTGCCCACCTTCCTTCTTGAAGAAGTAATCCGGGCCGTTCGGCGCGTTCAGCACGTCTGGACCGGCTTGCTTGGTCACCCAGTAAGAGTGCGCCTGGATCGTCAGGAAGAACGCTCCTGCACCGAACGCCGACGAGGCGTCGACGATCCCGCTCGACTCCCACGCACCGAGATTCGCGGCGTTCCTGCCGCGTCGACGTCAATCGCGCCGTTGGCAGGGTTCGCGTTCTCGTCGAGCGCCTGGGCGACGGCGAGCAGGGGCACCTTTCCGCCCTCAGGGTTGCCGAGCGGCACTTTCCACAGCCTCGCCGCGGTCTTGCCCGCAGCAGGCGGCTGAGCGTACTGGTTGGCCGAGCTCGGGTCCTCGGTGACGAGGAGGTTCCCGGCGGGCGTCGTCTCGAGGTTGTCCGGCTGATGGATCTTGTTGATCGAAGCGGGATCTACTGCGGTCCCGGCGTCATCCCCCTGGACGAGGATCGAGATCTCTGCGTCAGTCGGATCGCCGTCACCGTTCGCGTCGAGCACCATCTTGTAGATCCGCCCGTTCGTCGACCTCGTCGTCTGGTCCACCTGAACCGCGGTGGTTGTCGTCGCCCGCCCCGAATCGGCGATGTAGACGACGTTCGACATCCCCGGTCGCTTGTCGTACGCGATGTCCTCGATGCGGATGAAGTCGAAGACATCGTTCCCCTCCACGCTCGGCGTGTTCGCCGTGTTGCCCCACTGGTCGAGCACCCATTGCGGGCCGTCAGGCGGGACCGACGGCGATCCCGTCGGGATCGGGTAGCCGAAGTCAGCAGCTAGGAGCTCGTGGCCGTCCACCGGATCCTTGCCTTTCGCGATGTTCTCGGGAACCGGCACGAACTCGCCGATGATCGTCTCGCCCGGCTGCAGGTCGAAATAGTCGTTGTCAGGGGCGTCCGCCACGAACGCGTGGAGCGTGCCCTCGTCGGCCCAGAGCTCGTCGGTGTCGGAAGCCGTGTACATGTAGAGCTGCGACGACGCGGGCGGGTTCGTCTGGAAGGTGTCGTCGCCCGAGAGCGTCACGAGCTCGTCGAAGCCGGGAATGGCGACCGTGTTCTCGTGGTTGAAGCGTCCCATGCCGTAGATCGGCTTCGTCTTGCCGTTCTTCACATCGTGCGCGACGGTGACACCGGCTTGCTCAGCACCGGCCGAGCCCGGCGTGATGAACGTCGGGCCGGGCCAGGCTGTCCCCGACCGAAAGACCCAGTCCTGTGCCTCTTCGTTCGTGAAGAGGATCGGCTTCTTGAAGCCCTCGACGGCTGTTGCCAGGTAGTTCGAGCAGAACCGCTGGTAGTTCTCGAGGCCGGCGATCGCCTTGGACGCGCTGTTGATCGTGACCTTGTGCTGGTTGAAGTTCAGCTGGCTGACCTCGGAGTTCGTGAAGTCGTTCTGGTTTGCCTCGACGCCGGCAGCTTGCGGCCAGGGCGAGTTGAACGGGAACGGCACGGTCGACGTCTCATGGTTCACGAAGACGTCCGCGCGGCCGTTGCCGCGGGGGTAGACCGCCACTCCGTCCGGGATCGACTCGAATGTGTAGCCGCCGATCGTGTCGCCGACGGAGATGATCGCGTCCGCCGTCGAGGTCGCCGGTGCGCCGCTCGTTGGCGTGGTGACGAACGTCACCATCGCCGCCTGCGAGGTGTTGTACGGGGCAGCCGTGGAGCCACCCGACGCCACGCTCGCGACGGCAGCGGCAGCAATTGCCCCGACCGCGAGCGTGATCGCAATCGATGATCGTAATCTGAACATCAACATCCCTCCCATTCCCCTCGATGTTGCGCGAACGCTACTGGGCCTACCCCGTTCCCGGTAGAAGAATCCCAAGCAGGTCGCGCGGGTCACGGCGCACGCGCTCGGCAGGTTCGGCGTCACGCTTCTTCACATCGATGGCCTGCGGGTCGGTGAGGACCTGCAGTCTGCCGTCGCGGATCAGCTGCTCGTCGACGCCGCCGAGCCTGCCGCTGAAGACCGTGTAGACAGGTACGCCGAGCGCGACGGCCTCCCGGTTCATCGTGCCGCCGGCCGAGATCACGATGTCGGCAGCCGCAATCAGGCTCTGCGCGTCGACCGCTTGCTCCGGGACGATGGCCGACGGCAGCGTGAGCGACCGCACTCGGGCGTACTGCTCAGGCGTGCGCGGAAGGACGACGGCGTGGACGTCCTCGCGGCGGGCGAGCAACTCGAGCGTTCGCAGGAAGAGCGGGTTGCCGCGGCGGTGGTAGAGCGCGACGTCGGGGGGCGGGCGGAGGACGACGACGATGCGAGACGGATCGACGCCCAGCTCGGCGGGGACGCGCGGGATCGGGCTCGAAGTCGGCGAGGTAGTACTCCTCCTTGAGACCGGGGTAGCGCGCGAGCTTCGGCGGTCGCAGGCCGTAGCGTCTAAGTCGCTCCGGCGGGATGGCCTCCGGCACGACGACGCGAGTAGCTGCTCGGGCGCCGAACTGATGCTGCGCGAGCGCGAACTCGTAGTCGAACGTCGTCGTGGACGGGATGCGAAGCCCTCGCGCCGTGAGTGTGAGGTCGTGCGAGCCATGCGCCAGCGCGACGTCGAAGTTGCGAGCGCGGGCCCAGCCGCGGAGTTGCCGCAGCCGTGCGGCCATCGCTCGCGACTTGCGCGACCGCGACCTGCCGCCGTGGGTGCCGATGATCGTCGCGTCGATGCCGTGCAAGCGGAGCAGCTGCTCGGTCTGTGCGAAGTGCGCGCGCCGTCACCTCGACCTCGTGGCCGTCCTGCGCGAGTAGGCGGATCAGCGGCCGGAAGAACGGCACGTGCGGCGAGTTCGTGATGTCGATCCAGACGCGCACCGCGGCGACTCTACACAGACCAGCCTGCGTGCTATAAGCAGTTGTTATGGATACGAAGCAGCTCGCCGCATTCTGCGCCGTCGTCGAACGGCGAGAGCTTCTCGCGCGCGGCACAGACGCTCGGGGTTACGCAGCCCGCCGTGAGCCAGCAAGTGCGAGCACTGGAGAAGCGCCTCGGCGCGCAGCTGCTGGACCGCTCGGGGCGCCGTGTCGTGCCCACCGACGCCGGCACACGGCTATACCGCAGCGCTCAGCGTTTGCTCGCGCTCGAGGAGCAACTACTCACCGAGCTCAGCCTTCCCGCGGCTGGGCCCCTCACGGGCGCGCTCGAGATCGGAGCATCGACGGGACCGGCGGCGATTGTCGTGCCGCTGCTCGCTTTGCGAGTTCCATCAGGAGAATCCGTCGCTCGAGATTCGCCTGTCCGTGCACGACACGCAGACCGTGGTGTCCCTCGTCGCCGAGCGTGAGCTCGAGCTCGGGATCGTCGGCGCCGCCCGCCGCCGTCGTGCGGTCGAGTTCGAGCCGTTCTTCTCGGACGAGGTGATCCTCGTCTGCCCGCCGGGACACCCCTCCGCGGGGCGGACGATCGCCGTGGACGAGTTGCCCGAGATCCCTCTCGTCCTCATGCAGGAAGGCGCGGGTGTCCGCCAGCTGCTGGAAGACGAGCTGCGCCGCCAGGGCAAGCGCCTTCGCGACCTGAACGTCGAGCTCGTGCTCGGGCTTCAGGAGTCCGTGAAGAGCGCCGTGCAGGCGGGTCATGGCACGACGTTCATCTCCCGCCGCGCCGTCGAGGCCGATCTCGCCTCCGGCACGCTCGCGAGAGATCCGCGTCGAGGGCCTCGACCTGAAGCGGCAGATCTCGATTGCGCGCGCCGCCGGCCGTGTCCCCAGCCGCGCGGCGGAGGCGTTCCTCTCCTTCGCTCGCGAGCGATTCGACATGATCGTCCGCTGGGGTCTCGGACGAGCTCTGCCCGCTGCTCGCGGAGCTCGGCATCGACGCGTCCGCTCCTGGTCGCGAGCGCGCGCTGGGACGACGCAGGCCTCCCCGCCGTCGCCAGGTGGCGCGAGATCCCGTCACATCGCATCGTCGTCCCGGAGACCGTCGACGGCGTGCTCGCCGTGGGCGGCGGCAGCGCGATCGACACGGCGAAGGCCGCCTCCGCCGCGACGCGGTCTGCCCTCGGTGTCGGTGCCGACGACGTACTCGGGCGCCGAGTGGACCGCGTTCTACGGCGTTCGCGATCCCGGCAAGCGCATGGTCGGAGGCGGCGGAGGAGCGAACCTCGCCGGCATCGTCTACGACCCGGAGCTCACGCTCGACCTTCCGCGTCCTGCGACCGGAGGCACGGCGATGAACGCGCTCGCCCACTGCGTAGAGGCGCTCTATCCCGGCGACCTCGACGTGGCGCGCCGCGGCGCAGCGCTCATCATCGAGTGGCTGCCGCGCGTGCTCGAGGAGCTTCACGACCTGAGGCGCGCACGCATCTGCTCGAAGGCGCCTGCCGCGCCGGCGAGGCGCTGGCAACGCACGGCCTCTACCTCGGCCACGCGATGGCGCAGGCGATCGGCGGCCGCTACGGGCTTCCCCACGGCGCGCTCAACGCGATCTGCCTGCCGGCGGCGATGCGCTTCAACGCCGATGTGGCCCCACTCGCGCTCGAGGTGGTGCCCGTCGAGACCGCGGAGGGCCTGGCGCGACTCGCCGGCTTCACGCGGCTCCGAGACCTCGGTGTGCCTGAGGCCGATCTGGGCGAGCTGGCCGAGGCGATCGCGGCTCGGCCCGGCGCGCGTGCCAACCCGCGTCCGGCTAGCCCCGTGGAGATCGCCGAGCTACTTCGCTCGGTCTGGTAGGCCGCGCTGTTTGTAACTAGGCCGGAACTGCGGTTAAATCAACCACCCGGAGTTTCAACAACGAAAGGACGAGCTGCATGGACAAGCTTGCGGAGATCAACCACGGCGCAAAAGTCGTGCTCGGCTCGTCCATCGCCTTCCTGATCGTCTCGTTCTTCAACTGGCAGGAGGTCGATCTCGGCGCGTTCGGTAGACGCCGGCGTCAGCATGTGGAACGGCGTCGGCTGTCGATCGCGGGCTTGCTGGCGATCGCGATCATCGCCTGGCAGGCGATCGGCTCTCGAACATGAACCTCGAGATCGGCGTCGGGCCGGCGATGGTCGACAGCGCGTTCTCGCCGTGATCCTCCGTTGGTCTTCGCGCGTCATCAACGTTCTTCGTCAGACAAGCCGAGTTCCGGTCACGGATCGACGTGCCGAACATCTGGGTCGTGGCTCGTCCTCGTCCTGCGATCGTCATCGCGCCGGCGCCTGGTGCGAACATGAAGCTCGACAGGTGAGAGCCTCGGCGACCTGCAGAAGCTCGGAGGCGGCGCCAGTGGAGGTGGCGGCGCCGACGGAGGATCGAGCGCTCCGCGCCTCCGAGCCTGCTCAGACACCGCCCCGCCGGTCGGGCGACGACAGCCCAGGCTCGTAGCGCCTTCTCGGTAGCTGGGCCTCTCCCGTCGGAGGAGGGGCCTGCGCGCTGTCAGACGAATAAGCTCACTAATTCCAGGAATTAGCTATAGTCCTGCAGTCGTGGCGGGCCGCTGACATTCGACGTGCTCGTCGTCGGTTCGGGCGCATCCGGCCTTGCGGCTGCCGTCAGCGCCGAGGCCGCCGGAGCACGGGTAGCGCTCGTGACGAAGGGCGCGCTCCAGTCGTGCAACTCGGCGAAGGCGCAGGGTGGCATCCAGGCCGCCTTCGGCGAGGACGACTCGCCGGAGCAGCATGCGGCTGACGTCTGGGCGAGCTCCCACGAGACGGCCGACCTCGGGCTCGTCGAGATTCTCACGGCGGAGGCTCCCGTCGACCATTCACTGGCTCGAGGAGCAGGGCGTCGAGTTCACGCGCGAGAACGGCGGCTACCGGCTCGCGCGCTGCGGCGGCGCGACGCGCAAGCGGCTGCTCCAAGTCGGTGACCGGACGGGGCACGCGATCACGAAAGCCCTGCGGCGGGTTGTCGAGGCGTCGAGCGCGGAGACCTTTCCCAAGTCGCCGCTCGTCGAGCTCGAGCAGGCGACCACAGGCTGGCGCGCCCGCTGCGGCGAGCACGAGATCGAAGCCGGCGCAGTCGTGCTCGCTGCCGGCGGCCGCTGCTACCGCGAGGCGGAAGAGCGCGGTGAGCTCTCCACGAACCATCCAGGGCGCGACGGGCGAGGTGACGCAGATCGCGCTCGGTCTCGGCGCCGAGGCCGTGACCTCGACGCGCTCCAGTACCACCCGAACGGCGGCGCGTGGCCGGAGAACATGCAGGGCTACTCGATCCCGGAGACGACGCGCGCCTACGGTGCCGTCCTCCTCAACGCCGACGGCGAGGAGTTCACCGACTCGCTCGGCCCGCGCGACGTCGTCTCGCAGGCCATCTTCGACGAGGTGGAGAAGGGCAAGGGCGTCGAGTCCCCGGACGGACGCCCGGCCGTCTACCTCGACACGACGCGCATCGCCGGAGGCGGACGCGGACATCTCGCTGCCCGTACATGCTCCGCCGCTACCGCGGCGGAGGCATCGATCCGCTCGTCGGAGCCGATCCTCACGTACCCCGTCCTCCACTACCAGAACGGCGGACTCGTCATCGACGAGCACGGCGAGACGACGGTGCACGGCCTCTTCGCCTGCGGCGAGATCGCCGGCGGCACGCACGGCCGGAACCGGATGATGGGCAACTCCCTGCTCGAGTGCTGCGTCTTCGGTCGTCGCGCCGGGCGAGCTGCCGCTGCGAGGGCGGCGGCATGATCGCCACCGATCTCCAGAAGGTGGTCGAGGACGCAGCGGCCCACCTGTACGTGTGGGCGCTGAAGGACATTCCGCAGGATCTGCGCGACGCGCTCGCCGACGCGGCCGGCCGCGAGACGCACCCGACGGGCAAGCGCGTGCTCGACACGATCCTCAAGAACGTCCAGGTGGCCGAGGAGCGGGTCGAACCTCGTCTGCCAGGACACCGGCATCGCCGTCTACTACTGCCGCGTCGGCGAGGGCTTTCCCCTCCATCCGGCGCGGATCTACGAGGCCCTGTACGACGGGACCGAGCGCGCCACCGTCGAGCATCCGCTGCGCTCGAACACCGTCCACACGCTGACGCGCGAGAACACCGGAGCCAACGTCGGCCATCGCGTGCCGATCGTGCACTGGGACTTCGTAGCCGACTGGGACGGGCTGGACGTGAAGTGCGTGCCCAAGGGCTCGGGCTCCGAGAACATGAGCTTCCTCAAGATGTGCGTCCCCGCCGACGGCGTGGCCGGCGTGAAGAGGTTCGTGCTCGAGTCGATCGTCGGAGCGGGCGGCAAGCCGTGCCCGCCGGGCATCGTCGGTGTCGGCATCGGCGGCTCGGCCGACTACGCGATGCACCTCGCGAAGGAGGCGATCGCCCGGCCCGTCGGCTCGCGGAATAGCGACCCGCTCGTGGCCGAGCTCGAGCAGGAGCTGATGGGACCTGCTGAACGAGACGGGGATCGGGCCGATGGGGCTCGGCGGCGACGTCACTGTGCTCCAGGTGCACGTCGAACACGCCGACACGCACATGACCCTCAACCCCGTCGCCGTCAACTACCAGTGCTGGGCCGCACGACGGGCGAGCGCCCACGTCTCGGCCGACGGCGTCGTCGACTTCGATCGGGATGCCTGATGCCAGAACACCGACTGACATTCCCCACCAACGAGGACGAGATCCGCAAGCTGCGCGCGGGCGACCTCGTCACGGTCGACGGCCACATCATCGGTATCCGCGACCGCACGCAGGTGCGGATCTTCGACCAGGGCGTCGCGCCGCCGTGGGACCTGAACGGGGCGTTCCTGCTCCACACGGCGCCGGGCGTCCGCAAGCGCGACGACGGCACGTACGAGCCGATGTGCATCGGCACGACGACCTCGGCGCGCATGGTGCGCTTCACCGAGCCGCTCGGGCGCGACCACGGCGTCCGCGCGATCTGCGGCAAGGGCGGCCTGCCCGATGAGGCGATCGAGCCGATGCGGCGTTACGGGATGGTCTACTTCGCGATCGTCGGCGGCGCGGCGGCGCTCGAGACGACGCAGATCGAGGAGATCGAGGAGGTGGCCTGGGAGGAGCTGATGCCCGAATGCCTCTGGAAGTTCCGCGTCAAGGACTTCGGGCCGCTGTGGGTCGGCATCGACTCGCACGGCAACTCGATGTTCCACGACGTGCAGGAGCAGGCGACGAAGAAGCTGGAGGAGCTATATGAACGCATCTGAGTTCGAACTCGATCTCGGCCTGCCGCCCAGAAACGGGGGCCTCACGCATGTCATCGACAAGGGCCTCGGGCCACGGGCGGTCGAGGATCTGCTGGAGACGGCCGGCGCGTACATCGACATCGTCAAGCTCGGCTGGGGCACAGGAGCGGTGACGCCGAACCTCGCCCACAAGCTCGAGCTCTACCGCGCGGCCGGCAAGCCTGTCGTCTGCGGCGGCACGTTCTTCGAGGTCGTCTTCGCCCAGGACAAGCTCGACGAGTACCGCTCGTGGCTCACGAAGCACGGCTTCGCCCACGTGGAGATCTCCGACGGCGTCGTCGAGATGCCGCGCGAGCGCAAGCTCGAGCTGATCGCCGAACTGGCGCGCGACTTCACGGTGCTGTCCGAGGTCGGCTCGAAGGACGCCGAGGTCGTGTTCGCGCCGTACCAGTGGGTGGAGTGGATCACGGAGGAACTCGCCGCCGGCGCCTGGAAGGTGATCACCGAGGGACGCGAGGGCGGCACCGCCGGCATCTACCGGCCGAGCGGCGAGATGCGCACGGGGCTCGTCGACGAGATCGTCCACGGCGTCGAAGTCTCCGACGTCGATCTTCGAGGCGCCGACGAAGGCGTCGCAGGCGTGGTTCGTGCAGCACTTCGGTTCCGGAGTCAACCTCGGCAACATCCCGCCCGACGAGGTGATCCCGCTCGAGACGCTGCGCCTCGGCCTCCGCGCGGACACCCTGAAGGAGGTGCTGCTTGGAAGCTCTCACCAGCCCGCATAGCGATCGACACGATCCCGGCGACGCCGAGGAGCTCTCAGCGCCGAGGAGCTGATCCTCGCCGCCTACGAGCGCTTCGGCGACCGGCTCTGCCTGACGTGCTCGTGGCAGAAGCAGTCGTCCGTGCTCGTGCACATGGTCGCCGAGCTGGACGTCGAAGATCGACATCGTCGAGCTCGACACGCACTTGTTCTTCCGCGAGTGCTACGAGACGCGCGAGCGGCTGGTCGAGCGCTACGGCCTCGAGCTGATCCGCCCGGAGATCCCGACCGTCGCCGAGCAGCACAGACACGAAGGGCCGAACCTCTGGGAGCGCGACCCTGACCGCTGCTGCCACGTCCGCAAGGTCGAGCCGCTCGATTCGCGCGCTCCAGCCGTACGACGCGTGGATCTCCGGCATCCGCCGCGACCAGTCGCCGAGCCGCGTCGACACGCCGCAGATGGTGTGGTCCGACCGCTATCGCGTCTGGAAGCTCCACCCGCTCGCCGGCTGGGACGAGCAGCGCGTGTGGGCGTACGTCGCGGCCAACGAGATTCCCTACAACCCGCTGCACGATTCCGGGTACCGTTCGATCGGCTGCATTCCGTGCACACGACCGACCGCGCCGGACGAGGAGGAGCGCGCCGGGCGCTGGGCGGGATCGGACAAGCTGGAGTGCGGCATCCATCTCGATGACCAGACAGGAAAGGACGCATGACCGAGCACATCTACGCCCACGAGCATCCCGAGTCCGAGCACAAGCGAGACGGTGGCTTCACCCTGTGGTTCACCGGCCTCTCGGGCTCCGGGAAGTCGACCATCGCGCACCTCGTCGGGCCCGAGCTCGACCGGCGCGGCCTCGTCGTCGAGTACCTGGACGGAGACACCGTTCGCACGCATCTCTCGAAGGGCCTCGGTTTCTCCAAGGAGGACCGCGACACGAACATCGAGCGCATCGGCTGGGTGGCCTCGCGCCTGACGCGGCAGGGCGGCGCGGTGATCGCCGCAGCCATCTCGCCGTACGAGGAGACGCGGCAGAAGGCGCGAGCGATGGTCGAGGAGTGGGGCGCGTTCGTCGAAGTGCACGTCGCCGCGTCGGTGGACGAGTGCGCGAAGCGGGACGTCAAAGGGCTCTACGAGAAGGCGTTCGCCGGTGAGATCAAGGGGTTCACGGGCGTCGACGACCCGTACGAGGCGCCGGCCAGCCCTGAGCTCGTGATCGACACCGAAGCGCACTCGCCCGAGGAGTCGGCGCAGCTCGTCGTCGCGAAGCTCGAAGAGCTGGGGCTCGTGCAGGCCGCGGTGGCCTCGTGAGCGCCGTCACCGTCGAGCACCTGATCAGTCCGCACGGCGGGACGCTGGTCGACCGAACGGGCGACCGGCCTGAAGGCGTCGACTCGCTCGAACGGCTGACGCTCACCTCGCGCGAGGTGTCCGACCTCGACATGCTTGCCTCGGGCGCGCTGTCGCCGCTCGAGGGCTTCATGGGCCGCGAGGACTACGAGGCCGTGGTCGGCGGCATGCGCCTCGCGTCCGGGCTGCCCTGGGCGCTGCCCGTCTGCCTGGCCGTCGACGAGGCGCCGAAGGGCGATAGCGTCGCCCTCGCCGACGAAGACGGGCCGCCTGCTCGCGACGCTCGAGGTACGAGGACGTCGTCGAGTACGACACGGAGCGCGAGGCCGAGCAGTGCTTCCGCACGACCGACGCCGAGCACCCAGGTGTCGCGCGGCTGTACGAGCAGAAGCCGCTCTATCTCGGCGGCCGCGTCACGGTCTTCGAGCGCGTACCGCCGCCGTACCCCGAGCTCGCCCTCGACCCGTCGAGAGACGCGGGCGACGTTCGCGGAGCGCGGCTGGCGTCGCGTGGTCGGCTTCCAGACCCGTAACCCGATCCACCGCGCGCACGAGTACCTGACGAAAGTCGCGCTCGAAACGGTCGACGGGCTGCTCGTCCACCCGCTCATCGGCGACACGAAGTCGGACGACGTGCCGGCCGACGTGCGCGTCGAGTGCTACCGGACGCTGCTCAGCGGCTACTACCCGGAGGACCGCGTGCTCCTCTCCGCCTTCCCGGCGGCGATGCGCTACGCGGGGCCGCGCGAGGCGATCTGGCACGCGATCTGCCGCAAGAACTACGGCTGCTCGCACTTCATCGTCGGCCGAGACCACGCCGGCGTCGGGCGACTACTACGGCACGTACGACGCGCAGCTCATCTTCGACGACTTCGAGCCACACGAGCTCGACATCGAGCCGATGTTCTTCGAGCACACGTTCTGGTGCAACGTCTGCGGGTCGATGGCGAGCACGAAGTCGTGCCCGCACGGGCCCGAGGATCGCGTCTTCCTCTCGGGGACGAAGGTGCGAGAGATGCTCGGCGAAGGTGAGGTACCGCCGGTCGAGTTCACGCGACCCGACGTCGCACGCGTTCTGATCGACGCCTACCGCAACTGACATGACCTGGCAGTTCACGCTGGCGGGGCTGCTGATCGGCACGCTCGTCGGCATGACGGGCATGGGCGGGGGGTCGCTGATGACGCCCGGTGCTCGTGATCCTCTTCGGCGTGAACCCGACCGTTGCCATCGGCACCGACATCGCCCACGGGGCGATCTTCAAGACCGTCGGCGCGGTGCAGCACCGTCGCATGGGCAACGTCCGCGCGCAGCTGGCCGGGTGGATGCTGCTGGGCTCGGCGCCGATGTCCCTCGTCGGCGTCTGGCTGGCCAACTGGATCCAGGACCGCTACGGCGACGGCATCGAGTCGGTGATGGCGCAGGTGCTCGGCGGCGCGCTGCTGTTCGGTTGCGCCGGTCTGCTGGCCAAGACGTTCATCCACGCCAAGGAGGTCGGCGACGAGGCCTTCGCCCTGACGACTCGCGACAAGGTGGCCGCCGTGCTGATCGGGTTCTTCGGGGGCTTCATCGTCGGGCTGACGTCGGTGGGTAGCGGCGTGTTCTTCGGCCTGACGCTGCTCGTGCGTCTTTCCGCTTGCGCGCGCACAAGGTGGTCGGCACCGACATCTTCCACGCGGCAGCGCTGCTGTACGTGGCGGGCATCGGCCACTGGGTGGCCGGGAACGTCGACTTGGTCGATCGTCGGCTGGCTGCTGCTGGGCTCGATCCCCGGTGTGCTGATCGGCGGTCACCTCACGCTGTCCATCCCAGAGCAGCCGCTGCGGCTGCTGCTCGCGGCGGTGCTCGGCCTCGCCGGTCTGAAGCTCGTGGACGTGCCGGGCGCAGGGATCATCGTCGTCGTCGCGCTCGCGGTTGGTGCCACGGCGTTGCTCGTCTGGCTGGGGCGCCACAGCTGGATCCGCTACCAGCGCGCCCGCGCGCCTGCCTAGAATCCGCGCGCCGTGCGGCGCCACGCCCCGCTCCTCGTCGTCCTTGCGCTGCTGGTCGGCTCGGCGGTGGCGTTCGGAGTCGCCGAGCGGCTGAAGGTGGAGAAGTCGCCCGTCGCGGGCACGACCGTGGACAAGGTCTTCTCGCCCGTGTGCCACTGTCCGCAGCGGCGCGCGAGCATCGCCTTCCGGCTGCGGCGCGCCGACCGCCTGAAGCTCTCGCTGCTGGATGACGAGGGCGACGAGATGCGCACGCTCGTGGCCGGAGAGCGCGCGGCCCGCGGCCCCCACGAGTTCTTCTGGAACGGTCGCGACGATGACGACCGGCTCGTGCCTGAAGGCCGCTACCGGCCCAAGGTCGAGCTGGGCAGGGCCGACCGGACGATCGTGCTGCCGAACCCGATTCGCGTCGACGTGACCCGACCGGTCGTTCGCGTGCTCTCGGTCAGGCCTCGCGTGATCTCTCCGGACGGAGACGGCCGCGGCGATATCCTCCGCATCCGCTACCGGGCGAACGAGCCCGTGAACGGGTTGCTCCTCGTCAACGGCAGGTTGCGCGTGGTCGGCAGATCGCAGCGGCCGGGTGGCGTGCTTCAGTGGGTCGGTGGCACTCCCGGAGGCGGCAAGCTGCGGCCGGGCACGTACAGGCTGGCGGTTCAGGCACGGGACCTGGCCGGGAACCTCTCCAAGCGGGTTCCCGCGGCGGTGGTGCCGCTGCGCTACATCCGGCTCGAGGAGACGCGAGTCTCGGCTGTTCCCGGCGAGCGCGCCGGCGTCGGGCTGGACACCGACGCGTCGCGGGTGCCCTGGATCCTGCGACGGGGATCGAGCGTCGTGCAACGTGGCGTGGCAAGGCGCGTGATCCGGTTTCGGGCTCCCGAGCGACCGGGTACGTACGTCCTTGTCGCCACCGCCGGCGGCCACACCGCGCGCGGCCTGCTCGTCGTGCGGCGCCCGTGAGCCCGCCGGTCTTCGTGCTCGGCGTCCGGCGCTCGGGGACGACGCTGCTGCGCGTCATGCTCGATCGCCACTCGCGGCTGGCGGTCCCAGACGAGTCGTACTTCATCCCACAGCTCGCGGACCGTCACCGCGGCCCGATCGACGTCGAGGCCTTCGTCGACGATCTTCGGCGACTGCCGACGCTGCGCGAGTGGGAGGTGGACATCGACGCCGTGCGCGGGAGGCTGCGCCCCGGTCAGCCTCCCGGCGAGGCGATCGCCGCCGTCTACGAGACCTACGCAGCGGCTCGTGGCAAGGAGCGCTGGGGAGACAAGACGCCGATGTACATGCAGCGCTTGCCGATGCTCGAGCGGCTCTTTCCCGACGGCGCTCTACGTCCACCTGATCCGGGACGGTCGCGACTGCGCCCTGTCCTTCGCACAGATGCCGGCGGGCATCGTCACGCGCTCATGGGCCCATCCGCGCGATGCGCGCGGGCTTCGCCTGCCAGTGGCGGGCCGAGGTCGTCGCGGCGCGCGAGCTGGGACGCCGCGTCGGCTCGCGCTACACGGAGCTGCGCTACGAGCAGCTCGTTGCCGAGCCGGAGGAATCACTTCGGAAAATCTGCGACCACGTCGGTCTGTCGTTCGAGCCGGAGATGCTCGACTACGCCGGCAGCGTGGACGTCACGCTCCAAGCCGCACCAGCAGAGCCTCACGCGGCCGCCGACGCCCGGACTTCGCGACTGGCGGACGGACATGTCGGCCGGCGACGTTCACGAGTTCGAACGGGTGGCCGGGGACCTGCTCGCCGAGCTTGGCTACGAGACCAGCGAACGCCCGGACCTGCGCGGGCGCCTCGAGCGAGCGTTGTACGCCGCCCGGATCACGGCTTGGAACGCTTCCGCGCAGGCCGTCCGCCGGTCCCCGCTTTGGCGCCGCCGTCACCATCGGCTGTGACCACGGGTTCCGGCGGGCTGTTTTCCGCTCGGAACGCGGCGAGTATGCCGTTCAAGGAGAAGTAGTAGTGCCCGCTGGTGGCAATCCCGGGCGAGTACTTTCCCATGCCGATCTGCCAGACGACCTTTCCGTCTGTGACTCGCGCGGCGTACGTCCGGGTCTCGAGTGTCGAGAAGAACACGAGGTTGCCGACGACGACTGCCGCGCCGAGGATGCGTCCCGGTACGTATCTGCGCCATAGCTCCCGCCCCGTGGTTGCGCTGTAGGCGCGCAACGCGCCGTCGAAGCCGCCGACGAACACCCGTCCGGCTGCAACCGCTGGCGTGGTGTAGCCGGGTGAGCCGACATGCCCCGTCCATAGCTCCTCGCCGTTCCGAGCGTCGACGGCGTAGACCCTTCCTGAGCGTGAAACGAGGAAGATGCGTCGCCCGTCGGTCGACGGGCTGGCGTAGAAACTCTCGTTGCGGAAGAAGTCGCGGTTGAAGTACCGGCTCCATAACTTCGTCCCGTCGCGGCGGTCCAGGCAGAACAGCGAGCCGGCGTACGTGGAGATGCAAATCCGGTTGCCCCAGATCGACGGGCTGGCGTTGATACGACCCCCCGTGTTGTATGCCCAGCGAACGGCGCCGGAGCTCGCATTTACTGCAAAGAGCCGTCCGTCGGTGGCGCCGAAGTAGACCGTGTTTCCGATCGCGACCGGCGACGATTCGATCTTCGCGCTCGTGCGCAGCTGCCAGAGCTTGTCGCCTGTCGCCCGGGCGAGTGCCGTCACGCTGCCGTTCTTCGAGGAGACGATGAGGCGGGTACCCGCGATGGCGGGGGTCGAGTGCTTCGCGCCTCGATCGCTCCTCGACCAGATGACCTTGCCCGTGCGTGCGTCGAACGCCGCCGTGCGGCCTCTGAACGTGTTGACGTACAGGCGTCCGTCGCAATAGCTCGGCGGGTACTCGATGTAGCCGCCGAGTGCACGCGCCCACAGGGGCTTGGTGGGCTTGCCGAGCTGGATCCGAACGCGCGCCAGCGAGCGCTGTGGATCGCCGCCGAACTCCTCCCAGCACGGTCCTTCGTGTTTCACTTCGAGTGGTGGAGGCGGCTCGCGAGGGGCGGGGACCTTCTGCTTCGGCCGTAGCGTCGTAACGCCCTTCAGGTCCGTGTCGATCGAGCCTGATGGCTCCGACGGCGGCAGCACGACCAGCCAGGCTGTGACCGCACCCGCGGCGAGGACCACGGCAACGCCGAGGCCAAGGAGGAGTCTTCTTCGCATCAGCTGGGCAGAGCCAAGTGTGCCAGCCGGGTTCGACGACCCGGAACGTCAGCCGCCGAGTGCCGCGAGCTTCCCGCGAAGACCCGCCGCGCCGTCACCGCCGTCGACGCGCACACGCGCGAGCTCGAAGGGCTTGCTCGATCGCGCCAGGTCGTAGAGCGTCGTGGTCGCGCCGACGTAGCCGGCCGCGCGAACGGCGGCGATGACTCTCGCGTCATAGCGGCCCGCCGGATAGCAGAAGAACCGGGCGGGAACATGGAACTGCCGCTGGAGCATCCAGCGAGAGTCCGCGACCTCATGCTCGAGCGCCGCTGCGGACAGCGTGGTGAGATCCGGATGGGAGATCGTGTGTGAGTCGAGCTCCCAACCCGCCTTCACGAGCGCGCTGACCTGGGCCGGCGTGATGCCGCCACGCGCCCGCATGTTCCCGAGCTTGAGGTTGAGGACGCCGGGCCAGTGGAGCTTTCGCAAGACGGGCAGCGCGTTCCGGCGGATGCTCGCCGATCCGTCGTCGAAGGTGACCACCACGGGCTTTCGCGGCAACGTCGTCCGGCCGTGCCAGTAGGCGTAGACGCGGTCCAGGCTGACGGCGCTGTAGCCGTGGGCGGCGAGCCAGCTCATCTGGGCGGAGAACTCAGGTTGCGCCACGTACAGGTCCGGGTAGGGAGCGCCGGCGGGCGTCCGGGCGATCACGTGGTACATGAGGATTGGCACAGCCTGGTCGGCCTGCGCTTCAGGCTTCGCGGCGGCAGGTAGTGAGACGATAGACGCCGTAAGGCCGACGGCGACGAGTGTGGGCAAGCGCCGGGCGGGGATGGCCAGACCTTACCTCAGCTGTTCCAGCGGGCCTCGACGCGACCGAGCAAGGAGCTGTCAGGCATGGACCGCGACTCGACCGCGGATTGCGGCACTCGGCTGACGAGCATCGCGGCGACGCCGAGTATGCCCCACATGACCGGGTCTTCGAAGAACCCGGAGTAGAAGAGCGAGTGGAGAAGCAGGACCAAGAAGCAGGCGGCGAGCCCCAGGCCGAAGACGCGGTCGCGCCGGAAGGCCTGCCAGAGCAGCCTCGCGGCCCCGGCAAGGAACGCGAGGTAGAGGACGAAGCCGATGGCTCCGAGCTCGGCGAGCACCGTCAGCGGTGTCGTGTGCGACGCGTTCTTCGCGGCGCGGCGGCGCGTCTCGAGCTCCTGCTTCGCCGCGAGCGGCTGGCTGCCGATCCCGACGCCTGCGATGGGGTGATTGGCGATCACGTGCCCTGTGACCGACACGAGTCGCGTGCGGCCGCTCGTGGCTCTCGTGAGGCCGTCGCCCTTCACGGACGCGACGGCGAGTGCGCTCGCAGCCAGCGTCACCGCCACGGCGACGGCGATGACGACGTTGCGGCTCGGCCGCTCGGCGAGCAGCACCGAGACCACAAGCACCGTCGCGAACAGCACGAGCAGACTCGACTGGGAGTAGGAGAAGTAGAGGCCGCCGAAGATCACCGCCGCAACCAAGGCGGTCGGCAGCGGGCGCACGCGTCGCAACCAGAGCACGACGACGAGCAGCGTCAGCGCGAGCACCAGCTGGCGGCCGTAGATGCTCGGATCCTTGAACAGCGATGTAACGCGGAAGTACGTCGAGTAGGCGTTTGCGACGCGTAGGTCCTGCGCGAAGACGAGCGTGTGCGACCACGCCTGGTACAGACCGACGGCGGCGAAGATGGTCGCCAGGCCGACGAGGCACACGGCGAGCGCCCGTGGCAGCCATGACGCATACGGCGATCGCGCCACGACCGCCAGCAGGGCGGCGAACGGGAACAGGAAGAAGAGCAGCGCGATCGATCCCTCCTCCGGGTCGAGGGCCCAGAGCAGCGAGAGCGACGCCCAGCCGATGAGCGCCGCGGCCGGAGCGGCGATCCAGAGCGGGATCGCCGCCAGCTCCACGCCCCGGATGGCGCGGTAGAGCAGCGCCAGCGAGGCGCCAGCGAGCACGACGTAGAGCGGCAGGAGCAGGAACGCGTCCTGACTGCCGAGCTCCACTGGCAGGCGAAACGGAGCGGAGAGGAGCAGGGCGACGGGGACGGTGGCCGGGTAGCGGACGAACGCCCAGGCACCGGCGGCGGCCGCGCCGGCTCCCACCACGAGCGCTGCGAGACCCTTCGCCGACACGAGCCGCTCGAGATCGTCGCTCGGCAGCAGCGCCACGACGAGCATGGCCATCGCAGCGGCGAGCAGCACGAATCCGCCCACGAGCTGGGCCCTGAGCGGCCTCCCGAGGAGCAGGAGCACTGCGCCCGCGGCTCCTACCAGCGCTGCGACTTCGGCAAGCCACTCATGCGTCATCGGAAGCGGAGCGTAACGGCGGTCCGCCTGAGAGAATCCCGCCATGCTCTCCGCCGTCAAGCGCGCGCTTGTCCTCGCGCCGCACACGGACGACGGCGAGTTCGGTTGCGGTGGCACGATGGCGCGGCTTGTGGAGGACGGCGTCGACGTGCGCTACGTCGCGTTCTCCATCGCCACGAAGTCGCTGCCGGAGGGCTTCGCACCGGACACGCTCGCGCGTGAGGTGCGCGAGGCGACGGCGCACCTCGGCATCTCCGAAGCGAACCTCGACGTCCACGACTTCGAGGTGCGGACGTTCCCGGTGCACCGCCAGGACATCCTCGAGCTGCTGATCGGGTACTGGGAGGAATGGCGACCGGAGGTCGTCTTCCAGCCGACGCTTCGCGACGTCCACCAGGACCACCAGGTGATCGCCGCGGAGGGACTGCGCGCCTTCAAGCGCACGACGATCTTCGGCTACGAGGTGCCGTGGAATAACTTCGACTTTTCGTATCAGGCCTACGTCACGCTCGAGCAGCCGCACGTCGAGCGGAAGATCGAGGCGCTCGCGAAGTACGCCTCGCAGCAGCACCGGCGCTACGCCGATCCCGAGTACATCCGTAGCCTCGCCCGGCTGCACGGCGTGAACGTCAACCGCGAGTACGCGGAGTGCTTCCAGGTCTACCGGATCGTCACCTGAGCGATCTTCGTGAAGCAATCAGGGCGGGCTGGCGGGAGCTGGCCCTCTACCTGGCCGCCGGAGTTGTCTACGTGGCGATCGGCGTCGCGTTCCCCGAGTTCCTCTTCTCGTTGTGGGTGGCCGTTGCCTACCTGCTCGTGTGTGTCGTCGCACTGCCGGCGCTCGCGCGCCGCTTGCTCCGATGAGCTGGGCGGCACACGACCTCGAGCCCTATGTCATCCAGAAGCACCTGGGCAAGAGGGTCGCGTTCGTGCCCTTGCTCATCGGGTCGTACTCGCCGGACATGATGTCCAAGTGGTTCGTCTACGGCGTCGGGGTCGCCGGTCTCGAGCTGAAGGCCGACAATCCGGCGCAGTTCCATCGGGGCTGGCCGGGCGTCGGCTTCACCCACTCGCTGGCGTTCGGCGTGCTCGTCGGGCTGCTGCTCTATGCCGTCTTCCGGAACAAGGTCGTCGCGTACAGCTTCGTGATCGGCCAGTGGGCGCACGCGTTGACCGACACGGGAGACACCGTCGGCACGATGCTCTTCTTTCCGTTCACCGACCACCTGTTCGCGATCGGCGCGTGGGCCTACGCGGGACAGACGGGCCGCTACATGGACGCAGGTGCCTACTTCAGCGGGCTCGGCTTCGTCTGGGACGGCGTCTTTGTCGTGTGGGCGATCCTCAGCTGGCGCGTGATCACGCGCGCGTACTTCCGGGAGACGATCGTCGCTCGCCGACCCGTTCTGGCGCTGGGCGGGCCGATACGTCTCCGAGAACGTGCTCATCGCCCTCTACCGTGCCTCGTACTTCTACGGCATCGCGCGCTGGACGGCGTGGCTGATCTGGGCGCACGTCGTTCGCAACTTCGCCATCGACCTGCGCTGGGGTGGGCCGCGGTGGGTGCCTCGCGTCTACGCCGACGAGCTGAACGCCGCGCCTGCCTGCAAGTGCCCAGGCTGCTGCTCGATGAAGCCGCGGCTCGGCTTCTACGCGGCCGTCGGCGCCATCGCCTGGGCGAAGCGCCTCAGGCGTCGCGAATAGCACGTGGGCGTGCGGAAAAGCCGCACGCCCTGTTCGACGGTCTACCGATGCCGCCCAGCCGCTCCTTGGCCAACGTGATGATGGTGTGACTCCTCCGCCGCAGCACGACCGCAGCGCGCTCGTCCACCCGCTCGACGACGTCCTGCCGGGCGAGGCGAGCGTGCTCGAGGCGGCTGAAGCGTCGCTGACGGGGCGTCGCCGCGGCCTCGGGCGCCTCTGGCCGTTCCTTGGCCCCGCCTTCATCGCCTGCGTCGCGTACGTCGATCCCGGGCAACTTCGCCACGAACATGGCGGCGGGCGCACAGTTCGGCTACCTGCTGCTGTGGGTCGTCGTCGTCGCGAACCTGATGGCGATGCTGATCCAGTCGATGAGCGCGAAGCTCGGCATCGCGACCGGCAGGAATCTGCCCGAGGTGTGCCGCGAGCGCTTTCCGCGCCGGACCAGCGTCATGCTCTGGATCCAGGCCGAGGTCGATCGCCATGGCCACCGACCTCGCGGAGTTCATGGGCGCGGCGATCGGGCTCAACCTCCTGTTCGGCATCGCGCTCTTCCCGGCCGCGCTCCTGACCGGTGTGGCGGCGTTCGGCGATCCTCGCCCTTCAGGCCCGCGGCTTCCGGCGCTCGAGGCCGTGATCGCCGGCCTGATCGGCGTGATCGTCGTCGCGTTCGCGCTTCAGGTGGTGATGGCCGATCCGCGATCCGGGGCGACGTCGTCCACGGGCTTCGTCCCCGGCTTCGAGGGCACGGAGAGCGTCCTGCTGGCCGTCGGGCATCCTCGGCGCGACGGTGATGCCGCACGTGATCTACCTCCACTCCGCCCTCACGCAGCACCGCATCGTCGGGCGCGACCGAGGAGGCGAAGCGCCGCATCTTCCGCTTCGAGCTCGTCGATGTCGTCATCGCCATGGGCATCGCCGGCTGATCAACATGAGCATGCTCGTCATCGCCGCGTCCGCGTTCCACGACGGCGGCCTGACCGACGTCGGCGACAACCTGACAGCGGTCTACGACACGCTCGGGTTCGGAGCTCGGGCGACAGCGCCGTCGATCGCTCTTCGGCGTCGCCCTGCTCGCGTCCGGGCTCTCGTCGTCGAGCGTGGGCACGATGGCCGGCCAGGTCGTCATGCAGGGGTTCGTCAACCGCCGCATCCCGCTGTTCCTGCGGCGCCTCGTCACGATGATCCCGGCGCTCGTGATCATCGCCATCGGCGCGAATCCGTCGCGCACGCTCGTCCTCAGCCAGGTCGTGCTCGTCGTTCGGCATCCCGTTCGCGCTCATACCCGCTCGCTGCTCTTCTGCCGCGACCGGTCGCTGATGGGGTCGCTCGTCAACCGGCGCTCGACGACCGTCGCAGCAACGATCGTCGCCGCCGTGATCGTCTCGCTGAACCTCTTTCTGCTCGAGCAGACGTTCAGCGGCTGACGTGAAGTACGCTGCTCGGTTACGGTTGCAACACGCGCGCGACCTGCAGAGGAGGTCCGACGATGCCGTTCTACGTCCGCCTCGGAGACATCCCCCGCAAGCGTCACATCGTCTTCCGCGACAACGGTCGCCTGCTCACCGAGGAGGTCATGGGCCTCGAGGGGTTCTCCGGGCAACGAGTCGATCCTCTACCACCTCCAGTCGCCGTGCCGCGTCAAGGAGCTCGGCGAGTTCGAGCCGATCGAGCGCGAGGAATGGGTGCCCGACGCGCACGCGCACCGGCACCTGACGACGGCTACGGTCGAGCCGTCCGGCGACGAGATCACCGGCCGCCGCGTGCTGATGTGGAACGACGACGTCGAGATCTCGCTCTGTCGCCCGGCGCAGTCGATGGACTACTTCTTCCGCAACGGCGAGCACGACGAGATCGTGTTCGTCCACGAAGGCTCGGGCACGCTCGAGACGATCTTCGGCGACGTTGCCTACAAGGACGGCGACTACATCATCATCCCGCGCGGCACGACGTACCGCTTCGTGCCCGAGGGCGAGCAGCGGCATCTCGTCTTCGAGTCGCCGGGCCTGATCACGATCCCGCGGCGCTATCGCAACGAGTACGGCCAGCTGCTCGAGGGGGCGCCGTTCTCGAACCGCGACATCCATCCGCCGACCGAGCTGCAGACGCATCCGCGACGCAGGGCGAGTTCGTCGTCAAGGTGCGCGTCCGCGGCGGCTACCAGACGTACGTCCTCGACTACCACCCGTTCGACGTCGTCGGCTGGGACGGCTACCTCTTCCCGTGGACGTTCTCGGTCCACGACTTCGAGCCGATCACCGGCCGCATCCACCAGCCGCCGCCCGACGCACCAGACGTTCCAGGGCCAGAACTTCGTCATCTGCTCGTTCTGCCCGCGCAAGCTCGACTTCGACCCGGAGGCGATCCCGATCCCGTACCACCACTCGAACCTCCAGTCCGAGGAGATGATCTATTACGTCTCCGGCAACTTCGGCTCGCGCAAGGGCGATCGAGGTCGGGCTCGATCACGCTCCACCCGTCGGGCCTGCCGCACGGGCCGCATCCCGGCCTCGCCGAGAAGTCGCTCGGCGTCGCGGAGACGACCGAGCTGGCGGTGATGTGCGACACGTTCCGGCCGCTGCAGCTGTCGACGTTCGCGCGCGAGCTCGACGACGGGCGCTACGCGTACTCGTGGTACGAGCCGGCCGAGGGCGACCCGGGTCTCGCCGGCGTGACGTCGCCATCTGTGACGGCTTGACCTTCGAGCACGATCATCGAGCCGTTCCGGATCCACTCGGTCGAGCCGCTGCGGCTGACGACCGAGGAGGAGCGGCGGGCGGCCGTCGCAGGCGGTCGACTTCAACCTCTTCAAGCTGCCCGCGACGCGACGTGCTCGATCGACCTCCTCACCGACTCGGGGACGGGCGCGATGTCGCGCGACCAGTGGGCGGCCATCCAGCACGGCGACGAGAGCTACGCCGGCTCGCCGTCGTGGTTCCGCTTCCTCGACGCGGTGCAGGAGCTGTTCCCGTTCGAGCACGTGATCCCGACGCACCAGGGCCGCGCGGCGGAGCGGATCCTCTTCTCCGTGCATCGGCGGGCCGGGCAAGGTCGTCCCGAACAACACGCACTTCGACACCACGCGCGCGAACGTCGAGCACACCGGGGCCGAGGCCGTCGACCTGCCGATCCCCGAAGGCCGCGACCCGGCGACGCTCCATCCGTTCAAGGGCAACATGGACACCGAAGCGCTCGAACGGCTGCTGCTCGCCGAGCGCGCGGCCGACGTGCCGGTCGTCTTCGTCACGATCACGAACAACTCCGGCGGCGGGCAGCCGGTCTCGCTCGAGAACCTGCGCGCCGTGCGCGCGGTGTGCGACCGCCACGGCGTGCCGCTGTTCCTCGACGCCTGCCGGTTCGCCGAGAACGCGTGGTTCATCCGCGAGCGCGAGGAGGGGCTACGCCGACCGCACGGTGGCCGACATCGTGCGCGAGATGGCCTCGCTCGCCGACGGCATGACGATGAGCGCGAAGAAGGACCCGCTCGCGAACATCGGCGGTTGGCTGGCGATGAACGACGCCGAGCTCGCCGAGCGCTGTCGGGCGCTCGAGCATCCTCACCGAGGGCTTCCCGACGTACGGCGGGCTCGCCGGTCGCGATCTCGAGGCGATCGCCCAGGGTCTCGCCGAGGCGGTCGACCACGACTACCTTCGCTACCGCATGCGCTCCACGGCCTACCTCGGTGACGGCCTGCTCGACGCCGGCATGCCGCGTCGTGCAGCCGTTCGGCGGCCACGCGGTCTACATCGACGCGCGAGCGTTTCTGCCGCACATCCCGCCGCTCGAGTACCCGGGCCAGGCGCTCGCCGTCGAGCTCTACGTCGCCGGCGGCATCCGCGGCTGCGAGATCGGCACGGTGATGTTCGGCCGCCGTCCGGACGGCAGCGAGCATGCCGGCGGCGATGGATCTCGTCCGCCTGGCCATCCCGCGGCGGACGTACACGCAGAGCCACGTCGACTACGTGATCGAGGTGGCTCGGAACGTCGTCGAGCGGGCGCCGCGAGCTCCGCGGCTACCGGATCGTGTGCGCAGCCATCCTCGCTACGCCACTTCACGGCGCGGTTCGAGCCGCTCGCGCCCTGATCCGCGCGAGCTCGTCCGGCAGGTAGAAGCGAAGCGGCCAGAGCGTGAGCGGGTAGATCGGCGATGAGCGCGATCGCGAGCCGCGAGCGGCACGTCGAGGGCCTTCCCGAGCACGGTGAGCCCGCGGCGACACCGACCACCGTCACCACGCGCCGCCACTGGTACGGCACCCAGAAGCACGCGCTGCGACCACCATGTGATGCCGAGGAACATCACCGTGAACGCCGAGACGTTCGCGATGCCTGCGCCGACCATCCCGTAGTGCGGGATGAGGACGAGGTTGAGCACGACGCTGACCGCGGCGCCGCTGCCGGTCGACGACCCAGTTGAACTGCGTGCGCTTCGTCCGGCCGAGCGCGATCGAGACGACGATGAAGCCGCCGAACGCCACCGCACCGAAGGCGAGCAGGGCGACGACGTCGGACGCGTCGTAGAACTGCAGGTGTCGTCAGCACACTGAACGAGCCACGGAGAGAGCAGGCCGAGCGCGAGAGCCGCCCACGAGGCGACGAAGAGCAAGTACGTCAGCACGAACGAGTACGCGCGCCTGGCGTGGTCGTCGTCCTCGATCGAGTAGGCAAATGCCAGCCACGCCGCGCGGAACGCGGTCGAGGAGCAGCACCATCGCCGAAGCGATGCGGGCTCCGATCGAGTACAGGCCGACCTCGCTTGCGTCGGCCAGCTTGAGGATGAAGAACCGGTCGCCGAAGTTCAGCAGCCAGAGCGCGAGCATCGAGGGCACGAGCGGCAGTCCGAAGCGGTTCATCCGGCGCAGGAGCGGACGGTCGAGCGTGAGCCCGAGCTGCTCGCGCCGGTACGACGAGCAGCGCCGCGTACACGATGAGCGTGCCGGTGAAGTTGCCGACGACGACGCCGGTCGCTCCCCAGTCGAGGACGACGACGAAGAGGACCGTCGCCGTGACGGTGATGACGAGGTTGACGAGGGTCGCGGCGACGAACGCGATCGAGCCGCTCCTCGACGCGGAAGAGGCTCGTCATCTGCTCGTAGTTCATTTGCGCCCAGAGCAGGACGAAGGCGGCCCGCACGAGCGTCGTCTGGTCGTCGGTGTCGAAGAGCCATTCCGAGATCTGCTCGGCGAGCGCGAGGCCGACGACGAGGCCGATCGTCGCCATCGTCATCGTGAACCAGAACGACGTGCGGACGACGCGCAGGCGATGGGCCGGATCCGGCGAGTCGAAGTAGAAGCGGAAGAACGCGCTCGCGATGCCGAGGCGGAGGATCGGTGGCGAGGATCGCCGCGAGCGCGACGAGCGTCTCGACGGCGCCGTAGTCGGCCGGTGTCAGGTAGCGGGTGTAGAGCGGAAGCAGCAGCACGCGACGAAGCGCGAGACGAGGCCGCCGATGCCCGTAGATCGCCGAGTGCCGGGCGAGGCGCGTGATCTGGCTGCCGAGACCCGTCATCTCGGGCGGCGGATTGCCATGCCGACAGACTGGTCCGCATGCCGAAGCGCTCGTAGAAGGGCAGAGCTCGGGATCGCAAAGGACGTCGACGGCGTAGAAGTCTCTCGAGCTCGTCGAGCAGGCGGCGCACGAGCTCGCTGCCGATTCCCTGCCCACGATGGGTCGGAAGCACCTCGAGCAGCGGGACGAATGCCGTGAGCGCGCCGTCCGAAATAGCGTTCGCGAAGCCGACGATCTTCGGCGAGTCAGCCTCTCGAGGGCTAGGACGATGCAGTAGCTGCCTTGGAGGATCTCGAGATGGCGTTGCGGCGACGGCGGGCTCGGCCAGCCTTCGAAGAAGCCGTGAAGGTGCTCCGGTGCGACGCCGTCGAGCGAGGTCGTGTACTCGATTGGCACGCGCGTGAGCGTAGATGCCGCGGCGGGCGGCCGATCACTTCTCACACATTCGGCACGAAGGCGTCACCCACACGCCGGACTTTCCTCGATACCGTGAAAGCGGGAGGAGGCGCGGGGTGGCCCCGAAGGCGGATCGCTATTTCGTGGCTTCGGGGGGCGGCAGGAGCCAGGGCGAGAAGCGGGCCCACCGGGCGATCTCGCAGCCGTCGCGCCGCCGGAACGACGACCAGACGCGATTCCCGGCGATCGTGCCTTTCACGACCGCCTTCTGCGGTCCGCCGTAGATCTGGGTGCAGATTGCATCTTGCGGCACCTGCGCAAACGCGCCGAAGCTCAGGCCGGACAGCCTGGCACATGCCCGCTTGCGGTTCGGCAAAGTTCCGCTGGGCGGAGCGCAGCGCAACGTCCAGCGCTCGAACGTGTCCGGCGCCTGCTCGTCTGGCCAGAAGGTGATCGTCAGCGAAGTCGGCTTCGCCGAAGTAGCGGCCGTCCCGCCGGCCACACATGCGACGCCGACGATCGCAACGCCCACGATCGCGATGAGAGCTCGCATGACGTCAGGGTACTCGCGTGGGCGTTCCTAGAATCTGCGCGGTGGGGAGCAGCCGGCCGACGCTAGACCGCGACCGCATCGCTGGCTACGCACGCTCCGGCACGCATCCGGCGGCCGTCGTCTGCGACGCCTCGTTCGTCAACGGACTGACTGCGATCCGGTCACTCGGGCGCATGGGCGCTCCCGTCTTTGCCGTCGATCACCGGCCCAGTGCCCTCGGCTTCCGCTCGCGCTACGCGATGCCGATCCTCTCACCCGATCCGGGGACGGAGACCGACGCGTACGTCGAACTCCTCCGCGAGCTCGGCGACGTCATCGGCCGCCCCACACCGATCCTGCCCACCCACGACCCGCCGGTGAACGCGATCGGGCGGCACCGCCAGGAGCTCCGCGACCGCTATCTCTGCCCCTTTCCTGACCAGGAGAGGCTCGCACTCGTCCAGAGCAAGCGCGAGCAGCTCGAGCGTGCAGCAGCCGTCGGCGTGGACACGCCGAAGACCGCCCATCCACGGTCCGTTGAAGAAGCTCTCGCGGAGGCGGAGCGGATCGGCTACCCGCTGCTCGTGAAGCCCTCTAACCCCGATGGCTTCCGCCGCCGCTTCCAGCGCCAGGCTTTCCGTTGCGAGACGCCGCAGGAGCTGGAGCGTGCGTACGCCGACGCGGAGCCGTTCGAGCCGATGGTCCAGGAGCTGATTCCGGGCGGTGACGACGAGCTGTACACCGTCGGCAGCTACATCGCCGTCGACGGCACGGTGCTTGGGCTGTTCAGCGGCCGCAAGCTCCGCCAGTCACCCCCCGGCGTCGGCACGTGCCGCGTGGGCGAGGCCGTCTGGGTACAGGACAACGTGGACGCCGCGCTGCGGTTGCTCCGTGCCTTCGAGTTCCATGGCGTGTCGCAGGTCGAGTTCAAACGTGACCCGCGGGACGGCCGCTACAAGCTCATGGAGATCAATCCGCGGCTCTGGCTCTGGCACGGCCTGGCGGCTGCGCTCGGCGTGGATTTCGCCCGCATTGCGTACCTCGACCTGCTGGGCAGGCGAGGCGAGCCGGTGACGACCGAAGGCAAGAGGGGCCGCTGGGCGATCACGTTCCTCGCGGGTGAGGCCCCCGCCTTTCAGCGGCCGCCCTACGTCGAGCCCGCTCTTCGCGCTGGACGATCCCAGGCCGGGTGCGACGCAGCTGGCCCGTGTGGTCAAGGCGGCCCTGCGCTGATCCCGCCGAACGTCGAACGGCGCGCCCGCTGGGTGCTCGACACGCTTGGGGCCGGGCACCTGGGCATCGGCGACGCTCCCCTACTCGGAGACAGCCTGGCGAGACGTCGACGCTGGGCGGCGTCCGCAGGGCGACGACCTCGCAGAGGCGTTCTTCCATCTCGCCAGGATCGAGGAGAGGAATGGCCCGCGCGACGAGCACGGCCGGTTCCCCGCGTCGGCGACGTGTCTCGATCCACTCGATCCGCCGCTCGAGCGGCTGCGGCGGAACCTGGGGCTCGACCCGCCGCGCTGGGGCGGCGCCCGGTTCGCCGTCGCGCTCAGTCACGACGTGGACATTCCCTGGCGCTGGACGCGCAAGGGAATCCGCCTCGGCGCCGGCCGGCTGAAGGCGGCTGTACGGGGACGGGACGGAAGCGCCGCCGTGCGCGAGGCCCGTGGGCTCGCGGCCGTGCCCGTGCATCGCGTGCGTGGAACCGACCCCAACTTCAGCTTCGAGCGCATCGTCGACATCGAGCGGACGCGCGGAGCCTCGTCCGTCTTCTTCCTGCTCGCGGCCCACCGAGTCGTGCAGGACGGCCCGGCGCCGGCAGACTACGACCGGCTGCGGCCACGCGTCGTCGAGACGTTGCTCGGGCTGGGCGCCGAGATCGGCCTTCACGGGAGCTACGCAGCCGCTTTCGATCCAGGCTTCGTAGCCGAGGAGAAGGCCGAGCTCGAGCGCCTCGGCGCGACTCTTCACGGCCAGCGCTACCACTACCTCCGCGTCGACCCGCACGCGAACCTCGCCCCGCTCGCGGAGCTCGGCTTCGCCTACGACTCGAGCCTCGGCTTCGGCGGCGCGCCGCGGCTTCCGCGCCGGCATCGCGCATCCCTTCCGGCCGTGGGATCTCGCGCACGACCGCCCGCTCGACCTCGTCGAGATCCCGCTGGCGGCGATGGACGTGACGCTCGCCGAGCCTCGGTACCTCGGCCTGTCCGTGCACGAAGCCGAGCGGCGGCTGCTCGCGCTGCTCGACTGGGCGGCCGAGCACGGCGGCGGCTTCTCGATCCTCTGGCACACGGACCGCTTCGATCCGGCCACAGCGGGCGGCTGGGACCGCCTCTACGCGCGCCTGATCGACGCGATCCACGCGCGCGGCGGCGTGTGCCTGCCCGCGAGAGAGTTGGCAGCAGAGGCCGCCCATGCGCACGGCGCAACTATCGCGCCTTGAGCGGGCCTTGAGCAGCGTCGTCGAGAGATCGATGGTGGACGGTCCTCTAGCGCGACCACGAACAATGAGGTAGAAGGATCCGTCTAAAGGACATGGGACACGAACAGACGGGAGGGAGACGAAGGTGGCGACGAGCGCCGTCACGCCAGTAGTCGCCGATGCGGGCCCTCGTCCGTTGGCCCTATTCTGGGAGCGGCTCCGCTCGGACAAGGTCGCCCTCGCCGCCGCCGCCTTTCTCGCGCTCGTCGTTCTCTCCGCGATCTTCGCCGGCCCGATCACGCGCCTGATCGCACATCCGCCGAACGCGCAGTACCCCGAGAAGCTCGACCAGGTCTTCGGTACGCCGACGGGCCCGTCGTGGGACTTCCTGTTCGGCGTCGACCACGGTCGGCTCGGACATCTTCTCGCGCGTTCTCTACGGGGCGCGCGTCTCGCTCACCGTGGCCATCGTCGGCACCGGCATCGCCATGCTGATCGGAACGACGCTCGGGATCATCGCCGGCTACTACCGCGGCATCGTCGACACGATCATCTCGCGCACGGTCGACGTCTTCCTCGCCTTCCCGATCCTGCTGCTCGCGCTCGGCGTCGGCTCGGCGTGCTCGCTCGGTAACGGCTGCGCCGGCGGCCTCATCCAGCCGGGCATGACGACGGTGATCGGGATCATCATCCTCATCAGCTGGACGTACTTCGCCCGCCTCGCCCGCGGGCAGGTGCTGTCGCTGCGTGAGAAGGAGTTCGTCGAGGCGGCGCGTGCTACCGGTGCGAGCGATCTCACGATCCTGGGGCGCGAGATCCTGCCCAACCTCGTCACTCCCATACTCGTCTATATGACTCTCGTGATCCCGCTGAACATCCTGATCGAGGCCGCGCTCTCGTACCTCGGCGTCGGCATCAATCCACCGCAGGCGAGCTGGGGACAGATGATCGCCGAGGCCACGCCGTACTTCGACTCGGCGTGGTGGTACTTCCTCTTCCCCGGCCTCGTCCTCGTCCTCACGGTGCTCGCGTTCAACATCCTCGGCGAGGCGGTCCGCGACGCTCTCGACCCGCACCTGTCCCTGACGAAGTGAAAGGAGAAGAGATGGGACGCTTCTACCGACTCACGATCGTCGCTCTCGCGGCGATCGCGGGTTCAGCCCTGCTCGTGGCGAGCACGGGCTCCGGAGCCACCGGCGCCAAACGCGGCGGCACGCTCAAGCTGATCTCGTCCGGTGACGTCGACTCGGTCGACCCCGGCCAGACCTACTACTCGTACGGCTGGCAGGTCCTGACGGCCGTCCACCGGACGCTGTACGCGACTCCCGCGAACTCGGTCAAGACCGTCCCCGATCTCGCAGCCGCGATGCCGAAGATCTCGGCGGACGGCAAGACGGTGACGGTCCGCATCAAGAAGGGCGTCCGCTTCGGCCCGCCGGTGAACCGGGAGGTGACCTCGGCCGACGTGAAGTACGCGATCGAGCGCAGCTTCTCGGTCAGCGTCACGAACGGCTACGTGAACCTCTACTTCTCGGACCTCGTCGGCGCGCCCGCGAAGCCGCCGAAGACGCCGAAGCCCGTCTCCGGCATCAAGACGCCGAACAAGTACACGATCGTCTTCAAGCTCAAGGCGGCGCGGGCGACGCTGGCGAGCGCGCTCGTCATGACGAACACGGCTCCGATCCCGAAGGAGTACGCCGCCAAGTACGACAACAAGACGACGTCCGACTACGGCTTCTACCAGGCCGCCACCGGGCCGTACATGTTCGAGGCGGACGACGACGGGAACATCAAGGGCGAGGGCTACACGCCCGGGCCGCTCGATGAAGCTCGTGCGCAATCCGAACTGGTCGCGCAAGACCGACTTCCGGCCTGCGTACGTGGACGAGATCGAGGTCAAGGAGGGCTTCACGGACACCTCGGTCGGCGTCCGCCAGATCCTCAACGGGACTGCGGACGGTGCCGGCGACTACACGATCCTCCCTGGGCCCGTCCTGAAGCAGCTCCAGACGAACGAGAAGTACGGGGACAACCTCTACTTCTGGCCGAACGGCATCGGCTACCTCACGCTGAACACGCAGAAGAAGCCGTTCGACAACCTCAACGTCCGGCGAGCGGCGAACTTCGTGATGGACAAGAACGCCATCCGCCTCGTCGCGGGCGGGCCGGTGACGGGCAAGATCGCCACCCACGTCCTCGGGCCCGAGTTCAAGGGCAAGGGCTTCGAGGCGGCCGGCGGCTTCGGCTTCGATCCGTACAAGACGCCGAACCACGCGGGCAGCGTCGCCAAGGCGAAGGCGGAGATGCGCAAGGCCGGCTACGCCAACGGCATGTACGACGGCCCTGCGATCACGATGTACACCTTCAACTCGACGCCGTCTCCGCAGACGGCGAAGGTCATGGCGGCGAGCCTCGCGAAGATCGGTATCAAGGTGAACATCAAGCTCGCCTCGATCGACGCGATGTTCACGAAGTTCTGCGTCGTGCAGCGGTACATCCCCGAGCTCTGCACGCTCGGCTGGCTGCCGGACTTCAAGGACCCGGTGACCATGCTCGATCCGCTCTTCAACGGGAAGGCGATCAACCCGAACTACACGAACAACGACTCGCTCTTCGACGACCCGCAGGTGAACGCGGCGATCGAGAAGGCGAAGAAAGTCAAGAACACGACAGGCCCGATACGCCGCCTGGGGCAAGGTCGATCGCCTGATCACGCTGAAGGCGGCCGTGATCATGACCCAGTGGTCGAACACCCCCAACGTCGTCTCGGACCGCATCGTCCCCGCCAAGTCGCTCTGGAACGCGGGGCTGCTCGACCTCTCGGCGACGTGGATCAAGTAAGGAGCCGCTGACGTCGTCGACCACGATCCAGGGATCGCCCGGCTCGGACCCCGGGCCGGGCGATCCTGCGGTCGGCAGCAGCGGCCTCTTCGGACCGATTCTCGTCCACATCCGGTCGCCGCTGCTTCGCTACGTGCTGCGTCGCGTGGCGTGGAGCGTGCTCCTGCTCACGCTCGTCTCGTTCCTGACGTTCGTCGTCTTCTACGTGCTGCCGACGACCGACCCGGCGATCCTCCGGGCGGGCCGCAACGCGACGCCCGAGCTGATCGACGAGGTGCAGGACGAAGCTGGGCCTCGACAAGCCTGTCTACGAGCAGTTCTGGATCTACGCGGAAGGCGTCGTCACCGACTTCGACCTCGGCTACTCGTACTACTCGGAGGTTCCCGTCCGAGAGGAGATCTTCTCGCGGCTGCCGGCGAGCATCGCGGTCGCCCTGGGCGCGTTCATCCTCTGGATGGCGATTGCGCTCCCGGTCGGCATCCTCACTGCGCTGAAACCCCGTTCCAAGACCGATCGCGTCGTCACCGGAACGACGCTGTTCTTCCTCTCCGCGCCCGACCTACTGGCTCGCCCTCGTCACGCTGTTCCTGTTCGCGAGCGACATCGGCCGCTTCAAGCTGATCGGCGGGGCGGGAACGTACGTGCCGCTCAGTGAAGACCCACGTGCGTGGTTCGAGTCGCTGTTCTGGCCCTGGATCGTGCTCGCGCTCGGGTTCGCGGGGTTCTACTCGCGGATGATCGGAGAGAACCTCCGCGACGCGATGGCGCAGGACTACGTGCGGACGGCGCGTGCGAAGGGTGTCAGCGAGCGGCGCATCGTGCTCCGGCACGGCCTGCGCGCCGCGCTGACCCCGGTCGTGACGCTCGCCGCACTCGACCTCGGCGGCCTGCTCGGCGGCACCGTCCTCGTCGAGACGGTGTTCAACATCCCCGGCGTGGGGCGCTACGCGGTCGACGCGATCCAGAACGGAGACCTGCCCGCGATCCAGGGCGTCGTCCTCTTCGGCGCGATCTTCATCGTGTTCGCCATCCTCGTCGCCGACATCCTGTACGCCGTTCTCGACCCTCGCGTCCGCTACTAGAGTCGAAACGTGGCGCTGCTCGAGATCCGCGATCTCCGGGTCACGTTCCGTGTGCGCGAGGGCGTGGTGCAGGCGGTCAACGACGTTCAGCTCACGCTCGAGCGCGGACAGACGCTCGGGCTGGTCGGCGAGTCGGGGTCGGGGAAGACCGTCACGTCGCTGACCGTCCTCGGCCTGACGCGCTCGCCGACGACGGAGATCTCGGGCCAGATCCTCCTCGACGGCGTCGACCTCGTCGCCCTGCCGGAGGACGAGCTTCGCGGCATTCGCGGACGGCGTGTGGCGATGGTCTTCCAGGATCCGCTCTCGTCCCTGCACCCGATGCACAAGATCGGCTGGCAGATGATCGAGGCCATCCAGGCCCACGAGAAGGTGAGCAAGAAGGCGGCGCGCGCACGTGCGATCGAGCTCCTGCGCGACGTCGGCATCCCGAGCCCCGAGGAGCGGGTCGACGCGTACCCGCACGAGCTCTCGGGCGGCATGCGCCAGCGTGTGATGATCGCGATGGCGCTCGCGCTCGACCCGGACCTGCTCATCGCCGACGAGCCGACCTCGGCGCTCGACGTGACCGTGCAGTCCCAGATCCTCGAGCTGCTCGCGAAGCTCCAGGACGAGAACGGGCATGGCGCTCCTCATCGTCAGCCACGACCTCGGCGTCATCGCCGAGCAGACCGACGAGATCGCCGTCATGTACGCAGGCCGGATCGTCGAGCAGGGGACGGCGGACGCGGTCATCGAGGGGGCCATGCATCCGTACACGCGGGGCCTGCTCGCCTCGATCCCGCATGTCGACGGGCCGCGCACCGATCGTCTGACGCCCATCCCGGGCGCGCCGCCGAGCGGCGTCAACCTGCCGCCGGGCTGCGCGTTTCACCCGAGATGCTCGCTTGCCCGGCCGTCCTGCCGGGAGCGTGTTCCGGAGCTCGAACAGGTCGGCGCGAACCACCGCATCGCCTGCCCGGTGGTGAGGGAGGGCCTGTGACACCGGCTGCATCCGCCCCGCTGCTGCGTGGTCGAGGACCTCGTCAAGCACTTCCCGGCGCGCGGCACGCAGCGCCAGCGCGGCACCGTCGTCCACGCCGTCGACGGCGTCTCGTTCACGATCGCGCCAGGCGAGACGCTCGGCCTCGTCGGCGAGACGGGCTGCGGGAAGTCGACGGTCGCGCGGCTCGTGACGCGGCTGCTCGAGCCGACCGGCGGACGCATCGAGCTCGAGGGCCAGGACATCACCCACTGGTCGCGGCGGAAGCTGCGGCCGTTGCGGCGCGAGATGCAGATCGTCTTCCAGGATCCGTACTCGTCGCTCAACCCGCGCCGGCGCGTGGGGTCGATCGTCGCGTGCGCCGCTGCGCGCACATGGCCTCGGGTCACGCGGCGATCAGCGGACCAGAGTCCGAAGCGTGCTGCGAGCGCGTCGGGCTCGACCCCTCCCACCTCGACCGCTACCCGCACCAGTTCTCCGGCGGGCAGCGTCAGCGAATCGGCATCGCGCGCGCGATCGTCACCAACCCGCGCCTCGTCGTCGCCGACGAGCCGGTGTCGGCGCTCGACGTGTCGATCCAGGCCCAGGTGCTCAACCTCATCGCCGACCTGCGCGCGGAGTTCCGCCTCGCGCTGCTCTTCATCTCGCACGACGTCTCCGTGGTGCGCCACATCTGCGACCGGATCGCGGTCATGTACCTCGGCAAGATCGTCGAGCTGGCCGAGACCGAGCGACCTGTTCGCGCGCGCCGGCGCATCCCTACACGGCGGCGCTGCTGGCCTCGGTGCCGCTGCGCGCGGAGGAGCGGGCCCGCGCCGCGAGCGCGTGCCCGTGATCGGGGAGCCGCCGAGCCCGCTCGACCCGCCGAGCGGCTGCCGGTTCAGGACGCGCTGCCCGTTCGCCCAGGCAGGTCTGCGCCGACGTCGAGCCGCCGCTCGAGAACGCGCGGCAGCTCACTCGTCGCCTGTCACTTCCCGCTCGATCGTGCCTCTGCTGTCACATGCCGCGCGCGACAAGGTCAATGCGTCCTGACACACCTCCCTGGCCTCGGCATAGGCGCCGCGAGCGAAGAGGGTGAACCCGAGCATGCCCAGCGCGTGGCGACGCTTGATGTCGTTGGCGCTCGAGGTGAACACAGCAACAGCCTCGCGTTGAAGCTCCTCACCTCGGTCGAAATTGCCCGCGTAGCATTCGGTGACTCCAAGGCTGTCGAGTGCTGCACCGATCGCGTCGGAATTGCCTAGTGTGCGCGCGAGTTCGAGACGCTTCTCCGCAAGCAGCCGCCCTGCCTCGAGATCGCCCTGCCGCTTAGCGAGGTCGGAAGCGATGCCTAGTGCTCTTTCGCGCAGTAGGGGCGCGACACCGTCGGTCACTCGTAGGGCTTCGTCGAGCCACGCTCTGCCCTCGGTTTGCGGACCGCGGTAGATGCACAGGAGGCCGTAGGCGGTGGCGAGCTCATATGCAAGGTCGACATCTGCCTGAGCGAACGCACGCGATAGCGCGACCCGGAGATTGGCCCGTTCGGCCTCGAGGCGGTCGCCCCCTCTCGTGACGATCCTCGAAGCTCAGTCGATTCCTGGCGTCCGACCGCCGCGAAGAAGTCCGTATGTCGGCGCCGAAGCCGCTCGCTCTCCTCGACCTCGTCCAGCTGTTGCCCGGCGTACTCCCGGATCGTCTCCAGCATCCAGTAGCGCTCGTTCGTGAAGCGCACAAGGCTCTTCTCTACTAGCGACTGCAGCGTGTCGATGTCGGCGTTGCAGATCTCTTCTGCCGCCTCCAGCGTGCAGCCGCCGGCGAAGACGGACAGCCGCGCGAGGAGCTGCTTCTCCTCAGGCGGGAGCAGGTCGTAGCTCCACGCGATGGTGGCTCTCAGCGTCTCTTGGCGCGGGTCGCGGTCGGGGCCGCCCTTGAGGAAGTCGAGCCGCTGGGAGAGTCGGGTCGCGATCTGCTGAGGCGTGAGGACGCTCGTGCGGGCAGCTGCCAGCTCGATTGCAAGCGGCAAGCCCTCGAGCTGTGCACAGAGCTCGCGGGTTGCGTCGTCCGGCTCTGTCTGCGCGCGCTCACAAAAGAGCGCCACCGACTCGTCCTCTCGAAGCGGAGGTAGCTCGTAAACACGCTCTCCCTGCAGGCGCAGACGTTCCCGGGAGGTGGCGAGGATGGTCAGGCCGGGGCAGGCGGAGAGAAGCGCACCGAGCGCCCGCTTCGGCGGGCCCTCGCGCATCTGTTTGACATCGTTAGGTAGTGAGTGCTAACTTCCTAACCATGGTCACGGCGACACCACGCAAGACGGCTGAGGAGCGGCGCGAGGAGATCCTCGAGGCGGCGCTCACCGAGTTCGCCGACCACGGCTTCGAGGGGGCGTCGACCGACGTCATCGCCCGCGAGGTGGGCATCTCGCAGCCGTACCTCTTTCGCCTCTTCGGCACGAAGAAGGGGCTCTACCTCGCCTCGGCCGAGCGCTGCCTCGCCGACACGTACGAGACGTTTCGCGCGGCGTCGGAGGGGCTGACCGGCGAGGAGGCGCTCTTGGCCATCGGCCGTGCGTACAAGGAGATGATCACCGCCGACCCGCGCCGGCTGAAGGCGCAGATGCAGGCGTACGCGGCGAGCGACGACCCGGACGTCCGCGACGTCGTACGTCGCGGCTTCGGCCGGCTCGTCGAGCTCGTCGAGTCGACCGGAGTGCCGCAGGAGCGCGTCGCGCGCTTCTTCGCGATCGGCATGCTCATCAACGTCATGTCGTCGATCGATCTCTACAACGCCGACGAGTCCTGGGCGAAGCGGCTCGTCGAGAGCTGCCTGAAGGACTGAACAAAGCCGTGTTTTTTTCGACCAGGGAAGTGAGTAAGTAGTCACTAGTCACAAGGAGGACGCGATGGTGGACCGGATCGGACATCGAACGCTCTGGACGTTCGTGATCACGTCGATCGCGCTCGTCATGGTCACGCTCGACAACCTCGTGGTGACCACGGCGCTGCCCGTCATCCGGACCGACCTGGACGCGTCGATCGCAGGGCTCGAGTGGACGGTCAACGCCTACACGCTCACCTTCGCCGTCCTGCTGCTGACGGGCGCGGCCCTCGGTGACAGGTTCGGGCGGCGGCTGCTGTTCGTCATCGGCGTGTCGATCTTCACCGCGGCCTCCGCCTTCGCGGCACTGGCGCCCTCCATCGAGGTGCTGAACCTCGCCCGGGCGCTCCAGGGTGTCGGCGGGGCGATCGTGGCTCCGCTGACGCTCACCATCCTCAGCGCAGCCGTCCCCGCCGAGCGGCGCGGGCTGGCGCTCGGCGCCTGGGGCGGCATCGGCGGGCTTGCGGTCGCACTCGGGCCGCTCGTCGGCGGCGCCGTCGTCGAGGGCCTGTCCTGGCAGTGGATCTTCTGGATCAACGTGCCCATCGGCCTTGCTGCTCGCGCCGCTGGCGTGGCGGCAGCTCGACGAGACGCACGGCCCGCCGACCAGGCTCGACCTGCGCGGCCTCGGCCTCGTCAGCGCCGGGCTGCTCGGGATCGTCTGGGGGCTCGTGCGCGGTAACGGGCAGGGCTGGACGAGCCCCGAGATCGTGCTCTCGCTGACCGTCGGGCGCGCTGCTGCTCGTCGCGTTCGTCCTCTGGGAGCGCCGCGCGGAGGCGCCGATGCTGCCGATGCGCTTCTTCCAGAACAGGACCTTCAGCCACGCCAACGTCGCGTCGTTCTTCATGTTCTTCGGCATGTTCGGCTCGATCTTCCTGCTCGCGCAGTTCTTCCAGACCGTGCAGGGCTACTCGCCGCTCCAGGCGGGGCTGCGCATCCTGCCGTGGACGGCGATGCCGATCTTCGTCGCGCCGATCGCCGGCGCGCTCTCCGATCGCATCGGCGGACAGCGGATCATGGGCGTCGGCCTGTCGCTGCAGGCGATCGGTCTCGGCTGGATCGCCGCGGTCTCGACGCCGACGACACCGTACGCGGAGCTGATCGGCCCCTTCGTCCTCTCGGGGATGGGGATGGCGCTCTTCTTCGCACCCGTCGCCAACGTCGTGCTCGGCGCGGTTCGGCGCGATGAGGAGGGCAAGGCCTCCGGCGCGAACAACGCCATCCGGGAGCTCGGCGGCGTCTTCGGAGTGGCCGTGCTCGCGTCGATCTTCGCGCGGGTGGGCGGCTACGGAACGGCGCAGAGCTTCGTCGACGGTCTGGTGCCCGCCGTCTGGGTCGGCGCGGCGCTAGTCGCGGTAGGCGCTGTGGCGGCGCTGACGATCCCCGCGCGCTCGAGGAAGGCGCATGAGTCGAGGCGCGTTGAAACAGGCAGCGCAGTTCGAGAGGGGGTCACCGACATGACGATCTCGACGCAGACTGTCGCGCTGGCGAGCGCCCGGCACCCCTGGCGCGTGATTGCCGCCTGGGGGGTAACGGCGGTTCTCGCGCTGAGCGCCGTGGGCATCTTGCTCGGCGATGCCCTGACGACCGAGGGGAGGCCGACCAACAACCCGGAATCGGAACGGGCGCTGGAGCTGCGGGCGCAGGCCTTCCCGGGACGCTCTCAAGCCACGGACGTGGTAATCGTGAGCTCGGAGCGCTACACGGTCGACTCGCCGCCGTTCCGCGCCCTGGTTGGAGAGCTCGCCGGCGAGCTACGCGGGGTCGATGGTGTGAGGCGTGGAGCATCGCTCGTCTCCAGCGACCGGCATGCAGCCCTTGTGCAGCTCTCGGTCGCGGACGCCGACTATGCCGAAGGCGTCATCGCGGCCGTGCGGCGGGCCGACGCGCACCCGAGCTTCGAGGCCAACGTCACCGGTGAGACGACGCGTGAGCACGACTTCAACCAGTTGTCCCAGGACGACCTCAAGTCGGGCGAGCTTCAATTCGGTCTGCCCGCGGCGCTCATCATCCTGCTGCTCGTGTTCGGCGGAGCCGTCGCGGGCCTCGTGCCGCTGCTGATGGCGATGACATCGATCGTCGTCGCGCTCGGCCTCACGGCGCTCGTTGCTCAGGGCTTCGAGCTCTCGGTGTTCGTCGTGAACATGCTGACCGGCATGGGCCTGGCGCTCGGCATCGACTATGCGCTCTTCGTCGTCTCCCGCTATCGCGAGGAGCGCGATCGCGGGCGGGAGCCGCTCGACGCGATCTCGGCGTCAGGAGCCACCGCGAGCCGGGCCGTGCTCTTCAGCGGTACGGCTTTCGTGATCGCGATGTTCGGGATGCTGCTCGTGCCCAGCTCGATCATGCGCAGCCTGGCCGTGGGCGCGATCCTCGTCGGTGCTGTCTCGGTGGCCACCGCGCTTACCCTGCTGCCCGCGCTGCTGGGCCTACTGGGTGACCGTGTCGACGCTCTGCGGATCCCGCTGATCGGCAGGCGTCCCTCACAGACTGGAAGCTCGGAAGGACGCTTCTGGGGCGCCGTCGTGAGGCGGGTGCTACGGCGCCCGGCGCTGAGCCTGGCGCTCTCCGTCGTCGTGCTGCTTGCGCTCGCAGCGCCGATCTTCGGCATGCACACCGGGACGAGCGGTGTGACCACGCTCCCGGAGCGCTTCGAGTCGAGGCAGGGCTTCGCCGCGCTGGCGCGCGACTTCCCCGAGGCGACGACCGAGCCGACGGAGATCGTCGTCACCGAGCGGGCGGGACAGCCTGCGGTTCGCAGAGCGCTCACCGGCCTCCGCGGCACGCTCGCGGCCGACGCTCGCTTCGGCGCCGGGGCGATCGAGCGATCCGCGGATGGCGACACGGCCGTGCTGACGGTGCCCGTTCAGGGCGACCCGTCGGGAGAGGCTGCGATCGACGGCGTCGGCGACCTGCGCTCAAGGATCGTCCCGGGGGCCTTCCGCGACACGGATGCGGAAGTGCTCGTCGGCGGGCTGACCTCCGAGAACATCGACTACTTCGACTCCGTCATCGATCCGGCGCCGTACGTGATCGCGTTCGTGCTCGGGCTGACGTTCGTGCTGCTGACGATCGTCTTCCGCTCGATCGTCATCGCGGGGCTGTCCGTCCTGCTCAACCTGTTGTCGGTCGGCGCCGCGTTCGGACTGCTCGTGCTCGTGTTCCAGCACGGAGTTGGCGCCGACCTGCTCGGCTTCCAGAAGGTGGAGTCGATTGAAGCCTGGGTGCCGCTCTTCCTGTTCTCGGTGCTCTTCGGGCTGTCGATGGACTACCAGGTCTTCATGCTCAGTCGGATCAAGGAGCGCTACGAGGAGAGCCGCGACACCGCCGACGCGGTCCAGTTCGGCGTGTCCTCGACGGCACGGATCATCACGGGCGCGGCGCTGATCATCGTCGCCGTGTTCGCAGGCTTCGCGCGGGGCGACCTGATCATGTTCCAGCAGATGGGCTTCGGCGTCGCCGTCGCGCTGCTGATCGACGCGACGGTCATTCGCTCCGTGCTGCTTCCGAGCGCGATGAAGCTCCTGGGCCGCTGGAACTGGTACGTGCCGAGCTGGCTCGAGTGGCTGCCGCGCGTGCGGCTCGAGGCGCGCAGCCAGACGTGAGCTAGGCCTCGGCCACCTCGTCCCACCCGGCTGGGAGACTCGGCGGCTCCCAGCCGGGATCGGGGCGCCAGTCCTCCCAGCCCGTCGGAAACGGCCACTCCTCCAGCACGCGATGCGCCTCGTCGCGTGCCTCCTCGGCGTCCATCCGCGTGAGGATCCCGAGCTCGACCGCCTGTGCCAGATCGTCCTCGTCCTTCCAGTGGACATCGCCGGCCGGCTCGATCCAGAGGTCGAGCTGCCAGTCCGTCGTGTCGAATCCGAGCCGCGACTCGGTGAGCGGCGCCTGGAGGTTGACGTACCAGCCGAGAAGAGATCCGTCGCCGCCGCGGATCAGGCGGATCGAGTGCCTGCGCGCCAGAGGGATGAGCTCGAGGCGTCCTGGGCCGACCCACGAGCGCAGGTCGACCGTCCATTCGTCGAATGGGAGCAGTCGGCCTTCCGCGCGACCGAGCGGGTACGCGATGGGCGTGCCGGCGCCGATCCACGTTACGAGCCGCTCCGGGCCTTGCTCGACCACGAGCGAGGGAAGCGCCATCACCACCCGGCCGCACGTGATGTGGCGGATCAGCATCTCCGACATCATGTCTGCCATGCCTCGGACGGATGAGCTCAAGGCTCCGGCGATCGTCGGCGAGGCGATGCCGGAACCGGAGATCTCGGTCGTCGTCACCCTCTACAACGAGTCGACGTCACTCGACGAGCTGTACCGGCGCACGGTGGCATCGCTGGACGCGCTCGGGCAGGCCTTCGAGATCATCTTCGTGGACGACGGATCGACCGACGGCAGCTTCGCCGAGCTCGAGCGCTTGCACGCAGCGGACAACCGCGTACGCGCCGTCCGCTTCCGGCGCAACTTCGGCCAGCACCCGGCGATGCACGCCGGCCTTGTCCGCGCGCAGGGCGACGTCGTCGTAACGATGGACGGCGATCTCCAGAACGCGCCCGAGGACATCCCGAAGCTCGTGGCCGCTGTCGAGGCTGGCGCCGCCGTGGCCAGCGGGCGCCGCGTCGCGCGCCGCGACTCGTGGGGCCGGACCCTGCCGTCGCGGCTGATCAACAGCATGCTGCGCCGCTTCACAGGAGTGGCTGTCTCCGACTTCGGCTGCGCCTTCAACGCCTACCGGCGTGAGGCGCTGACCCCGATGCTCGGCGCCATCGGCAAGCAGAAGTTCACGAAGGCGCTCGTGCTCTCGGGCGGCGCGAGCGTCGTCGAGGTCGACGTCCAGCACGCGCCGCGGCAGGGATCATCGCGCTACTCGCCGCTGCGGCTGACGCGGCTGGCGCTCCACGTGCTGGCGGGCTTCTGGCCGCAGCCGATCCAGTGGATCGGCGTGACGCTGGGCATCGTCTGCTCGCTCGCCGCCCTCGCACTCGGCGTCTACGGCATCGCCTACTGGATCGGCGAGAACGACTTCCCTGGCCCGCTCTTCGGCGGAGCCGCGATCGTGTTCGTGCTGGGCGTCCAGGGGTTCATCCTCGCCCTCGTCGGCGAATACCTGGGCAGAATCCAACGCGACGTGGAAGGACGGCCTCTCTACACGATCGAACGGGAGCTATGAGCAAGCGCGTACTCGTCACGGGCGGCGCCGGCTTCATCTCGTCGAACGTCGTCCGCCATCTGCTCGAGGCGACGCCGCACGAGGTCGTGTCGCTGGATGCGCTCACGTACGCGGGCAATCTCGAGAACCTTGCCGACGTGCTGTCGCACGAGCGGCTGTCCTTCGTGGAGGGCGACGTCCGGGACGCCGATCTCATGCGCGAGGTCGTCGCTGGCGTGGACGTGATCGTCAACGCCGCCGCCGAGTCCCACGTCGAGAAGTCGATCCGCGAGGGAGCGTCGGAGTTCGTGACCACGAACGTCGAGGGCACGCAGATCCTGCTCGACGCCGTCCGCGAGACTCCCGTCGAGCGCTTCGTCCTCATCTCGTCGAGCGAGGTGTACGGCACGGCCGAGCACGCGCCGATGGACGAGGAGCACCCGCTCAACCCGCGCAGCCCGTACGCGGCCACGAAGGCGGGCGCCGACCGGCTCGCGTACTCGTACGCGGTCACGTACGACCTGCCGATCGTGATCCTCCGCCCGTTCAACAACTACGGGCCGCGACAGCATCCCGAGAAGCTGATCCCGCAGTTCATCACCAGCGCGCTCGAGGACGAGCCGCTCACGGTGCACGGCGACGGCTCGGCGTCGCGCGACTGGCTGTACGTGGACGACGACGCCGAGGCGATCGAGGCTGCCATCGAGGCGGAGCTGGGCGCGGTCTCCGGACAGGTGATCAACGTCGCTACGGGGATCGACCTCTCCGTGACGGAGATCGCCGACCTCGTGCTCGATGCTCTCGACAAGCCTGCGTCGCTGAAGGAACACGTCGACGAGCGGCCCGGGCAGGTGCAGCGCCACGTCGGCTCGACGGACAAGGCGGCCCTGCTCCTCGGGTGGACTGCCCGCACGCGGTTCGAGACGGGTCTCGAACGCACCGTCGCGTGGTATCGCGACAATGAAGCCTGGTGGAGGGGGGTTCGGGCTCGGAGCGTCGGCGTCTACTCGTCCTAGGGGCGGGCTCTGGGCAGCTCGGGCTGCTGGAGGCGGCGCAGGAGCGCGGCGTCTACGTCGTCGCCGTCGATCGCGATCCGGCCGCTCCGGGCTTCCGCTACGCCGACCGGCGGGCGATCGTCTCCGTCGAGGACGAGCACGCGGTTGACCGGCTGGCCGCAGCGGAGCAGGTCCAGGGCATCATCGCGCCGGGCATCGACTTCCCCGTCGGGCTGGCCGCGCGCGCCGCGGCCCGCCACAACCTTCGGCATCCGCTGTCTCCGGAGGTGGCACAGGCGGCGGTGTCGAAGCTCCGTCAGCGGGAGCGGCTCGCAGAGGCGGGCGTCCCACACGCTCCGTTCCGTGTCTGCACGACCGCAGCCGACGCCCAGCAGGCGGCGGCGGAGCTCGGCCTACCGTGCGTGATCAAGCCGCCCGACCGCCAGGGCCAGCGCGGCTTGACGGTGGTGACGTCTGCTGAGGACGTCGCGGAGGCGTTCGAGACGGCGCTCGCCGCGGCGCGCGGACAGATCGTGCTCGTGGACAAGCTCGTGGGAGGGCCAGAGCTGACGGTCAACGCGTTCTCCGTGGGCGGGGAGTTCCACCCGCTGACGGTGACCGACCGCGTCGTAGCCGAGCCACCTGCTTTCGGAGTCGCACTGGCCCATGTCTGGCCGAGCGAGCTGGACGCGGCGACCGTCGACGCGGCTATCGAGCTCGCCCGGGCGGCGGCGGACGCCGTCGGCGTCGAGGATGGACCGACCTACACGCAGGTGCTCGTCGGCGAGGACGGCCCGGTCGTGGGTGAGCTCGCTGCGCGGCTCGGTGGCGGTCACGATGCGGAGCTTTGCGAGGCGGCGATCGGCATCGATCTCAACGGGCTCGCGATCGCCGGTGCGCTTGGCGAGGAGATTTCAGCAGCGCAGCTCCGTCCGCAGGTGGCGGCGGGCGGTGCGTGCGTGCGCTTTCTCGTCGCCCCGGAAGGCTCGGTGGAGGCGGTGGACGGAATCGAGCGGGCCGAGGCGAGCGACGGCGTCGCGTGGGTGCGCGTGTATCGCCAGCCGGGAGAGGAGATCCGCCCGCTGCGGCAAGGATCCGACCGCGCCGGCGCCGTGCTGGCCGTCGGCGAGAGCCGGAAGCAGGCGCTGGCACGGGCTAGGAGAGCGGCGAGACGCGTACGCTTCCGCGTTGTTGAGACCCGCTCCCCCGTCGAGATCGCCTAGGGAGACCTTCCTCGGCTTCCAGCCGCCCGCCCTCGGTGAGGAGGAGATCGCGGCCGTCGCCGAGACGCTGCGCTCGGGCTGGCTGACGACCGGGCCGAAGGCGGCCGAGCTGGAGCGGCGGTTCGCCGACTACACGGGCGCGGAGCACGCCGTGGCGGTCTCCTCGGGCACCGCGGCGATGCATTTGGCCCTCCTGGCTCTCGGCGTAGGACCGGGAGACGACGTGATAACGACGCCGATCACGTGGCCCGCAACGGCGAACGTCATCGTCCACACCGGCGCGACGCCTGTCTTCGCAGACGTTCGCCACTCGGACCTCAACATCGATCCGGAGCAGGTGGCGGCGCTCGTCGGCCACCGGACGAAGGCGATCCTGCCTGTCCACCTCGCCGGTCAGCCGGCCGACCTCGCTCCGATTCGGGAGCTGGGGCTGCCCGTGATCGAGGATGCTGCGCACGCCGTCGAGAGCGCATATCGCGGTCGCAAGATCGGGGCGATCTCTGAAGCCACATGCTTCTCGCTCTACGCGACGAAGAACGTCGCCGCCGGCGAGGGTGGCGTGATCACGACGAACAGCGCCGAGGTCGCGAGCGCGGTCGACGACCTGCGCGTGATGCGGCGCGGTCACGGCTCGCTGTACGACATCGCCGTGCCCGGCTACAAGGCGAACCTCTCCGACGTGTTGGCGGCGATCGCGCTCTGTCAGTTGGACAAGCTCGAGCGGCATCGCGAGATTCGCGAGCGGCACGTAGGCGCCTACGACGCCGCGGTGGCGGGGCTGGATGGGATCGACCCGCTGGCCCGCGATCCGCGCGACACGCACGCGCTGCACCTCTACGTCGTACGCATCGATCCGGAGCGGGCCGGCGCGACGCGCGACGAGTACCAGCAGGCGATGGCCGCGGAGCAGATCGGCACGAGCGTTCACTTCCTGCCGGTGCACAGGCTCAGCGCCTACCGGGAGCGCTATCCGGACCAGCAGCCGTTGCCCGTCGCCGAGCGCGCAGGAAACGAGGTGCTGTCGCTGCCGCTCTCCGCCGCCCACTCGGACGACGACATCGCCGACGCAATCGAGGCCATGCGTCGCGTGCACGCGAGGTTCACCGGGAGCGAGGCGTGACGCAGCGACGCAGCGTGCGGGTCACGGCGACGCTGGTCGTCACCGGCCTCTGCCTCGCCTACATCGTCTGGAAGATCGACATCCACCAGACGGTCGACATCCTCGGCGAGGCGAACTACTGGTGGCTGGCGGCGGCGGTGGCGATCATGACCGTGACCGTGCTGCCGATGGCGTGGCGCTGGCAGCGGTTGCTCGAGGCGCGGTCGATCGACGATCGCCTGCGCTGGCTGACACGGGCGTACTTCGTCGGCTACACGGCAGGGCAGGTGCTGCCAACGGCCGTGGGCGGAGACGCAGCGCGGATCTTCGAGACTTCCAGGCGCCACCCGGGACGCACCGGGCCGATCGCCGGCTCGGTGGTGCTCGAGCGCGCACTTGGGGGCTCGGCCACGCTCGCCCTCGCCGCCGTGGGCCTCGCACTTGCGCTCGGCGAGTACGACGTCGGCGCGTATCTCTGGATCGAGCTTGCCTTCGTCGTGGCAACGGTCGTGCTCGCCGTCGCCGTCTTCTCGCGCTCGGTGCGGCGGCCGCTGGCCCGGACCGTGCCGCTGCTGCGCCGGCTGCGGGTGGAGCGGCCCATCCGCGCCGTGTACGAGGGTGTCCATGCGTACCGCGCGCACACGCGGCTGCTGCTAGGCGTCTTCGTGCTGACGCTCGCCATTCAGGCCGTGCGCGTGCTCGCCATCTGGTGTACGGCCGAGGCGGTGGGCATTGGCCTGTCACCCCGCGTGTACTACGTGATGGGCCCACTGCTCTTCCTCGTCATGCTCGTCCCGTTCACGATCAACGGGCTTGCCGTGCGCGAGGCGTTCTTCGTGAGCTTCCTCGGGCAGCTCGGCGTGTCGGCCGACGCTGCCTTCGCCGCCGGGTTCCTCTTCTTCCTCGTGACCGTTGCGATGGCGATCCCCGGAGCGCTGATCCTCGCGTGGGAGAGCATCCGCCGTCCTGCGCGCCCATCCGTCCGCCATGGCTGATCCTTCTGGCCATGTCCAGGGGACAGTCCCAGGGACAGTCCCAGGGACAGTCACTGAGAGTGTCCCTCGAGCCAAGGACGCCGTGTCAGTTTCGGTCGTCGTCGTGACGTACGACGCGCTGCCCTGGCTGGAGCGCTGCCTGGACAGCGTCGCCGAGTACGAGACGATCGTCGTCGACAACGGGTCGACGGACGGCACGGTCGAGCTCGTCCGCGGGCAGTACCCGACGGTGAAGTTGATCGAGCAGGCGAATCTCGGGCTCGCTGCCGGCTGGCGTCGCGGAATCGAATTGGCGTCGCGCCGCTTCATCCTGTTGCTGAACGCCGACGCGTGGGCCGTGGGCAACGCCGTCGAGCAGCTCGCCGCGTTCGCCGCCGAGCATCCGCAGGCGGCGGTGGTCGGCCCGAAGCTGCTCAACACGGATGGGTCGCTCCAGCGCTCGGCGCGCGGCTTTCCCACGCTCTGGCGGCTGGCCACCGAATACTTCTTCTTGCGCAAGCTCGCTCCGCGATCCCGCGCGTTCAATGCCTTCTACGCGGGCGACTTCGAGCACGACGAGACGCGCGAAGTGGAGTTTGTGATGGGCGCCTGCATGCTCGTCCGGCGCGACGCAATCGATGCCGTCGGCCCGCCGGACAGCACGTTCTTCCTGTTCAGCGAGGAAACCGACTGGTGCTACCGCTTCCACCAGGCGGGTTGGAGCGTGCTCTTCTTTCCCGGCGCAGAGTTCGTCCACGTGAGCGGCGCCTCCCACGGTGGGCGGTCCTTCAAGGAGAACGTCCGCGGCCACCTACGCTTCTTCTGCAAGCACTACGGTGCACGTGAGGCCGATCGCGCGCGGGGGCTGATGCTGTGGGCCTTGCGGCTGCGCGGCGTGCTGTTCCGCGGCGAGCGCGGCCGCATGTACCGCGACACGGCGTCGTGGCTCGCTTCCGGCTCCGCGCTGCAGCTCCTCGACGAGCCTCGTTGACCGGCCGCGCCGCACCTGCCCGGTGGCCGTGGGAGCTGCTGGCGCTGCCCACGCTCGCCCTGGCCCACGTCTTGCCGGAAACGGGCGCCGGGTTGTATGTGAGGCTCGCTGCAGCGACGCTCTGCCTGCTCGTTCCCGGGGCGCTCTTGGCGCGGGCACTCGGTCAGCCGAGCGTGTTCGCGGCGCTCTCCTGGAGCCTCGCCGGGCTGACGGCTGCCTCGGCGATGATGTTCGCGGTCGAAGGCCCGCTGTGGTGGGCGCTCGTCCTCTACGCAGGTGTCGGAGCGGTAGCCCTTCCGTTCGCTGTCTGGCAGCCGCTTCGCAAGCCATCGCCACTCGCGATCGGCGTCGGTCTGGCCGGCGTCGGCTTCGGCATCGCCCTGTGGTCGATCGCCGGGCAGCTCGACGGCGATGCGCTCTTCCATCTCGCCCGCATCCGCAAGCTGGAGGCGTTCGACAACCTCACGCTCGAGTCGGTCAACGAGTTCGTGGACGGCGGGCTGCACCCCGGCTACGCGTTCCCGCTGTGGCATGTGCTCATGGCGAGCGTCGCCTGGCTCGCCGGCGTCGACTCGGGTGCGGTTCTCCTCCACGAGCCGAGCGTGCTCGTGCCGGTGGCGTTCCTGATCGCCTACGAGGCCGGCGTCGCGATCCTGCGCACCGCCTGGGGCGGCATTGCCGCGCTGCTCGCGGCCGTCGCGCTTACCGCACTCGCGCCGGGCAGCGGCGGCGCGTACACGGCGCTCTCGCTGCCCGCGACCTCGGCGCGCCACCTGCTCGTGCCGGCGACGGTGGCCGCGTTCTTCGTCTTCGTCAGGAAGCCGGGTTGGTCGGCTGGCCTGACCGCGGCCGCCGCCTCTCTGGCGCTCGCGTTCGTCCATCCGACGTACGTGATCTTCGTGGCCGTGCCTCTGGCCGGCTACGTGCTTGCGCGGCTCGTGCTGGCACGCGGCGAGCTTGCGCGCGGTGCGGCCGGGCTTGCCTTCGTGCTGCTTCCGGCTGCGGCCGTGGCCGCCTGGCTGGCGCCGCTCGTGCGCGACACGGCGTCGCACAGCCCGTCCGCCGCCGAGCGCGCGCGCGGGCTCGCGCACTACCCGGGCCAGGTCGACATCTTCTCGCCGGACAGCTTCCGCCTGGCGCCGGAGATGCTCGGCCGGCCCGGCGCGGTCGCTATCGCCGCTCTCGTCGCCGTACCACTCGCCGCGCTCGCCTCCCGCAGACGCTGGTCGGCCTACGTGCTCGGCGGCTCGGTGGCGCTTCTGGTGATTCTCCTCCTGCCGCAGCTCTTCACGCCCTTCTCGGATGCCGTGTCGCTGTCGCAGGCTCGCCGGGCCGCCGGGTTCGTGCCGCTCGCCGCCGCCTTCGCCGGCGGCGCGGCTGTGCTGGCCCGGCTTGCGTCTGTGGTGGGCCATTCCCGCGGCGCTCGCAGCGGGGATCGCGCTCGAGCTCGCGTACCCGGGGGAGTTCACGTACGCACTCGACGAGGGCGGACCCCCGATCGCGGCCTGGATCGCGCTCGTCGGCGGCGCGGTCGCACTCGATCATCGCCGCCGTACTCGGCAGGAGAGGGACGCTCGACGATCGCGGGCCGCTGTCCGCGGCCGTCGCCGCGGCCTTCGTCCTGCCGGTGGCGATCTTCGGCTTCGGCCACTGGGACGCGGCGCAGCTACGAGCCCTCGCCGCTCACCGCTGGTCTCGTCGAGCGACTCGACTCGCTGCCGGAAGGCACCGTCGTCTTCTCGGACGACTCGACGAGCTACTGGGCGGCCTCGGTCGCGCCCATCTACATCGCCACGGCCCGGCCGGGTCACGTCGCCGACACGGACAAGAACCGGCCGTACGAGCGTCGAGACGACGCGAATCGCTTCGGCCGGACCGGTGACCTCTCCATTCCGCGCCGCTACCGCGCGGACTTCGTGCTCGTCCGCCGCGACCGCTGGCCCCGGCTCGATCTGTCACTGCCGGCCGTGTACCGCGACGGTCGCTACGTTCTCTACCGCTTGTGAAACTGCTGATCGTCTCCCTGTACTTCCCGCCCGCCGGCGGCGGCGGCGTGCAGCGGCCGCTGAAGTTCGCGACCCACCTGCCCGAGCTGGGCATCGAGACGCACGTGCTCGCGCCGGACGACTCCGAAGTGGGTGCACCGCGACGACGAGCTACAGCCCCCGACGCAGGCGTGGATCCACCGCGCGCGCTACGTCGGCCCGGAAGGCCGCCGCCCCGCCGAGGAGCTGCACGGCACGTCGGGCGCCGACCGGCTGCGCCTTCAGGCGGGCCTCTTCGGGCGCCGCCTGCTGGTGCCCGACGAGAACGTCGGCTGGGCGCTGACGGCAATCCCGGCGGCCACTCGCATCGTCCGTCGCGAGGGAATCGACGTCGTACTGACGACGTCTCCGCCCGGTTCCGTCCACTTCGTCGGCGCCGCCGTGCAGCGACTGACCGGCGCACGCTGGGTGGCCGACCTCCGCGACTCGCTGCTCGCGCATCCACACCGCCGGGCAGACTCGGCTGCGTTGCAAGGCCAAGGAGCGCATGCGGCACGCCGTCGCCCGGCTCGTCGCACGCAAGGCGGACGCGATCGTGGCTGCGTCCGAGGCGATCGCCGAGGAGACGCGCTCGCTCGGCCCGCGCTCCCCCGTCGTGACGATCGAGAACGGCTGCGACTTCGACGACTTCACCGGGCTAGAGCATCACGCGAGCCCCCGCTTTCGCATCACGCACGCGGGTAGCTTCTTTGGCCGTCGCGACCCGCGGCCGTTCCTCACGGCGTTCGCCGACTCCGGTCTCGATGCCGTCGCACGCTTCGTCGGCGACTTTCGCACCGCCGACCGCGAGTGGGCGGAGACGCTCGGCCTCGGCGACCGGCTGGAGCTCCACGAGTTTGCGCCTCGCCAGCGCGCGCTCGAGCTGCAGCGCGACTCCGAGGCGCTGCTCCTGCTCATCCCGGAAGCAGGGGGCCGCGGCAAAGGCGTGCTCTCGGGGAAGGTGTTCGAGTACCTCGCCGCCGAGCGCCCGATCCTCGCCGTCGTGCCTCCGGACGGCGCCGCAGCGGCGCTGATCCGCGAGACCGGGACGGGGGTCGTCGCGCCTCCGGACGACCCGCAGGCGATCGGAGAGGCGCTGCGCTCGCTGCACGAGCGCTGGCGGGGCGGCTCGCTCGACGGCACGCCGCTCACGCCTGAGCTGCGGCGAAGGCTCGACCGCCGCAGCCGTGTGCGCGACCTCGCCGACCTGCTGCAGGAGCTCACATGAAGCTCACTCGCTTCTTCTTCCTGGCATCGGTCTTCTCGGTGACCTTCGAGAAGATCCACTGGGACGTGGCGGGACAGGTGGCGCTCGCCGACGTCTTCGCGATCGGCTTCATCGTCAGCTTCGCGGCCGATCGCCTGGCCAAAGGCGACAGACGCGTGCCGCGGACCTCGGTCGTGGCAACCGGGTTCCTCGTCGCGTTCCTCGTCGTGTACCTCGTCGGCTACTTCAACCTCGACACCGCAATCGCGGCTACGCAGTACGGCAAGGGGATGACGAAGTTCGCCATCCACTTCCTGTTCCTGATCCTCGGCGTGGCATACATGGCCCGCGCCAGCCGCACGTTCTACTGGCAGACGCTCGGCTTCTTCACGGCCGGCATGGTCGTCAACTCGGCCTACGGGATCCTGCAGCTGCTGCTCGCGCGCTCGGGCTCGAGCCTCGACCAGGCGCTGTTGTCGCCGATCACCGGCGGCGCGAGCAACATCAACATCTACGGCGCGATCGAGGGCGCGAACGTCTACCGGCCGAACGCGATCACGGGCGACCCGAACCACCTCGGCGTGATGCTGATCATCCCGCTGCTCGCGCTGACGCCCGTCTACCTACGGCTGGAGCGGGGCCACCGCTGGAAGACGCCGCTTGCCGTCACGCTCGGCTTCCTGCTCATCGTCGAGCTGACGACGCTGTCGCGGAGCGGGATGCTCGGTCTGATCGTCGGCCTCGCGGTGCTCGCGCTCCCGTATCGCCGCTTCTTCTTGACGAAGGCTTTTCTGGTGCCGCTGGCGGCAGTCGTGGGGCTGCTGTCGATCGTCGTGCTCTCGCGGCTCGACTACTTCGAGACCATCCTGCGGTCACGCGTGCAGGACGGGCGGCGGCGCGTCCCAGGCCCACCTCGGCGTTTACGACTTCATCCCGGACATCCTCTCCACGAAGCCGCTGTTCGGGCTGGGGCTCAACAACTTCTCGGTCTACTACGAGCAGGTCACCGGCAAGACGAACTGGGGCCCCCACTCGTTCTACGTCGCCCTGCTGGTCGAGACGGGGCTCGTCGGCGCGGCGCTGTTCGGCGTCTTCGTCTGGTACCTGTTCTCCCGCCTCAGCGCCGCCCGCCGTGTGGGGCGCGCGCTTGCCGCTCGTGGTGACATCGCGGCCGCGCGGGTGACTCCGCTGGCCTGGGGGATGAGTGCAGCGCTCGCAGGGACGCTCGCCGCGAACCTCTTCTACCTCACGATGTCGTTCTACTACATCTACGTGTTCGCAGTGCTCGCGCTCGCCTTACCCGTTGTCTTCGGCCGTGGACTCGTAGAGGACAAAGCCCCCAGCGCGGCTCGGCGTCCACACGGCGCGCCACTTCGCCCCGTCGATAGCCGCGGGACATAGGCGCGCGTCCACGAGCGCGTAGCGGAAGCCCGGAGGCGGCTCCAGGCCCTTCGCGGAGGTCCATGGCGCTGCCTCTTGAGGACGCACGCTGAGCGGCAGGCCCTGCTCACGGCGGACGTAGCCGGCGATCGCAGCCGACCCTTCCTCGCAGGAGATGTAGACAGGAGTGCCGTCGGCGGCGAGCGTCATCGCCGGGGCGGAGCGAGCGAACTCGCCGATGCTCGTCAGCGAGGAGTAGAGCTCGTCGGTCCGCACGACGATCCACGTACATGCCCAGACCAGGCTCGCCACGAGCGCGGCCGTCGCCACTGTCGCCGAGCGGAGACGCGAGACGGCGAGTGCGAAGGCGCCGGCGGCGACGAACCCGAGTAACGTCCAGAGGAAGCCGCCCGGCCACTGGGCGAAGACCACGACGAAGGCTCCGAAGACGGCCGTCGGGATGAGGTCGCGGAGCAGCGTCTCCCGCCGCACGACGGCGTACACGGTCCACGCCAGCGCGAACGCCGTCACGAGCCAGAGGTACTTCGATCCGAGCTGGTCCGGCACGTTCGAGAGGCCGAAGCCCTCGGTGTAGTCGCCGTGCCAGGCGATGCCGCGCAAGGCGAGGGCGGCGGCGACTCCCATGGCCGTGACGGCCCCGACGCGCCACCAGCCCGTGCGCGCTTCCCGGCGGTGGTCGAGCACGAGCAGGACGAACGCCGGCAGGAAGACGACGTACTGCGCTTTCGTCAGCGAGCCCAGCCCGATGACGAGCGCGCTGACCGCGTACCACTGCCAGGCCGGCACGCGCTCGCGGGGCTCCGCGAACCAGAGCAGGCCGACCGCGGCTGCCAGCACGACCCACTTCTCCTGGTAGCTCGGGAACGCGAAGAGATCGAGCGTCCAGGGATAGACGAAGACCGCCGCTCCGTATACGGCGAGGAAGATCGCGAGCCGGTCGCGAGCCACGCGAAACGCGCGCGCGATCGCGAAGCCGGCGAAGGCGAGGATGGCGCCCGTGGCGGCCCAGTTGACGAGGTAGAGCGCAGTCGGGCTCTCCGCTCCGGCGTTGTACTCGCCGTACGCGAGCGCCCAGTAGAACGGCCGAATCATCCCCCACGAGGAGATGTCCGACCAGACCCGGTGAGCCCACTCGCCGGGGAAGTCGGCAGTGGGGACGTGCGCGTAGCCGAGCAGGATCGCGTCGTCGACGACGCCGTAGTACGGCTCGAGCACGAGGATGGCGACGAGGACGGCGAGAAGCGGTAGGCCGATGCCCGCCGCCGGGAGCGTCCAACCGGGAAGGCGGCGGCCCATGCGGGCGTATTGTGGCACCCGCAATGCGCGTAGCCGTGCTGACGACGTCGTACCCGCGCGACGAGACTGACATCGCCGGCGCGTTCGTCCGCGACGCCGTTCAGCACCTGCGCGCTGCGGACGTCGACGTCGAGGTGGTCTCACCGGCGGGCTTCCACGACTTCGGCATCGCGTACGGCGACGGCATCGTGGCCAATCTGCGAGCCAATCCGACGCGCGTGGCGCTTGCTGCCGGCATTCCTCGCTTCGTACGCGCAGGCCGCGAGGCGCGCTGCGAAGGGTGCCGACCTCGTTCACGCTCACTGGCTGCCGTCGGGCTTCGCGGCGCTCGCGACGGGCCTTCCCTACGTGCTCCAGGCGTGGGGCACCGACGTCGAGCTGGCCACGCGCGCGCCGATCGCTCTTCCGCCCGGTCGTGCGCCGCGCCCGCGTCGTCGTCGCGCCGTCGAAGGCTGTTGCCGAGGCCGTGACGCGGCTCGGTGCGACCGACGTCCGCGTGATCGGCAGCGGCGTCGAGCTACCCGCTGCGCTCACCGCGCCCGCCGAGCCGCCGCACGTCCTCTACGTCGGCCGGCTGGCCGCGGAGAAGGGGATCGAGGAGCTGGCGCAGGCGACGGCAGGCGTCCCGCGTGTCGTGGTCGGCGACGGGCCGCTGCGCCACGTTGTCCCGGATGCGATCGGATTCGTGCCGCCGGCGGAGCTCGGCCACTACTACGACCGCGCCGCGATCGTCGTTTGCCCCTCCCGGCGTGAGGGGTACGGCGTCGTCGCCCGCGAGGCGATGGCGCATGGCCGTCCCGTCGTCGCGTCGGCGGTCGGTGGGCTGCTCGACGCCGTGGAGGACGAGCGGACAGGCCTGCTCGTGCCGCCTGGGGACGCCGGAGCGTTGCGAACTGCGATCGAGCGCCTGCTTCTGGACCCGTCGCTGCGTGCGCGGCTCGGCGCGGCCGCGCGGGAGCGTGCGAGCGAGCGATTCTCGTGGGCAGCTGCGACGTCGGCGACGCTAGAGGTCTACGCCGCCACTGTGGAGAGATAGGCCTGGGCGCTGTCCCTTCTGGGCGTGTCCGCATTTGCCATCTAGACAACGCGGTTCCCTCACGAGACAATCCCCACGTCTAGATCGAGTCACCGTCGAGCAAGCGTCCAACCAAACCAGGAGGTAGCAAGCAATGGCAATGCCAAGAAGGCTTTGGCTAGTCGCACTCGTCTCGGCGCTAGCCCTTCTTGTTGGCGCAGCCCCCGAACAGGCGCAGTCGGAAATCTGCGCCGCTGCCGCGACGACGTTCGACCTGTACGTCACCGATGGTGGCGGGGCAGCGATCAACGACGGCAACAAGGCGCAGCGGACGGAGATCCTCACGTTCTCGTGGACGATCTGCCCCGATGCGCAGGTGACGGACAACTTCGGCAACAACCGGTTCGGGGACTACGCATTCCAGCGTGGTATCTCCGACCAGCCGACGGGAGGGTTCAACTGGATCGTCTCATCCCAGGGGGACACGAGGACATACTGGGTGCCGATCAACGATGCACCTCCTCCTCCCCCGCCACCTCCGCCACCTCCACCTCCACCTCCACCTCCGCCACCTCCACCTCCACCTCCGCCACCTCCACCTCCACCTCCGCCACCTCCACCTCCGCCACCTCCGCCGCCGAACAACCAGGCGGACTGGGACTGCTGCGACGAGTTCACGGGCGGCGGGAACGTCCAGCCGCTCTCGATCGCGGAGGCGCGGAAGACGATGGCGCTCCCCGTACTACTTCGGGACCCAGCAGGGGCCCCTCTCGGGCGCCCCTAACCTGTGCTGGTCGCTATTCAACGACCCGATCAAGAAGTCGCAAGGGAGGTTCGGCTACAGGAGGACGACGATCCAGAAGGTCGAATGGTGCGCCGTCTACGGGCAGCGCATCATCAACTCCAGGATCGTCACGGATCACTCGACTCAGCCTCTGTGCCAGAAGTCGAGCGGGCCGCAGACGTACAGGGTGAGCGGCGGCAACGGCTACAGCTGGGTAAAGTACCACTCCAAAGTGTGGTTCTCGTGCCAGGCAACTCCCCCGCTTCCTTGGCCGACGCTGAACGACTCGCAGTGGCTGGAAGCGTCGTACAACGCATGGGGGCACGCCTCCCGCGAATCGGCAGGAGGCTAGGTGACCTGGAACTGGAAGACCATCCTGGCGACGATCGTCATCGCCTACATCCTGGCGATGGTTATCACGTTCGTTCTCTGGTCGTGGTAGGGAGGTGAGACACCGCGCCGTATATCGGGTGCTGGAAGGAGGACCTCGTTACGCTGGAAGCGTGGGTGAATGGCAACGAGGCCTTGACCCGCAGGCCAACGGAAAGGTTTACCCATGAACATCATCGTGGGGGTTTGTCGCCGGGTTCGCCACGCTGTTCGCACTGACGTCCCTGGTGAGCCTCCTGGGCTACATCGGGCCAGGAGAACTGCTGATCCTGATGGTCGTTTCGGCGATAGTCGCCGTCGTGGTCACTCGCCGGTACAGGCCGAGCTAGGGATTCACTAGATCGCTAATGCGAGCAACCTCCGCCCGGCGAGACGGTCTGGAAGGAAGCCGCGAGCAGCCGGATCGTGGTTCGCGTGGCTCCGCCCTCATAGTTCGGCACCTCTGAAAACTCACCGCTCCGCGGTCTCGCCGGGGCAAAGCCCCACGCGCTCGTAGAGCCGCCAGTCGGGCTCGTCGACGGGCAGCGAGCGCCAGCCCTCGTCGCAGACGTCGGCGGTCAGGCCCGGAGCGACGACGAGCCAGTCGGCCTCCTCGTCGAGCCCGCCGGTGTCCTCCACGAACACGACGCGTCGGTCGAGGTCCGCTCCAAAGAACGGATAGCTGACATCGTCCTGGCGGATCATCAGCGCCACGGTGTCGCCCTCGGTGGCCTTCTCTTCGACCACTCGCAGCGGCCCTGCGCCGCCCGGCGCACGTGAGTGCGCGAGGATCTCGATCCGCGACTCGTTCCACACCGAGCGCACGTCGTCGCCGCCCAGCACGGTGAAGCCCGCCGGCTTCTCCACGTAGTGGACGAACGAGAGGCAGACGGTGACCGTGGCGATGGCCGCCGCTGCCCACGCGAGCGGGCGGACGCGGAGCACCAGCCCCCACGTCGCGGCTCCGAGCGCCACCGCCGGCATCAGGTAGCGGCCGTGGAACGGTGTGTAGCCGAGCCCGATCGTGATCACGACGAGGTAGAAGACGGGCGCAAGCGCGAACAGCAGGCCGGCTTTGCGCAGCGCTCCACGTCTCACCTCTCTGACAGCGAGCACGACTGCGGCGAGCACCATGAGCACTCCCAGCGCGCCGTACCAGGAGACGAACGGCGAAGGCGGCACCGCTTCGCGATCGGCGCCGAGGAAAGCAAGGTCGGGCTCGCCGGCTTTCAGCCAGAAGCGCTGGAACCCGTCCAGCAGCCGCGCGTGGAGCGTGACGAAGGCAACCGGGATGGCGACGACACAGGCAGCGACGACGGCTGTGACGGCCGTGCTTCGCGAGCGGCGACGGACTGCGAGCACCGAGCCTGCGGCGAGCACGACTACAGCTGCGACGAGGTAGAGCCAGCGATCCCTCGCCACGGAGCCGGCGGGGTCGATGGCATCGATCACGAGCCGGCTGAACTGCGCCGGATACTTGACGAAGTGCGTGTCGTGCGAGACGCCGCCGCCCTGGTTCGTCGGCGCGAAGCGGGGAATGAAGCTCCCGGTCTCCGAACGGTTGACGTAATACCAGAAGGCTCCGAGCGCGATTCCGGCCGCCCCCGAGATGGCGACGCCCGGCCAGCGCCGACGCGGAGTGAGGCCGAAGGCAAGGAGTGCGAGTACCGGCAACGCCAGCAACGCCGTCGCCTTCGTGGCTACGGCCAGTGCCAGCGCGAGCGCGCCGAGCGCCAGGTGCATCCGCTCGCCCCGGAGCAGGAAGTAGACGACGATGACGAGGAACGACGCGAGCGCGAGGTCGTTGAGGGCGGTCGAAGCCTGAAGCACGACGACCGGCAGCGACGCGAAGAGCACGGCACCGAGCGCTGCGGCGCGCCGGTCAAGGCCGAGCGCGCGTGCAATCCCCGCCACCGCCAGCATGGTTGCGAGCAGCGCGACCAGCTGGAAGAGCGCGGCGAAGCGCTCGTTCCCGGAAAGCGTCATCGCCCACGAGGAGACGAGCTCGGAGCCGGGCGTGAAGACGTCCAGCCGCAAGTCGTTCGCCCGCTCCACGTAGCCCACGCCGTGCTCCTGGCGCCAGAAGGCGGCGCGGGAGAGGTGGTACCAGAGCGTGTCGTAGTCGTTCGGAGGCGTGGCGATCGCGAGCACGACTGAGTAGACGAGCCCGGCACCGACGGCCGCAGCGGGGATCGCCACGACGGGATCTCGCAGCGCCTCGCCGCCGGCGCGCAATCCGGGCCGGAACGGCGGCGCGGCCGGCCTCCCACGCCACGCCCAGACGAGGACGGCCACCGCCGCCAACACGCCCGAGCCGGCGAGTAGCCACCCGCGCGTGAGGGCCTCGAACGGTGACAGCACGAGCGCGAGGACGACGATGGCTCCCGTCGCGCCGAGGAAGGACGCGAGCAGGAAATCGATCGCGTCTCGCAACGAGAGCGACGCGGCAACCAGCCACGCCGTGGCGGCGATCAGCGCGAGACCGAGGATGAACGCCACCGTGCCCAGAGGGCGATTGTCACCGATCGTGACAGACGCGCGGGGTACCATCGGCGGCGCGGTTCCGGCCGCGAAAGCCATGCGCGAACTCGTCATCGACGGCACCCGCATCTCGGACGACGGCGACTGCTACGTCATCGCCGAGATCGGCCACAACCACCAGGGCTCGGTGGAGAAGGCGCGCGAGCTGATCGCCGCAGCAAAGGAGTGCGGCGTCGAGCGCCGTGAAGCTGCAGAAGCGCGACAACCGCACGCCTCTACACGCGAGCGACGTACGAGGCGCCGTACGACCACGAGAACTGCTTCGGCCCGACGTACGGCGAGCACCGCGAGGCGCTCGAGCTCGACCGCGACGAGTACGTCGAGCTGCAGGCGGCAGCACGCGAGCTCGGCGTGACGTTGTTCGCGACCGCCTTCGACCAGCCGAGCGCCGACTTCCTGGCCGACCTCGACATGCCCGCCTACAAGATCGCCTCCGGAGATCTGCGCAACACGCCGCTGCTCCGGCACGTCGCGTCGTTCGGCAAGCCGATGATCGTCTCGACCGGTGGCGCGACCATGGAAGACGTCGATCGCGCCGTCGACGCCATCGCGCCGATCAACACGCAGCTCTGCCTCCTCCAGTGCACGGCGGTCTATCCGGCTGCCGCTGAGGAGCTCGAGCTGAGCGTGATCACGACCTTCCGCGAGCGCTATCCCGAGCTCGTGATCGGCACTCTCCGACCACCAGGACGGCATCGCGATGTCCCTCGTCGCGTACATGCTCGGCGCACGGATCATGGAGAAGCACTTCACGCTCTCGCACACGCTCAAGGGCACGGACCATGCGTTCTCGCTGATGCCGGAGGGGATGCGCAAGCTCGTCCGCGACCTGCGACGCGTGCCCGCGGCGCTCGGTGACGGCGTCAAGCGCCAGCTGCCGTCCGAGGAGCCCGCGCTCAGGAAGATGGGGAAGATGCTCGTCGCCGCGCGCGACCTCGAGCCCGGCCATGTGCTCGCCGAAGACGATCTCGTCGCGCGCTCGCCGGCCGACGGTGGACTCGCGCCGTTCGAGCTCGACGGGCTGCTCGGCCGTTCGCTCAACCACGCGCTTCGCGTGGACGAGCCGGTGACGGCCGATGCGCTCGTGCCCCTCGAGGAGCCGGTGGTGCGTGCTGCAAGCTGAGCCGGCGGCGCCGTCGCGCGAGACGCTCGCGTCGGTGCGGCTCGCGGTCTTCGACTTCGACGGAGTCTTCACGGACAACCACGTCTGGGTCGACGACGACGGTCGCGAGAGCGTCCGCTGCTGCCGCGCGGATGGGCTCGGCCTCCGCCGCCTGCGCGAGGTCGGCGTCGAGGCGCTGGTCGTGTCGATGGAAACGGCGCCGGTCGTCGGTGTGCGGGCGCGCAAGCTCGGCATCGAGTGCATCCAGGGGATCGAGGAGAAGCTGTCCCTGCTCCGCGAGCAGGCCGTCGGCGCGCGGGATCGAGCTCGAGCAGACCGCGTACGTCGGCAACGACATCAACGACGCGACGTGCCTCGAGGCGGTTGGGCTCCCTGTCGTGCCGGCCGATGCGTGGCCGGAGGCGAGAGAGCACGCGCACTGGGTGCTGACGCGCGCGGGCGGCGCCGGCTGCGTGCGCGAGTTCTGCGACGCGATCTGGATGGCGCACGCGTGACCGACGAGCTGTTCGATCTCGCCGGCCGCGTGGCCGTCGTCACCGGCGGCCTCGGCCAGATGGGGCAGGTCTACACCGACGGCCTCGCCGCGCGCGGCATGCGTGTGGCCGTGTTCGACGTCGCCGCCGAGCCGGGTGGTGACGACGGCGTTCGCCGCTACCGGGTCGACGTCACGGACCGGGCGTCGATCGAATCGGCGACGGCCGCAGGTCGCCACCGAGTGGGGCGCGCCTCACCTGCTTGTCAACAACGCCGCGCTCGACTCGCCGCCGGACGCGCCGCCCGAGGAGGTCGGCCCCTTCGAGACGTACCCGGAGGCCTCCTTCGACGAGGTCATGGACGTCAACGTCAAGGGTGTCGTGCTCTGCTGTCAGGTCGATCGGCGCCGCGATGGCCGAGGCGGGACGTGGCTCGATCGTCAACGTCTCGTCCGTCTACGGCCTCCTGTCACCACCGCAGGATCTCTACGAGTTCCGGCGCAGCAAGGGCGAGACGTTCTTCAAGCCGGTTGCGTACTCGGTATCGAAGTCGGCGCTGCTCAACCTCACGCGCTACCTCGCGACCTACTGGGCAAAGTCCGGCGTGCGCGTGAACACGCTGACGCTGGGCGGGATCTTCAACGAGCAGCCCCAGGAGTTCCTCGAGGCCTACGGCGCACGTGTGCCGCTGGGTCGGATGGCCGATGCGGGCGAGGCGCTTGGCGCCGTCGTCTTCCTCGCGTCGGACGCCTCGTCGTACGTCACGGGGGCCAACCTCGTCGTCGACGGCGGCTGGTCGGCGTGGTAGCTCCTGATGCGGCCGAATCCTGAGTCGCTGAAGAGCCCGCTGGCCGGGGTCGCGGCCGGCGCGCTCGCCGTCACGGTCGTGACAGCGGCAATCGCTGTCCTCGACGACGCGATCCCCGTTCTCAGCCTCGGCGTTCTCTACGTCTTCGCCGTCCTGCCGATTGCGCTCTTCTGGGGCACCGCCTACGCGGTTTTGGTGGCGGTCGCGAGCATGCTCGCGTTCAACTTCTTCCTCCTGCCGCCGGTGTACTCGCTTACGCTCGCGGACCGCAGCAACTGGTTCGCGCTGCTCGTCTACGTGGTGACGGCAATCGTCGTCGGCAGCCTCGCCTCTCGTGCGCGAGGACAGCGAGCCGAAGCCGAGCAACGAGAGCTCGAAGCATCGCTGCTGGCAGACATCGCCGTCGAGGTGCTGCGTGGGACGCGGCTCGACGATGAGCTCGAGCGCATCGAACAGAGGACGGCGACAGTGCTCGGTGTGTCCTCGGTGCGGATCGCGCTCGGCGGGCGCGTGAGCGAGCGCACGGGCGAGGCACCGCATGCGCTCGCCGTCGACGGGAGGGAGATCGGGACGATCTACACCAGCGAAAACGAGGAGCCGGCGCTCGCCATCCAACGGCGGTTGTTGCCGGCGCTCGCCTCGCTGCTGGCCGTCACCCAGGAGCGCGAGCGACTGTCGAACGAGGCCGTCGAAACAGAAGCACTTCGCCGCAGCGACACGATCAAGACCGCCGTGATTCAGACCGTGTCACACGATCTCCGCACGCCGCTGGCCACGATCGAGCAGGCGCTGGACGGGCTCCAGAGCGGCGAGCTGGCGCTCTCCGACGAGGACCGGGTCGAGCTGCTGGAGACGATCCGCGCGGAGCACATGCGCCTGAAGCGGCTCGTCGAGAATCTCCTCGATCTCTCGCGGCTCCAGGCCGGTGCGGCAGACGCGAGCCCCGAGCTCTGGACGGCGGGCGAGCTGCTCGCACAGGCGATAGACGAGCTCCCCGACCCGCAGCGGGTCGTCGTGAGCGCGCGGCCCGACGTGCCACCTGTCCAGGTGGACGCGACGCAGGTCCAGAGGGCTCTCGTGAACGTGCTCGAGAACGCGATCAGGCTCTCGCCGCCGGCCGAGCCGGTGCACGTGCGCGTGAACGCCACCCGGAAGGAGCTGCTGATCCGCGTGACCGATCGCGGGCCTGGGATTCCCGAAGAGGAGTACGAACACATCTTCGAGCCGTTCTACCGGGTCGCCGGGCAGCCGGACCGCGAGGCGCGGGGCTCGGCCTGGCGATCGCCCGCGGCTTCGCCGAGGCGAACGGCGGACGGCTCTGGCTCGAGTCGCGAGAGGGCCAGGGCGCGTCGTTCGTGCTTGCCTTGCCCGTGGTCGAGCTGCCGGCCGAGGTCCTGCAACGACGTGAGCGGGGAGCGGATTCTCGTCGTCGACGACGAGCCGCAGTTCCTCCGCGCGCTTGCAGACCAACCTCCGCGGAGCCGGCTACGACGTCGCGACGGCAACGACGGCCCAGGAGGCGCTCGCCGCGGCCGGCCTGCGTCCGCCCGAGGCGATCATTCTCGACCTCCTGCTGCCCGACGGGCGCGGCACCGACGTCTGTCGCGAGCTGCGCGAGTGGACGCAACGCGCCGATCATCGTCGTCTCGGCGGTCGGCGACGAGGCCGAGAAGATCGCGGCGCTCGACGCAGGCGCGGACGACTACGTGACCAAGCCGTTCGCGATCGGCGAGCTGCTAGCGCGGCTGCGGGCGGTGCTGCGGCGCGTCGACCCGCCGGTGCTCCCGTGCTCGAGATCGGCAACCTTCGTTGTCGACCTCGAGAAGCACTCGGTGACGATGGTCCGGGACGGCACGTCCACCTCACGCCACACGAGTTCGAGATGCTCCGCCTGCTCGCCAGCCACCCGGGCAAGCTGCTCACACACATCGCACGATCCTGCGCGAGGTCTGGGGCCGGCCTACGAGCGCGAGTCGAGCTACATCCACGTCTACGTGTCGCAGCTGCGGCGCAAGCTCGAGCCCGATCCCTCGCGGCCGAGCCACCTCCTCACCGAGCCCGGTGTCGGGCTACCGACTCGTCAATCCGGGGGCTTTAGACAACTCTTAGACCGGCGGGGCGAACCCTAAGACGGCACTCAGACGGCCGTCCATAGCCTCGAATCATCTTGACGCAGGTCGTGCAATCGTTTCGCCAGCGGCGCCAGCTGCGCGCCGCGCGACGGGGTCGCGGACCGGGAGCTGCTTCGCTCGCCGGTTCCCTCACTACGACTCTCCTGGCGAGCTGCCGAGCTCGTGATCCCAAAGCGGCGCCTCGACCTCGCGCACTCGCTGCGACGGCTCGTCCACGATTCCGACGCCCGCTATCTCCCTGGTGCCCAGACGTTCGACCGTCTCGCCGTTCGCGCGGAAGCGGAGAGCTTTCTCGCGCTCGCCGACCGGCTCGCCGATCTCGAGCGCCCCGTCGCGCCGCGCGGCGTGCTGCTCCTCGAGCAGCTGCTCGACGACCCCTGGAGCCCGCTCCACGACCGGGACCGGGCAGACGATCTCGGCGACGCCCTTGACGACGCAGCCGAGGCGCTGGAGCACTGATGGTCGAGCTGCTCGGCATCGTCATCGCGCTCGCGTGCTTCGCCTTCTCCTTCGCGCTCATCTACGTGTTGAGCCGCGTCTGATGGCCGCGGGCGACGTCTTCGGCCTCGTCGTCGCGGTGCTCGTGGTCGCGTATCTCGTCTACGTGCTGTTCCGGGGCGAGAAGCTGTGACCGGTAACGGCATCACGCAGATCGTCCTCTACACCGTGATCCTCACGGTGCTCGCGTACCCGCTCAGCATCTACATGTCGCGGGTCTACCAGGGCACGCTGCGCATGCCGCGCTGGCTGACCGCACCGGAGCGCGGCTTCTACCGCCTTGTCGGCACGAACGCCGACGAGGAACAGGGCTGGAAGGGCTATGCGAAGACGGCGCTCGTCTTCATGGGCGTGTTCGCGGTCCTCCTCTACCTGCTGTTGCGCCTTCAGGGTCATCTGCCGCTGAACCCGGACGGGTTCAAAGGCGTGAACTCGTGGGTGTCGATGAACACGACCGCGAGCTTCATCACGAACACGAACTGGCAGTACTACGGCGGCGAGTACACGATGTCGTACCTGAGCCAGATGGCCGGGCTGGCGGTGCAGAACTTCGTGTCGGCCGCGCTCGGCATGGCCGTGCTGGTCGCCGTCATCCGCGGCTTCGCGCGGCGCTCGGCGTCGACGGTCGGCAACTTCTGGGTCGATCTCTACCGCTCACTCGTCTACATCTTGTTGCCGCTCGCCGCGATTCTCGCCGTTGTGCTCATCACACAGGGCGTCGTGCAGACGTTCGACGGCTCGGCGACGGCGACGACGGTGGAGGGCGCGCAGCAGACGATCGCGCGCGGGCCGGCCGCCACGCAGATCGCGATCAAGCAGCTCGGCACGAACGGCGGCGGCTTCTACAACTCGAACTCGGCCGTCCCCTTCGAGAACCCGAACCCCTTCACGAATCTCCTCGAGATGCTGTCCATCCTGCTCATCCCTGCAGCACAGGTCTTCATGTTCGGCCGCATGATCGGGGCGCGCCGCCAGGCGCTGCCCGTCTACGGAGCCATGATGGCAATGACGATCATCGGCCTCGCCGTCGCGCTACCGGCCGAACAGCACGGGTCCCAGGTCTTGCGGAACTCGGGCGTGAACATCACCGCCGGCGACGGATCGAGCGGCGGCAACATGTCCGACAAGGAGATCCGCTACGGCATCGCATCCACCGTCAACTGGGCGGTGGTGACGACGAACGCCTCCAACGGGTCGGTCAACGGCGGCCACGACGCGTTGACCGCGACGGGCGGAGCCGTCCCCATCGCGAACATGTTCTCGGGCGAGGTCGTCTGGGGCGGCGTCGGCTCCGGCCTGTACGGGATGTTCTTCTACATCGTCATCGCCGTCTTCGTGGCGGGGCTGATGGTGGGCCGTACGCCCGAATACCTCGGCAAGAAGATCGAGGCGAGGGAGATCAAGCTGGCCGCGGTCGGCGCGCTCTTCGTGCCGACGATGGTGCTCGTACTGACTGCGATCTCGATCGTCACCGATCGCGGCCTGGCATCCATCTACAACCCGGCCGCGCACGGCTTCTCCGAAGCTCTGTACGCCTACGACTCGCAGTCCAACAACAACGGCAGCGCGTTCGCCGGTTACGGCGCCACCGAGTTCTCGACGCTCGTCGGCTCCATTGCGCTCTGGCTGGGCCGCTTCGCACCGCTCATCGCTGCACTTGCGCTCGGCGGCTCGCTGGCCGCCAAGAAAACCGTGCCGCCGTCGGCGGGAACGTTCCGCACCGACGGCACGACGTTCGCCGTACTGCTCGTGGGTGTAGTGATCCTCACCGCCGGCCTGATGCTCTTCCCGGCCCTCACTCTGGGGCCGATCGTGGAGGCGCTTTCCCCCTGATGCGTACGCTCGGCCGCTCCGTCATCGCCGTCGTCGTGCTGACGCTCGTCTTCGGCCTCGCCTACCCCCTCGCGTTCACCGGGCTCGCGCAGCTCATCGCGCCCGGCCGCGCGGATGGCAGCCTCATCGAGCGCGACGGCAAGGTCGTCGGCTCCCGCCTCGCCGCCCAGGCGTTCACAAAGCCGGAGTACTTCCACCCGCGCCCGTCCGCCACGGCTCCCGAGTACAACGCCGCCGCGACCACCTTCGCCAACCTCGGCCCGACGAACCCGGACCTCGCGAAGGCCGTACGTCAACGCGCGCTCGCGATTCTCAAGCTGGAGCGCCCCTACAACCCTGGTCTGCGGATCGGCGACATCCCCGTCGACGCCGTGACGACGTCCGCGTCGGGCATCGATCCGCACATCTCCCCGGCCAACGCCCAACTCCAGACGGCGCGCGTGGCGGAAGTCCGCGGGCTCTCGCGGGACCGCGTCGAGGAGCTGATCGACGAGAACACAGACGGGCGCTGGCTGGGCATCTTCGGCGAGCCGGGCGTGAACGTGCTCGAGCTCAACCTGGCGCTGGACGAGGAGACGACGGCATGACGACGCGCAGCGGTGGCATCTTCACGAAGGAGATCGTCTTCGCGGCGATCGGCAATTCGTTCGTCAAGGTCGACCCGCGGACCCTGATCCGCAACCCGGTCATCTTCATCGTCGAGCTGGGGAGCGTGATCACCACAGTCATCTTCTTCCGCGACCTCTTCTCGTCGGGCGACTCGGAGCCGCTCTGGTTCACGGGCACGATCGCGCTCTGGCTGTGGCTGACGGTGCTGTTCGCAAACTTCGCCGAGGCCGTCGCCGAAGGACGCGGGAAAGCGCAGGCCAATGCGCTTCGTGCCACGCGCACGACGACGATGGCCAGCCGCCGAACCGACACCGGCAGCCTCGAGGAAGTGCCGGCGGCCGACCTCCAGCGCGGTGACATCGTCGTTGTCGAGGCGGGCCAGGTCATCCCCGCCGACGGCGAGATCATCGAAGGCGTCGGCTCGGTCGACGAGTCCGCGATCACAGGCGAGTCCGCCCCCGTGATCCGCGAGGCAGGCGGTGACCGGTCGGCCGTGACCGGCGGCACACGGCTGCTCTCAGACCGTCTCGTCATCGAGGTGACGCAGGAGCCCGGCCGCTCGTTCCTCGACCGCATGATTGCGCTCGTCGAGGGCGCAGAGCGCCGCAAAACGCCGAACGAGATCGCGCTCAACATCCTGCTCGCCGGGCTGACAATCACGTTCGTCGTCGCCACGGTCACCTTGGCACCGTTCGCCGACTACGCCGGCACGCCACTGTCCCAGACCGTCCTCATCGCGCTGCTCGTCGCCCTCATCCCGACGACGATCGGCGCCTTGCTCTCGGCGATCGGCATCGCCGGCATGGACCGCCTCGTGCAGCGCAACGTGCTCGCGATGTCCGGACGCGCGGTCGAGGCCTCGGGCGACGTCGATGTCCTGCTGCTCGACAAGACGGGCACGATCACGCTCGGCAACCGTCAGGCAGCCGAGTTCTTGCCGCTCTCAGGTGTCGAGACGCTCGAGCTCGCAGAGGTGGCACAGCTCGCGTCACTCGCCGACGAGACTCCCGAAGGCCGCTCGATCGTCGTGCTCGCCAAGGAACAGTTCGGGCTGCGTGAGCGCGAGCTCGGCGAACAGCACGAGTTCGTGGCGTTCTCCGCGACGACGCGTATGAGCGGCCTCAACATGAACGGGACGATGATCCGCAAGGGCGCCGCAGACGCCGTCAAGCAGTTCATCGCGGAGCAGGGAGGGAGCGCGCCCGCCGAGCTCGACGGGATCGTGCAGCAGGTGGCCGAGCAAGGAGGCACGCCGCTCGTCGTGGCCAAGGACAACTTCGCGCTCGGTGTCGTCCACCTCAAGGACATCGTCAAGGGCGGCATGAACGAGCGCTTCGACGAGCTGCGGAAGATGGGCATCCGCACCGTGATGATCACGGGCGACAACCCGGTCACCGCCGCCGTGATCGCGCAGGAGTCGGGCGTCGACGACTTCCTCGCCGAGGCGACGCCCGAGCGGAAGCTCGAGCTCATCCGCGAGGAGCAGGGCTCGCGGCCGCATGGTCGCGATGACCGGTGACGGGACGAACGACGCGCCTGCGCTCGCCCAGTCCGACGTCGGCGTGGCGATGAACACCGGGACGACCGCTGCCAAGGAGGCCGGCAACATGGTCGACCTCGACTCGAACCCGACGAAGCTCATCGAGATCGTCGAGGTCGGCAAGCAGCTCCTCATCACCCGCGGCTCGCTGACGACGTTCTCGATCGCGAACGATGTCGCAAAGTACTTCGCGATCCTGCCGGCGATGTTCGCCTTCACCTACTCCACTGTTCCGGGCGAGGAAGGCCCTCTCGGCCAGTTGAACGTCATGAACCTCGGCAGCCCCTACAGCGCGATCATCTCCGCGATCATCTTCAACGCGCTGATCATCCCGGCGCTCGTACCGCTCGCTCTGCGCGGCGTGAAGTACCGCGCGATCGGGGCGACGGCGCTGCTGCGGCGCAACCTCCTCATCTACGGGCTGGGCGGCGTGATCCTGCCGTTCGTCGGCATCAAGCTGATCGACCTGCTCATCCACAACGTCTTCGGGGCATAACCTCCCGCCATGCGAGGCCGGTACCGGATCCTCCTCGGCATGGCGGCCGGCGTCGGCAAGACCTACCGGATGCTCCAGGAGGGCCGCCAGGCAAAGGCGGAAGGCCGAGACGTCGTCATCGGCTATCTCGAGCCGCACGACCGTCCGGAGACGGCCGCCCTCGCCGAGGGGCTCGAGACCGTGCCGCGGCGACGCAGCGAGCACGGCTCGCTCGAGGTGGAGGAGATGGACGTGGACGCCGTCATACGCCGGGCGCCCGAGCTCGCCCTCGTCGACGAGCTAGCGCACACGAACGCCCCCGGCTCGCGCAACGAGAAGCGCTACCAGGACATCGACGAGATCCTCGCCGCCGGCATCGACGTCATCTCGACGGTGAACGTCCAGCACCTGGAGAGCCTCAACGACGCAGTCGCGGAGCTGACCGACGTTCGCGTCCGCGAGACCTTCCCCGACCGCGTGCTGGACGATGCCGACGAGGTCGTGCTGGTCGATCTCTCGCCCGAGGCGCTGCAGGAGCGGTTGCGGGCGGGCAAGGTCTACCCCGGCGGCCAGGCCGAGCGGGCGCTGCTGAACTTCTTCACCCAGGACAACCTCTCGGCGCTGCGTGAGCTCGCGCTGCGAGAGGTGGCCGAGGACGTCGAGGCCCGTCGCTCACCGAAGGTGCTCGACCCGCTGAGCCAGCAGGCGGTCACAGAGCGGGTGCTCGCGCTCATCGAACCGCAGCCGAAGTCCCAGCGCATCCTCCGTCGCGCCTGGCGGTCGGCGCAGCGGCTGGGAAGCGACATCGACGCCATGTGGATGCGGCACCCCGGCCAGCAGCTCACGGCCGAAGAGGCTACGCAGCTGGCCGCCCTGCGGCGGCTCGCCTCCATCCTCGGCGTCCATTTCCTCGAGGAGGAGGGCGACGACCTCGTGGCGACGGTCGGACGGGTGGCGGCCGAGCGCGGGTCGACGTACGTCTTCGTCGGCACGCCCGACGAGCGCCGCCGCGTGGAGATCGTCCGCGGGTCGCTGTTGTCCCGGATGGTCCGCGAGCTGCCCGGGATCGACATCCGCGTCATCGCCGACCGCGCGCTGCGCGAGGAGCGACCGGCGTGAGGCTCCGGCGACGAAAGACGGCCGAACGACGCGAGGGCCAGCCGCGGCTGCTCGTGCCCTTCGCGGACGGCGCGCTCGACCCGGCGGTGCTGCAGGCGGCGATCCGCATCGCACGGGCGGAGGAAGCGATTCTCGTCCCCGCCTTTCTCGTCGTGGTGCCGCTCGAGTTCGACGTCGAAGCCGCGCTCGCACGGCAGGCCGAGGAAGCGCTGCCGCTGCTGGAGGCAGTCGAGACCGCTGCTGCGCGCGCCGGCGTCCCGGTCGATGCCCGCATAGAGCGAGGGCGGACGCCGATCGATGCTCTCGGGAGACTGTGGGAGGTGGAGACCTTCGACCGCATCCTCGTGCCCGCACTTGCGCCAGGGCATCCCGGGCTTCTCGGGCAAGGACGTCGCCTGGATGCTCGCGCACGCACCGACCGAGACGCTCGTCCTGCGGCCCGCCCCATACGAGGACGGTACGGTTGGCGCGCGTTGACCCTCGAGGCAGTGCCCGAACCTCATCGACGGAGAGTCCCGGTCCGCCGAGCTCGGGCGAGTGGCTCGAGAAGCTGCGGCCGGCGGACGGCTCGCCGCTGTGTCGCGTAGCGCGGTCGGGGGCGGCTGACGTCGACGCAGCGGTGCAGGCTGCGCGGGTGGCACAGGAACCCTGGGCCGAGCGGACGGCGGTCGAGCGCGGCGATCTCGTCCGCGAGATCTCGCTCGCGCTGCGGGAACGGCGCGAGGAGCTCTCGGAGGTCGTCGTCGAGGAGACTGGGAAGGCGGAGGCGCTCGCGCTCGGGCGAGACCGACGCGGCGATCGAGCTGGGGCTCTTCGTGGCCGGGCGAGGGCCGCCGCTACTACGGGCGGACGACGACCGCGAGCATGCCGCACCGCACGGTGATGGCCGTCCGGCAGCCCGTGGGCGTTGCAGGCCTGCTGATCTCCTTCAACACACCGCTTCCGAACGTCGCCTGGAAAGTGTTCCCGGCGATCTTCTGCGGCAACGGCACCGTGCTCAAGCCCTCCGAGGAGACGCCGCGCTCGGCACAACTCTTCGCGCATGTCTGCCACGAGGTGGGTCTGCCGGCGGGTGTCCTCAACGTCGTGCAGGGACTCGGCGGCGAGGCTGGTGCCGCGCTCGTCGAGCATCCGCAGGTCGATCTCGTCAGCTTCACGGGCTCGGCGGCGACGGGGCGTTGGATCGCGGAAGCGGCCGGGCGGCGGCTGGCGAAGGTCTGCCTCGAGCTGGGCGGCAAGAACGCGCTGGTCGTGTGCGACGACGCGGATCTGGACGACGCCGTCCGCTGGGCGGTGCAGTCAGCGTTCTCGAACGCCGGCCAGCGGTGTGCGGCGGCCAGTCGAGAATCGTCGTCTTCGACGCCGTCTACGACGAGTTCCGCGCGTCGCTTTGTGGAAGCCGCCCAGGAGTTCGCGGATACAGGCCCGGTGATCAGCGAGGCGAGCCTCGAGCCGAATCCTCGATGCCCTCGCGCGGGCTCGCGAGGCGGGCGCCAGAGTGCTTTGCGGCGGCGAGCGTCTCGACGCGTGCCGGGTTGGTGGCTCGCGCCGACGGTCGCTGGAAGACGTTGCTGCCGACGCCGAGCTCTCTTGCACCGAGCTGTTCGGCCCCGTGACGATCCTCTATCGCGTCCGCGACCTCGCGGAGGCGCTGAGCGTCGTCAACGACTCGCCGTACGGCCTCACGTGCGCCGATTCACACGGCGAGCCTGCACCGAGCGATGCGCTTTGCCGAGAAGGCGCAGGCGGGCGTCGTCGTCGTCAACGGCGGGCACGCACGGCTCGGAGCCGCACATGGGCTTCGGCGGCGTGAAGCAATCAGGCACCGGCTGGCGCGAGGCCGGTGTCGAGGCGCTCGACGTGTACTCGGAGTGGAAGTACGTGAACCTCATCAGCGATCCGGCTGAAGGCGTGACGACCGCGGTTCTCGGGCCAGGGGCGGTCGGAGGCGCGCTCGGCGTGCGGCTCGCGCTCGCCGGCGAGCGCGTCATCTGCGTTGCTCGGCCGGAGACCGCGGCGGCGATCGCGCGAGAACGGCCTGACGCTCGTCACGGACGACGGCGAGCTGCACCGAGCAGCTCGAGGCCACGGAGCGGCTGGAGGAGCCCGTCGACCTCCTGCTCGTCACCGTCAAGGCGTACGGGCTCGACGACGGCGATCGCGCGCATCCGGGCCGAGCCCGGCGCTCGTCCTGCCGCTCCTCAACGGGCTCGAGCACATGGCGGTGCTGCGCGACGCGGTTCGCGAACGTCGTCGCGGCGACGATCGGCCACTTCGAGGCGTACCGGGAGTCGCCGACGCGGATCGTGCAGCAGACTCCGGGCGCTCGTGAACGTCGCCGCCGACGAGGCTCCCGGAGCAACTCGAACGCGCCGGCATCGCCACGCGGACGGGCGGCAACGAGAAGGACGTGCTCTGGGAGAAGCTCGCGCGACAGGGGCCGATCGCCGTGCTGACGTCGGTGACCGGTCGAGACGATCGGCGAGCTGCGCGTCCGACCCGCGGCTGCGCGCTGGCGATCGAGGAGGCGTGCGCGGTCGCCGCCGCCGACGGCGCCAGCGACGACGTTCGACGAGCAATGGGCGATCATCGAGTCCTTGCCGGACTGGGCCACGTCGTCCACGGCGCGCGACGTCGCCGCCGGGCGGCCGTCCGAGCTCGACGCGATCGGCGGCGCCGTCGTTCGCGCCGGCCGGCGGCTCGGCGTTCCCACACCCACCCTCGAGGAGGCTGCTGGCAGCAATGCCCAGCGTGATCGCCCTCATCGGCGCGCGCTCCGGCTCCGAGCGCGTGCCGCACAAGAACATCCGTCCGCTCGCCGGCCATCCGCTGCTCGCCTACGCGATCGCGACCGCGCAGCAGGCGGGCGTGTTCGAGCGCGTGCGTCGTGCTCGACCGACTCCGAGGAGATCGCCGAGGTCGCGCGCTGGTACGGCGCCGACGTGCCCTTCCTGCGCCCGGCGGAGTTCGCGACGTCGACCTCGCCGGACATCGAGTGGATCGCGTACACGCTCGACGCGCTTGCCGGAGCGCTACGACCTCTTCGCCATCGTTCGCGCGACGAACCCGTTCCGCGGCCCGGACGTCGTGCGGCGCGGCCTCGAGCAGCTGCTCGCCACGCCCGAGGCGGACTCCATCCGCGCCGTCGAGCTCGTCAAGCAGCACCCGGGCAAGATGTGGGAGCTCGCCGACGACGGTCGCACGATGACGTCCGCTGCTCGACCAGTCCGCACCTCGATGTCGCCTGGCATGCGGGCCAGTACCAGGCGCTGCCGCCCGTCTATCACCAGAACAGCGCGCTCGAGATCGCGTGGACGCGCGTCGTCACCGAGACCGGCACGCGCGAGGGCCGGGTGCTCGCGCCGTTCCTGACGGAGGGCCTGGAGGGCTTCAACGTCGACGACGAGGAGGACTGGGAGCGCGCCGAGGCGCTCGTGGCCTCGGGTGCGGCCTCGCTGCCGAAGATCGATCGCCCGCCGTATCCGTATCCTGACCGCCCATGAAGGTTGCGCGAGACTCGGAATCCGGACGCGTCTGCGGGCGACGGCGGGAGCGGTCGCCGACCTCCGCTCACCGTCCCGGCTCTGCGGCGGCTCGGCAGGGGCAAGCCGGACGACTACCGCGAGTACCTCGAGGTCCAGCAGCGGCGCACGCTGTCGAAGCGCGAGAACGACCCGGGCGCCGGGCACGCGAGCTCGTCCGCAGGGTCGTCGAGCTCGGAGGCCTGTCGCCACGCGTCGTCGGTGCTCTGCGTCGGCTGCCGGAACACGGTCGAGCTCGACCTCTTCGCGTGCCGCAGGCGTCGGCCGGGTGGTCGGCATCGACCTCGTCTCGCAGCAGCCCGGACATCCTCGTCATGGACATGCACGACATGAGCTTCGGCGACGACCGTCTTCGACGCCGTCTACGCGTCGCACTCGCTCGAGCACGCGTACGACGTCGCGACGGTCGTCTGCGCGAGATCGCGCGCGTCGGCCGACCCGGGCGCCGTCGTCGGCGTCGAGGTGCCTCTCGGCGACGGCTCGAGCGACGCCGACCGAATCGCGTTCTCGCAGCCTCGCCGACCTGCGGGCGTGCCGTCGCGCCGGTCGTCGGCGACGAGCTCTGGGTCGACGAGCAGCCTGCGCGGAGCGCCACGAACGACCAGGGAACGCCCGTCGCGAGGATCGTGTTCCGGCTCGCCGAGGCAGCTCGTGAAGGTCACGAGCCTCGAGACGCTGTTCTGCGACGCCGGCTGGCGGCCGTGGATCTTCCTCAAGGCGACGACGGACGACGGGCTCGTCGGCTGGAGCGAGGTGACCGATTCGCACGGCTCGCCGCGCGGCCTGGCCGGCATCGTCGAGGACCTGTCGCCGCTCGTCGTCGGCCGCGACCCGCGCGCGTGGGAGGCGGTCTACTGGGATCTCTACCGCGCGACCCGGCAGAGCCCCGGCGGCGTCGTCGCGAAGGCGATCGCCGGCGTCGAGAACGCGCTGCTCGACCTGACGGCGAAGTCGCTCGGCGTCGCCGGTCTACGAGCTCTTCGGCGGCCCGCTGCGCACTGAGGTGCCCGCCTACTGGTCGCACTGCGGCACGACGCGTGCGCGCGCCTGGGAGGTGACGGGAACGCCGAAGCTCGCCTCCTACGAAGACGTCACGGCGCTCGGCCGCGAGGTCGTCGAGCGCGGCTTTCCGGCGTTCAAGACGAACGTCGTCGTCCCGGGCGACGAGCCCGCAGGTGCTGCACCCAGGCTTCCACGGCCCAGGTCTCGAGCGGAACTCCTCACCCGAGGTGGAGGCAGCGCTCGGCACGCTGCTGGAGGCGTTCGCCGCCGGCACGGAGGGCAAGGCCGAGCCGATCGTCGATCTGAACTTCAACCTCACGACGGAGGGCGCCAGGCGCACCGCGGCTGCGCTCGCCGCGTACGACCTCGCCTGGCTCGAGATCGACTGCTTCGACCCCGAGGCGCTCGCATTCGTCCGCGCGGTCGACGTCGATCCCGATCTGCTCCGGCGAGAACCTCTACGGCACGCGCGCGTTCCGGCCGTTCTTCGAAGCCGGCGCGGTCGACGTCGCCTCCGTCGACGTGATCTGGAACGGCTTCGCCCAGTCGAAGAAGATCGCCGACCTCGCGGAGACCTACGAGGTCAACTGCGCGCCGCACAACTACTACAGCCACCTGGCGACGTTCATCTCGGCCCAGTGGTGCGCGGCGATTCCCAACATGCGCATCCTCGAGGTCGACGTCGACGACGTGCCGTGGAAGGACGAGCTGACGACCGCGTGCCGGACATCACCGGCGGCGTGCTGGCGGTCCCGGCCGGCCCGGGCTGGGGCGCCGACGTGGACGAGGACGTGCTGCGCGCCCATCCCTGGCCGTCCGCGGGCTGACGTGCGGAAGCTCCTGCGCAGGGCCGCGTGGTCGGCAGCCGTCCGGTCAGGGCTTCAGGTCTACGACCCGGACGCGCACGGCAGCTGCTCGCCTGGACGAGGCGGCGGAGGAGGTGCTCGACTCCCGGCCGATCGCCGACAAGCGGCCGTCGACCGCGTGGGGGGACGTGCCCGATCTGACGCTCGTTCCCGAGGCGCTGCCGACCGTGATCGACGTCGAGCGCTTTCGCGGCGCGCGCGTGCTCGAGGTGGGGCCGAAGTACGGCGTGCACTCGCTCTGGATCGACCGCGAGCTCCAGCCGTCCGAGCTCGTCTTCTCTGACTTTGTGGCGGACGGCGAGCTGCACGAGCGCTGGGTAGGCGAGCTGCGTAGTCCGCACCGCTTCGTCTACGGGGACCTGCGCGCCGCACAGGAGCTGCTCGACCTGGAGCCGTTCGACCTCGTCTTCTTCCTCGGTGTGCTCTACCACTCCGCGCATCACCTCGACCTGCTGTCGATGCTGAATCGCGTGACGCGTCTGGGCGGCTCGATGCTGCTCGAGTCCACCGTCGACGACAGGAGCGACGCGATCGTCCGCCTGAACTGGCAAGTCTCGACGGGCAAGGCGAAGGCCGTGCCGACGGTGGCGGCCATGCGGACGGAGCTCGCGTGGACGGGCTGGCGAAAGGTCCGGAGGTTCACGGATTACCGCCCGGAGTCGGAGCAAGTGCTGCTGATCTGTGAGAAGACCGATGAGCTGGCCGAGGCGACGGGGCTCGCTCCCGCAGTCACCGCCCACCGCCGCGAAACGCCTTGAGCGAGCTGAGCCTCATCCCGCAGTCGGAGTTCGCCCGCGCGCGGGAATCGGGCCTCGCCGTGATCGCCGACATGTGCCGGCTCAACGCGCTGACCGCCGTCAAGCGCGCCGGCTCCGGCCACCTCGGCTCGAGCTTCAGCGCGATGGACATCGTCGTCTTCCTGCTCTATGAGCAGCTGAATGTCGCCCAGCTCGGCTTCGAGGACCCCGACCGTGACGTGTACTTCTCATCCAAGGGCCACGACGTGCCGGGCCTGTACGCCGTCCTCCACTCGCTCGGCGTGGTGCCCACGGAAAAGCTGCTGCGGCTGCGCCGCGTCGGGCGGGCTCGACGGCCACCCGAACGTGCGCGCGCCCGGGCATCGAGGCCAACTCCGGCTCGCTCGGCATGGGCATCTCCAAGGGCCGCGGCATCGCCTGGGCGAAGCGGCAGCTCGGCCGGGGCGGGCGCGTCGTCGTGCATGGTCGGCGACGGCGAGCTGCAGGAGGGCCAGAACTTCGAGGCGCTGCAGGCGCGGCTCACGACGGCCTCGCCGGCCTGACGGTCGTCGTCGACCGCAACGAGCTCCAGTCGGACAGGCCGACGGAGGAGATCCTCGCGCTCGGAAATCTCGAGGCGAAGCTTGCTGGCGTTCGGCTGGTACGTTGCGTCCTGCGACGGCCACGACTACGGCGAGCTGCGGCGCGTGTTCGGGGAGCTCAGCGCGATCACGGACCGGCCCGCAGGTGCTCGTCGCTCGCACGATCAAGGGCCGTGGCGTGTCGTTCATGGAGCATCCGACCGCTCTTCGTGTGGATGGCGGCACCTACCGCTGGCACGCGGGCGCACCCGACGACGAGAGCTTCGAGCGGGCTCGGTGACGAGCTGCTCGGCCGAATCGGGCCCGTGGAGCTCGAGCCCGTGCCGCCGCTCGAGGAGGAGCTGCCTGCGCCGGCGCTCGAGGCGGAGCCGGAGAGTGGCGCCGGGACGCGCGCGTACAGTCGCACGCGAGTACGTCGTCGAGGCGTACGGTCGAGGCGCTCGTCGAGCTGGCCGCCCGGAATCCGGCGCTCGTCGTGCTCGACGCCGACCTCGCGTCCGACTGCCGCGTGCGCGGCTTCGAGGAGGCGTACCCGGAGCGCTTCCTCGAGTGCGGCATCGCCGAGCAGGACATGGTGTCTGTCGCCGGTGGGCTCGCGCGCCACGGCCTGCTACCCGTCGTCAACTCGTTCGCGAGCTTCCTCGCTTCCCGCGCGAACGAGCAGATCTACAACAACGCGAGCGAGGGCTCGAAGGTGATCTACGCCCTGCACTACGCGGGGTTGATCCCCGCCGGCCCAGGCATGTCGCATCAGAGCCTCCGCGACGTCTCGTTGCTCGCCGCCCTCCCGAGCATGACCATCGTGCAGCCCGGGAACGCCGAGGAGACGAGGGCGGTGCTTACATGGGCTGTCGAGGAGGCCGAGGGCAACGTCGCCATCCGTCTGGCCATTGGGCCGTCGCCCCGGCGCATCGAGCTCCCCGACGGCTACCGGCTAGCGCCAGGACGCGGCTCCGTCCTGCGTCAGGGCGGAGACGTGCTCGTCTTCGCCTACGGCCCGGTGATGCTGCACGAGGCGCTGACCGCCGCGGAGCTCCTCTCCGAGCATGGACACGACGTGGCCGTCGTGGACATGCCCTGGCTCAACCGTTTCGACCGCGAATGGCTCGACGAGCTCACGGCATCGTCAGCGGCGATCGTCGTCATCGACGACCACGCCCCGATCGGCGGGCTCGGCGATGCACTTCGTCGCGAGCTGCCCGGCCGGGAGGTGACGGTCTGTGGCGTCGAAGGCTGGCCGGCGTTCGGCACTCCGCCCGAAGCACTGCGGGGGCACGGCCTCGACGCCGCCTCGCTCGCGGGCCGCATCGCCGAGGCGCGGACGCTCGCAGACGCGTGAACGCCACGTTCGCCCCGCAGGTCGCGGTCGTACTGAGCTTCCACGGCGTCGTCGAGCGGATCGAGCATCCGGAGATCCAGGTCAACCACGTCGACGTCGAGTCCTTCGAGCGCATCGTCGAGCTCGTGCGCTCGCGCTACGAGGTCGTGACGCTGGACGAGGTCGTGGCGGCCGCGCGCGGCGAAGCGTCGCTGCCGGCGAACGCCGCCGCGCTCACGTTCGACGACGCCTATCGCTCGGTGCTCGAGCTCGCCGATCCACTGTTGAACGGCCTGCCGTACGCCGTCTTCGTCCCGACGGGCCTGATCGACTCGGGATCGCGTGTGCCGACGTACGTCATGCGCGCGGCTCTCGCGTTCACCGAGGAGCCGAGCGTCCGGTTGCCGGGGCGGAGACGGCCGTTCAAGCTCCGCACCGCCGACGACCGTGAGCGCGCGGCCGGCCAGGCGGCGGAGCTGCTCCGAACGTTGCCCCGGCGGGAGGCCGAAGACGTGCTGCAGAGGCTCCGCGAGCTCCTGCCCGACGAGCGCTGGACGGAAGTCGATGCAGCGTTCGCGAGCGAGGCGTTGCTCGACTGGGACGAGCTGCGTTCGCTCCTCGAGCGCGGCGTCACCGTCGGGTCGCACACCCGCGATCACGCGGTGCTTCACGAGCGGCAGGACACAGGTGAGATCACCGCCCAGGTGGGGGGCTCGAAGGCGGCGATCGAGGATCGCCTCGGCGTCCCGTGCCGGCACTTCTCCTACCCGCACGGACATCCGAGCGACCTCTGCCGTGCCGCCGTCGAGGCCGCTCGTGGGGCGGGCTACAGTTCCGCCTGCATGAACGTCGGCGGCCCGGTGCGCGAGGGCATGGATCCGCTGCTGCTACCCCGGATCGCCATCGCCGGATCTCCACCCGACGCCGCCCTGGCTGACCGCGCGCAGTTGAGTCACAGCAAGTGGTATCGCGTCGTGGCGGCGGAGCTCGGGCTTGGCTGACGAATTGCAGATCCGGCCGCCGACGCCTGCCGACTTGCCGGCGCTCGGGAGGCTCTACGAAGCGGTCAAGGGCAGGCCGAGACCCGAGTCCGTCACCCGCCACCGCCTGTTCGACACTCCGTGGGGAGACTCGGTGGCACTGATCGCGGCCGACGGCAACGTCTGCGCATCGATGGCGGTCTTCTGGCCTGTGGCCATGCGCGCCGGCGACGAGGTCGTGCCCGGCGCTCAGGGCATGGAGGCGGTGACGCACCCCGACTACCGCAACCGGCCGCGGCTCTTTCTCACCCTTGCCAAGCAGGGGCGGGACCTCGCCCTCGAGCGCATGCAACTGATGTACACGTTTCCCAACGTGCGTTCGATCAAGCTCACCAAGCACGTCGGCGCCACGTATCTGGGTGAGGTAGGCGGCTGGGGAATCGACCTCGAGCGGCGGCGCATGCGCCTGCCGAGGCTCTCGCGCCGGGGCGCTGAGCCCGCAGTCGCACCGACGATCGACGAGCTCGCGGAGCTCGCTTCACGAGCTCACGCGCAGCCCGGTCTCGTACGCATCGACAAGAGCGCCGCATGGTTGTCCTGGCGTTACTCCGACGCGACCTGCGAGAACTACCAGTGGGTCACCGAGCGGGACGCGTCCGGGTCGCTGACCGCAGCCGCGTTGCTCGGCGAGCGCGACCCGGCACGGTGGGGCGACGACTTCGCGGGGATCTTCCGCATCCACGAGCTCCTTGCCCTCGACGGGCAGGCTGCACAGTCCGTGCTCCGCGAGGCGGCGGAACGAGTTCGCCGCGCGGGGGCCCGGAAGCTCGACGTGCTGGTGAAGGACCCGATGCTCGAGCAGGCCGTCGCGGCCACCGGCTTCACGCTCGAAGGCCGCCATCCCATGACGTCGCTCGCGAATCCGTCGAAGGCCTTCCCGTTCGATACCTACGACTTCGATCGCTGGCGCGTCATCAGCGGCGACCACGACTTCTTCTGATGCGGCGGGTCTGGCTTGTCCTCCCCGATCCGCTGACCACCAAGCTCTTCTTCTGGTGCGGGCTGACGGCAGGGCTCTCGGAGCGGCTCGGAGATCGGCTGGAGGTCGTCTTTCTCGAGCCGCGCAAGCAGGCGTCGCGCTGGGCCGAGCTCGACGGGCTGCGGGTGAAGTACTACGAGGATCTCCTTCCCGAGAACGTCGCGTTCTCCGAGAGGGTCGTCCGGCGCGCCGACGCCTGGCTCGAACAGCACTTCGGGTTCTGGCCGCTCGCGATTCGCTTCAACTACCGGCACGGCTTCCACGTCGAGCGAATGGCACACGGGCACGGCAATCCGTTCCTCGATCTCGATCACGCCGATCCACTGCCGCGCTGGCAATGGGTGGAGCAGGGGATGCTGCGCTGGTACTTCTCGAAGAGGCGGTACGTGCCCAGCGCGCTCGTGAAGCGGATGCGGCACGAGTGCGACGCCGTCGTCGTGGCCAATCTCCAGACGCCGTCGGTGGCGCCCGTGCTGAATGCCGCGCGGCGGCTAGGGACGCCCGCCGTCGGCTACGTCGCCAGCTGGGACCACCCCGTCGGTAAGGGCGTGATCTCGTCTCATCTCGACACCTACATCGTCCAGAACGACGTCATGCGAAGCGATCTCGAGCGGTACCACGGCGTCGACCCCGCACGCGCGATCGTCACCGGCTGGCCGCAGAGCGACTTCTTCCACGAACGGCGCCCGCCCGAGGACTTCGAGGCGCTTGCCCGCCGACACGGGTTGGATCCGTCGCGCCCCGTCGTGCTGGTGATGGGCAACACGCCGACGAACACGCCCTACGAGCCGCTGTTCTTCGAGCGGCTGCTCCGCTGGTGGGAGGAGAGCGGCTCGCGGCAGAGGTTTTCGTTGCTGTTTCGCCCGCACCCTCGTGACAAGAAGTGGGAGCAGCGGTTTGCGGCGGCGATGGGGCGCGCTGGGGCCGCCGTGCAGCCCGCCGGCGAGGCGGACATGCGCTCGCTCGCCGTGATGCTTCAGTACGGCGCGTGCGTCGTCTCGAACGCGGGCACGATCCTGCTCGACTCACTCGTCAACGACCGGCCGGCAGTCTGTGTCCTCTACGACGAGGGTGCTCCGCCCGGGGAGACCTGGGCCGCGAAGAACGTGCTCGGCGTGCACTACCGCGAGCTCATGTCGTCCACAGCCTTCTACCGGGCTTCGACGTTCGACGACGTGACCGCGGCCATTGAACGTGCCCTCGATCAGCCCGGCGAGCTCTCGGCCGAGCGGCGGCGTGTCGCACGAGAGGTGGTCGGGGAACTGGACGGTCGCGCCGGCGAGCGTGTCGTCGACGCGATCGTGCAGCGGGTAGGGGCGGCGTAAGTGGCGCTGCAAATCTCGGTCATCGGCAGTGGTGCCGAGCACGAGGCGCAGGCCGCGGAAGTCGGCCGGCTGCTCGCCGAGCGCGGGGCGACGCTGGTCTGCGGCGGGCTGGATGAGGTGATGGCGGCTGCCGCGCGCGGTGCGAAGGAGGCGGGCGGCGTCACCGTCGGCATCCTGCCGGGCGAGTCGCGGGCGGCCGCGAACCCGTGGATCGATCACGTGGTCGTGACGGGCATCGGACACGCGCGGAACCTCGCCGTGGCCGCGTCGGGTGATGCCGTGATTGCGGTGGGCGGCGGCTACGGCACGCTGGCAGAGATCGCGTACGCGCGGATCCTGGGCCGCCCGGTCGTCGTGTTGGAACCTGGCTGGGATCTGGGACGGGAGGGAGTCGAGCTCGCGTCTACCCCCGAGGAGGCAGTCGAGCTCGCGTTGCGCCTTGCGTCCGGCAGCGATGACGCCCGGGCGCATTGACACGATTTCCGCTCACTTCCGCTACCCACAGGCCGGAAATTCCCCGATACGCTCAAACCGGGAGGAGGCTCGTGGGAGGCCCCCGCGTATCAGCCGGCGGAGATGCGGCGCAGGAGCTGGAGGGCGCCGGCTTTGTCCAGCATCTCGTTGAGGTTTCCGCACTTCGGCGACTGCACGCACGACGGGCACCCGCTCTCGCAAGGGCACCCGGCGAGCAGCTTCGCCGTGTCCGCCACCCAGTCGCCGAAGACCTCGTAACCACGTTCGGCGATGCCGACGCCGCCCGGGTGACCGTCGTACACGAACACCGTCGGTGCCCCCGTCTGGAAGTGAACGTTCGTCGACAGGCCGCCGATGTCCCAGCGGTCGCACATCGCGAAGAGCGGCAGCAGCGCGATCAACGCGTGCTCGGCGGCGTGGAGCGAGGAGAGCAGCTTCGGCATCCGCTCCAAGCCGTCCAGCACCGACTCCGAGGGTACGAACCAGACCGCCTCCGTCTCGAACGTCGCAGGCGGCAGGTCGAGCGCGATCGTCTCCAGCACCGCGCCGTCTCGCGTCGACTTGCGCTGGTACGCGACGACGTGCTCGGTCACGGAGACGCGTCCGAACGCGAGAGCGACGCCGCCGCGCTGCTCCGTGAGCACGGCCTCCTCGATGGCCGTCGTCGTGTCCTTCTTCGCCTGCGTGTACCAGTCTCCGGAGAACGGCTCGACGAGCGCCGCCCCGGCCACGAGATCGAGCTCCCCCACGAGATACGGCTCGCCGAGGTGGAGGTAGACGGCGCCTGCGTGAACGGTCGAGTAGGCGCGCTCCCGCTCGACGATGCCGAGCACTGAGCCCGAGTCGGCCTCGACGACGAGCACTGAGTCCACGCCGGCCGATCGGAGTGAGATGCGTGCGGCCGGGTAGTCGCGGCCTGTCCACGTGAAGCCCGCGGCCGTGCGGCGCAGCTCTGGCAGCTCGGCGGCGCGCTCGAGTGCCTCGTCTCCGAGCGTCGCGCGGTCGTCGTCGTCGAGCGGTGCCTCGTAGGCGGCGGCGAGCACGTGCCCATCGAGCACGCGCGGATTCGCGTGATCGAGGATCGCGGCCTCGACACGCCGTCCGAGCAGCGCGTCCGGCTCGCGCATGAAGTACTGGTCGAGCGCGTCGTCGGAGGCGACGAGCACGGCAAGGCCGTGGCCTTGCCGGCCGGCGCGGCCCCACTGCTGGCGCAGGCTGGCAACGGTGCCCGGGAAACCCACCGAGATCACGCAATCGAGCAGACCGATGTCGATACCGAGCTCGAGCGCATCGGTCGCCGACACGCCGAGCAGCTCGCCCGCAGCGAGCCGCCGCTCGATGTCGCGCCGCTGCGCCGGCGTGTAGCCGGCGCGGTAGGGCGAGAGCCGGTCCTTGTACTCACGGCCGAGCCGCTCGAGGGCGAAACGATGGATCAGCTCCGCGGCCTTGCGACTCTTCGCAAAGCAGAGCGTCCGCAGTCCTCGCTCGACGAGCTCCGCGAGCAGGCGGGCACCCTCACCGAGCGCACTGGCGCGGAGGTTGAGCTCCTCGTCGGTCACCGGAGGGTTCCAGAGCACGATCGTTCTCTCCGCCCGCGGCGCCGAGTCGTCCGGAGACGACCGTCGCCTCGAGACCGGTCAGCGTCTTCGCCAGCTCGCCGGGGTTCGCGATCGTCGCGCTGGCGAGCAGGAACTGTGGGTCGGCGCCGTAGACCGCCGCGAGCCGCCGCAGGCGCCGCAGCACGTTGGCGACATGCGAGCCGAACACGCCGCGGTACACGTGAGCCTCGTCGACGATGACGTACTCGAGATTCGCGAGCACGTCTCCCCAGCGGTCGTGATGGGGCAGCACGCCGAGGTGGAGCATGTCCGGGTTGGAGAGGATCGCGTTCGCCCACGTGCGCACCTGGCGTCGCTGCTCGGTCGGCGTGTCTCCGTCGTAGATGGCCGGCCGCACGCCCGGCACGCCGAGGGCCGTGAGGCTGCGCGCCTGATCCTGCGCGAGAGCCTTCGTCGGATAGAGGTACAGCGCGCGCGCCTTCGGGTCGCGCGCGATCGCGTCCAGGACGGGGAGGTTGAAGGCCAGCGTCTTGCCGCTCGCCGTGCCGGTAGTGACCGCGACGTGCTCGCCGCGTGAGGCCGCCGCCCACGCCTCCGCCTGGTGCTCGAAGAGGGTTGTGATGCCCTGCCGCTCGAGCGCTGCGACCACGCGCGCATCAAGCTCGTCGGGAAGCGGCGCCGTTGACGCCTCACGAGCGGCCTCAGTGCCGAGGTACGCAACCTCCTCGCCGGCGAGTAGCTCGTCCGAAAGAGCGGCGGACGCTCAACCCTCGGCGACGACGTCCAGCGTTCGCGGCTCGAAGCCCTCCAGCAGTTCCTGGATGCTCGCCACTCGCTCGTGGTAGCCGGCGGCCGCGCGCCAGTTCTTCACCGCGTCCGTCGCTCATCCAGGGCCCGAAGCTGACGAAGGTCGACGGGCTCTCCGCGTCGCGAAGCAGCCGCGCCCGCGGACCGAGACCCTGGAGGTGGCTCCAGTCGATCCACTCCTTCCAGCGCCTGATGAACTCGTCCTCCGAGCCTGGCTTCACGCGCCACGTCGTGTGCGTGTACGTCTCGGCCATATCAGCCTCCCTCTGGACGGCGGTGCCCGGATCGTACTGCTAGCGTCGCGCCGTGTCGGTCGCGCGCTGCCTGACCATCGCGGGCTCCGATTCCGGCGGCGGCGCCGGCATTCAGGCCGACCTCAAGGCGTTCGCCGCGGCCGGGTGCTTCGGGATGAGCGCGATCGTCGCGCTGACCGCGCAGAACACGGTCGGCGTGACCGCCGTGCACGAGGTGGCGCCCGAGTTCGTGCGTGCGCAGCTCGACGCGGTCTTCTCCGACATCGGCGTCGACGCGGCGAAGACGGGAATGCTCTTCTCGCGTCAGATCATCGAAACGGTGGCCGACTTCCTCGCCGAGCGCCCGCTCCCGCTCGTAGTCGACCCGGTGATGGTCTCGGCCAGCGGCGCGCAGCTGCTCCAGGACGACGCGGTCGAGGCGCTGGTAACGCGCCTCTTTCCGCTGGCCACCGTCGTTACACCGAACCTCGCCGAGGCAGAGGCACTCGGCGAAGTGGAGACGAGGACCGTGGCGTGCTGGCCGAGCAGCTGCACGCGCTGGGAGCGCCGGCGGTGGTCGTGACCGGCGGCCACGGAGAACGACGCCGTCGACCACCTCTTCACGTCAGGCAGGCACGTCGAGATCCCGGTCGAGCGGCACGACGTGGCCGCGACGCACGGGGCCGGCTGCACGCACTCGGCGACGCTGACGGCGTTGCTCGCGCAGGGCAAGTCGCTCGAGGAGGCGGCGCGCGGCGCAGCAGAGGCGGCGGCCGACGCGGTCGCGAACGGGCTGGTTGAGTTCGGCGAGGGAGAAGGCCCGGTCGACGTCATGGGCCTCACCAACCGTGAAGCTCGCTGACCTCGGAGAGCTGGGGCTGCTCGCGGAGCTCGAGCGGCGCGGCCTGGCGAAGGGGATCGCCGACGACGCAGCGCTGCTCGACGGCGGGCTCGTCGTCACGCAGGACGCGCTCGTCGAAGGCGTGCACTTCACGCTTCGACCGGATCTCGTGGCGCGACCTCGGCTACCGCGCAGCCGCGGTCAACCTCTCCGACCTCGCCGCGAGCGGGCGCCACTCCGGACGGGCTCGTCGTCAGCCTCGGCGCGCCCGGCGAGACGGAGCTCGAGTCGGTGCTCGAGCTCTACGAGGGGATTGCCGAGACGGGTGTGCGACGTCGTCGGCGGCGATACGACCGCGGCCGACCAGGCTCTACCTCTCGGTGACGGCGCTCGGCCGCTCCGAGCGCGTTCCTGGACGAGCCGGCGCAAGGCCAGGTGACGTGCTCGTCGTCACCGGCCCGCTCGGTGCCGCCGGCGCAGCGTTCCGCCAAGGGAAGCTCGTCCGGCCGCCGATCCGGCTCGACGAAGGACGCGCGCTCGCCGCGCACGCCCACGCAATGATCGACATCTCCGACGGGATCGCGCGCGACGCCGGACACATTGCGGAGCGCTCGCGCTGTCGACTGGTCATCGACCTCGATCGCGTTCCGCTGCGCCGAGGGCGCGACGGTCGACGACCTCGGCTTCGGCGAGGACTACGAGCTCCTCGCCGCGGTCGTAGATTCCGGCCCGTTCATGGTGATCGGGCGCTGCGAAGAGGGTGAGGGAACCGAGCTGCTGCTGGACGGCAGGCCGTACGAGCTCGGCGGTTGGGAGCACTTCAGGTGACCGAGCTCCGCCACGGGACGGACGCCGACATCGAGAATGTGAAACGAGCGCTGTTCGAGGCCGTCTCGTGGAACCCCGAGCGCGAGCTGCCTCCGTACGAATTCGTGATCGCCCATCCGGAGCTCGCGCGATATCACGAAGGCTGGGGACGCAACGGTGACCTCGCAGTGATCGCCGAGGATCGTGGCGAGGTCGTCGGCGCCTCACTTTGCCGCGTATTCACGGCCGAAGACCACGGCCACGGCTACGTCGACGACGAGACGCCCGAGCTCGCTGTCGCCGTCTGGAACGGGCACCGCGGCGAAGGCATCGGGACGCGGCTGATGGCCGCGATCGAAGACGCGGCACGAGCGGCTGGGTTCTCGCAGATCAGCCTCTCGGTCGACGCCGACAACCCCGCGCGGAGGTTGTACGAGCGCCTCGGCTACGAGACACTCACCGTCGATGATGACGGCGTACGGATGCTGAAGGAGCTCTGAGTGATCTCCTGCTCGAACTGCGGCGCCGAGAACCAATCCGGGCAGAAGTTCTGCGGGGAGTGCGGGACGTCGCTGGCCGCGACGTGTTCCTCGTGCGGTGCTGTGAATCCGCCGGGCCAGAAGTTCTGCGGCGAGTGCGGCACGCCGCTGGATGCCGCGTCCCAACCTGTTGCCGAACCGGCCGTTGCCGTCGAGCGGCGCCTCGTCTCCGTGCTCTTCGCCGACCTCGTCGGCTTCACGCCGCTGTCCGAGGACCGCGATGCCGAAGAGGTGCGCGACCTCCTCTCCCGCTACTTCGAGGTGGCGGCCGACGTGATCGGGCGCTACGGACGGTGTGGTCGAGAAGTTCATCGGCGATGCGGTGATGGCCGTCTGGGGCACGCCCGTCGCGCAGGAGGACGATGCCGAGCGCGCCGTACGCGCGGCGCTCGAGCTCGTCGCCGCCGTTAGCGCGTTCGGCGGCGAGACGGGGATGCCCGAGCTCGGCGCTCGCGCCGCGGTGCTCACCGGCGAGGCGGCGGTCAATCTCGGCGCCGCAGGGCAGGGCATGGTCGCAGGCGACCTCGTCAACGCGGCCTCCCGCGTGCAGGGTGCGGCCGATCCGCAGACGGTGCTCGTCGGCGATCCGACACGGCGGGCAACGGAAGCGGCGATCGCGTACTCCGACGCTGGTCTCCACGAGCTGAAGGGGAAGACGGAGGCGATGCAGCTCTGGCGTGCTCTCCGCGTGACCGCCGGTCGGGCCGGCGGACTGAAGTCGCAAGGTCTCGAGCCGCCGTTCGTCGGCCGCGACCGCGAGCTGCGGCTCGCGAAGGAGCTCTTCCATGCCAGCGCCGACGAGCACAAGGCGCATCTGCTCTCGATCACCGGCATCGCCGGTATCGGCAAGTCGCGGCTCGCCTGGGAGCTCTACAAGTACCTCGACGGCATCTCCCAGGACGTGGCGTGGCACCGCGGCCGCTGCCTGGCCTACGGCGACGGCGTGACGTACTGGGCGCTCGCCGAGATGGTCCGGATGCGCGCAGGCATCGCCGAGGGCGAGGACGATACGACGGCGTGGTCGAAGCTCGACGCCGTCCTCGAGAGCGCGGTCGAAGACGCCGAGGAACGCGCATGGATCCGACCGCGCGTCGCCCAGCTCCTGTCGCTCGAGGGGCGTTCGGACCTCGACCAGGCCGAGCTGTTCGCCGGGTGGCGTCTCTTCTTCGAGCGACTCGCGGAGCGCGACCCGGTCGTGCTCGTCTTCGAGGACATGCAATGGGCCGACGCACCGTTGCTCGAGTTCGTTGCGTACCTCCTCGAGTGGTCGCGCAATCACCGGATCCTCGTGGTCGCGCTCGCCCGCCCTGGGTCGGACGAACGCAAGGCGCAGTGGGCGGCCGGGTTGAGGAACGCAACCACGCTCTCTCTCGAGCCTCTGTCGACTGAGGCGATGGAGAAGCTGCTCGACGGCTTCGTACCGGGTCTCTCCGACGACCTTCGCACGCAGATCCTCGAGCGCGCTGAGGGAGTTCCCCTCTACGCCGTCGAGACAGTGCGCATGCTCATCGACCGTGGCCTGCTCGAGCAGGTGGGAGACGAGTACCGCCCCACGGGCCCGATCGAGGCGCTCGACGTGCCGGAGACCCTGCAGGCGCTGATCGCCGCCCGCCTCGACGGCTTGCCGGCCGAGGAGCGCAGCGTGCTCCAGGACGCCGCCGTGCTCGGCAAGACCTTCAGCAAGGCCGCGCTCGCTGCCGTCTCGGGCTCAGGCGACAGCGACCTCGACACGTTGCTGACGGCGCTCGTGCGGAAGGAGGTCCTCTCACTTCAGGTCGATCCCCGCTCCCCCGAGCGTGGGCAGTTCAGCTTCCTCCAGGACCTCCTGCGCCAGGTGGCGTACGAAACGCTTTCGCGCAGAGAGCGCAGGGGGAGGCATCTGGCGGCGGCCGGTCACCTCGAGCAGCAATGGCGGGACGGCGACGAGGAGCTCGTCGAGATCGTTGCCGCTCATGTCTTCTCGGCACTCGAGCTCGACCCCGACGCGGACGACGCTAACGAGCTTCGGAAGCGTGTCGAGGCTTTGCTGGTCCGTGCGGGCGAGCGAGCAGCATCACTCGGCGCGAGCGAGAACGCCCAGCGCTACATCGAGCAGGCGCTCGAGCTGTCAGCAAGCCCCTTGCGGCAGGCGGAACTCCACGAGCGGGCTGGGGAGCTGGCCTACCTTGCGAGTGGCGCAGACAGCGCTCTGGCCCACTTCGAACAAGCGATCGCCCTCTTCGAGGAGCAGCACCTTCCTCATTCGGCCGCGCGCGTTACCGCGAGGCTGGGCGTCGTCACGTGGACCCTCGAGGGTGACATCGAGCGGGGCCTCGCCGACATGGAACGCGCGTTCTCCGTGATGGCAGGTGAAGGCCACGACTCAGATCTCGCTACGGTGGCTGTCCAGTCCGCACGGGCGCTGTATTTCAGCGGGCGTGCCGAGGAGGCAATGGAGCGGAACGAGCTAGCGCTGGAGATCGCCGAGGCGCTCGAGCTCCCCGACGTGCTCTCTCACGGCTTGAACACGAAGAGCATCGTCCTGCGCTTCGCCTGGGGCAGGCCTCAGGAGGCCACTGTGCTGATGCGGCACGCGCTCGACATCGCGCTGGCGCACGATCGCTCCGAGGCCGCGCTGCGCGCCTTCAACAATCTCACGAGCTTCCTCGCAGAGGATGACCTGAGGGAGGCACTGGAACACACGTACCGGCACGAAGCGCTCGCACGACGGGTCGGGGATCGCGGTCATGTGGTACAGGCGTTGAACTGGCGATGCGGCCTCTTGGTAGGCGTCGGCGAATGGGACGAAGCCGCTGCCATCGCGGAGAGCTCGGAGGGTCATCGTCAGACGTGGCCGGCGTTGTTGATGACGCCGATCTGCGTCTTTCGCGGTGACCTCCACGAGGCTCGCCGGTGCCTGGCGATGGCTGAGCAGGATCTCGATCGGAACGAGGTACAGGGCGTCGTCGGCTATCGCACGGAGGAGGCAAACGTGCTGTTGGCCGAGGGCAAGACAGCGGACGCGCTGCGGTCCGCCGAGGTCGCGCTCGAGGGGCGAAGCACGGTTGGGCTCGCTCAGGTCGGCGACGCGCTCCACTTCGCATTGGAGGCGGCTTTCGAGCTGGATGACCCGGTGAAAATCGACGAGCTGCTCTCGATCGTCGAGCAGGCGCCAGCGGGCTCGTTGAGAGCAGGGTTGCGCGCGATCGGTGCTCACTTCGGAGCACGGCGCGCAGCGCTGCATCAAGACTCGGCGACGGCTGCGGCCGGCTTCGCCGCCGCGGCGCGGATCCTCCAGGAGGCCGGCGCGACGGTTGCCCGCGCCGAGGTGCTGCTCCAGCACGCCGAGTGGCTCGCCGGCGAAGGCCGGATCGATGAGGCTGCGCCGCTCGCGACCGAGGCGCGCGAGGTCTTCGAGCGCCTGCGCGCGACGCCGTATATCGAGCGGCTCGATCGCCTGCTGGTTACTGCTATGACGCCAGCGGGCTGAGCCACTCGGCCCACGCCTGCTCGTAGCGCGAGCGCGGGTACGCGCCGATCACGCTTGTCCCGCTCCTCGCCGCCCGCGAAGAGAATCGCCGTCGGAATCGAGAGCACGCCGTAGCGGGCGGCCGTGGCGACGTTCTCGTCGATGTTGAGCTTCACGAAGCGGACGCGGCCGTCGTGCTCGGCGGCGAGCGCCTCGAAGATCGGCTCGACTGCTCGACATGGCCCGCACCACGGTGCCCAGAAGTCGACGACGACCGGGTCGCCGGCGTCGAGCACCTCCTGCTGGAACGTCGCGTCGGTGACTTCGTCCACGGTGGACTTATAGCCGTCCGGCGAGCGCCCGGGCTCTCAGCACAGGCACCTTCCACACGGCCTCGAGGAAGATGCTCTTGCTCATCTTGGAGGCGCCTGCCTCACGGTCGGCGAACGTGATCGGGATCTCGACGACGCGGAACCCGGCACGGAGTGCGCGATATGTGGTCTCGATCTGGAAGGCGTAGCCTGTGGAAGTGACCGCGTCGAGGTCGATCGCCTCGAGCACCGCGCGCCGGTAGCACTTGAAGCCGCCCGTGAGGTCGCGGATGCCCACGCCGAGCAGCACGCGTGCGTAGATCGAGCCACCAGACGACACGAAACGCCGCATGGCCCCCCAGTTCTCCACGCGCCCGCCGTCCACGTAGCGCGAGCCGAGCACGAGGTCGGTGTCCTCGGCAGCGGCGAGCAACTGCGGCACGGCGCGTGGGTCGTGCGAGAAGTCGCAGTCCATCTCGAGGATGAGGTCGGCGCCGTCCGCCAGCGCCCGGCGGAACGCAGCGAGATACGCCGGCCCGAGGCCCTCCTTCCGCGGCCGGTGGAGAACGTGGACATACGGGAGCTCAGCCGCAAGCTCGTCTGCGAGCTCCCCGGTTCCGTCGGGCGACGAGTCGTCGACGACGAGGACACCCGCATCGTCCGGGAGCACCTCCCCGAGCACGCGCAGCATCGGCTCGAGGTTCTCGCGCTCGTTGTACGTCGGCAGACAGACGATCGCGCGCACGGCCGTATCATCGCGGGCGGGATGGCCAGCCTGCCCACCAACGCCGACGTCGCCGCGCAGTTCGAGCTACTGGCCGACATCTTCGAGCTCGAAGACGTGCAGTCGTTCCGCGTGCTTGCCTACCGGCGAGCGGCGACGCGGATCCGCGAGACCGGTACTTCCGTCGCACAGATGGCGCTCGAAGGAAAGGCGAAGGAGCTCCAGGGGGTCGGCAAGACGATTGAGGAGAAGATCGTCCAGATCGTCGAGGACGGTGAGGTCCACGCGCTGACGAAGCACAAGCAGCTTGTGCCCGCGGAGGTCGTCGAGTTCATGCGCATCCCGGGTCTCGGGCCGAAGACCGTCCGCCGGATCTGGCACGAGCTCGGCATCACGACGTTGGATGGGCTTCGGCAGGCCGCGGAATCGGAACAGCTGCGCACGCTCTCCGGCCTCGGGCCAAGGAGCGAGGAGAACGTCTTGAAAGCCCTCGCCGACAAGAAGCGCGAGACCGGCGGTCCCGCGCGAGCGCTGCTCGGCATTGCGTTGCCCGCTGTGCTGGAGGCGGTCGAGGAGCTTCGTACGCATCCCGCAGCGCTCAAGGTGTCGGAGGCGGGCAGCGCACGGCGCAGGCGCGAGACCGTCCGCGACGTCGACATCATCGCGACGGCCCGCGATGCCGATGCGCTCATCGCGCACTTCACCGAGCTGCCGTGGGTGGTGGAGGTGGCGGCCCGCGGTGGCACGAAGGCGACCGTCGTGTCCGGACACGGCCTTCGCTTCGACCTCCGTGTCGTTCCGCCCGAGTGCTACGGCAACCTGCTCCAGCACTTCACGGGCTCGAAGAACCACAACATCGCCATGCGGGAAGAGGCGCAACGGCGCGGCCTCTCGATCTCCGAGTACGGCGTCCTCGTCACCGAGACCGGCGAGACGATCACGCACCGGGACGAGAAGGAGCTGTACGAGTTCCTCGGCTACCAGTTCGTCCCACCGGAGCTACGCGAGAACGCCGGCGAGCTGGAGGCGGCGCGGGAAGGCTTCGTTGCCGAAGCTCGTCGAGCTGCGCCAGCTCAAGGGCGACCTGCACGCGCACACGACCTGGTCGGCGGACGGGCACAGCACGGTCGAGGAGATGGCGCTCGCGGCCGTCGAGCGTGGCTACGAGTACCTCGCGATCACCGACCACTCGCACTACCTGAGGGAGGGTCGGATGGAGGCGCAGGACAGGGAGATCGATGCCGCTCAACAAGAAGCTCGCGCCCTTCCGGCTGCTGAAGGGCGTAGAGGTCAACATCCGCGCCGACGGCTCGCTCGACGTTCCGGACGAGGTGCTCGCCGAGCGCGACTGGGTGGTGGCCTCGATCCATTCCGCATTCCACCGAGATCCGACCGAGCGGCTGTGCGGCGCCATGGAGAATCCGCACGTCGACTCCATCGGCCATTTGACCGGGAGGAAGATCGGCCGCCGTGAGGGCATGTCCATCGATCCGGGGCGTGTGATCGAGACGGCCGCGCGAACCGGTACTGCGCTCGAGATCAACTCCCAGCCCGACCGTCTGGACATGCCGGATCCGCTGGCGCGGCTGGCGGGCGAGGAAGGCGTGCTCGTTCCGGTGACGAGTGACGCGCATAGGGAGTCCACGCTCGCCTATGTCGAGCTCGGGATCGGTCAGGCGCGCCGGGCATGGCTGACGAAGAAGCACGTGCTGAACACTCGCTCGTGGGCGCAGATCGAGAAGACGTTGAAGCGATGAGCAGCTTCCGCGAGGATGGCCAGGAGGCGCTGGAGTGGGCGGCGCGCTACCTGGAACGGGTCGGCGAGCTGCCCGTGCTCGCGCAGGTCGAGCCCGGGTACGTGCGGTCGCGCCTTCCGGCGTCGCCTCCGGATCAGGGCGAACCGTTCTCCGCCGTCTTGAAAGACGTGGAGGAAATCCTCCTGCCGGCGATGACTCACTGGCAGTCGCCGCGCTACTTCGCGTACTTCGGCATCTCCAGCTCCGAGCCCGCAATCCTCGCGGAGCTCCTTGCCGCCACGCTCAACCAGAACGCGATCGTCTGGCGAACGTCGCCGGCATCGACCGAGCTCGAAGAAGTCGTCCTCGACTGGGTCGCCGAGCTGCTGGGCCTGCCGGCGGGCTGGCACGGCCACATCGAGGACACAGCGTCGACCTCCACGCTCATCGCGCTGGCCGCCGCCCGCGAGCTCGCTCCTGACAGGCCGATCGTCGTTGCGTCCGAACAAGCGCACTCGTCCGTCGAGAAGGCCGTGAAGACCCTCGGTCTGGAGTTGCGCAAGGTGCCGGTCGACGACGCATTCCGGCTGCGGCCGGACAGCCTCGATCTGGCCGGAGCCTGCGCGGCCGTCGCCACGGTAGGCACGACGTCGACAGGGTCGGTCGATCCCGTGCCCGCAATGGCCGACGCGTGCGAGCGGTCCGATGTGTGGCTCCACGTCGATGCTGCGTATGCCGGGTCGGCCATGGTGTGTCCGGAGCTTCGCTGGGCCTTTGCAGGCGTCGACCGCGCCGACTCGCTCGTCGTCAACGCACACAAGTGGATGCTCGTGCCCGTCGACTGCTCGCTGCTCTGGAGCCGCCGTCCCGAAGCCTTGCGCGCAGCCTTCTCGCTCGTGCCCGAGTACCTGCGGACCAGCGAGGAAGTCGAGAGCATCGCCGAATACGGGCTCGCGCTCGGCCGGCGCTTTCGTTCTCTCAAGCTGTGGGCGGTGCTTCGCTGCTACGGCCGTGAGGGCTTGCAGCGCATGATCCGCGAGCACGTGCGGCTGGCCGAGCTGTTCGAGAGCTGGGTGCGTGCAGAGCCGGGTTGGGAGATCTCGCGCGCCACGGCACTTCTCGCTCGTCTGCTTCCGCCGGGACGGGTCGGACGAGGAGAACGAGCTGCTCCTCGAGCGCGTCAACGCGACCGGCGAGCTATTTGTCTCGCACACGAAGCTCGACGGACGCTACGTGCTGCGGCTCGCGATCGGGCACGAGCGGACGACGGAACCTGATGTGAGTCTTGCGTGGGACGTGCTGCGACGCGAGGCCGCCGCTCTCTGAATCGATTGGCACACACTCGGCACGCTTGCGTCACCCACAGGTCTGGAATCCCTCCGTACGCTAGAAGCGGGAGGAGGCGAGGGGAGGCCCCAGGGCTCAGACGGCGTTGAGCGCGCGAGCGCGGCGTCGTGGAGAGCGACGCGGTAACGCCAGAGCGCCCGCCCCGTAGACAGCAATCGCTCCCGGATCGGTCCCGCGAGCTCGTCCGCCGTGCCCCAGCGGGCCTCGGCGATCTCGGCCGTGTCCAGCGGCGCGAGCACCTCCGCGTCGGTCGTGGCAGAGAAGACGTGCGTCACCCACGGCACGGACTCGTCGGCGAAGCGGAACGACCGCCTCCGCACGGACGAGGTAGCGCTCGAGCGAGACGGCCGCTCCCAGCTCCTCGAGCCCCTCGCGGACGATGCCGTCGACGAAGTCCTCGCCGACCTTGACGCCGCCACCCGGCGTCCGCCAGATGCCCGGCTCGAAGTGCGGCTTGCGGATCAGCGCCAGTCGGTCGCCGTTGAAGACGAAGAGCGTGACGTCGTGGCGGCGCCCCGGGCTGTACGTGATCAAGCGCGAGCTCCGGGTCGGAGACCTCGCCCTCCCATCGCAGAACGAACGGCTCGCCGTAACGCTCGCGGACCGGTGCGAGCACCGATTCGTCGACGTGCATCAGAGCCTCGCGAGGAGCCTCAGCGAGCGCCCTCGGCCCGTCGACGACGAGATCGGCCGCGTCGGCCAGCTCGTCGGGAGCCTCGTCGGACGCGACCGCGACGCGAACGGCCACGTCCAGGCCGTCGAGACCGCGGAACGCGTCGAGGTCGGTCGTGTCGTCGCCGGCATAGAGCGCGCGTCGTAGCGCCGCTCTCGTCGAGCAGCCGCACGACCGCCGTACCCTTGTCGGCGTCGATCGGGGGCCGGATCTCGAGCACGCGCCGCCCCCAACGAGGCCGCAGACCCCTGCTCGAGCGCGCGGTCGGCGACGCGCTCGAAGAGCGTCCTCGGCTGCGGCCACGTCGTCCGCCGACCGGTAGTGGAAAGAGAGCGTGAGTCGCTTGCCGTCCTCGGCGGGCCAGTCGACCGACGCGGCGAACGCCGCCAGCCGCTCCGCCCACTGCTTCCGCGTCCGGCTCCAGCTCGAGGCCGTGCTCGCCGACGTAGCGCACGCCGTCGACGCCGACGACTCGCGCGGCATCCGCGCCCGGCCGTCCGCTGAGACACGCGACGAGCCCGTAGCGCGTCGACGAGCCTCGAGAGCGCGGCGCGCGTCTCCTCGGGCACCGCCGCCTCCTCCGGCCGCGCGACGATCGGCGCGAGCGTGCCGTCCACGTCGAGGAGGATCGCCGCTTCGCGCGGGGCGCTCGGCCAGCCGAGCGCAGGAGGTCGGAAGCCACGCTCGTACAATAGGCCGGTGCGCCTCGTCCTCATCGGCCTCGCGGCGGGGTTCTTCGGGGCGCTCTTCGGAGTCGGCGGCGGGATCATCATGGTGCCGCTGCTCATCCTCCTCGCCGCCTATCCCGAGCGGTCGGCGATGGCGACCTCACTCGCGGCCATCGGACTGATCGCCCTCGAAGGAGCGATCTTCTTCGCCGCTGCACGGCGACGTCGAGTCCAGGTACGCGGCGCTGCGTGGGCATCCCGGCCACGGTAGGCGTGCTCGGCGGGACGAGTCTCCAGCAGCGGCTGCGCTACGCGCACGCTCTCCCTCGCGTTCGCGGGGCTGCTCGTCGGCGATCGGCATCGTCGGCTCCTCGTCTGATGGAGAAAGTGGCGCTCGCCGTCGCGCTCGGCCTCGTCGCGGGCGTGCTCGCAGGCCTGTTCGGCGTGGGCGGCGGCATCCTGTTCGTGCCGACGCTCTCGCTGGCGCTCGGGCTCGACCAGCTGCACGCACAGGCCACGTCGCTGCTGGCGATGCTCCCGGTCGTCGCGGTCGGGACCTGGCGCCAGCACCCGTTACGGCCACGTGCGCATGCGGTCGGCGCTCGTGCTCGGCCTGGCCGGTATCGCCGGCATCGTGGGCGGCGGCTTCCTCGCCGAGTCGCTGCCGGAAGACGTGTTGGAGCGGCTGTTCGGTGTGCTCGTCCTCTGTGTGGCGGCCCAGCTTGCGTGGCGCTCCTCACGCCGCGCCACGTAAAGCCGTGGGCGACAGCCGCGCCGTGTTGCCATAATCAGCGCGATGGTGGGCTTGCGGGGCCTTGCGCTCGCATTGACCGTGCTGCTCGGGCTCGCGGCTCAGGCGGGGGCCGAGAGTGGCGCGCAGGAGCAGTCCACGACCGCTGCGTCGGCGTACGGCATCAAGGTGCTGCTTCCGAACCAGCTGCCGATCGTCGCCGGCCTCGTGGACGGCGCCACCACCACGGAGGCGTCGCCCGTCTCCTTCTCGTATCCGGAGGACGGCTCCGATCGTTCGTGCCGAGAGCGTGGCGGGTCGCTCGTGGGCGACACGCGTCAATGCTCAGGCGCGCGCCGACCTGCGAGTCGTGTCGCTGTTCGGCGGCGAGGTGACCGTTGGTGCTGTCGTCGCCCGCACGCAGGCATCCGCCAGAACGGGTGAGGAGAGCTTCTCCGGCACGAGCGTCACGAGCCTGACGGTGCTCGGCGAGTCGATCGAGCCTGCGCCCGACCTCCGCGTCCCGCTCGCCGACTGGGGGCACCTCACGCTCCTCCAGGAGCGCACGGCGGGTGAATCCAAACACCGGGGCTGGATGACGGCCGTCGACGTTCGGCTCGATGCCGATCACGCAGGCTTGCCCGTGGGCACGCGGATCCTGGTCGGCTATGCAGAGGCCTCCGCGACCGCGCCTCGGCCCACGGTCGCCAAGCCGGCCGCAGCGGAGTCGGCCAAGCCGCGTGCTGTGCTGCCCCCGGCCGTCGCCGAGCCGGCCGTTCGTCCTGCGAGCAGGCGCGGGCTCGGGATTCCGCCAGACATGGCGCGGCCCGGAACGACCGGTCCTTCCCCGCTCGTCCAGATCGCCCCCAAGGTGACGAAGCGGCTGACGGCTGCCGGCTACGTCTTCCCCGTGTACGGGCCGTCAGGCTTCGGCGACACCTTCGGCGCGGCTCGCGCGACGACGATCTGGCATCACGGGCAGGACATCTTCGCGGCGCTCGGTGCTCCCGTGCTCGCCGTGACCGACGGCACGGTCTTCTCGGTCGGGTGGAACCGGGTCGGCGGCAACCGGCTGTGGCTCCGCGACCGCGACGGCAACGAGTTCTACTACGCCCACCTGGCCGCGTTCTCGCCGCTGGCGGTCAACGGCGGGCGCGTGCAGGCGGGAGACGTCGTCGGGTTCGTCGGCAACACGGGCGACGCGGAGACCACGCCTTACCACCTGCACTTCGAGATCCACCCGTCGTCGTTGCTCTTCCTCGGCTACGACGGCGTCGTCAATCCGACCCCTACCTCCGCGCCTGGCAGCATGCTGCCGACGTCGACTTCCCGTCGGCGGCGGTCTGGGCGCCGACACTGCGCGCGACGGGTCGCGCTCCCGCCGCCGGCGCCATCCTCCTGCAATCCAGCGACATCTCCGCCGCGAACGGGCTCGACCCGGGCTCGCTCGTGCGCGCGCGATCGCCCCGGCCGCAAGTGGCCGGAGCGTCGCGCGCGAGCTTCAGCGCAGAACGCTTACGCGGTAACTGTCTCGGCCTGTTCCTGGCCGTTGTACGAGAACTCGCCGCCGGACACGCGGCCCTTCACCCAGCTCCGGGTCTCCGGGCCGGTGAACGGGTTGAAGAAGATGCCGATTGCCACGCCGATGAGGATCAGGAAGACGTTGCGGAAGCCGTGGCTCTCCGACTTGCCGGCCTGCACGCGGTCGGCCGCGAAGCGTAGCTCTGCGACGGCGCGCTTGAGGCTCTCCTGGACTTCTTCGTCCTTCGCGACCTTGCTGGCGATCCCGGAGACGCCCTTCGGCGGCGCTAGCCCGTCGTAGATCTCCTTCGCCGCGAGGAACGCGCTGCGGAGGCTCTCCCGGAACTCCTCGTCGGTGATCGCCCGCTCGACGTATGGGCGTGCCGTCTCGGCGGCGCCGCGGACCTTGCTCGTGGACTTGCTCATTACGTTCACCCCGCTTCCGTATCGTTCGTTCGAGTGTACCCTCGTCGTCCACGCCTTATGCACGCGGCTTTCACAGCCGCGCTGACTGCGTTCGTGGTGGCCGGCTGCGGCGGCTCTCCCAGTGGCGAGGTCGAGCAGACCCCGCTGCAGAAGGTCGGTGGGCCGGGGTTCACGTTCTCGGCTCCGGAGGACCGAGAGATCGAGCGCACCCCGCGCACTGTGAGCGTTCTGCCCGCAGAGCAAGGCAGCGAGGAGCTCGAGTCGGTCACGATCTTCCCGCTCGTCAAGCCGTACCGGCCCGCTCTGTGGACGCAGGCGGCTGAGGAGCTCGACGGCGTGGCCGAGCGGCTGGCCAAGAGCCTCGGCGGGGAGCTGCAGCACGAGCCACGAACGGTTCGCCGTGGAGGCCTGCGCGGGCGGCTGTACGAGATCGGCTACGAGCGCGAGGGCGTCGAGCTGCGCCAGAGGCTGACACTGCTCCTCAGCCGGCGTACCGAGTATCAGCTGCTCTGTCGCTGGGAGGCTTCTACCGATGCTCCGGAAGGCTGCGGGATCCTCGAGACGACCTTCAAGACCTCCGCGTAGCGGCCGCCTGCCGCTCCGCGGCCGCAGGACGCGGGGCGTGAGTGACGACGGCGCCGTCGAAAGCTCCGGGCAGCACCTCGTCCATGGAGTCGACGAGCACGAACTCCAACTCGTCGCGTGCCTCGGGCGGCAGGTCGACGAGGTCGGCCTCGTTCTCCCGGGGGAGGATGATGCGGTGGATCCCCGCACGCTGTGCGGCGAGCACCTTGTCGCGGACGCCTCCGATCTGGAGCACCTGGCCGGTGAGCGTGACCTCGCCGGTCATCGCGACGTCCGAGGACACCGGCTCGCCGCGGACCAGCGAGAGAAGTGCCGTCGCGATCGTGATGCCGGCAGAGGGCCCGTCCTTCGGCACTGCGCCGGCCGGCACGTGTACGTGGATGTCGTGCTCCGCGAACCAGGCCGGATTCACGCCAAGCGCCTCATCGTGACTTCGCAGCCACGAGAGCGCCGCGTGCGCCGACTCCTGCATGACCTCGCCCAGCTGTCCCGTGACCATGAGCCGGCCCTTGCCGGGATACGCCGTGGCCTCGATGAAGAGGATGTCTCCGCCGACCGGCGTGACGGCGAGGCCGGTGGCGACGCCCGGATCGGCCGTCCGCTTGCGTACCTCGCCTGCGAAGCGACGGGGGCCGAGCCACTCGCGCACCTTCCGCTCGTTCACCACGATCGGCCCGCGCTTGCCTTCGGCCACGCGCCGCGCCACCTTGCGCGCGATGTCGGCGATCCGGCGCTCGAGGTTGCGCACGCCGGCCTCGCGTGTGTACTCGCGAGCGATCAGTCGGAGCGCTTCCTCGCGGAATTCGACACGGTTAGGCGTGAGCCCATGCGCCCCGAGCTGCTTGGGTACGAGATATCGCTTGGCGATCTCGACCTTCTCCTCCTCCGTGTAGCCCGAGAGGGAGATGACATCCATCCGGTCGAGCAGCGGCGCCGGGATCGTCTCCGGCGTGTTCGCGGTGCAGACGAATAGCACGTTGGAGAGGTCGAACTGGATGTCGAGGTAGTGGTCGCGGAACTCGTCGTTCTGCTCCGGGTCGAGCACCTCGAGCAGGGCGCTCGACGGGTCGCCGCGCCAGTCGGCCCCCAGCTTGTCGATCTCGTCGATCATGAACACCGGGTTGCGTGACTCGGCGTCGCGCAGCGCACGGATGATCGTTCCCGGCATTGCGCCGATGTACGTGCGGCGGTGACCACGGATCTCGGCTTCGTCGCGCACACCGCCGAGGGAGATGCGAACGAACTTTCGCCCGAGTGCGCGTGCGATCGACTGTCCGAGCGAGGTCTTCCCCACGCCGGGAGGCCCGGCGAAGCAGAGGATCTGGCCGGAGACGTCCTGCTTGAGCTTGGCGACGGCGAGGAACTCGAGGATCCGGTCCTTGACCTTGTCGAGGTCGAAGTGATCCTCGTCGAGCACCGCCCGTGCCTGCTCGAGATCGAGATTGTCCGGGGTGACCGTGTTCCACGGCAGCGTCAGGAGCCACTCGAGGTACGTGCGGATGACGCCGTACTCGGCCGCTGCCTGTGGCAGCCTCTCGAGCCGCGAGAGCTCTCGGTTGGCGGCCGTGAGCGCGTGCTCGGGGAGGTTCGCATCGTCGACTCTCTTGCGGAGCTCCGCCAGCTCGGCCTGCTCCGGATCGGCCTCGCCAAGCTCCTCCTGGATCGCCCGTAGCTGCTGGCGCAGGAGGTACTCGCGCTGGGTCTTCTCGACCTCCGAGGCGACCTGGGACTGGATCTTCGACCCCAACTCCACTACCTCGAGCTCGCGGCCGAGCAGCCGGACCAGCTCGCGCAACCGCGTGGCGACGTCAACCTCCTCGAGCAGCCGCTGCTTGTCATCGGTCTGCATTCGCACGCTGGAGGCGACGAGGTAGGAGAGGACGGAGGGGTCGTCGATGTTCGCGACGGCGATCTGCAGCTCCTGGGGCAGGTGGGGGACGAGCTCGATCAGACGCGCGAACGAGGTCTGCACCGTGCGCACGAGCGCCTCCAGCTCCGTCGACTCCTCGAGCACGTCCGGGACCTCTTCCACCTCGGCCACGAGGTACGGCTCGTCCTGAACCTGGCGGCCGACGTGCACGCGGCTGACGCCTTGGACGAGGACGCGGAGGGAGCCGTCCGGCATTCGCAGCATGCGGTGGACGACTGCCGCCGTGCCGATCTCGTAAAGGTCGGCGAGGCCGGGCTGCTCGATCTCCGGGTCACGCGACGTGACCAGCGCCAGCAGCCGGTTACCGGACAGGACGTCGTTGACGAGCCTCACGGACCGTTCCTGCGCGACGGCGAGGGGTGTCATCGACTGCGGAAAGGCCACGGAGTCCTTGAGCGGCAGCACCGGCAGCGCCGCCGGTATCTGGACGTCCTCCTCGGGAACGATGCTGCCGTCGGGTGCGAGCTCGCTCATCCCGCCTGCACCGGGATGCGCACCGGCTCGGAGACCGTGGAGCGTGGCGCGAGCGGTAGCACGATCGTCAGCAACCCGCGCGAGTAGCTGGCGCGAGCGGCTGCCGCGTTTGCGTTTGCCGGCAGCCGAACTCGGCGCTCGAAGTGTCCGCGGGGGATCTCCACCTGGTACCACGAGGCGGTGCACTCGGAGCCGGGTTCGAGCCCGCGCTGACCCGAGACGACGAGCAAGTCGCCGCCGACGACGAGGCTCACGTCCGCAGGGTCGACGCCGGCGAGCTCGACCACGATGGTGAGCTCGGCCGGGTCTTCCGTGACGAACGCGTCGACGCGTGGCCTGAAACCCGCGCGCTGCCCGGTGAACCATGGCCCTCGCCAGAGGTCTTCGAAGAGCTCGTCGAGCTCGGTCTGGAGCCGTTCGATGCCACGATGCCCGGCCACTGGGCAAGCGTACCCATCTGGGTCTGTCTGAGTCTCGCCGCGATCGCCACTGAGCCAGGCCGTTACGATCACGGCGTGAAGGGCGTCATCCTCGCGGGCGGCTCGGGCACACGCCTTCATCCGCTCACTCGAATCACGAACAAGCACCTGCTGCCGATCTACGACCGGCCGATGGTGACGTACGCCATCGAGGCGCTGGTGAAAGCAGGTATCGACGAGCTGATGCTCGTCACCGGCGGCACGCACGCCGGCGAGTTCTTCCGCCTGCTCGGCAACGGCCACGAGTACGGCATCGACAAGCTCTTCTACGGCTATCAAGAGCAGCCGGGCGGCATCGCGGAGGCCCTCGGGCTCGCCGAGCGCTTCGTCGACGGCGACCCCTGCGCCGTCATGCTCGCGGACAACGTGTTCGAGCAGACGATCCGCCCGATCGTCGAGACCTTCCGCGGCCAGCATTTCGGGGCCCGCCTCGTCCTCGTCCGCGAGAGCGACTCGGAGCACCTCCGCCATCTCGGCGTCCCCGAGCTCGACGGGGAAGGGCGAATCGTGCGCATCGTCGAGAAGCCCGCAGACCCGCCGTCCGAATACGCCGTGACCGGGGTGTACTTCTACGACGGCGCCGTCTGGGAGGTGCTGCCCGCGCTCGAGCCCTCCGGGCGCGGCGAGCTGGAGATCACCGACGTCAACAACTGGTACGTCGAGCAGGGCGCGATCGAGTACGACGTGCTCGAGGGCTTCTGGGGCGACGCCGGCGAGTCGATCGATGCGTACTACGCGGTAAACGACTTCGTGCGCGCCAACGGGGCGAATCAGTGAACGTGACGCGAATACCGTTGCGCCGGCACGACGACGAGCGGGGCTGGTTCATGGAGCTGATGCGGGCGGCCTCGCTGCCGAAGCAGGTGCGCCAATCGAACCTCGTCTTCTCCCGCAAGGGCGTGATCCGCGGCCTGCACTACCACGAGCGTGGCCAGGACGACCTCTTCGCGTGCGTCAGCGGGATGGTGCGAGTCGTCGTCCTCGACCGGGAGACAGGCGAGACGTTCACCGAGGACATCGGCGACGAGAATCCCGTCGCGCTCTACATTCCGGGGACGCATGCGCACGGCTACGAGGCGCTGACAGACTGCCTTTTCCTGTACCACGTCACGGAGGAATACGACTCGGCCGACCCGGACGAGCACGGCGTTCCCTGGGACGATCCGCGCACGAAGGAGCTTTGGAGCACGTCATCGCCGATCCTCTCGGCAAGAGACTCCTGATTACGGGGGCGGGGGGCCAGCTCGGTCGCGCGCTGACCGAGGTGTGGGGCCCGACGGTCGAGAGCGAGCCCGATCTCGTGCTGCACACGTCGGCGTTCACCGACGTCGACGGCGCGGAGGCCGACGAAGACGCCGCGCGCCGTGTCAACGTCGGGCGCACGCGTGAGGTCGTCGCTCTCGGCGCGCCGGTCGTGTACTTCTCGACCGACTACGTGTTCGACGGGCGGAAGGGCGAGCCGTACGTCGAGTCGGACGAGCCGAATCCGATCTCCGTCTACGGGCGAACGAAGCTCGAGGGCGAGCATGAGATTCGCGACGGTTGGATCGCCCGCTCCTCGTGGCTCTTCGCTCCGTGGGGTAAGAACTTCGTGCTGACGATGCTCGCTCTCGGCCGCGAACGGGACGAGGTCTCCGTCGTAGACGATCAGCGGGGCTGCCCAACATACGTCGGGCACCTGGCCGAGGCGACCGCGCGAGCTCGTGACGCTGCCGTACGGCACCTACCACGTGGCCGCCGGTGGCGACTGCACCTGGGCCGAGTTCGCGGAGGCGATCTTCGAGGAGGCGGGGATCGAGTGCCGCGTCACCCGCATCTCGACCGCCGAGCTCGAGTCGTCCTGCTCCGCGTCCCGCATACTCCGTGCTGCGCTCTGAGCAGCCGGAGACGCCGCGCCTGCCGCACTGGCGCGAAGGGCTGCGTGACTGCCTGAGTAGGCTTTCGGCATGAGAATCCTCGTCACCGGTGGGGCCGGGTTCATCGGCTCCCACTTCGTGAAGCGGCTCGCCGCTCGCGGCGACGAGGTCGTCGTACTCGACAAGCTCACGTACTCCGGCAACCGCGCCAACCTCGAGGGCGTCGGCGCACGAGTTCCACGAGGGCGACATCGCGACGCGGTCGCCGTCGCTCACGCCGGCAGCAAGGCTGCGATGCGGTCGTCAACTTCGCCGCCGAGACGCACGTCGACCGCTCGATCCTCAGCGGGGCCGAGTTCATCGAGACCGACGTGCTCGGCACGTACGTCCTCCTGCGCTGGGCGCGCGAGCACGGTGCACGGCTCGTCCAGGTGTCGACCGACGAGGTGTACGGCGACGTCGAGGCGCCGCATCGCTCGCGCGAGGACGACGCCGCTTCGCCCATCGAGCCCGTACTCGGCCTCGAAGGCGGGCGGCGACATGCAGGTGCTCGCGGCGGTGCGCACTCACGGCGTCGACGCGTGCATCACACGCGGCGCGAACACCTACGGCTCGCACCAGTATCCGGAGAAGATCGTCCCGCTCTTCGTCACGAACGCGCTCGACGGCCTCGAGCTGCCGGTGTACGGCGACGGCCGCCAGGTGCGCGAGTGGCTGCACGCCGCCGACCACGCGCGGCCGTCGACCTCGTCCTCCGCGAGGGCACGACCGGCGAGGTCTACAACGTCGGCGGCGAAGAGCGCGAGAACCTCGACGTCACGCAGCGCATCGTCGAGTTGACAGGCTGCGACCCGGCGCTCGTCCGGCACGTCGAGGACCGTCCGGGCCACGACCGCCGCTACGCGCTCGACGACGAGAAGCTCCGCGCCCTCGGCTGGGCGCCCGCCGCGCTCGTTCGACGAAGGCCTGGCGGAGACGGTCGAGTGGTACCGCGCGAACCGCGCCTGGTGGGAGCCGATCAAGTCCGGTGAATACCGGGCGTACTACGAGCAGCAGTACGCTTCCCGCCTAACCGACGCAATGAATACTGCGTCCGAAGGAGAACCGTTCCGCTAGCCTGTTGCGTCTCCTTCGAGGCGCCCGCCCAGATGCTTCGAGCCCTGAGATCCGTGCTGCTCTGCCTGCCGTTGCTCGCGGCGGGCGCAGCCGTGGCCGGCTCGACACAGCCCGCCGAGGACACGGTCACCGCGACGACGTTCGTCGTCCGCGGTCGCGGCTGGGGGCACGGCGTAGGCATGGGCCAGTGGGGCGCGTACGGCCAGGCGAAGCGCGGAGTTCCGTACAAGAAGATCCTCGCCCACTACTACCCGCGCACGAAGCTCGTCGAGACGCGCACCTCCTCGGTGCGCATCCTGCTGGCGGAAGGCCGAGGGCAGATCACTGTCGGCTCGGAGGTCCCGTTCCGACTGCTGGACGGCAAGGGCGAGATCCACGAGCTGCCGCCCGGGAGCTACGCGACGAACGCCGCGCTCGAGATCGCGCTCGACCCCGCCCTCCCGTCACATGCGCTACCCGGCCCGCTGATCTTCCTGCGCGGCTCCAAGCCGCTCGAGCTCGGCGGCAGGCCGTATCGCGGCAACCTCCAGGTTCAGCGCGTCAACGGCCGCCTGCAGGCGGTGAACGTCGTCGGAGTCGACTCCTACATCCGCGGCGTCGTGAGCGAGGAGGTGCCCGACGACTGGCCGCTCGAGGTCGTGAAGGCCCAGGCCGTCGCCGCGCGCTCGTATGCGCTGGCGCAGGCGGGCGAGCGCTCCGCGATCCTCTACGCCGATACTCGCAGCCAGGTGTACGGCGGCGTCGAGGCCGAGTCCGACGTCGGCGACGAGGCCGTTGCCGCGACGAAACGGCAGGTCTTGATGTTCGACGGGAAGGTGGCGACGACGTTCTTCTTCTCGTCGTCGGGCGGCCGGACCGCAGACGTCGAGGATGTGTTCAGCGGAGGGACGCCCATTCCGTACCTCGTCTCCGTGCCGGACCCGGACGACAAGTTCTCGCCCTACCACCGCTGGGGCCCTGTCGTATTGCCGGCGACGAAGCTGTCGAAGGTGCTCGGCGCGCCCGGCACGAAGGACGTCCGCACGGTTCCCGCCTCCGGCAGGGCCAAGGAGATCGTGCTGACGACGACCTCGGGCGAGCGGCGACTGCCTTCGAGCACCGTCCGGCGCGCGCTCGACCTGCGCTCGACGTGGGTCACGATCGGCGTTCTCTCGTTGTCGCGCCCGGCCGGCATGGCCGCTGCGGGAGCGCCGCTGACGCTGACGGGAACCGCGCGCCAGGTGAAGGGGCCGATCGAGCTCCAGTCGAAGGTGGGCGGCGGCTCCTGGACGGACGGCGGCGCCGTCGACCTGGCCGCCGACCGCTCGTTCGCCATCGACGTGATCCCCGAGGCGACGACTCAGTACCGGCTCACCGCCGCCGATGACGTCGTCTCCGTGCCGCTCCGCGTGCCGGTGGCACCGGCGAGCCGCGCGTTGGCCGTCGTCAACGAGCCGCGAAGCGCCACCGTCCCCGCCGCGCCGTCGTTCTTCGTCAACGATCCGCTCGCAGAGCGCCAGTGGCATCTGGCCTTCGTTCGCGCCTTCGACTTCTGGGTCGAGCTGCCGTCCCTCGATCCCGTCACGGTCGCCGTCATCGACACCGGGCGTCGATCTCGGCCACCCGGATCTCGCGAACAACGTGCTCGCCGCCAAGAGCTTCGTGGGCGGCACGGCCGACGATGCGATCGGTCACGGGACATTCGTGGCGGGCCTCATCGCCGCCGAGGTCGACAACGCCGAGGGCATTGCCGGCATGGCCTTCCCCGCCCGGCTGCTCGTGGCAAGGGTGGCCACGGCGGAGGGCGACATCGACGCCGCGGACGAGGCGAAGGCGATCCGCTGGGCCGTCAAGCGCGGCGCTCGCGTCATCAACCTCTCGATCGGCGGGATACGCGACCCGCTCCACCGCGTCCGCGACACGTACTCACAGGAGGAGGCGGACGCCGTCGCCTACGCTCACAGCAAAGGAGTCGTCGTCGTCGCGTCGGTCGGGAACGGCGATGCCGCGCCGACGTACCCCTGGGGATTCGCGAGCTACCCGGCGGCGCTGCCACACGTGATCGGGGTCAGCGCCGTTACGCAAAGCGGCAGCATCCCCGGCTTCTCCAACCGTGACGCCGTCTTCAACGATCTGGCGGCCCCCGGCCAGGGGCTCGTGTCAACGACGCCGCGCAAGCTGACCGCCGAGAAGCCGGCGTGCCTCGACCAGGGGTACTCGATCTGCGGGCCGGCAGACTTCAAGGACGGAGTGGGGACGTCGTTCTCCGCAGCGCAGGTGACGGCAGCCGCGGCCGTGCTGATCGCCGTCAACCCGAAGCTGACCCCGGATCAGGTGGCAGCGATCGTCGAGCGTTCGGCGGTCGACTCGAGAGCGAGCACGGGCTGCACGCCCTGTGCGCTCGGCCGCGACTCGCGCTCCGGCTGGGGGACGCTGGACGTGACGGCGGCCCTGGAGGCGTTGGCCGAGCCTTTGCCCCCCGCCGACAGCTACGAGTCGAACGACGACGCGGGGACACGCGCGGCGACGATGTACGGCCGCGACCGCACGTTGAAGGCGACGCTCGACTTCTGGGACGATCAGGTCGACGTCTATCGCGTCCACGTTGCGAAGGGTGAGCGGCTCAGCGTCTCCCTGCGCGGGCCTGTGGACACGCAGACGAATCTCATTCTCTGGCGGCCGGGCACGCAGCGCGTCGAGGGGCTCTCGGCCGACGTGCAGCGAATGCGCCTGACTCAGTCCACCCGCGTGGGCCCGAACGAGGCGCTGTCGTATCGAGCTTCCCATGGAGGCTGGTACTACGTCGAGGTGAAGATGGCCGGCCCGGGGCGCCGGCCGCTACGCGCTGCGCCTCGTCAAGACTCGGTGAAGGTCGGCGTACAGCTGCCCGAGGTCGAGCGCGACGTGCGCTGGCCCGAGTACCTGGCGATGGCGCAGGCGGCCGAGGAGGTCGGGTTCGACTCGATCTGGCTCGGCGACCACCTCCTGTACCGCGGCGACGGCCGTGAGGAGCGCGGCCCCTGGGAGGCGTGGACACTGCTGGCGGCGCTGGCTGCCGTCACGGAGCGTGTCCGGCTCGGGCCGCTTGTCGCGTGCGCGAGCTTCCATCCTCCCGGGCTTGATCGCCAAGATGGCGGCAACCGTCGACGAGGTCTCGGGCGGCCGTTTCGTCCTCGGGCTCGGCGCCGGGTCGGTCGAGTCGGAGCACGGCATCTTCGGGCTTCCCATGGAGCGGCGCGTATCGCGGTTCGAGGAGTCGTTCGAGATCGTCCGCCGGCTCCTCGCCGGGGAGCGGGTCACGTTCGAAGGCAGCTACTGGAGCGCGGACGACGCCGTCCTGTTGCCGGAGCCCGCTCGTCGTGTACCCCTGATGGCTGGCTCGACTGGCCCGCGCATGCTCGGGATCACCCTTCCCGCACGTCGACTGGTGGAATACGTGGTACCTGTGGTACGGCAACACCGCCCAAGGGTTCGCGGAGCTCAATGCGCGGGTCGACGCGGCCGCGGTAGCCGCGGGGAGGCAGCCGGGAGACATCGCCCGCAGCGCGTGCGTGCTCGTGCGAGCTCGACGCCGACGCGGTCAAGCGTCCGCACGACAAGGAGACGGTTCCCGTGTCGGGCGACGAGCTGCCCGCGCATGCTGCGCGACCTCGAAGCGGCCGGCGCAGACGAGGCGATCCTCGTCGTACGCCCGATCACCGAGCGGTCGATTCGTAGCCTCGGCGAGGCTCTCGCGCTCGACGACGGCAAGCTCTGAGCAGGCCAGGCATCTTCCGCAGCCACGGGGTATCGTCGCGCGGGAGCTAGATGGTCGCCCGCGTCCTCGCCTTTCTGTTCACCGATCTCGTTGGCTCGACGAGCATGCTCGCCACCCTCGGGGACACCGAAGGCGAGCTCGTTCTGCGAGCGCACTTTCGCGATCTCCGCGACGCGATTGCCGCCAACGACGGACGCGAGATCAAGGCGCTCGGCGACGGCCTGATGGTCGCGTTCGAGAGCCCTTCCGACGCCGTCGCCTGCGCCGTGGCCATGCAGCGTTCCGTCGAGCTCCAGAACCGGCGAAGCAGCGAGCAGCTCGCCCTCCGTATCGGCATCCAGGTCGGTGAGTCGATCGAGGGTGAGGAGCCGGAGCCGGACTACTTCGGCAGTCCTGTCGTCCAGGCCAAGCGCCTTTGCGATGCGGCGAGCGGCGGCCAGATCCTCGCCTCGGAGCTCGTTGGCGCGCTGGCGGGTACGCGCAGCCCACATCGCTTTCACGCGCTGGGGCCACTACAGCTGAAGGGCTGGCCCGAGCCGATCGGCAGCGTGGAAGTGCACTGGGAGCCGTTTCGCAGGCAGCAGCCGCCGCTACCGCCCGCGCTCTCACGGAGGGCTGACCCGTCTCCGTTCTTCGGTCGGACCCCTCAGCACGAGAGGCTGCGTAGCCGCTGGCTGGAGGCAGCCGGTGACAGGCGAATCGCACTCCTCACGGGAGAGCCCGGCATCGGCAAGACGAGGCTGGCTGCGCGGCTGGCGCTCGAGGTGCACGAGGAAGGGGCGAGCGTGCTCTGGGGCCGCTCCGCCGAGGAAGCGCTCGTGCCGTACCAGCCATTCGTGCAGGCGCTCGATCACTACGTCAGCTCGTGTCCTACCGACCAGCTTCGAGACGAGGTCGGGTCCTCGGCTGCCGACCTCGCGCGTTTCGCGCCCCGACTGCGGGAGCGGCTCCCGGGCATAAGGGTTTCACCGGCGGAGGATCCGGAAAGCGAGCGGATCCGCCTGTTCGAGGCGGTCTCGTCACTCCTCTCGAACATGACAGCCGCCGAGCCTGCACTGCTCGTGCTCGACGACCTGCATTGGGCCGACGAAGGCACGCTGCTCTTGCTCCGGCACATCGCAAGAAGCACCGAGCCCCTTTCGTTGCTGATTCTTGCCACGTACCGCGACACCGAGGTCTCGCGAACACATCCGCTTGCGTTGATGCTCGGCGAGCTGCGCCGAGAGACGACGTTCGACCGCATCGAGCTGACCGGGCTCTCGGAGCCGGACGTCGCCGCGCTGCTCGCTTCTCTGATCGGCAGCTCTCCGCCGGCGGAGCTGACCCGCACGCTCGTTGCCGAGACTCAGGGCAACCCGTTCTTCCTGGAAGAGGTAGTCCGTCATCTCGACGAAGCCGGGCGGCTTCGCGACGGGCGCGAGCTGACCGCCGACGTATCCGCCGAAGACCTGGGGGTACCCGAAGGGGTTCGCGAGGTCCTCCTCCGGCGGTTGCAGCGGCTCGGCGCGCCGACCCAGAACGCCCTCTCCACGGCAGCCGTGATCGGTTCGGAGTTCGACGCCGACGTGCTCTCACGGATGATCGGCAGCGACCTTCCCGGGGTCGTTGCGCTGCTCGACGAGGGGGTGGAGGCTCGCCTGATCGTCGAGCTGCCCGATCACGTCGGGCAATACGGCTTTCCGCACGCGCTCGTGCACCAGACGCTCTACGAGGAGCACACAGCAAACAGCCGGGCGCTGTTGCACGCTGCCGCGGGCGCCGCGCTCGAGGAGCTCCACCCAGACGATCTCGAACCGCACTTTGCGGATCTGGCCCGCCACTACTCCCTCGCGGCGGAGCGCTGGGCCGGGAACGTCGTTCGCTACGGCCGCGCAGCAGGAGAACGGGCGCTCACGCTCCTGGCCTACGAGGAGGCGGCCCGGGAGTTCACGCTCGCGCTGCGCGCCCTCGAAGCTTCGGATCCGGGCTCCGGCGAGCACCGCGCCGAGCTGCTCGTCCTGCTGGGGACCGCATGCACGCGGATGGGCGACTCGAGCCGGGCCCGTGACTCGTTTCGAAAGGCGGCCGAGGCCGCTTCGTCGGTCGGAGCGGGGGAAACGCTTGCGCGCGCCGCCCTCGGCTACGGGGGTGGGGTCGGCTTCGGGGGCGTCTGGGTGACGTTCGCAGCCGTCGACGAGCCCCTCGTGGCCATGCTCGAGGAGGCGCTGCGCGCACCCGACGTCACCGGTCCCATCCGCGTGCGGCTGCTCGGCCGGCTCGCGCAGGCTCTCTACTGGTTGCCGGATCGCAGTCGGACGCTCGCGTTGAGCGCCGAGGCGCTCGAGGCGGCGCGGGGGCTCGGTGACCAGGCGGCGATCGCGTACGCACTCGACAGCCGTCATGTTGCGCTCTGGGGGCCAGACAACCTCGAGGAGCGCATCGAGGTGGCCGAGGAGATGCTCAGCCTCGGACGTGAGCTCGGCGACCGCGACATTCAGCTCGAGGCGTACGCATGGCTGATCACGAACGCGCTGGAAACGGCGCCGATTGACCTGGTCGACCGCTACATCGAGGCTCACGCCCGGGTCGCCGACGAGCTCCGCCAGCCTTATCACTTCTGGTACACGCAGGTCGTCCGCGCCATGCGCGCGTTCATGCAGGGGCGCTACGAGGAGACGCAGCGGCTGGCTGCGGAAGCCTGGAGCCACGGCGAGAGCGCCCACCCCGAGAACGCACTCCAGGTGAACCAGGTGCTGACGCTCTTCCTGGCCCGGGAGACAGCCCAACTCGGCATGCTCGTAGACGGCCTGGAGGCGTACGTCGAGCAGTCACCTCTGGCGGCATGGCGCAGCGCCCTTGCCATGGTCTACGCGGACGTCGGTAGACCGGATGACGCGTTGGCGCAGGTGGCGACGTTCGCAGAGGACCGCTTCACGAAGATTCCGCGCGACTGTGTCTGGTTCGCCACGATCGCAATGCTGACAAACGCTCTTGGCCAGGTGCGAAGCGCCCGAGTACTGCCGCGATCTCTATGAGCTGCTGGCGCCTTTCGAGGATCGCTACATCCCCGTCGGGGGCGCCGTGCTCTGCTTGGGGCCGGTTTCGCGCATGCTGGGGATACTCGCCGCTGGCGCGGGGGACTACGATCGCGCGCTTGCGCATCTCGACGATGCGACCGAGCGCAGCCGCGCGCTCGGGTCGGAGCCGCTCACCGCGCGAGCGGAGTTTCAGGCCGCCAGAGTGCTGCACGCCCGAGGCGCAGATGGCGACGACGCGCTCGCGCTCGCGCTCATCGAGCGTGCGACCGAGACCGCGCAGCGCATCGGGATGCCGCGACTTCTCGCAGAGCTCGCGGGAGCCGCCTAGGGCAGCAGCTCGTCGTCGTCCACGGCGCGGACCACGCGCGCGGGAACGCCCACCACGACCATCCGTGGCGGGACGTCCTTCGTGACGACGGCGCCGGCGGCGACGAACGCCTCTTCGCCGATCTCGACGCCCGGACAGAGCACCGCTCCGCCGCCCACGCGCGCTCCCCGCCGGATCGTCGGGCCCTTGACGAGCTCGTGACGTCCTTCGGTGCGGCCCATGAAGTTGTCGTTCGTCGTCACGACACAGGGGGCGATGAAGACGTCCTCCTCGATCGTCGAGTACGCCGTCACGTAGGCCTCGGCCTGGATCTTCGTGCGCGCTCCGACGGTCGTGTCGTTCTCGACGAGAGAACCGCGCCCGACGACGACGTCCTCGGCGATGGCGCAGCGCTCCCGAACGCAGGCCTGGTCACCGACGATCGAGCGCTCGCCGATCGTCGTGCCGGCAAACACGACTGCGCCGGTTGAGATGACGGCCCCAGCGCCGATCTCGGCGGGCGGCAGGACATCGCGCTTGGCCGTCGAGCGCGCCGACAGCACCGGCTGCTTGCCGACGACTGCGTACTCGAGCACGCGCACGCCTTCGCCGAGCACCGTGCCCTCGTGGACGATCGCCGTCGGATGGACGTCAGCTGCCACGCAGCGACTCCGTCAGCCGCTCGAGCACCCGCACGACGAGCGCGCCGTCCCGTGCCACCTTGCTCCGGTCACCTTCACCGTCGACGAGCGCGAGGAACCGCTCGCACTCGAGGCGTAACGGCTCGTCCGTGGCGATCTTCGGGATGTGGATGTCTCCGGTTCGCGTCTGCCACTCGCCGTACGTCTCGGCGCGCAGCCACGGCGACTTCTCGTACACCGTCACCTTGCGCTCCAGCTCCATGTCGTCGAACACGACCATCTTCTCCTTGCCCACGACGGTCAGCTTCCGCATCTTGTGCGGGTCGAGCCACGAGAGATGCATGTGCGCGATCTTCCCTGACGGGAAGCGGAGATAGCAGAAGACGACGTCCTCCACGCCCGGCTGGAGGAAGTCACGGCCGAGCGCGATCGCCTCCGACGGCTCCTCTTCGAGCAGGTAGAGGATGACCGAGAGATCGTGGACGCCGAGCGACCAGAGCGCGTTCTCGTCGGGCCGGATGATGCCGAGGTTCTGGCGGTTGCCGTAGACGCAGAGCACGTCGCCGAGCTCGCCCGAGTCGACGAGCTCCTTGAGCTTCTGGACGCCCGGGTGGTAGAGCAGGAGATGGCCGGGCATCAGCACGAGGTCGCGCTCGTCGGCCAGCTCGACGAGGCTCGTCGATCTCCTCGGCCGTGCATCGCCGGCGGCTTCTCGACGAGCACGTGCTTGCCCGCCTCGAGCGCTCGCAACGCGAGATCGGTAGTGCGTCGGCACGCGGTGTCGCGACGACGACCGCGTCGAGCGCGTCGTCTGCGAGCAGGTCGTCGAAGTCGGTCGTCGTCCGTGCCTGCGGATAGCGGCCGCGGCGTGCTCGACGACGGCGCTGTCCGAGTCGCAGAGCCACGCGAGCTCGGCGAGTTCTGTCGAAGTTTCGCGCGAGGTTGCGGCCCCAGTAACCGAGGCCCGCAACCGCGACCTTCGATGCTCAAAGCTTCCAGACCTTGTCGGAGCGGCGGCCCTTCTCGCCCGTCGCATTGCGAAAGTCGACGACGAGGTGCGCGTCGTGCGACGAGCTCGGTCGTAGTCGATGCCCGAGTGATCGGTGACGACGGTCGACGCAGTCGTAGGCCGCCGGGTCGAGCGTCGACCGACTCGAGACCGAGCTCGGGCACGCTCGGGCACGTGCGGGTCGTGGTAGGCGACCTCGGCGCCCGGCGTTTCGCAGCAGCTCGATCAGCTTCAGCGCCGGCGACTCGCGGATGTCCGAGATGTCGGCCTTGTACGCGACGCCGAGCACGAGCACCTTCGATCCCTTCAGCGACCGCTGCCGCCCGTGGTTCAGCGCCTGCGAGATGAGCGAGCGGCAGTAGTACGGCATGTTCTCGTTGACCTTGCCGGCCAGCTCGATGAACTCGGTGTAGAAGCCGAACTCGCGCGCCTTCCAGGTGAGGTAGAAGGGGTCGATCGGGATGCAGTGGCCGCCGAGGCCGGGGCCGGGCTCGAAGCGCATGAAGCCGAACGGCTTCGTCGACGCGGCGTCGACCACCTCCCAGACGTCGATGCCCATCCGGTCGCAGAGCTGCGCGAGCTCGTTGACGAGCGCGATGTTGACCGAGCGGAAGATGTTCTCGAGCAGCTTCGTCAGCTCCGCGGCCTCCGGAGAGGAGACCCGGTGCACCTGGTCGATCGCGCCCTGGTAGAGCGCGGCCGCGCGCTCCGTGCACGCGTCGGTGATCCCGCCGACGATCTTCGGCACGTTCTCCGGGCGCCAGCGCGTGTTGCCGGGATCGACGCGCTCGGGCGAGAAGGCGAGGTTGAAGTCCGTGCCGACCTCGAGACCGCCGGCTCGAGAGCGCCGGCAGCACGACCTCGCGCGTCGTGCCGGGGTACGTCGTCGACTCGAGCACGACGAGGTGGCCCGGGCGCAGCCGCGCGGCGATCTCCGACGACCGCGTCGCGCAGGATCGAGATGTCCGGCTCGCGCTGCTTCGAGAGCGGCGTCGGGAGGGCGACGACGATCGCGTCGGCGTCGCGGAGCGCGTCGTAGTCGGTCGTCGCCGCGATGCGGCCGTCGGCGACGAGCGGCCCGAGCGTCTTCGGACGGGACGTCCTCGATGTGGCTCTCGCCGCGGTTGATGCCCGGCGACGACGTGCTCGGCCACGTCGACGAGCAGCACGGTCTTGCCGGCCTGCGCGAGCAGGCGCGCGAGCGGCACGCCGACGTAGCCGGCGCCGACGACGGCGACGTCCCAGTGACGGGTCGCGGGCTCGGCTGGTTGCGCTTCCAGACGGGGCTCGGTCATTGGGCGAAAAGCGTACAGAGAGCTTCTGCGATCTTCGGCGCTGCCCTGCCGTCGCCGTACAGCTCCGGACGATCTGCCGGGCAGCGGCCGCGCGGCTGCGACGGCGGCGACGAGCCGCTCGGGATCGTCGTCCACGAGGATGTTCGCTCCCTGCTCGACGGTGTCCACCCACTCGGTCGACGGCCGCGCGGTCACGCAGGGGACGCCGTACCAGTACGCCTCTTTCTGCAGCCCGCCCGAGTCGGTGACGATGACGCGGGCCTGTGACGCGAGCGCCGCGAAGTCGAGGTACGAGAGCGGCTCGACGAGGCGGACGTGGTCCGGGCCACGCCAGTGAGCACGTCCCTGGTGCGCGGGTGCGCGGGAAAGACGACCGGCTCGTCGAGCCCGTTGAGCCCCTCGACGATCCGACCGAGCCGCGGCTCGACGACGTTCGCGTCGCGGTGGATCGTCGCGACGACGTACGTCCCCGCCTCGAAGCCCGAGCCGCTCGAGCACGTCCGAGCGTTCCCGCGCGATCGGCGCGAACGTGAAGCAGGCGTCGGCCATCACGTCGCCGACGACCGCGATCGTGCCCGGTACGCCTTCGGCCTCGAGGATGCCGCGCGAGCGCTCGTCCGGGCAGAGCAGCAGGTCGGCGATCGAGTCCACCTCGATGCGCGTGTGCTCCTCCGGCATCGTCATGTCGCCGGAGCGCATCCCCGCCTCGACGTGGGCGAACGGCACGCCGGCTCGCCGTGCTGCACGCGCGCCCGCGAGCGTCGAGTTCGTATCGCCGAAGACGACGGTCGCGTCCGGGCGCTCCCGCCCGAGCGCGTCCAGTATCCCGGGCTGCATCGTGGCGACGTCGCGCGTGTGCGCCTCGAGCCGGTAGGCGGGCTCGGCCAGCCCGAGCTCCTCGAAGAACACGTCCGACAGCTCGCGGTCGTAGTGCTGTCCCGTGTGGAGGACGATCTCCTCGATGCCGGCCTCGCGGAGCGCGACCGACAGCGGCCCCGACTTGATGAACTGCGGGCGGTTGCCGACGACGGAGAGCACCTTCATGGCGTTATCGTGCCCAAACGAGAGAACCCGCATGGGCAGCGGGTTCCCGTCGCGCATAGCGCCGTTCTGCTAACCGCTTGCTAACGCGGGTCGTCGAAGACGCTCGCCAAGGCATCTGCGGCCGTCCGCGAGGCGTCATCGAGCGAGTGCGTGTAGAAGTGGGCCGTCGTGCGGACAGACGCAGGGTCACCACCTGCGGGTGGGCGCTCCGATTCATCTGGGGGCACCCGGCTGGCAGGCTAGGGCAATCCTCCTCGGTCGGCCGGGTGTCTCGACTCACCTGCCCAGGCACTATGAAGCAGGGCGCGAAGGCTTCACCCCCGGTATTCCTTTCGCGCCCTCATCCATGCCTACGCGCTGACCTGCCCGCCGGTTTCTTAGACAGGAACGACGCGCTCTGACCCGCCATTTTTCCAGCCCACCTTAATTCGCGCCAATCGCTCCGCTTCCGCACCGATCCGCCTCGGGGGGGATTTTCAGAACGGCGGGTGAGCACTCCGAGATCTGGCTCAAAAATGCGCCTGCTCAGACGTCCGCTTACGAAACCATCCCCCCTCGATCATGCGGCGCTAACAGCCGCGGCGTAGGCTGCCGCGGTCGATCGATCGGAGGCACGATGCGGCTACTCGCCGCAGCTCTAGTCGTGATCGGAGCCACAGCTGCCGTTGGGGCGAGCGCGCCGGCAGCGCCGAGGGCCGGTGCGACCTTCCCGGGCCGCAACGGGCTGATCGTCTTCGTCAGCAACCGCACGCCGAGCTCGCGTGCGGACAGGGACGGCGATCTCTACACGATCGGCGCCGATGGTAGGGGCCTCAAGACGCTCACCGCCAACCGCAGCTTCGAGCTTTCGCCCAGGTGGTCGCCGAGTGGGAAGCGGCTCGTGTTCTCCCGGTACGCCAACGTCGCCAACGTCTACGCCCTCCACGTCCTCCGGGCGGACGGCAGCGGTGCGAAGAAGATCACGTCGCCCCGCGGCATGAACGACATCTCGCCAAGCTGGTCGCCTTCCGGGCGGCGGATTGCGTTCGTGCGTGCGCCCGCCAACTCGAAAGGCGGGTATTGCGCACGTGTCCACGTCGTGAACGCGGACGGGACGGGTTTGACGCGCGTCACTCCTGAGTGCAACCAGTACGGCGATCTCGCGTGGTCTCCAGACGGCCGCCACTTCGCGTTCCGGCGTTGGGGCAGCGAGCTGTACGTCATGGACACGGACGGCTCCGATGTCCGACGGCTGCTCGCCGGGACCGCGCTCGTCAGCGGGTTCGCCTGGTCTCCCGACGCACGCCGCATCGCGTTCACGCGCGGCGACCTCCCTGGGATCTGGGCTGTGAACGCCGACGACACGGGCGAGGCCGTGCTCATGCCGGACGTGCGGGCGGCCAATCTCTCGTGGTCGCCCGACGGCCGCGAGATCGCATTCCAGACCGTTGACCAGCGCATCGCGGTGGCGACCATCGGCACCGGGACCGTCCGCGTGCTCGGTGCCGGAGGCATGGCGCGGGAAGACTTCCAGCCGGATTGGCAGCCGCTTCCATGAAGGTCATCGCGCTTCCGACGTCCCGCCGTTGATCAGGGCGGCATGCGCGTTACATGTCGCTGACGTGGAGCTCGATATCGCCGGAGCGGCCGCGCTCCAGATCTACTGCGAAAGCTCGACCTCGCCCGCAAACGCGTTTGCTAACGAACGTGGCATAACGAGCCATCACCGGACGCCACGGCCGCTCGCTGCTCCGTCTCGTTTCCCCTGCAAAGTCCGGGAAAGGCAGCACACGGCAGCATCAGCCGTCACGGCCGGGCGCTAATGGCGTTAGCGTAGGTCGGCGTGGAGAGCGAGACTGCCGAAGGCGCCGGGTACCGATACTCGAGCCACTGGATTCACGAGCTGGAGGGCGAGACGCACTGGCGCCTCTACTGGCGTCAGCAGAAGCTCATGCAGGACCTCGTCGGGCAGGGCGACCAGGTGCTCGAGATCGGCGTCGGCACGGGCTTCACCGCGAACTACCTTCGCTCGAAGGGCGTCACCGTCACTACGCTCGACATCGACGCCGACAAGCGGCCCGACATCGTCGCCAACGTCGCGCACTACGTGTTCCCCGACACGTACGACGCGATTCTCGCCTTCGAGGTCTTCGAGCACCTCCCCTACCGCGACCTCACGTCCGTCCTGGCGAGGCTCGCCACCGCGGCGCGGCGACATGTCTTCCTGAGCCTGCCGCGCAACCGGAGGCTCGTGGCTTCCTTCGGCGTGAAGGTGCCGAAGGTGAAGGCGAGGTCGTTCCAGTGGAAGGTGAACCGGGGCAAGATCGACGAGCCCTACCACGTGTGGGAGATCGACCACGGTGGGATCACCGTTGGCTCGCTGGAGCAGGAGCTCGCCCGTGCGGGGTTTGCGATTGCGCGCCGCGACGAGGCTTTCGACCGGCTGTTCTACGCGCTCGCGCGCCCTGCAAGCCCGTCCTAGACGAGCCCTAGTGCGGCCCACGCGCAGGCGCGCACCTCGAACGGCGCCTCCGGCAGCTTCTGCAGGCAGAGGTCGCGCAGCTGCGCCCGCCCATCTTCGTCGAGACCCGCGACGAAGTCGCCCGCGGGGCCTACGCCGAGCATGTACGGCTCCCACCAGTCTTCGAAGGTCGCGTGCTCGACGGAGACCCAGAGGTCTTTCTCGACGATGTCCTGCAGGCCCGCCTTCCGGAACAGTCTGGAGAGATCGCCTTCGCGAGCGCCTGCCAGCTGCGACTCGTCGTCCACATCGGGATCGAGCTCACGCACGGCCTCCCAGTACACGTTCAGGGGTCCCTGGTCGCCGCCGTGATCCCACACGGTCGCTGCGACAACGCCTCCGTCGCGCGTGACGCGTGCCATCTCGCTCAGCCCTGCCACGGGATCGGTCATGAAGTGGACGACGAGCTGCGCGAGCGCGGCGTCGAACTCCTCGTCGGCGAACGGCAGCTGCTCGGCCGGCGCGCGCTCGATCGTGACTCCCGGGTGGCGTTCGTGGACGGCGTCGACGAACGGCTGGGACGGATCGACGGCTGAGACGGCTTGCTCGCCGTGTCGTCGTACCAGCTCCGCCGTCAGCGCGCCCGGTCCGCAGCCCACGTCGAGCACACGGCCTTCCGTGCCTGCGAAGTCGGCGAACAGCGGCGCCAGCGGCATCGAGTACCGGCCCATGAACCGGTCGTACGCCTCGGCGGGGACTGCGAACGTCACTCAGGCGAGCGCTCGCTCGAGGGCGGCTCGATCTTTCGGGCCGCCGTGCGTCGCGAGCACGACCTCGACCGGCAGCTCGAGCAGCGGGCGCAACACCTCGAGCATCTGGTCGCGCGTCACGTCTGGGGGTAGCCAGCTGTCGGGGAGCTCGAGACCGTCGCCGCGGTCGATCAGGGTGTCGCCGGCGACGAGCGCACCGTGGTTTTCGATCCAGAGCACCAAGTCGTGACGGTTCTTTCCCGCGAACACCTCCACGCCGATCGGCGGCCGGTCGCCGGCCTTGAGGATGTACTCCTCTCTCTCGAGACGCTCGAGGTCGGGGCGCAGCCACGCGGCGTCCTCGTTGTACTCCTCGGGCGGCGGCAGGAACACGACCGCGCCGAGCCGCTTCTCGAGGCTCTCTGCCTCGCGCTCGTGCCACGGGCAGGTCAGCACGATCGCCGTCTCACGGCCGGCCGAGAGCTCGTCGATCTCGCCGGGCACGGCCAGTGGATCGAAGAGCACCAGGTTCTCGCCGTCGTCGATCGCGTAGGACGACACCGCCTCGTCCCACTCTTCTCCCGGCTTCCAATCCGGGTGCGGGGCCGTCCAGTGCCACAAACCCGGCTGCAGCTCAGGCATGGCGCCATGCTAGACGACGGCCGTGAAGGACTCGATCCCCTACCTCGCGCGCATTAGACGGTGGACGCGCCTGAGAACGTGGTCCGAGCTCGTGCTCCCTGGTTGGCGAGTGTCATCGAACTGTGGAAGAATTGCAGAGCCGTCGCTGAAGGAGGGGCTGCATGCGTTGCTGCGTGGCTAGCAGCGGTCGACGCCTCGTCATCGTTGCGGGTCTTGCCATGCTTGTCGGCGGCCTCCTCGGAGCACGAGGACCGAGCGCTCAGGCGACACCTCAGCGAGCGGACACAGGAATGGGCGTGACGGCGAACTCGCAGACCTTCGTCGACGCGACCGGGGACAACCTCGGCGGCTCGCCCGACATCACGACGGTCCGCGTCTCCAACGACAACGCTGGGAATCTCGAGTTCCAGCTCCTCATCCCGAACCGCACCGACCTCGCCGACCCCGACTTCATCTCGGTGTACCTCGACACCGATCAGAGCGTCTCTACCGGATGCAATCTCGGCGGAGGATTCGGCGCGGACTGGGCGCTCGCTGCGCTTGGACGGACAGCGCCTGTGCCGGATCGTTTTCCGTTGAACCGCATCGTCCCCGTCTGTCAATTGGAACCACCGGAGACGACCCCCCAGGGGTCGTACGCCGGAACGTTCGACAGCACCACTTCGACCCTCACTCTGCGACTCCACAAGACGGACATCGGCGACCCTCCGAGCTTTCGCTTCCAGGTGCTAGCAACAATCAATCCGATCGGCCCCGCGACATCCGACACGGGCGGAGACCTCGCGCCCTGGACCTACGAGATACTCGTGCCCCGCGCAGTCGATCGGACTTCCCCACGTGTAAAGGCGCTCGCGAGCACGGGCGTGCAGGGCGGCATCGCGAAGCTCCGCTACACGGTGTTCGACGAGAGCAAGAGGACGCGGGAGGAGATCACGGTGCTTCGTGGACGCCGATTGATTGCCACGAAGCGAACCAAGCTCGGCTCGAGAAAGGTCACGAGCATCTATTCGCAGAGCTGGCGAGTGCCGGCGAGCGTCTCCGGCACGCTTCGATTCTGCGTGCGCGCATGGGACGCTGCCGGTAACTCCAGCGCCAAGAGCTGCGCGCCTCTCGCGATCCGATGAGGTACGTCCGAACGACGGGGGTTGCCGTGTGCACCTCGAGTCTGGTGACCCTGCTCGTCTCCGCGACAGGACTCGGAAGCCCGGCCGCGGTGGAGTGCTTCGGTCTGCCGGCGACCCTCGTCGGGTCGGACGGTGCAGACGTGCTGGGCGGCACCGAGGGCAACGACGTGATCGTCGGACTCGGTGGCGACGACGCCATTCTGGGATTCGGGGGGAATGACGCGCTCTGCGGGGGCACCGGTAACGACGGATTCGTGCCTGGACCGGGCGACGACAGCATCGACGGCGGCGGTGGCGGCGTGGGCCCAGGGTTCCTCGACATTGTGCTGTTCGACGAGCTCGACGAATCGACGCAACCCGTCCGGGCCGACCTTCGGACGGGCACGGCGACCGGGGAGGGTGCCGACAGGCTGATGAACGTTCTCGGACTCTCGGGAACTCGCTTGAGCGATACGCTGATCGGAGACGGCGGCTTCAACTCCTTCTGGCCAAAGGACGGCGACGACACCGTCGTCGGTGGTGGCGGTGAAGACGCCGTGGGCTTCTCCAGCGGCGTCAGGGCAAGTCTCGGCACGGGCGCCGCAACCGGTGAGGGGACTGACCGGCTGGATTCGATCGAGTCCCTGTACGGATCGAAGTTTCGCGATGTGCTCGTCGGGAACGCCGGAGTCAACTACCTCACGGGAGGCGAAGGGGACGACGAGGTTCGAGGTGAAGGCGGGGACGACCGTGTCTTCGGAGACGAGGGGAATGACCGGCTACTCGGCGGCAACGGGAACGACAGTGTTGGCGGGGATCGCGGTCAGGATCGGGTTGTCGGGGGCAGCGGGGACGACGTTCTCAGCGGCGGCGACGGCAACGACAACGACACTCTCGACGGCGGCGCCGGGTTGGACGCAATCACCTACCGCCGAGGTTCGAGTGGCATTCAGGCCAACCTGCTCATAGGCCGTGCGATCGGTCGGGGTCTCGACACGCTGGCGGGCATCGAGCAGGTCGAGGGATCGGAGCTCCCCGATCAGTTGCTCGGAGATGCGAAGACGAATTTCCTGATCGGAAACGCAGGATTCGACAGGATCACTGCCGCGGCCGGCAGCGACTTCCTGGACGGGGGTACGGGAGCGAACGCGCTCTCCGATGGCCCTGGACGCGACTACTGTCTCGAGCGCGCGGGCGCAGGTGGCTGCGAGATCGTCGGTGTTCCGGGTCCGCTTCCGGCGATCGCCGGTCCGCCGCCGGCTTTACGAGAGGCCCGCAGCGAGCCGGTTTCCGGTCGGCGATCCCCGGTCGTCATGCAATTGCCGGGCGGGTACCGGGCTGTTCTACGCTCATATCGCGAGCGCTTGCTGCGGACATTCTCGGCTGACGCTCCTCCACGTGGCGTCGGCGGCAACTCAGGCTGGCCGTTCGAGTGGCCGCTGCTTCGCCTGATCGGGTCCGCGACACCACCAGGGACCGGACCGTTTCGGTACTCGGACCAACCGTCGTGCTTCTCGAACCGGAAGCCCTACAGGACCACCGTTGCTCCGCCTATACCGATCCAACCGGCGATGCCGGATGGAGGGCGGGAAACCGTCTTTTGGCGAGGCTTCCTCTTTCGCCGGGTTCGGGGAATCACCGAGTCCCGCCCAGTGAAGGTCACTCCGTGGATTGCCGCGGTCGTCCAAGCGCCGGGTGTTGCGACCGGGTATCCCGCCTGGCGAAGCGCCGATCAGGCGAGTGCAGCACCGCAGAGGTTCAGCTTCACGGTCCCCCGGGGGGAGTACGCGTGGGTCGGCGCGCTCAAGTGGTTGCGCACGGGTGCCCAGTTCAAGGGCTACATCGAACCGCACATCGACCGCGCCGCCAAGATTCAACCCGACAAGAGCTGCAGCTTTGGCCGGGGGGGCTAGGGGCAACTCGCCTCGTACGGTCTGCCGGCAACGAGCTCTCGCCATTCCTCCGGCGTGAGACTGCGACCGGCGACCTCGCACAACCGCTTCTTCATCGCCGCGACATCGCTCCACAGCACGGCGTCCCAGAACGTCAGCTCGCCGCCCTGTGTTCCCGTGGCTAGCATCGTCCCGTCAGGGCTGAAGTCGAGGCCCGTGACGGGGCCACCAGGCACGGTCAGCGCTCCCCCGAGCATCCGCCCACTGTCTGTGTCGATCAGGAGCAACTGGTCCGCACTTCCGCTGGTCCCGACTGCGAGCGTCCCCTCGTCGGGGCTCAACGCAAGCGCAAGTGACACGTTCTCTGGCATTGCGATCGAAAACCTCACGCGATCTTTCCGGAGGTCCCAGAGCGTTACCCGGCCAGCGCTCGCGTACGCAAGCACGTCTCCTGATCGAGCGATCGCGACGGCCTGTACCTCGACGTCTTGCACGGGTTCGGCGACAAGCCGCTGCTCCACTGGATCCCAGAGAGTGACTCCGTTCGTCCCCGCGACCGCGAGAAGTCCGGTATCACTGAAGTCGAGGCTGACCGGCGTTCCCTGCACGCGCAGCGGTTCGAGTCGGCGTGCAACGGAAGCGTCCCACAGAGCGACACGACCAGGGAGCCCCCAGGCGACAATGTCACGGCTGCTCAACGCCAGTGCCCGAACGCGGTCGCCGGCGCCCGGCCTCTGAAGCTGGCGGCTGCGGCCGTCCACCTCGTAGAGGGAGACACCCCGACCGGCCACGACGAGACGCTCCCCGCGGCTGTCGATCGCAACGGCGTCGGCCGACACGTGGAGCCGGCGGGGTGGCCGGTCACTCGCGAACCTCCAGACGGTGACTACTTCGTCCAGTAGGCCGCCCGCCGCAAGGTCGTTGGCTCCGTTGGCGAAGTCGATGTCCGAGATCGGGCCGATGTCCGATATCGAGTCGAGATGAAAGACCCTTCGCTGGAGCGCGCTCGTCGAGGGATCCCAGAGCACCACGATCCCCTGCTCGCCCGCGGTCGCCAGCGGGCCCCCATCCGGGAACGCGATGTCGAAGACCCCCTCCGTTGGGCCATGCAGCACCTGGCGCGGCCTGGAGTCGCGGATCGGCTCAAGCACCACGCTGCCGTCTGCCATGCCGAGCGCAAGCCGCCCATCGGGCGTGAACGCGATGGACTGTGCGACCCCGGGCATGGGGATCCGCTGAAGCACATCCCGCGTCGCCAGCCTCCAGACAGTGGCAACCCCGCCGGCGACGTCGATGCCTGCCATCGTCCGTCCGTCGTGGCTGAAGGCGACCGCCCGAAGAGGTAACGAGACGCCGATTCGCCGGATCGGCGCGTCTCGTTTCGTTCCGACGATCTGGAGCTGGTTGCTCCCGCCGGCGGCAACGGTCTCGCCGTCCGGTGAGAACGAGGCAGCGGACACGTCGGGTCCGACAGATCGGCTCCACAGGCGATTGCCGCTCCGGGCGTCGAAGACACTTAACGCCGACCGACCGACGACGCCAAGTCGAAGCTCCTGCCCGCCGCCGAAAAACGTCAGCGCCTTCGCTTCGCGCACTGGGATCCGTCGGCTGAGAGTTGGCGTACCGTCCAGGCGCCACAGCGAGATCGCACGGGGTCCGCCAACCGCGAGCATGGTGTCGTCGGCGCTGAGGGCAATCGACTTCGCTCCTCCGACGGGCAGAACGGCGTCCACCTCCCGTTCTCTTTCGAGATTCAGGAGGGTCACGTTCGTGGTTCCGGCAATGGCCAGCGTGGTCCGGTCCCGACTGAACGCGATTCGCTCTACCGGTTGGTCGGCGTGGAAGAGGCCGACGATGTGTTCGCTGCGCTGCAGCACGCGGGTCAAACCGCCTCGGGTCTCCGGGCTCGGCTTTGCGCGGTACGCCTCGAGGCTGAGCAGCGCGGCGAGGTCGATACGAGTGTCCAGGTTGGCGGAAGCGCCAGCCGAGAGCGACCTCGCTGTTGCCGTGTCCCTCTGCCTTCGCGCCTCGTTTCGTTGCAGGACGGCGAAGCTCCCGAATACGATCGATGCAAGGGTCAGGCACGCGAGAGCGATGGCAGCCGCCCTTGCGGTCCTGACCGTCCGCCGATGCTGTCGAACCTCCTCGCCGGCGAGAACGTCCTTCGGAACGCCGTGGAGCGGCGCGGCGAACTCGGCGACCGCATCGCGAAATCGTGCGTCACTCAGTGACAGGTGCTCGCTTGCGTGCGCCCAGCGCAGGTCGATGAAGCGCGGCACCTCGCGAAAGGCGCCGCGCAAGGTCTCGGGCAACGCGATCTGTCGCTCCCAATCGAAGTCGCCCGCGTCGTGGTCCCATTCGAGCTCGCCTTCTGTCAGGCCGATCATCAGGTTCTCGATCGGCTTCGTTGCACGCCAGCGCGCTGCTTCGCGTGCGACCCAGGGAGAACTCGCCGCAGCCGGCGAGCCCAACAGGATGAAGTACAGCGAGCTGTCGAGGGCATGCTCGATCGAGGACAACAGACCCGGGTTCGCGGAGAGGCTGGCCTCGTCTCTGAAAACCCGGAGCGCTCGTGCGCGGTACCACGGCTTCGCGAAGCGCTGGAGACCGTGCTGAAGTGCGGGTGCGAGCGCTCCGTCCACGGCGTGGCTGTACGAGATGAAAGCGTGGTACGCACTCTCGCCCGGTGGTGCCGCCACGAGGCCGAGCCGCTCGAGCCAGGATCGGAGGAGCACCCTCAGGCCGCCGGCGGGGCGCGTCGGGTCGCGCGTCTGACTACGCACGGTCTCGCGATTCCGATTCTTGCGAGCATCGCCGGCAGCTCTCGGACGAAGCGGCGGTTGACGTCATGCTGGTCGGGAGGAAGTTAGCCCAGGCGACGACGTCCGGATGAACGCGCGCCTGGTCGTTGCGGGTTGGCCCGTATCGCCAACCCTGGCCAACGCGCTCTTGGACCCATCGCTCATGCTCCACCGCGGCCATCATCGCAGTAGGTGTCAGCCATCTTTCGCGCGTGACGGCCGCGACGGTTCCGAGGAGAAGGCGGTCGGTGCCGCGCTCGCGGATGCACCGAGAACCTGACGGGCTTTGCGCTCATGGGCCGTGAAGGACTCGAACCTTCGACCGTTGGAACAGCACGGGTGAACCCACATGGTTCCCCCGTGTGCCCCCTCCTTCAGCCAAGACTCCGCCGCCGCGACCGACACGGCGGGCGCGGCTCACATGCGCTCGCCCTCGAGCGGCCGAAGGCCGCACCCCGAGCGGAAAGCGAAGCGGGCGAGCGAGGAGTGGGCCGTGAAGGACTCGAACCTTCGACCTTGGGATTAAGAGTCCCCTGCTCTACCAGCTGAGCTAACGGCCCGTCCACGAAAGTGTAGACGCGTGTTGAGGTTTCGCCGTCCCAGGAGCGGGTATCGAACGGCCATGAACAGACGCACCGTGCTCGTGGTTCTTCCGCTGCTCGTCGCCGCGCTCTTGGCGGCCGGCTGCGGCGGGGACGACAACGGATCGACGACCGCGACGGAGGACACCACTGCTACCGGGGAGACAACGTCGCTCCAGCTGGCCGCGGACCCGAGCGGAGCGCTGGCCTTCGACACGACCTCGCTGGAGGCGCCGGCGGGCTCGGTCACCATCGAGCTGACGAACGACTCGTCGGTCGCTCACAACGTCAAGGTCGAAGGCAACGGCGTCGAGGAGCAGAGCGACACGGTGTCCGACGGGACGACCTCCGTCACCGTGGATGTCGAGCCGGGTACCTACGAGTTCTACTGCGCCGTGCCTGGCCACCGCGAGGCCGGCATGGAAGGCACGCTGACCGTCAGCTGATCACTCGGCAGTGAGGCTTGCCGCGACGCGCTCGGCGATCGCGGCGGTCGTGAGATTCGTGTTCGCGCGCGGGATCGTAGGCATGACGGAAGCGTCCGCGACGAGTAGTCCCTCCCTGCCGAGCACGCGGCACTCGTTGTCGACCACCTCCCCGATGGGGCACGTCCCCGCGGGATGGAAGTAGTTGCGCGCGGTCGCTCGCACGTACTCGGCGAGCTCGACCCGCCCGGGTCGCAGCTCCTCTCCGAGCAGCTCGGCGACGGGCGATGTAGCGGCAATCGTCCTGGCCAACTCGATCGCCTCGACAATCGTCTGGGCGTCTTCCTCGCGCGAGAAGTAGCCCCTGTCCACGAGCGGCGCCTCCGCCGGATCGCTCGAACGCAACGAAACCCGCCCATGCGACAGCGGCTTCATGTGGAAGAGCGGTGCACTGACCTGGAAGCGACCCGGCGTCTCGCCCGCGTAGAGCCACGGCACGACATGGATGTCCCAGCTCTCAGGCGCACACGCCGAGCTTGCAGCCTTGACGACGGAGTGCGCCTCGAAGAGATGGTGGCTCGCCACGTGGGCGACCGTCTCCGCATGAAGCTGCTCGGTTGGCTCCCAGGTCACGCTCGTTCCGTAGTGGTCGAGCAGGCGCTGTCCGACCGGCAGCCGGAGCTCACCTTCGGGCCCGATGCCGCTGCGCATGAGGATCGCGGGCGAGAAGTACGCCCCGGCGGTCAGGATCACGGTTTCGGCGCGGAACCGCCGGCCGTCGGCGCAGACCACGCCCGTCGAGCGCGAGCCGTCGAGGAGAACACGGTCTACGAGCGCGCCGCTGACGATCTCGAGGTTCGGGCGACGGCGCGCCGGCTCGAGGTACGCGATGGCCGCGTTCCATCGCACTCCGTCGACCACGTTGGCGGGAAAGGGGGTCGCGTCGGCTCCCACGGAGCGCAGCCGCCTCGATGAACGCGTTGTGGAACGGTGCCGGCTGACTCGTATTGGTGGGTGCCGTACGTAGGGTGGCCTCGGCGCGGTCGAGGTACGGTGCGAGACGCTCGTACGACCAGTCGGCGCCCCATTCGTCGTAGTCGTCAGGCGTCCCCCGCACGACGACGCAGGCGTTGACTGCCGAGGATCCACCGAGAATGCGGCCGCCGAGCGGCCGTTCGTCCTCGCCGCCGGGACCCCAGTTGTGCGTCTCGGCGATCGCGCCGGCGTCGACGATCTCGCGGGGCCAGCGTCCGTCACCCAGCGGTCCGTAGTCCGGCCCGGCTTCCAGGAGGCAGACCCGGCGCGCCGGATCCTCGCTGAGACGCGACGCGAGCACACAGCCGGCCGTTCCGCCCCCGACGATGACGACGTCGCTCACGGCCCGCAGAGTACTGCGAGACTTTCGGCGTGGAACTACACCCGCAGGCACAGGCCGTGCTCGACACGATGGCAGCGCTCGGCTTTCCGCCGATCACCGAGGTCTCGCCGCCCGAGGCGCGGCAGATTCGCAGAGCGCACGTGCGGCCCTCCGCGATAGAGCTCCACGAGATCCGTGACGTCGACGCCGGCGGTGTTCCCGCGCGGCTCTATCGACCCAACGACGACGAAGGGCTGGGACTGCTCGTGTACTTCCACGGCGGCGGCTGGGTGGTCGGCGATCTCGACACGCACGACTCGACGGCTCGCGCGCTGGCGGCGGAGAGCGGACAGGCCGTGCTGTCCGTCGACTACCGGCTCGCACCGGAGCACCCGTTCCCGGCTGCCTTCGACGACGCCCTGACTACGACGCGCTGGGCGTGGGAGCACGCGGAAGAGCTCGGCGCCGACCCGGAGCGGCTCGCGATCGGAGGCGACTCGGCGGGCGGCAACCTCGCGGCCGCGGTAGCGCAGCTCGGAGCCGTTCCGCTGCGCTTTCAGCTGCTCGTCTATCCCGTGACCGATACGCGGTGCAACACGACCTCGTACGACGACTACCGCGACGGCCCGTACCTGACGCGCGCTTCCATGGAGTGGTACATCGCCCACTACCTGTCCGGCGGCGAGGCGGCGACTGACGACCCGCGGGTATCTCCGCTACTCGGTGCTGACGAAGCGCTCGCGAAGTCGCCGCCGACCCACGTCGTGACGGTGGAGACGGATGTGCTCAGGGACGAGGGCGAGGCATACGCTGCACGGCTCGAGTCAGTCGGAGTGCCGACGACCTTGCGGCGTTACGAGGGCATGTTCCACGGCTTCTTCGCGCTGCCCGAGCTGATCGACGTCGGACGGGAGGCTGTCGCCGAAGCCTCCGACGCCTGGCTCAGCGCAGCCCCTAGCTAGCTTCGCGGTCTTCGTCCCGCGGCCGCTCGTACGACCACGCAACCCGGCGCTGTCCGCCTTTCAACTCGACGATCTCGAGTGCGTCCGGGTCCTCGTGGTACAGCAGCTCGAAGGCGAAGTCGCTGGCGTCGAGGAACGAGCGCGACACATGCAGCGCATCCTCGCTCTCGTCCCGATCCGGAGCGCGCACCTCGTAGACCACGTCGTCGAGCGGCTGTTCCTGCGAAGGGTGGAGCGCTTCCGGGGGGACGTGGACGCCGTGCTGCTCCGCCAGCGCTGACGCCAGCTGCTCCGGCGTGACGTAGCCGCGCTCGAGCAACAGCTGACCCAGCAAGCCGCCCCTGCGGCGCTGTGCCAGCAGCACCCGCTGGAGCCCGCTCTCGGTGAGCAGCTCCTTGTCCACGAGGATGCGGCCGATCGGACGCCACTTGCCGCCGCCGTTTGTGTCCGCGACGGCCTTCGACGGAGCCGGAACTGGGCGCCGGTCGGGGTCGAGGTGGAGACCGTGCTGCTCTGCGATGACACTGGCGATGTCGACCGGGGAGACGATGCGCTTGGCGACGAGCATCTCTCCGAATAGCTGCCCGGTCAGGCGCTGCTCCAGGAGGAGAGGCTCGAGCTGGTACTCGTCGATGAGCCCACGCTGGACGAGCAGCTCACCGAGGGGCCGCCATGGATACTCAGCCATGGGACCCGTATCGGCAGGGATCTCGTGATTCAGTAGAGCAGCTTTTCCTGGCGCTTGGCCCGTCGCCGCGCCGTGCGGATGAGCGCTGTGGCGACGATCGCGAGCAGCGGTAGCGCTGCCAGCACCATCACCTCTTCCCACGCGATCGCGAACCAGAGCGCGGGCGCGGCGGCGAGCAGCGTCACGTGGACGATCCGCTGTTCCTCGGGCGGGAGCCGGTTGTACCGTTCCATCATGGTCACGACCTCCGTCAGCAGGGCGTGGGTCGCGGTCGCCGTGCACTCGCTTGTGTTGCGCTAGCTATCGGCCCCAGAACCGCGCCGGAGGCATCCCTCGCGCGGAGGTTTCGATGGGTTAGGCTCCAAATACCCGTGCGGTGGAGTCAGATCGTCCAGCTGGCCGTGATGGCGGCCATCGTCGCCGCCGCCACGACCGTGGTCGCCGTGCTCATCCCGTGGCTCCCTCCCTCGGCCTCCGAGCAGCGCGATCGCATCGACTTCACCTTCTGGCTGGCGACGGGAATCTGCATCTTCATCTTCGCCGTGGTCGTTGCCGTGATCCTGTTCTCGGTCGTGAAGTTCCGCGCGCGGCCTGACGACGACACCGACGGGCCGTCGATCCACGGGCACACAGGTCTCGAGATCGCGTGGACGGCGGTGCCGGCGCTGCTCGTGACCGTCATCGCCATTGCAGCGGCGATCGTGCTCACGCAGAACTCCAACGCGGGCTCGAACCCACTGCGCGTGAACGTCACGGCGCAGCAGTTCGCCTGGCAGTTCGAGTACGCGAACGGGCCCGCGGCAGGCACGAAGGTGACGACGCTCCGCCTGCCGCTCGACCGAACCGTAGAGCTGAGCATGCGTTCGAAGGACGTGATCCACTCGTTCTGGGTGCCCCAGTTCGGCCAGAAGATGGACGTGCTCCCGTGGGTCGACGAGTTCCCGCATCCCACGACGTTGCCGATCACCCCCACGAAAGTCGGCACCTTCCCGATCATCTGCACCGAGCTCTGCGGGCTCGGCCACTCGCTCATGCGCACGAATGTCGTCGTGATGCCGGCCGCCGCCTTTAGCCGGTGGGCGAGGAGCCAGCAATGAGCTGGTTCAAACGACCAGGCCTCGGCCGCTGCCTGTGGATGATCCCGCTCTTCTTCGGGATCGGCGTTGGCATCATGGCGCTCGTCCGCTGGCTCGAGGGCTGGGACCCGATCTGGCTCAACGACGTCGTCGTGTCGATCTCGCTCGTGACGATACCGCTGGGCTTCCTCGCCGGCATCGGCTCCTTCGACTACTGGATGCGGTACGCGATCGGGCAGCCGACGCAGCCCGAGGACCACTCCGGCCACGGCGCGAGGAGCTGGAAGGACTACCTCCGCGTCAACACCGATCACAAGGTGATCGGGATCCAGTACATCGTGACCACGTTCATCTTCTTCCTCGTCGGCGGCCTGCTGGCGATGATCTTCCGCGCGGAGCTCGCGCAATCGGGGTCCGAGGTCGTCGACGGCCAGACGTTCAACGGCCTCGTGTCCGTGCACGCCGCGCTCCTGATCTTCCTGTTCGTCGTGCCGGTGTTCGCGGGCATCGGCAACTACGTGATCCCGCTGATGATCGGCGCGCCGGACATGGCGTTCCCGCGCCTGAACGCCCTCTCGTTCTGGCTGCTCCCGATCGCCGGCGTGATGATGCTGTCGAGCTTCCTCGTGCCCGGCGGGGCGTTCGCGAGCGGGTGGACCTGCTACGCCCCGCTCTGCACCGACCAGCCTCTCGGCAGCGTCTTCTTCAACATGGGCGTCCAGTGGGCTGGGACGTCGTCGATCATGACGGCGCTCAACTTCCTGGTCACGATCATCACCATGCGCGCGCCGGGCATGACGTTCTGGCGCATGCCGCTGCTCGTCTGGGCGAACTTCACGACATCACTGCTGGTCGTGCTGGCCACCCCGTTCATCGCCGGCTCGCAGTTCTTCGCGATGTTCGACCGGGTGATGCACACGAACTTCTTCGTGGCGGACGAGGGCGGCTACCCGCTCGGGTACCAGCACATCTTCTGGTTCTACTCGCACCCGGCCGTCTACATCATGATCTTACCCGGGTTCGGAATCGTCTCCGAAGTCATCTCGACGTTCTCCCGCAAGCCGATCTTCGGCTACCGGTTGATGGCGCTCTCGCTCATGGCCATCCTCCTCCTCGGTTTCTCCGTGTGGGCACACCACATGTTCGTGGCCGGCATGGCGCCGTGGCTGCGCATCCCGATGATGGTGACGACGCTGCTGATCGCCGTGCCGACGGGCATCAAGGTGTTCTCGTGGTTAGCGACGATGTGGGAAGGTCGCATCCGTTTCTCGACGCCCATGCTGTGGGCGGTCGGCTTCATCGCCTGCTTCCTCATCGGCGGGCTCTCCGGCATCTACCTGGGCACGGTGCCGATCGACGTCCACGCGTCGGACACGTACTACATCGTCGCGCACATCCACTACGTGCTCTACGGGGGCTCGGTGTTCACGATCTTCGCGGGCATCTACTACTGGTTCCCGAAGATGACCGGCCGCATGTACTCGGAGCGGCTCGGGAAGTGGCACTTCTGGCTGACGTTTGTCGCCTTCAACGCGACGTTCTTCCCGATGCACTGGACTCGGGCTGCACGGTCAGCCGCGCCGCACCGCTGACTATGCGCCGAAGTTCGAGGGCTGGAACCTCTTCATCTCGATCTCGTCCTTCGTGCTCGGCGCCGCCATGCTGATCTTCCTCTACAACATGATCCACAGCTGGTTGCGCGGGCCGCGTGCGCCGGCGAATCCGTGGCGGGCGCACTCGATCGAGTGGCAGGTGTCGTCCCCGCCGCCGCTGTTCAACTTCGACGAGATCCCGCAGGTGGTCGGCGGCCCGTACGAGTACGGTGTTCCCGGCGCGCGCCACGCCGTGTGGAGTGAGGATGGCGCCGCCGCGGCTCATCCTGAGGTGGCTGGCGAGGAGAAAGAGCAGGAGGAGGAGGTGCGCCGGTGACGCACGTCCTCGTGGTGGCCAACGAGACCGTTGCCGGCAAGAGCCTGATCGAGGCGCTCGAGCAACGCGCGAAGGAAGGCCCCGTGCGCATTACCGTGATCTGCCCGGTTTCCTCGCCGCGCTCCGGCTACGTCGTCTACGAGGACACGCGCCGCGCGTCGGCACGCAGGCGCCTCGACGGGACGCTCGACCTCTTGCGCAAGCACGGGATCGCCGCCGACGGGTTCGTCGTCGACGCGGACCCCGTCGACGTCGTCCGTGACGCGTTTGGTGAGCTCGTGCCCCCGCCTGACGCCGTAGTCGTCTCCACGCACCCGAAGGCGAGCTCCGGTTGGCTGCGCCGCGACGTCGTCGAGCGCATCCGCGCAGCAGTGGACGTTCCCGTGGAGCACGTCGTCGTCGATCTCGCCGCAGAGGATGGTCCAGACAACGTGCTCGTGATCGCGAACGAGACGGTCCTCGGCGAGCCGCTGCTCGACGCCATTCGCGAGCGAGCGCGTCGCTCACCTGCGAGCTTCCTGATCATCTCTCCGCAGAGCGAGCTCGGCGAGTCGGGCGATCCCGGTGCCGAGCAGCGGCTCCGGCAGGCTGTGGGGCTGCTGCGGGCCGAGGGGATCGACGTCCACGGCCAGGTGGGCCACCCCGACCCGTACACGGCAGCCATGCAGGCGATCTACGACGAGCGCACGGACGAGCTCATCGTGTCGACGTTCCCGGGCACGAAGTCGGGCTGGCTGCGCGGGGACCTCGTCGGCCGCCTTCGGAAGGACGCGAAGCTGCCGGTGACTCACGTCGAGTCGGAACCGGTCTCAGAAGAAGTGACCGCGTAGTGGAAGCGCACGCCGCTAGTCACGCGCACGACCACGAGCACGGCGAGCACCCGCCGGTAGCGCACGTCTCCTCCCGCGTCGATTCGCGGGTGCTGGGCATGCTGCTGTTCATCGGCTCGGAGATCATGCTCTTCGGGTCCTTCTTCACGGCCTACTTCTTCGTCCGCGTCGTCAACGGCTACCCGTGGCCGCCCGAGGGAGATCACTTGCCCGTCTTCATCGCGGGCGTGAACACCGTGATCCTCGTCACCTCGAGCTTCACGATGCACTGGGCGTTGCAGTCGATCAAGCGCGGACATCGCGCCGGGCTGCAGGCAGGCCTGGTGCTGACGTTCCTCATGGGCCTGACGTTCCTGCTGACACAGATCGCCGAGTACGCGCGGGTGGGTTTCTCGCCCAGCGACAACGCGTTCGCGACGATCTTCTACTGCCTGACGGGCCTGCACGGAGCGCACGTCTTCGTCGGCCTGTCGCTGCTCATGTTCGCGACGATTCGCGCCTTCCGCGGCCACTACAGCCCGGAGCACCACCACGGCGTCGAGCTGCCGGGCATCTACTGGCACTTCGTCGACGTCATGTGGATCGTCGTCTACACGACGGTGTACATCATCTGAGAGATGGCCCGCCGGAACCCCTTCCGCTCCGAAGCAGAGGCGTTTCGGCTGTTGCTGGTCACGATCGCCGCCTTCGCGCTGGTCGCGCTGGCCAGCCTGCTGGGCGGGTGGGAGGTTGGGCTTCCTGTCTGGATCGTCGTCACGGTGGCAGCAATCTGGTGGTACCTTCGTCCGCTGGACGAAGCGTCCGAGCCACAGGCGTCCGGGCACGTGAGCGCTCCAGACGAGCGGCGGATTCTCGTCATCGCCAACGAGACAGTGGCCGGGACCGAGCTCCGAGAGGCGATCGGGCGGACGGCCGCCGGCCACCGTGCGCAGGTGCTCGTTGTGACGCCCGCACTCAATACGAAGCTCCGCCACTGGGTGTCGGACGAGGACAAGGCTCGAGCAGAGGCTGAGCGGCGGCTGGCGGACAGCCTCGCGCGCCTGGCAGAGTCGGGCATCGACGCCCGCGGTCAAGTGGGCGATGCGGATCCCGTGCAGTCGATCGCCGACGGGCTACGGACGTTCGGCGCCGACGAGGTGATCATCTCCACGCACCCGGAGGGCCGGTCCAACTGGCTCGAGCGGGGAGTAGTGGATACGGCGCGCGACCGGTTCGCAGTGCCGATCACGCACGTCGTGGTCGATCTCGAGCGCGAGCGCGCGCCCTAGCCGTCCGCCGGCTACTTCCCGGCGACGGAGGAGACGTAGTCCGCGACGGCCTGGATCTGGGCGTCGCTCAGCGTGCCCTTGAACGGCGGCATGACGCCCTTGCCGTTCGTCACGCGGTCGACGACCAGCTCCTTGGGAGGCTTCGCCTGGTCGAGGTTGGGGCCAACCGTTCCCGTCGTACCTGCGTCGGCCAGCGTGTGACAGCCCGCGCAGTTCGTCGTGAAGATGCTCTTGCCGTCTGCTGCCTGACCCCCTCCGGGAGGTGGGGGCGGCTTGGCACCGGGAACGCCGGCGACCGAGGCGACGTAGGCCGCGACGGCGTCGACATCGTCGCCCGTGACGAGGTCGGCAGGCATGGCCGGGTCGCCGGTAGAGGTCACGTACTGGCCGTCGTCGTTGACCCTCCCTTCGACCGGATACTGGATCTGACCGGCGACCACCTGCTGGATCGAGCTCTCCTCGAAGCCCTGCTCCCGGTCGGCGGCGAAGGCGTCGTCGAGATTGGGCCCGATGATGCCCGCCGTGCCCGCCGCAGCCAGGGTGTGGCAGCTGCCGCACCGCTCTTTGAAGAGCTGTTCGCCGCGCGCTGTGTCGCCTCCGGCGGAGATGCCACCGGTGCCCGCGCCGCCGCATCCCGCTGCGGCGCCGACGAGCACGACGAGGGCCGCCGCGACGAGCGTACTTCGCACGCGGCCGAGTCTAACCCTGGGGGCTGGCGGCCTGCTGCGCGATCTGCTGCTGGAGGTCCTTGATCTTCTGTCGCGCGTCGACGACGAGCGGATCGGTCGGGAACTGCTTCACGAACCGCTTGTAGACGGACAATGCGGTCTCGGCGTCGCCGGCGCCTTCCGCCGCCGCGGCCCAGCGGATGAGAGCCCCGGAGTCCTCCGGCGTGAGCTCTGAGAGCTGCTTGTAGACGCCGAGGGCATCTCTGTTGGCAGTCTGGTACTTCGCGACGGCCTCCTGGTACTGGGTCTCGGCCTGCGTCGAGGCAGCCTGGCCCAGCGGGTCGACGAACGAACCGAGCGCCTGCCCGAGCGCGCCCGCGCCGGGACGGAACTGCGCCGCGGGCGCGGCCAGGCTCAGAGCACGCGCCGCGAGGCTCGCCTCGTTATAGGCGACTGCAGCCTCGTTCTGGAAGACGAGGGCAAGTGCCGCGAGGATCTCTTCGTCCTTCGGCTTGGCCACGAGGTACGCGCGATACGCAGCGACCGCGTCGGCAGTGCGACCGTCGCGCTCGAGCGCCTGGGCGAGATCCGTGAGCGCGGTCTTGTCCCTCGGCCGCTCGGCGACTTTCTCCTGCAGCTTCTCGATGGAGGGAGCCGAGCCGCCGCTGAAGACGTTGCTGAAGACGTCGCCGAGCCCGGCGTTGCCCGAGCCCACTCCGAGGAACACGAAGCTGCCGGCGAAGACGATGGCGAGCAGCGCGAACGCCCACTTGGCGTGGCCGCGCAGCCGCGTGAAGAAGAGCTCGTCTTCGAGCGTCTTCTCGGCCTTGCGGCGGGACTTCTTCTGGTCGGCCTCTACCGGCCGAGCAGCTTTGCCCGCGCCTCGATTCCTTTTTGCCGCAGCTCTTGCCATGGATAGGTCTCCGCGTCGTAGCGTACCTCCCCGCCGACGAGCGTCAGCAGTACCCTCGACGCGGACCCGCCCATGACGACGGCGGCTGCCGGATCCTCCCACGGCACGTACGGCGAGCCCTCGAGGCTGACGACGACGAGATCGGCGTGCTTGCCGGAGTCGAGCGAGCCGACCTCGTCCTCCAGGCCGAGCGCCGCGCGCGGAGCCGAGAGTCGCGAGCTCGAGCGTCTCGCTCGCCGTCAGCGCGTCCGGGCGCTGCTCGCGCGCACGCGCTGCCGACGAGCGCGGCACGCATCTCGTCGAACATGTCGAACGACGGGGCCGACGCCGGGCTGTCGGTGCCGAGGCCGACCGTGATCCCGCGGTCGAGCAGCTCTCGCACCGGCGCGATGCCGCAGCCGAGCAAGGCGTTCGAGCGCGGGCAGTGGGCGACCGCGGTGCCGCTCGCGGCGAGCAGCTCGATCTCCTCGGCGTCGACCATCACGCAGTGCGCGGCGACGAGACCTGGCCCGAGCGCCCCGATGTCGGCCAGTAGCCGCGTTCCCGTCGTTCCCGGCGGCGTGACGAGCAGCTCCCGGAACGACTCCCACGGCCCGCCGCCGCCCTTCAGGTACACGAGCTCCGACTGGCTCTCCGAGATATGGGTGGCGATCGGGACGCCGAGTTCGGCGCAGGCGGCGTATACGTCCTTCGTCACCGTGTACGGAGCGTGCGGCGACACGCCGGGTCGGACGAGGTCGGACCACGCGCCATCGCCGGTCTGCCGGAGCGCCTCGAACCGCTCTCCGGCTCGGATGGGATCGGATCCGAAGACCTCCAGGTAGACGATCGCACGCAGGCCTAGCTCGGCGCAGGCACGGGTAGTGGCGCCGCTGAACGAGCAGTCCCCGACGGTGGTGATCCCCGAGGCGAGGCACTCCGCGGCGCCAAGCCTCGCGATGTCGAGGACGTCGTCGAAGTGCAGGCGCTGCTTGCGCTCGATGTGAAGGCCGATCCAGTCGCTGAAGTCGGCCAGGCCGTCGCCGAAGCCCGCGTAGACGGCGTACTCGAGATGGGAGTGCGCGTTGACGAAGCCCGGGACGATCGCCGCGCCCCCGAAGTGCCTGCCCTCGCCGAGCTCGGTCGCAGGCCCGACGGCGAGGATCCGGCCGTCCTCGATCGCCACGGCTCCGTCGGGGATCGGGCGGTCCGGAGACGGGCAGCACCCAGTCCGCCGAGACGATCACGGGGGAAACCATGTTTCCCCCGTGGGCCCCCTTCTTTTCGTGAGCGATTCGACCAAGGGATCCTGGGCTCTCGCCGGGCCAAGCCCGGCTTCGCCCACTACGGGAAAGGGTGTCTCGACGGGCCGGTCAGCCCAGCTCTCGATGAGTTGAGTCAGCCGGACCACTCCGACTGAAGTCCGAGCAGACGGGACGTTAGCTATCGGACTGCTTGGTGCCTGCGCCGACGGGCTGCTCGTCCTCTTCCTCGACGGCTCGAGCCGTCAGCTCGGGCGGCTTCTGCTCGTCTTCGAGCTCGGGCTTCTCGTCCTTGCCGCTGACCGAGTTCTTGAACTCCCGCATCCCCTTGCCGACCGAGCGGCCGATCTCCGGGAGCCTGCGGGAGCCGAAGACCAGGAGTAGCACGACGACGAGGATGATGATCTCCGTCGGGCTCACGTTCGGCATGCGGCTAGGGTAGCACCGGGGTTGGAGCGCCCAGGGGCGCGGGGCACGACTCCGGTAGAATCGGTTACAAGCGAGGCGAAGTTTCGCGCGTTTACTAGGAGAAAGGACTCACGAGCTGGCTCTGCTGGAACTCAAGAACCTCCACGTGTCGCTGGAGGACGGAACGGAGATCGTCAAGGGCGTCGACCTCGCGGTCAACGCGAACGAGGTGCACGCCGTCATGGGCCCGAACGGCTCGGGCAAGTCGACGCTGGCGTACGCGTTGATGGGCCACCCGGCGTACGAGATCACCGAGGGCCAGATCCTCTTCGACGGCGAGGACCTCACGGAGGCTCGGCGCCGACGAGCGCGCGCAGCGCGGGCTGTTCCTCGCCTTTCAGTACCCGCACGCCGTTCCCGGCGTGACCGTGACGAACTTCCTGCGCAGCGCGATCAACGCGATCCGCAAGGCGCGCGCGGGCGGCGAGGACGACCCCATTCCGATCCCCGAGTTCCGCGACGAGCTGCTCGCAGCGATGGACCGGCTCAAGGTTTCGCGAGAGCTCGCGTCGCGGTACATCAACGACGGCTTCTCGGGCGGCGAGAAGAAGCGCGTCGAGATCCTGCAGATGGCCATGCTCAAGCCTCGGATCGCCGTGCTCGACGAGACCGACTCCGGCCTCGACATCGACGCGCTGCGCGTCGTCGCGGAAGGCGTCCAGTCGCTCGTCTCCCCGGACATGGGCGCGCTGCTGATCACGCACTACCAGCGGATCCTCAACTACATTCAGCCGGACTTCGTCCACGTCTTCGTCGACGGACGAATCGTCGAGGAAGGCGGGCCGGAGCTCGCGCACAAGCTCGAAGCGGAGGGCTACGAGGCGTTTGCCCCGGCGCCCGTCGGGGGAGGTGACGAGTAATGGCTCAGACCGAGACCGAGGTCGTCAAGGGAATCGGTTCCGACTACGAGGTCAAGTACGGCTTCCACGTCCCCGAGGACTACTTCTTCAAGTCGGGACGCGGCCTGTCGCACGAGTTGGTCGACGCGATCTCGAGCCACAAGGACGAGCCCGCTGGATGCGGAAGTACCGCCACCGCTCGCTCGACTACTTCAACGCGCGGCCGCTGCCGACGTGGGGCGGCGACGTCTCGACGATCGACTTCGAGAACATCTACTACTACATCAGGCCGACGGAGAAGCAGGCGAAGAACTGGGAGGACCTGCCCGCCGACATCATGGACACCTGGGACAAGCTCGGGCATCCCCGAGGCCGAGAAGAAGTACCTCGCCGGCGTCGGCGCGCAGTACGAGTCCGAGGTCGTCTACCACAAGCTCAAGGAGGACCTCGAGAAGCAGGGCGTGCTCTTCCTCGACATGGACTCGGGCCTGCGCGAGCACGAGGATCTCGTCAAGCAGTACTTCGGGAAGATCATCCCGCAGAACGACAACAAGTTCGCGGCGCTCAACTCGGCCGTCTGGTCGGGCGGCTCGTTCATCTACGTGCCGCCGGGCGTCTCCGATCGAGATGCCGCTCCAGGCCTACTTCCGCATCAACGCGGAGAACATGGGCCAGTTCGAGCGCACGCTGATCATCGTCGACGAGGGCGCGTACGTGCACTACGTAGAAGGCTGCACGGCGCCGATCTACTCGACCGACTCGCTGCACTCCGCCGTCGTCGAGATCATCGTCAAGAAGGGCGGCCGCTGCCGCTACACGACGATCCAGAACTGGTCGACGAACGTCTACAACCTCGTCACGAAGCGTGCCGTCGCCTACGAGGACGCGACGATGGAGTGGGTCGACGGCAACCTCGGCTCGAAGCTGACGATGAAGTATCCGGCCATCTGGCTGATGGGCGAGGGCGCCCACGGCGAGGTGCTGTCGATCGCGTTCGCCGGCAAGGGCCAGCACCAGGACGCGGGCGGCAAGTGCGTCCACGTTGCGCCGAACACGTCATCGGTCATCACCTCGAAGTCGATCTCGAAGGACGGTGGGCGCGGCGGCTACCGCGGGCTGCTCGAGGTCGCGAACGGCGCCCACGGCTCGAAGTCGAAGGTCGTCTGCGACGCGCTGCTGCTCGACGAGCACTCGCGCTCGGACACGTACCCGTACATCCGCATCGACGAGTCCAACGTCGACATCGGCCACGAGGCGACGGTGTCGAAGATCGGCGAGGAGCAGCTCTTCTACCTCATGAGCCGCGGCCTCTCGGAGGCCGAGGCGAGCGCGATGATCGTCTCCGGCTTCGTCGAGCCGATCACGAAGGAGCTGCCGCTGGAGTACGCCGTCGAGATGAACCGCCTGATCCAGCTGCAGATGGAAGGGTCAGTTGGCTAAGGGAATCGGCGCGCAGCGCGTCGACTTCATCGCCGTTCCCACGCAGGATCTCGAGCGCGCCGACACGTTCTACGGTGAGACGCTCGGGCTCGAGCGAAACCCGAGCTCCACGGACTCCTGGATCGAATACGAGACGGGAAACGTCACGCTTGCGCTCGTCCAGCCCGAGCAGATGGGCATCCCGTTCAACCCGCTGCCCGTGGCGTCGATCGTGCTCCGGGTCCCCGACGTCGAAGCGGCGCGCGCGGCGCTCGAGGAGGCCGGGATCGCCTTCACGATGGAGACGTACGACTCCGGGGTCTGCAACGGCGCGACGTTCAACGATCCGGACGGGAACGGCCTCATGCTCCACAAGCGGTACGCGCCGTACTCCGACGGCCGTCAGCCCTGATGGACGTCGAGCGCGTCGACTACATCCGCGTCCCGGTGACGGACATGGAGGCGGCCAACCGCTTCTACGGCGACCTGCTCGGACTCGAGCGGAACCCGAACTCGCCCGACGACGACTGGGTCGAGTACGAGGCCGGCAACGTCACGCTCGTCGTGATGACGCCGCACACGCACGACTACGCGTTCACCCCGCTGCCGCCTTCGACGATCGCGCTCCGCGTCCCCGACCTCGAGGCGGCGAGAGAGGAACTCGTGGCGGCGGGCTACGAGCCGGCTGAGATGTGGGACTCGGGCGTCTGCAACGGCGTCGGGCGTCTCGGATCCCGCCGGCAACCGCATCCTCCTCCACCGCCGCTACGCGCCGTACCCCGACGGCTCGACCCCGTAATGGAAGTTCAGCGGGTCGACTTCGTGGCGCTACCGGTCACCGACCTAGGCCGTGCCGACGAGTTCTACGGGAAGACTCTTGGCCTCCCGCGGGACCCGAACAATTCGGGGGAGCTCTGGGTCGAGTACGAGACGGGCAACCTGACGCTCGCGCTGTCGACGTGATGCAGGTCGAGCACGTCGACTTCGTCTCTTTCCTCACGCAGGACATCGCGCGGGCGAAGCGCTTCTACGCGGAGACGCTCGGCTTCGAGATCGAGACCGAGGGCGAGAGCGACATGGAGTTCACGTGCGGCCAGGTCACGCTCGACATCTTCGATCCGTCGAGCATCGGCCAGCAGTTCGCGGCCAGCCCCGCCGGTTTGGCGCTGCGGGTGCCCGACGTCGCCGCGGCTCGGACGGAGCTCGAGGCCAAGGGCGTCGAGTTCGACGGCGAGACCGTCGACACCGGCGTCTGCCACATGGCGTTCTTCAAGGATCCGGACGGGAACTCTCTGTTGCTGCACCGGCGCTACGCACCGAGGGACTCGTGAATCGCGCCGACGCGCTCGAGCTCTACCGGTCGCTGCCGCTCCCGGACACGTCCATGGAGGCGTGGCGCTTCACCGACCTACGCGGCTTCGACCCTGACGCCTTCGCCGAAAACGGACGTGTCGAGGGGACAGTCCCAGGGACAGTCCCAGGGACAGTCACTGAGAGTGTCCCCGACATGCTCGAGATCGACGTGGCCGGCCTCGCTACGGCGGCGAGGGAGGCAAGGTCGAGATCGACAAGCTGCCCGACGGCATCGAGTTCACCGCACTGCCGGAAGACCACGAGCGCCTGGGGGCCCTCGTCGGCGCCGACGACAAGTTCACGGCGCACAACGCTGCTTCCTGGCAGCAGCGGGCTGCTCGTCCGCGTGCCGAAGGGCGTGGAGCTCGACGATCCGCTCTACGTCCGCGTCGTTGGCGACGACACCGGCGCGACCTTCTGGCGCCTGCTCGTCGTGGCAGAGGAAGGCAGCCGCTTCTCGCTGATCGAGGAATTCACGTCACCGTCGGCCGAGGCTGCCGGCTACTACGAACAGCTGCCGTCGAGCTGTTCGTCGAGCAGGGCGCGAAGCTCGAGTACGTGTCGCTGCAGAACCTCTCCCGGGACACATGGCACTTCGCCACCCATCGCGCCACGGTAGGGAGGGACGCCGAGCTCGACTGGGTGGCAGGCGGCTTCGGCTCCCGGCGCGGCAAGGTCCGGATTCACAACGACCTTGCGGGCCAGGGCGCGACGTCGCGCGTCACCGGGGCGTACTTCGCCGACGGCACGCAGCACCTCGACTACGACACGTTCCAGCAGCACCACGCGCCCTCGACGACCTCCGACTTCGCCTTCAAGGGCGTCCTCCGCGAGGAGGCGAGCGTGGTGTGGCGCGGGATGATCCGCGTCGAGGAGGATGCGCAGAAGACGAACGCGTACCAGGAGAACCGCAACCTCATCCTCTCGCCGGACGCGCACGCGGACTCGATCCCCGGCCTCGAGATCCTCGCCAACGACGTCCGCTGCACGCACGGCGCCACCATCAGCCAGGTCGACCGTGAGCAGCTGTTCTACGCGATGTCCCGCGGCCTCACACGCGGCGACGCGGAGCGGCTGATCGTGCGCGGCTTCTTCCAGGACGTGCTCGACCGCATCGAGTTGGCCCCGGTGCGCGAGGCGCTCGCAGACGCGCTCGAAGCGCGCATCCCGCGAAGCTAACCCGTCGCTAACAGGCCCTCGCTACCCTCGGGCCATGGGGGTGCGCGGAGTCGTCTGCGCAATCGGCCTCGTGGGGATCTTCGTTCTCGCGCCCAGCGAAGCGGTCCGCGCCGGCTGCAACCCGAACCTCGCGTGGCAGGACCGATATCCGAGCTGGGCTGCCGGAACGATCGCCTTCGAGCGGGAGCAGGTCGGCTGCGGCGGCGCGCCCAACGTCATCGGCACGGTGTCGCGGGACGGCAAGCGGCTGCGCTGGTGGGGCCGCGGAGTGAGCCCCGCGGTCTCGGGTAGAGGACGCGTCGCGTACACGAACGAGTTCAGCCGCATCGAGGTCGACGGCGTCGACCTGACCGGCGGCGAGTACCCGGCATGGTCACCGAACGGCGACCGCCTTGCGTTTCTCCGCGGCGAAGGCTTGTGGGTCAAGGAGCTGCGTGGCGGTCTCGAGCGACGCCTTGCCGACATCGCCGTCTTTTTTCCGTTCTCCCAGGCCCACGTGACGACGCCTTCGTGGTCGCCCGACGGGAGCGCCATCGCGTTCATCGGCCCAGGCATGAAGATCTCCGTCGCGCAGGCGGACGGGAGCGGTGTCAGGAAGCTCACGTCCGGTCTCGACCGCCAGGTCAGCCCCGCGTGGTCGCCCGACGGCGATCGCATCGCGTTCGTCTCGGACCGCGGTGACAGCTTCGACATCTGGTCGATCAAGCCCGACGGCACGGGCACGCAGCGGTTGACGGACGACGGTCACGACGAGACGCTCCCCGTTTGGTCGCCCGACGGCGACGTGATCGCGTATCTCCGGGAGTCCGGCAAGGAATTCGGAGAGGCGGTGGTTCTCGTCATGGGGCGGGACGGCGGCGCGGAGCGCGTCGTTGGCCTGGACGCCCACGGTTTCAGCCAGCCGGCGTGGTCACCGGACGGTGGGAGCATCGCCTACGCATCGGGGCGCGAGTGCCTGCGCTGGGGCCTCTATCTCGTCAGGCTCGGGCGAGCGGGTCAGCCACGGATCACGAACGCCTGTCGCTTCGTGGGCACCGCGCGCCGGGACGTGCTGCGCGGCACGCCGTTTCTGGACTTCCTCGTGGGTCTCGGCGGAGACGACGTGCTGCGCGGAGGCGCAGGGCGCGACACCGTGACCGGTGGACCAGGACGGGACTTGCTCGAAGGCGGCGAGGGCGCGGACACGATCATCGCCAGGGATGGCAGGCGTGACGTCGTCTCCGGCGGCCCCGGGAAGGACTCGGCGCGGATCGACCGCGGGCTCGACCGCGTCTCGGGCGTGGAGAAGCTTCTGCCTTAGGCTAGGCGCCCGCGCCGGCGAAGCACTCGTCCCAGTACGCCTTCGGCGCTGCGCTCCGGCAGGCGGCGCGCCGAGCGCCCGGCTCGCGCGAGAAGCCGCCGAGAATCGTGCCGATGCCGTTGAAGCAACCGGCCTGCAGCGGGTCGGGTACGGCCGAGCAGAACCCCGCTGACCGTCGAGCGCCAGCGTCCATGCTCGTGATGTCTCGCGCGGCGCCGTAGACGCACTCCCCCGCCATCTTCTTGGCCAGCGAGCAGATGCGGATGATCTCGGCTGGGTTCTGGAGCGACCGGCCTGAGGCGTCCCGCCCGAGCGACTGGAAGCACGTGGCCACCCAGCCCTGCTCGGCCTTGTTGCACCAATCGACCGTCTTCTGCCAGTCCCCGCCAACGACGTCGAGGATGCGCGACGTCACCATCAGGTAGCAGTAGAGCTTGTGCCGCTCGGCCACGGTCGTGCACGGGTAGAGCGGGTCGTCGTCGCGTAGCCACGGGGACTTCGTGCCATAGGACGTCTGGAGGTTCTCCATGAAGACGCCGCCGGTGCACGAGGTCTGATCCCACGACGTCGCGAGCTGCGTCGCACGTCTCCAGCGACTTGCGGAGGTCGTAGTTCGTGTAGATCATCAGCCCGTGACCGAGCCCGTGGACGCACTGGTAGGCGACGAAATCGCTCCGGCGTACCTCCGCGCTCGCGCAGAGGCGCCGGGACGACGGCGGGAAGCTCGATCCTCGGACACGCCGGCGAACGCGCGCTCGAGGATGCCGTGGTAGTAGCCCGACCAGCACACGGACGAGCCGTCGGCGAACGCCGGGCCGACGTCTGCCGTTGTAGTGCGCCAGCGCGCCGGCGCCGAGCGCGTGCGCGATGCGGTGGCAGACGCGCACGGTCGGATCGGTCTCGATCTTCCGGGCGAAGACCGCGAGCGCTCGCTTCGGCCCTTCGTAGTAGGCGAGGTTGCCGAACGCCTGCTCGAAGCACGCGCTGTCCGCCTTGCAGTCGGCGAGCTTCGTCGCGTCGGGCTCGAACGCTGCCGCGACGGAGACCTTGCTCTTCGCGGCCGACTCGGCGACGTAGGCGGCGACGCAGCGATCTCCTTGTTCGTCAGCCGGCCGCCGAAGGCGGGCATGCCACGGCCGCCCGTCACCACCTGGCGTTCCACGCGCTCGGCGTTGGGCTTCAGCGCGTCGAGGCTGGGCCCCACCGTCCCGCTCGAGCCCGCGGCGCTCAGTGCATGGCAGTCGCCGCAACCCGCGTCGGCGAAGACGGCGGCGCCCTCGTCCGAGGCGGCCGTGGGCTCGCCCGCCGCCGCAGCCTGCCAGGACAAGCGCGGCGACGGCAAAGGCCAACGTCAGGGCCGGGCGCGGCACGCCTGCAGAGTACGCAGCGGGCGTAGTGTTGTGCCATGAAGTGCTGCCAGTCGCCTGCCGGCTACGGCGAGTTCTTCTCCGAAGAGCAGGCCCGCCGCGAAGCGCGGCGCTACAGGACGAAGGGGCTCGGCGCGCCGTCGCGCTGGGTGGTCGACGTGGTTCGCGAGCAGGGGATCGAAGGCAAGAGCGTGCTCGAGCCGGGCGGCGGCATCGGCGCAGTCGAGATCGAGCTGCTGAAGGCCGGCGCGGCGCGCTCCACGGTCGTCGAGCTCTCGCCTGGCTACGACGAGGTCGCCGCCGAGCTGGCGCAGGAAGCCGGCGTCAGCGAACGCATGGAGCGGCACGTGGGCGACTTCGCCGCCGACGGCACCGAACCTGCGGACGTCGTCGTCCTGCACCGGGTCGTCTGCTGCTATCCGGACTACGAGCGCCTGCTGGGAGCGGCGGCGGAGAAGGCGCGGCACGACGATCGTGTTCACCTATCCGCCTCGCAACATCGTGTCGCGCGGGCTGCTCGGCCTCGTCAACCTCTGGCTGCGCCTTCGGGGCAATGAGTTCCGGACGTTCGCTCACCCACCCGAGCGGATGACCGATGTCGTGCGCCGCGCCGGCTTCGAACCGTACGCCCGCCGCCGAGGAGGCATCTGGCGCGGCATCGCGCTGGCGCGCATCTAGACGCGAGGGCTACCATAGGTACGTGGCCGTAACCACCGGCGCCAAGCTCGATGCGCACACGCTGCGCAAGGACTTCCCCATCTTCGAACAGGAGTTCCACGGGAAGCCGCTCGCCTATCTCGACTCCGCCGCGAGCTCTCAGAAGCCGCGGCAGATGCTCGACGCGATGGAGGCGTTCTACGAGACGTCGTACGCGAACGTCCACCGCGGCGTCTACGAGCTCGCCGAGCGCGCGACCGAAGGGCTCGAGACGGCGCGCGAGAAGGTCCGCGTCCTCCTGAATGCGCCCGCGGCGCGCGAAGTGATCTTCGTGCGCAACGCGACCGAGGGCATCAACCTCGTCGCCTACGCCTGGGGCCTCTCCAACCTCGGCCCTGGGGACGTCGTCCTCGTCACCGAGCTGGAGCACCACTCGAACTTCGTCCCCTGGCAGTACATCGCGAAGCGCACCGGCGCCGAGTTCCGGATGATCCCGCTCACCGACGAGGGCGACCTCGTGCTCGACGGGCTCGACGAGCTCGTCGGGGAGGGGAGCCTCAAGGTGGTTGCGCTCAACCTCGTGTCGAACGCGCTCGGCACCGTCAACGTCGTCGACCGAATCAACGAATGGGCACACGGGCACGGGCGCGATCGTCGTCGTCGACGCGGCTCAGGCCGCGCCGCACCGGGCCGTCGACGTGCAGGCCGTCGGCTGCGACTTCCTCGCCATCTCGGGGCACAAGATGTGCGCGCCGAGCGGTATCGGCGCCGTGTGGGGCCGGGCCGACCTGCTGGAGCGGATGGAGCCGTTCCTGCTCGGCGGGCACATGATTCGGAAGGTGCAGGCCGACGGGACGACCTGGGGCGACCTCCCACACAAGTTCGAAGCGGGCACGGCGCCGATGGCCGAGGCGGTTGGGCTCGGTGCCGCGATCGACTACCTCACCGCGGTCGGCTTCGAGGCGATCGAGCAGCATGAGCATGACCTCACCGCGTACGCGCTGGGTGCGCTCGCGGACGTCCCCGGCCTCCGGCTCTTCGGGCCTCCACCCGAGCGGCGCGCCGGCATCGTCTCGTTCGCGGTCGACGGCGTTCACCCGCACGACGTTGCGCAGGTGCTGGACTGGGAAGGCGTCGCCGTTCGCGCCGGCCACCACTGCTGCCAGCCGCTGATGGCGAGGCTCGGCGTGGCCGCCACCACGCGCGCGAGCTTCTACCTGTACACGATCCCCGAGGAGATCGACCGCCTCGTCCAGGGGCTCCATCGCGTCCGGAAGGTGTTCGGTTGATGGACCAGCTCTATCGCGAGGTCATCCTCGACCACTACAAGAACCCGCGCGGCCACGGCATCATGGCGGACGCCGACGCGGAAGCGGAGGGCATGAACCCGCTGTGCGGCGACGAGGTCTCGATCTACGTCGCGTTCGGCGAGGACGGGGAAACGATTGACGAGGTGAAGTTCTCCGGCCGCGGCTGCGCGATCAGCCAGGCGGCGACCTCGATGCTCACGGAGATGGTGGCCGGACGCACGGCGGCCGACGTGGCCGCGATGCCGAAGGAACAGCTGCTCGAGGAGCTCGGGATCCCGCTGACGCCGGTACGGCTCAAGTGCGCGATCCTCGGCCTCTCGACGCTGAAGCTCGCGCTCCACAAGGGCAAGGGAACGCCGTTGCCCGAGGAGTGGATGCGCGACGACGAGCTCGAGCTGAAGTAGCAGTGCCATCGATCTCGGTTTGCCCGGTGGAGGAGCTGTCACCGGGCGAGATGAGGCTCGTTCGCGTCGGCACCCTCGAGGTCTGCGTCTACAACATCGACGGCGGCCTGTACGCGATCGAGGACCGCTGCTCCCATGACGACGGCCCGCTCTGCGAGGGAGACTGGGACCCGGAGGAGGGTGTCGTGATCTGCCCCCGTCACGGCTCGAACTTCGACATCCGCACCGGCGTGCCGTTGTCGCTGCCGGCCTTCGAGCCTGTCGAGACGTATCCCGTTCGGGTCGCGAATGGCGTGATCGAAGTGGAGGTTCCCGGCTAGTGCTCGACGATCGAGTTCGCGCCGTGCTCGCGCGTCTCGAGGAGGAAGACGGCGCCGAGCGCGCCGCAGGTGTCGCGCGTGAGCTGCGTTCCCGCCAGGTGACGCCGGCCACCGGCCGGTTCCTGTTCACGATCGTCGCGCCGCAGACCGCGGTCGGGATTCTCGAGATCGGCGGCTCCCGCGGCTACTCCGCGATCTGGCTGGCGTCGGCAGCGCGCATTCTCGGTGGCACCGTCGTGTCGCTGGAGTCCGATCCGGCGAAGTGCGTCGCCTGGCGGGCGAACATCGAGGAAGCCGGGCTCGGCGAGTGGGCGGAGCTCGTCGAAGGTGACGCGTTCGAGACCATGCGCGCGTTCGAGGACGTGTATGACGTGATCTTTCTCGACGCGGAGAAGGCCGACTACGAGGCGCTGTTCGAGCTCGCCCGCGACAAGGTCGAGCCAGGCGCGCTCGTCATCGCAGACAACGTGCTCTCCGACGAGGAGCTGCACGCGTACTCCGCCGCACGCCAGGCCGACTCGACTCTCGCGAGTGTCACGGTTCCGCTCGATCGCGGGCTGGAGCTCACGGCAGTGCTCAGCTCCGTCTGACCTCGCTCATGAGGCCCATGAGGTTGCCGTCCGGGTCGCGGAAGAACGCCATCCACAGCTCGTGGTCGGGAAGCTCTGCGATCAGGTGCGGCTCGTCGACGAACCTCGCGCCACGCTCTGACAGCTGCTCGTAGGCGGCCTGGAGGTCGGGGACCCGGAAGTACACGCTCGAGCTCTCGTGGTCGACCGCGTCGTTCTCCGGCACGCCCAACATCAGCCGCACGTCACCGCACATGAAGAACGCGAGCGTGCCGGCTTCGAAGAGGTAGTCGAGCCCGAGCACGTCGCGATAGAACGCCACCGCCGCGGGCAGGTCGCGGGCCCGGATCGCGATCTGGCCAATGTTCTGGATTGGGGTAGCCATGCCATCCTCCTGTTCGCATATATTTAGTTAGGCTAACTAACTATCATGAGCGAGGATTCGTTGTCAAGCATCCAGCAGACCGAGGTCGCCGATCGTCTGCACTCCGCCGCCATTCACCTGCTGCGGCGGATACGGAAGGTCGACGAGGCGAGTGGCCTCTCCGCCGCGCGACTCTCGGCGCTTTCGGTGCTCGTCTTCGGCGGGCCGACCACACTCGGTGCGCTGGCTCGAGCCGAGCACGTGTCGGCGCCCACCATGAGCCGGCTCGTGAGCGGGCTGGAGCGCGACCGCTTCGTCGTGCGCGAGGTGGACGAGGACGACGCCCGAGCCGTTCGAGTGCGCGCGACGCCGAAGGGTCGCCGCGTGCTCATGCAGGGCCGCGAGCGCCGCGTCGCGGAGCTCGTGCAGCTGCTGGAGGGCATCTCGGCCGACGAGCTGCGAATGCTCGGCTCTGCCGCGGAGATCCTCGAACGCGTCCTCTGAGGGTCTTGCCTCCGTCCGCGAGCTACGCGTATCCTGAGAGTACCGCGGAAAGGAGGTGGTCCGTTTGAGTGATGACTGTACGGGCAGTGGAGGTAACCGCCGGTAGAGGCGTGTCCCCGTGACCTGAGAGGGGAATCGCCTAGCCAGCGTAGGGGGCTCGCTTAGAGCGCCGCCGTCTCCGGACGGCAGGAAGCGCCTCTGCCAATACAGGCGGTTTACCAAGGATTGAGGGCCGGGCGACCGGCCCTCAATCTTGCTTTGGCGTCAGCTCCCTGCCGCCGTCGTTCTTGCCGCGCCGCCTTCGACCTGGAGCTCGGGCAACCACTCCAGCCAGCCCGGCAAGTACCAGTTCCAGCGCCCGAGGAGCGTCATCGTCGCCGGCACGAGTACGGAGCGGATGATGGTCGCGTCGATCAGCAGGGCGACGGCGACGCCGAAGCCCATCTGCTGGAACATCACGAGGTCGCCCATGGCGAATCCGAGGAACACCGCGACGATGATGAGCGCCGCTCCCGTGATCAGTCGTGCGGTCGAGGAGACGCCCCACGACACGGCCTCGCGCGTGTCGCCGCCTGCGCTGTAGCGCTCGCGGATGCGACTGAGCAGGAACACCTGGTAGTCCATCGAGAGCCCGAAGAGCACGGAAAAGAGGAAGAGTGGCACCCAGGCCTCGATGACGTCGACCTGCTGGAAGCCCAGAAGATCGGCGCCCACGCCGTCCTGGAACACGAGGACGAGCAGCCCGTACGCTGCCGCGACGGAGAGAAGATTGAGCGCGACGCTCGTGGCTGCAATGACGATCGACCGGAAGGCGATCGTGAGCAGGATGAAGGTGAGGCCGAGCACGAAGAGGAAGACGTACGGCGCCGGATCGCTCGTCGCGTCGAAGTAGTCGACGCTCTCGGAGCTCGTACCGCCGACGAGCGCCGTCACGTCCGTGCCCGCGAACGCAGCCGGGACAACGCTGTCGCGCAGATCGCGCACGGCCGCGACGGCCCGCTCACCCGCCGGATCGCCCTGCACCGGCGCCGCGAGCATGGCTGCGTCGCCGTCGGCGGAGACGCGGATCGAAGCCAGGACCGAAGCGCGGATCGGCGGCGAGCTTCCGTTGGAGATCGCGAAGCGCCTGTGAAACCCGAGCCTGGCTCTCGCCTTCCGGAACGATGATGCGCACGGGATCGGTGGTGGCCGCGGGGAAGTCGCGCTGGAGCGCGACGAACGCCCGCTTCGACGAGAAGCGGTCGGGCAGCGTCGAAATCGAGTTGGCGCCGATGTTGAGACCGAGGACGGGTGCGGCTGCGGCAACCAGGACGGCCGTCGCCGCCACGAGGCTCACCCAGGGAGAACGCTGAACCCGCGCGACGATCGAGCCCCAGAAGCGACCCTCGACGTTCGTGTCCTCGATCGAGCGGCTGCCGATGACCGGAATACGCAGCGCGTTCACCCGGTCGCCGATGAGTCCGAGCAGCGCGGGCAGGAGCGTAAGCGCAGCGAGGACCGAGACGATGCCGACGAGGATCGCCCCGACCGCCAGGCTCCGCATCACGGACGACGGCACGATGCAGCATCCCGAACATTGCGACGACGAACGTGCTGCCGCTGAAAAGCACGGCGCGGCTGGCGGTGGCGCCCGCGGCTGCGATGGCCGCGTGCTGTTCGCGCCCGTGTCCCCGCTCCTCGCGGTAGCGCGAGACGACGAACAGCGAGTAGTCGATCCCCAGCGCGAGTCCCATCGCGATGAGCATGTTCACGATGAACACCGAGAGCTCGACCGGTTGCGCCACGAGCGCTGTCAGCCCGAGCGCGACGATGATCGAGACGATCGCCATCAGCAGGGGGACGAGCCCTGCGACGACAGCGCCGAAGACGAGCAGCAGGACGATCAGCGCTGCCGGCAGCCCGAACTGGAGCTCCCCCGTCTTCAGGTCGTGCTGCGACAGCTCGTTGAAGTCGTGGTCGAGCGTCTCGTCGCCGGTGACGGCGACGAAGAACGCCGGATCGCGGTCCGCCCGCTCGACGACCGGAAGGAGGTCAGCCGCGCCGTCGTCTACGACGAGCATGGGGACGATCATCGCGTGCCGGTCCTTCGACACGAGACGCGGGTCCTTCGTGTCGTACCAGCTGCGCCCGCCCGCCACGGCGTCCGTCGCGGCAGCCTGCTCGAAGAGCGCCCGTACGAAGACCCGAAGCGCGGACTGTCAACGGTGTAGCGGTCGGAGCGCACGATGGCGATGTCCGAGACGGTCGTGCGCGGATCGGCCGGGAACGCCGTCTCGTACGCATGGAGGGCGCGCCACGACTCCGGGTTGTTCGTCGGCTTGCCCTCGGTCGTGAGGTGTCCGGGAAGGAGCAGTGCGACGGCCGCGAGCGAGAGCACGATGAAGGCGATCCACGTGCCGATCACGCGCCAAGGGTGCCGTGCGCAGGCTCGGGCGACGCCCTGTGTCGGACGGCCTCGTCACGCCGCGCGGCGAAGCTGTTCGTCGAGGCCGATCGGCGATACGCCGAAGGTCTCGATCGCGGGTGTGGTGTCGCAGACCTGGTCGCCGCCCTCGACGAGCATCGTCAGCTGGTCGCGGGTGATCGGTGCACACGGCAGCCAGTCGGTGAGCGTCGCGCCGGCGCGCATGAGGCCAACCGGGAGGTGCACGGTCGGCCGGCGCTTCCCGAGCACCTTCCGGATGCGGTCGAAGAGCTCGTTCCACGTGACCGCGTCGGGCCCGCCGAGCTCGAACGTCTGCCCCGCCGCCGCGGCGGTCGACGCTCTCGGCGAAGAACGCCGCGACGTCGTCGACCCAGATCGGCTGCAGGCGACCGTGCCCGGCGCCGACGACCGGCGTCACCGGTGACCAGCGCACCTGGCGCATGAACGTCGGCAGCACGCCGCCGTCGGAGCCGAAGACGAAGCTCGGGCGGAAGATCACATGCTCGAGCGAGCGAGGCCTGACGGCCTGCTCCATGTCCCACTTCGCGCGGTAGTACGGCACGAGCTCGCGGTTCTCCTCGCTCGTGCCGAGCGCGCTCATGAGCACGAAGCGGTGCGCGCCCGCGGCCTCGGCGGCGGCGACGAGATCGCGCGTGCCTTGCGCCATGACTCGCTCGAAGTCTGTCGGAGCTGCCCTTGATCATCGCGACGAGGTGGACGACGCACTCGACGCCCTCGGTGGCGGCGCGGAGGCTGGCGGCGTCGGTGACGTCGCCCTCGACGAGCTCGCAGCCCCAGGCCTCCGAGCGTCTTCGCCCGGCGCGGGTCGCGAACGAGCGCGCGGACGGCGTGGTCGCGGGCCCGCAGCGCGTGGACGATCTTCGGGCCGACGAACCCGTAGCCGCCGGTGACGAGGATCTTCACTTCTCCTCGCCCTCGAAATTGCGCCAGTACGCGGCTCGGCGTCGGCCCTTTCTGGCCCTGGTACTTCGAGCCGAGGCCGGCCGCTGCCGTACGGGCGTCGACGCCGGCTCGGTCAGCTGGACGAACGACAGCTGGCCGATCTTCATCCCGTGGTAGATCGTGATCGGGAGGTTGGCCACGTTCGACAGCTCGAGCGTGACGTGGCCGTCCCAGCCGGGGTCGATGAAACCGGCCGTCGAGTGGATGAGCAGCCCGAGCCGACCGAGCGAGACTCTTCCCTCGAGCCGGGCGACGAGGTCGTCGGGAAGCTTGATCCGCTCGAGCGTCGAGCCGAGCACGAACTCGCCGGGGTGGAGGATGAACGGGTTGTCGCCGTCGATCTCGACCAGCTCGGTGAGCTCCTCCTGCGGCTGCTTCACGTCGATGAACGGGTAGCGCGCGTTGTGGAAGACGCGGAAGTAGCGATCGACGCGAACGTCGACGCTCGACGGCTGCAGCAGCGCCGGGTCGTACGGGTCGATCTCGATTCGCCCCTCGTCGAGGAGCCGTTGAATCGTCCGGTCCGAGAGAACCACGACCCGATTCTACGAGGGACAGTCACAGTGACTGTCCCTGGGTCTGTCCCTGGGTCTGCACCTGGACGTGGCCAAAAGGGACCGGCGGGGGCCGCCGACCGCTCGGATATGCTCGCGCCGTGGCGACCACGAAGACCATCGAGCTGGTGACGGCGGTGCCCGGGCCGCGGTCCGCCGAGATCCTGGCGCGCAAGGAGCAGGTGGTCGCCGAGCCACTGTCCATCTACGTGCCGGTGGTCGCGGCGGAAGGCCGTGGCGCGACGCTTACTGACGTCGACGGCAACACGTTCATCGACTTCATCAGCGGCGTCGGCTGCCTCGCGGTCGGCCACGCGCATCCGCGAGTCGTGACGGCTATCTCCGAACAGGCGCAGCTGTTCGCGCACACGGACTTCACGGTCGTGCCCTACGAGGTCTACGTCGAGCTTGCCGAGCGGCTCTGCGCCCTGACGCCGATCGCCGCGCCGACGAAGGCGGCCTTCTTCAACTCCGGTGCCGAGGCGATCGAGAATGCCGTGAAGATCGCGCGCGCGCGCACGCAGCGACCGGCGGTGATCGCCTTCGAGGGCGGCTTCCACGGGCGGACGCTGCTGGCCTTGACGCTCACCTCGAAGACGCATCCGTACAAGGCGGGCTTAGGCCCGTTCGCCCCCGAGGTCTACCGCGTTCCGTTCGCGAACGACTACCGCGGTCCCGACACGGGCGCCGCACTTGCAGCGCTCGAGCGCGCGTTCGTGACCCAGGTGGCCGCAGAGGACGTGGCGGCGATCGTCATCGAGCCCGTCCAGGGAGAGGGTGGTTTCGTCGTGGCGCCGCCGGAGTTCATGGCCGGCGTCCGTAGCCTCTGCGACGAGCACGGCATCCTGCTCATCGTCGACGAAGTGCAGACGGGCTTCGGCCGCACCGGCCGGATGTTCGCGATCGAGCACTACGGCGTCGAGCCGGACCTCATGGTCGTCGCGAAGTCGATAGCCGCCGGGCTGCCGCTCTCAGGCGTCGTCGGCCGCGCGGAGATCATGGACGCGCCAGGTGACTCGGCCATCGGAGGCACGTACGTAGGCAACCCCGTAGCCCAGGCAGCTGCACTGGCCGTCCTCGACGTGATCGAGGATGAGGGCCTGGTCGCGCGAGCCTCGGCCATCGGCGACACGATCCGCGAGCGCATGCTCAGCTGGCAGGAGCGCTTCCCGCAGGTGGGAGAAGTCCGCGGCCTCGGTGCGATGCTCGCCATCGAGCTCGTCCGCGATCCGGTGACGAGACAGGCCGCTCCCGAGCTCGCGACCGCCGTCGCGGAGCAGGCGATGTCGCAGGGGTTGCTGCTGCTCAAGTCGGGGCTTCAGGGCAACTGCATCCGGGTGCTCGTCCCACTTGTCATCCCGGACGCGGAGCTCGACGAGGCGCTCGACGTGTGGGAAGGGGCGCTCGAGACCTGCTGCGGCTGATGCGGCAGGGAGACCAAAACCTCGACCTGCTGCGCAAAGTGCCGCTGTTCTCGGCCTGCTCGACCGGGCAGCTGCGCCAGATCGCGGCCATCGCCGACGAGCTCAGCTTTCGCGAAGGCAAGATCCTGACGCGACAGGGCGGTCCGGGGCGCGAGATGTTCATCCTGCTCGAAGGGAACGTGAAGGTCGAGCGAAACGGCGTGCAGGTCAACGTCCTCGGTCCAGGCGACTTCCTGGGCGAGGGAGCGCTTGTGCTGAGCAAGCCGCGCAACGCCACGATCACTGCCATGACGCCGCTGCGCGTGCTCGTCATCTCCGAAGGGAACTTCAACCAGCTCCTGCTCGGAGACGAGCGGATCTCCACGAAAGTGCATGAAACGCTCGTCGCCAGGACGCCACCCGAAGAGTCCGATTAGACTCGCGGCGTGCAGCTGCACAAGGACAAGAAGGTCGAGCTGCTTTCACGTGTCCCGCTCTTCTCCGGCTGCTCGAAGAAGGAGCTGCGTCAGATCGCCAGCATCGCGGACGAGATCGACTTCCGCGCCGGCAAGATGCTGATCCGTCAGGGCGCTCCGGGGCGCGAGTTCTTCGTGCTGCTCGAGGGTACTGTGGACATCGTCCGCGACGGCAAGAAGATCATCGAGCTCGGCGCGGGCGAGTTCTTCGGCGAGCTGGCTCTGATCTCGAACATCCCGCGTACCGCGACCGTTACGACCACCTCGCCTGTCCGTGCCCTGGTCGTCGTCGACCGGGACTTCCGCCGTCTGCTCAAGGACGACGTGAATGTTGCCGTGAAGGTGCTGGGGACGATGGCCGAGCGGATGCCGCCGGCCGACACTCACTAGAAGAGCAGCTGCGAGCGCCGCTCGTGGCGCTCGAGAGCCAGGTCGATCAGCCGGTCGAGGAGCTCGGCGTATGGCACCCCGGACGCCTCGAAGAGCTTTGCGTACACGCTCGTCGCCGTGAAGCCGGGAATCGTGTTCAGCTCGTTGACGAGCACCATGCCGTCTTCGGCGACGAAGCAGTCCACGCGCGCCATGCCCTCGCACTCGGTGGCGACGAACGCGGCGACGGAGACGTCCTGCACCGCCTTGATCTGCGCCTCGCCGATCCGCGGCGGGACGATCAGGTCCATGCCGCCCTCGTCGTACTTGGCCGAGTAGTCGTACCAGTCCTCGTCCGAGAAGCCGTGCGAGACGATCTCTCCGGGCAGCGATGCGAGCGGTGTCCGGTTGCCGAGCACGCCGCACTCGACCTCGATGCCCGAGACGGCCTCCTCGATCAGCACCTTCTGGTCGTGGCGCCGTGCCAGCTCGACGGCGGCGCCGAGCTCCGTCTCGGACCGAACCTTGGAGATACCGACGGACGAGCCGAGGCGGGCCGGCTTGACGAAGACGGGGTAGTCGAACGGATGCTCCGGCGGATCGTCCGTCGCGTAGCGTCACGCTGCGCGTCACCGGGATGCCGTTCGCGCGCAGCACCGCCTTCATCAGGTCCTTGTCCATGCAGACGGCGGAGGCGGCGACTCCCGCGCCGACGTACGGGAACGCCCGCCAGCTCGAGCAGGCCCTGCACCGTCCCGTCCTCGCCGAACGGGCCGTGCAGGATCGGGAGCACGACCTCGACGCCGGCGAGCGCCTTCGTCACGACGCCGTCGGTGGCGGGAACCGGCAGGGTCTCCGCCGCCGTTCCCCGCTCCTTCGTCGTACCCTCGCCGAGCCCCCAGCGCCCGTCGTGGCCGATCGCGATCGTGACGACGTCGTAGCGCGCCGGGTCGAGGGCGGCGATCACCGACCGGGCGGAGGCCAGCGAGATGTCGTGCTCGCTCGAGCGGCCGCCCATGAGGATGGCGACGCGCGTCACGGAGGCGGAAGCACGTCCGTGGGCGTCGTCTCCGTCGTGGTCGTGTCCGTGGGGAAGGTCTCTGCCGGCGGCGGCTCCGACGTAGCGGCCCACTGTGAGCGTGACGGTGGACTTCGGGTCGGCGTCGATGCCGCCGGCCGGGCTCTGGGCCAGCACGATGCCGTCCTCCTCGAACAGATCGGTGTCCGCGAACACGACGTCAACTCTGAAGCCGGCGCCGCGCAGCGTTGCCCGGGCGGTGCCGAGATCGAAGCCCTCGACGTCCGGCACCTGCACCTGAGCAGGTCCCTTCGAGACGGTGAGCGTGATCGTCGTGCCCGGCCGCTGCAGCGATCCGCCCGGCGGATCCTGGGCGATGACGGTGTTCTCCGGCTTGTCCGAGTTCTCGAAGACCGGGGAGCCTGCCGTGAAGCCCGCATTCTCGATGGCGGAGATGGCCGCGTCGAGCGTCTCGCCGACCACCCCCGGCACCGACACCTGCTTGATGCCGCGCGAGACGTTGATGAACACGGTCTCGCCCTCCGCGAGCCGCGTGCCCGCGCCGGGGTTCTGCCCCGTGACGGTCCCGACCTCCTGCTCCGAGTAGACCTCGGAGACGCTCACCTCGAGATTGGCGGCCGTCAGCATCGCCACCGCGTCGTCGCGTGACTCGCCGACGACCTCGGGCACGGTCGTCTTCGCCTCACCGCTCGAGACGAAGATGGCGACGGTGGAATCCTTGTCCACCCGTGTTCCCGCTGCCGGATCCTGGTCGAAGACGCGACCGACGTCGACATTCTCGTTCGGTCGCTTGCGGACCTGTGGCGACGAGCCCCGCTTGCTTGATCTCCTGCACCGCCAGCGTCTGCAGCTTGCCCTCGACGAACGGCACCGAGATCGGGCTTTGCGCCCGAGATCTGGTCGGCGATCTTCGTCGTACACGTAATACGACGCGAAGGCGGCCGCCGACCAGGAGCAAGCCGGCCAGAAGCCAGGGCCAGATGGGCCGGCGCCGAACGGAGCGGTCGTAGTCGTAGTAGCGGTCGGTCGATGGCCGGTACGTCGTCGGCGGCCTCGGAGCTGCCGATGACGCCTGTAGCAGCTATGGCCGCTCCGGCGCCGGCGAGCACCGACGTGGCGGCCTCCTCGGTGGCCGGCGAGACGGACAGCCCGGCCGCGAACCGCGCGAGGTCGGCGTCCATCTCCCTCGCGCTCTTGTACCGCTGCCTCGGGATCCTTCGCCAGCGCCCGCAGGACGATCGGCGTCGAGCTCGTGCGGGATCTCCGGGCGCTTCGCGGAGGGCGGCTCGGGGACCGCGGAGAGGTGCTGCATCGCCACCTCGAGCGGCGTGTCGCCCGCGAACGGGACGCTGCCGGTCAGCATCTCGTAGAGCACGATCGCCGGTCGAGTAGAGGTCGGCGGCGGGGCCGGCCGGCGCGCCGCGCGCCTGCTCGGGCGAGAGGTACTGGGCGGTGCCGATGATCGAGCCCGCCTCCGTCACCTGGCTCGAGCCGGAGCGGGCGATGCCGAAGTCCATCACCTTGAGCGCGCCCGTCGGGGGCGACGATGACGTTGTGCGGCTTGATGTCGCGGTGGACGATGCCGTTGCGGTGCGCGAACTCGAGCGCGGCGAGGATCTGCCGCGCGTAGTCGACGGCGATGCGGATAGGCGTCGGGCCTCGAGCGACGAGCAGCTCCTTGAGCGTCTTGCCCTCGAGGTACTCCATCGCGATGTAGTACGTCCCGTCGGCCTCGCCGCGGTCGTAGACGGCCACGATGTTGGGATGCGAGAGCACTGCGGCGCTCTTCGCCTCGCGGCGGAAGCGCTCGACGAACTGCTCGTCCTGGGCGTGGCGCTCGTCGAGCATCTTGATCGCGACGCGACGACCGAGCTCCTGGTCCTCGGCGAGGTAGACCGTCGCCATGCCGCCCGTGCCGAGCTTCCGCACGACGACGATAGCGACCGTCGAAGACGTGGTCGGGTTGGATGTCGGACGAGCCCACGGCTACAGGTTAGGGAGTAGGCCTCTCGGCTCAGAGCGGTTGTCATGATCTCGCGCGCGATCGGCGCCGCGGTCGAGCCGCCAGTGCCCGTCTGGTTCTCGAGCGCGACTGCGACGGCGACGCGTGCATCGGCAGCCGGCGCGAACGCTGACGAACCACGTCGTGTTGCGGTCCGCGACGCCCGTCTCGGCCGTACCCGTCTTTCCGGCCACCTCGACGCCCGAGATCTGCGCGGCCGTACCGGTGCCTGCGGAGACGCGGAGACCATCATGTCGGTCAGCGCCTGCGGCGGTCGAGGTCTTCATCACGCGTCCGACCTCTTTCGGCTTCGTGCCGTACGACCACCTTCCCGCCCGGCGAGCGGATGAGCTCGCACGACGTAAGGCTGCATGAGCACGCCGTCGTTCGCGATCGTCGACGCGACCATCGCCATCTGCAGCGGCGTGACACCCGAGTCGCTCCTGGCCGAACGCGAGCCGGCCCGGGTCGACCTGGAAGTCGTGCTTGGGGAAGAAGAGCTTTCCGCGCTGGTAGAGGCCGCTCGGCCGCTGCTCGTCGCCGGGAGTCTCGAGGCCGGGGTCGGCGTACATGCCGAACCGGCGGCCGTAGTCGAGGATCGTCGAGTGCCCCGAGCTGCTTGCCGACCTCGCAGAAGACGGAGTTGATCGAGTACTGGAGCGCCTGCTGCGAACGTTCACCGTGCCGAACGCTCGGGGCTGTCTGGTCGGCGAAGTTGTAGACCGGCTTGCCGTACTCGATGCAGTAGCCCGGGTCGTGAAGCCCGTCTCCGGGCGTGACCTGCCCCGTGTCGAGCGCCGCGGTGGCCGTCACGAGCTTGAACGTCGAGCCCGGTGCGTAGAGGCCGGCGGTGGCGCGGTTGAGGAGCGGTGCGGCCGGCGAGCACGCGGCCGGGCGGCGGACGATGCTGCCGGTAGTTCCGCTCGACCTGGTTCGGCGTCGTAGCCGGGTGACGTCGCCATGGCCAGCACGCGCCCGTGGACGGCTCGAGGGCGACCGCGGCGCCGCAGTTCGCCCGCCAGCGCGCGTTGCGCAGCACGCTGGACGCTCGGGATCGATCGTCAGCGTGACGGAGTTGCCGACGATCGTCTTCCCCGTGAGCGCGTCGAGCTTCGTGCCGAGCACCGTGTGCAGGTTGCCGTTCGAGCCCGTCAGGTAGTCGTTCAGCGAGCGCTCGAGCCCTGCGCGCGACCGTGCCTGCGTCGAGTAGCCGACGACGTTCGACGCGAGCGTCTCCCTGCGGGTAGCGGCGGAAGTAGAACGTCTGGCCGTCCACCTTCTGCACGCGGTTCGCGGCGAGCACCGTGCCGTCGGCGGCGTAGATCGAGTCCCCGTTTGATCTTGAACTGGGCGACGCGCTTGATGGCGTTGTCCTGCCGGGCTGCGAGGTCGCCCGCGGCCCACGCCTGCCAGTACGTCGTGCCGACGACGAGCGCGCCGATCAGCACGAGCGCGACGAAGGCGACCCTGCGGATCTCGGCGTTCATCGCGCGCGCGCCTCCGCGCGGTTCGAGACGAGCAGCAGGCCGGCGAGCATGACGAAGTTCGCGACGACGCTCGAGCCGCCGTAGCTGACGAACGGCAGCGTGATCCCGGTCAGCGGGATCACGCGCAGCACGCCGCCGACGATGATGAACGTCTGCAGCGCGAGGCCGAACGTGAAGCCGACGGCGAGCAGCTTCGAGAAGCCGTCCTCGGCGAGAATCGCCACCCGGAAGCCGCGCAGGCAGAGCACCATGAAGACGAGCAGGAAGGCGGCGATTCCCGACGAGCCCGAGCTCCTGGGCAAGCGCGGCGAAGATGAAGTCCGTGTCGAGGTACGGGATGTAGGAATTGCCGTTCGGGCTCGTGAACGTCCCCTGGCCGAGCCCGGTGCCGCCGAAGCCGCCGTTCGCGATCGAGTAGAGCGCCTGCACGGTCTGGTAGCCGGCGCCGTGCGGATCGGCCCACGGGTCGAGCCAGGTGTCGATGCGCTGCCCCACGCGCCCGATCGTCGTGTACGCGAGCGCGGCGCCGCCCGCGAACAGCGCGAGGCCGACGGCGACGAACAGCGCGCGGCCCGTGGCCGCGTAGAGCATGGCCAGGAAGATCCCGAAGTAGAGGAGCGCGCTGCCGAGGTCGTTCGTCTCGACGAGCACCAGCATCGCCGCCCCGAAGAACAGGAGCAGCGGCCCGAGATCCTTGAGGCGTGCCTGCGCGAGCACCTCGCGCTTCTCGCGGAGGTACGCGGCGAGGAAGACGATCAGGAACACCTTCGCGAGCTCGCCGGGCTGGAAGCCGAAGCGGCCCGATGTCGACCCACAGCCGGGCGCCGTTCACGGTCCGCCCGATGACGGGCAGTGCGGGCAGCGCGAGCAGGACGACCGCCGCGACCGCGAAGACGTACTTGTAGCTCTCGAGCCGTCGGTAGTCGCGTCGGAAGGCGAGCAGCACCGCGGTCATGGCGATCACGCCGACGACGATCCATGCCGTCTGGCGCAAGTGCGTCGGTGGGGTCGATGCGGTAGATCTCGATCACGCCGATGGCCGTCAGCAGCGCGACGAGCGGCAGGAGGTACGGATCGGCGTACGGCACGGTGACGCGCAGCACGAGGTGCGCGGCGAGGTAGAGGCAGAGGAAGAAGATCGCCGTACGAGAGCGAGGCCCCGTCGATCACGTCCTGGCGGGCGATGTAGACGCTCGCGAAGCCGAGGCCGGTGATGACGGCGACGACGGCCAGGCTCGAGGAGCTCGCGATTGCGGTAGCGTCATCGGCACGACGTCCCTGCGCGTAGGAGTTGACCTCGCCGATCGCGCCGTCGCGGCTGCGGAGGTCGTGGTCGAAGAGCTCTCGGCGCTCGGCCTGCGAGAGGTTCGCGGCGAGCAGCGGGCTCTCGTAGACGACGCGGTAGAGCTGGACTCCGAAGCCGAGATCCCACGGAAGGCCCTGGTAGACGGCGACGTGGCCGTCTCCTCGACTCCCACGAAGTGGGCGCGGGAGAGCCCGAAGACCGCGATCGCACCGACCACGAGCACAGCGAGGCCGGTCGCGATGAGTGCCGGCCCGACCCTCGTACGCCGGAGCGCCGGTGCGAGCCTGCTTCGCGGGCGAAGGGGCTCGGGAATGCCGTGCAGCGTCTCCTCGTCGTCTCGTGAGCGGGAGCTCTCCGGTCTCCTCGATCGCTTTGGCGCTGCCGGCGACCTCGAACAGCACGACCGTGATGTTGTCCTCGCCGCCTGCATCGTTCGCCGCTATCGATGAGCGCTGCGGGCTGCCGCGTCGAGATCGTCTCGGTGCTGCCTCGACGAGCTCCAGGATCGTGTCGTCGTCGACCATCGTCGTCAGGCCGTCCGAGCAGAGCACGAACACGTCGCCGGGCCGTGTGGCGCACCGGCGATCACGTCGACCGTCGACCTCTGGATCCGTGCCGAGCGCGCGCGTGATCACGGAGCGATGAGGGTGGATCGCCCGCCTCGTCGGGAGACAGGCGGCCCGAGCGGACGAGCTCGGCGACGAGCGAGTGGTCCTCCGTCACCTGCTCGAGGCGCACCGTCCCGCAGCGAGGTAGGCGCGAGAGTCGCCGACGTGGCCGACCCAGACGCTGGTCGTCCTCGACGAGCGCGACCGTCATCGTCGTGCCCATGCCGGAGACGGACTCGTCGGCCGCCGCGCGCTCGTAGACGGTGCGGTTCGCGTCCTCGATCAGTGCCACGACGCGATCACCGCCCGTCAGATCACTTGCGCTCGCCGCGGCCGACCGCCGCCGCCGCCAGCCGCGACGCGAGCTCGCCGGCCTGCGCGCCGCCCATGCCGTCCGCGATCGCGAAGAGCGGCGGCTCGCAGACGAAGGCGTCCTCGTTGTGGCGGCGCCGGCGGCCGGGGTCGGTCAGGCCTGTCGAGTGGAGCAGGCTCATCGCTCGAACCGCAGGTCGGTCTCGCCGACGCGGATCACGTCGCCGGGCGTGAGCTTGCGGGGCTTCTCGATGAGCACGCCGTTGACGGAAGTGCCGTTCGTCGAGCCGACGTCCTCGAGCCAGACGCCGTCCCCGCGGGACTCGACGCGGGCGTGCTGCGTCGATGCGAACTCGTCGTCGAGCGGGATGTCGTTCGCGTGGCCGCGGCCGACGGTGACGGCAGCCGAGTCGATCTCGTACGGATCCCTCGGGACGTCCTCGTCCGAGACGAACGACGAGCCGCCCGACGATCCGTCGCTCCGGCGCCTTGCCCTTCCGAACCTGCTGCGGCGCGAGCACGAAGCTCTCCTGCGGCGTCCGCAGGTCGCGGCTCGCTGTCCGGACGATTCGCCAGATGAAGAGGTAGAGAAGGACGAGGAAGCCGATCTTGAGCAGGAGGAGGGCCTCCTCGACCGCAATCGAGGCGACGCTCACGGCAGCTCGCGCATGAAGACGAGCTCGGTCTCCCCCAGAGTCACCGTGTCGCCGTCGTCGAGCTTCGCCCGCTCGACCCGCGCTCCGTTCACCTCCATGCCGTTCGTCGACCCGAGATCGACGATCCAGTACGACGTCCCTTGCTGCCGGAGCTCCGCGTGTCGCCGCGAGACGTTGGGATCGCCGAGCCGGACGTCGCACCCCTGCGGAGCGTCCGAGCACGGTCACCGCGCTTCGTGATCTCGTGCTTCGTCTGGCCCTCGAGCGAGCGCCACGGTCTCGCCGCGCCACCTCGCCCTCGGCAGCCGAGTCCTGCCCCTCCGTCGGCCGGTAGACCATCGTCTGGGCCGGCTTCGAGTCGGGAACCGGCTTCGCGTCCTGCCTGCGTCGGACGCTGCTGAATCATGCGTGTGGCGATGCCGAACTCGCCGACGGCCAGGTCGTCGTCGGTCGTCATGAGCGACGACGGGCGGCGAGAGCATCACGTAGCTCTCGCGGCGCGCATGCTCCGCGAGGTACTCCTGCAGCTCGAGCTTCAGCGACGCCTCGTAGGCCTCGAACTGCTCGCGGTCGGGCGTCGAGAGGTAGACCGTGTACTCGTTCGGCACGTAGACGCGCGAGACCGAGACCGTGCGGTGGTCGTCCATCTCCTTCGTGAGCTTGCGCGCCAGCTCGACCGGCTGGACGCTCGATTTGAAGGCACGGCCGAACACGCCCTCGACGAGCGCTTCGATCTTTTGCTCGATAGTGCGGAGAATCACGGTGGTCTCCGTCGTCCGTAGCGGAAGAATACGGACGCGGGAGAGGTCTACCCGCCGGTGACCGACCGCAGTGCGCGCACTGTCGCAACCGTCTCCATGGTGCGGTGCTCTGGCTCGCGGCGCAGCCGGGCACGTACATACGGCTCTGCCACGAGCGCGAGGCAGATCAGCCATGCCGTACCGACGACCGGGAACGGGGCGAGTGAAGGCGCGGCGAGCAGCTGGGCAGCGACGAAGAACGCCGCAAGCCCGGCTGCGGCCCACGGGCCGCGCGCGCGGGCGAACGGGAGCGCAACCGCCACGAGCCCGAGCACTACGGCCTGGACGATCGTCACGCGCTCGAGTGCCCGTACGACGGCTGCCCCGGCTTCGCCCGGACGGTCCGAGGCTGCAATGCCGAGGCGGTCGAGCGCGCTCGCGCCCGCAACCGCGGCGGTGACGAGGACAGCCATGGCCACCTGGATGCCGCGCCGCACCGGGTTCCGGACGACGAGGCCGGCGGCCGGGAGCGCAGCCACGAGGCCGACAGAGGCCAGGAGCGGTCCAGACGTCAGGAACAGGCCGGCTTCTGCGTCTCGCCAGGAGAAGACCAGCCATGCGAGCGCGGCCGCCCCGTAGACGAGAGCGAGCCCCAGCGAGTAGTTCCCGAGCGGCAGCACCGGCACGGCGAGCGTGAAGGCCAGTCCGAGACGGTGGTTGAGAAGCGCGAGCACTCCGGCCGCGGCAGCGAGCGCCAGCGGCCAGCCGGTGGGGAAGAACGGCAGAGCGGCTGCGCTCCAGGCGGCGAAGAGCACGGCGGCCGCCGGCCGGCACGAACTTGCGAGCCGCAGCCGCCGGCGGCATCGCGGGCCTCTGCGGTCGCCGGCGGGGACGCCGCAGGCCCGGAGCGACCTTGCGGAGCCGGGCGGCGAGCACGCGCGCCGACGGTCGCCGCTTCGGGTCGACGGCTAGGGCACGGTCGACGCATTCGACGACGGCCGGGTCGAGGTCCGGCCGCATGGACGCGAGCGACGGCGCACCCTCCTCGATTCGGCGCGCGGTGTCGAGCAGCGAGCCGCCCCAGAACGGGTGCCGGCCGGCGAGTGCTTCCCAGAGCAGCACGCCGACGGCCCAGACGTCGGCGGCGGGCCGGGCGGGATCGCCGCGCAGACGCTCGGGCGAGATGTACGCGAGAGTGCCGGGGATGTCGCCGACGGCGGTCAGCGTCTCGTCTTCGTGCATCACGGCCAGGCCGAAGTCGAAGAGCTTCACGCTCGACGTCCTCGCCGTCCGCGAGCAGGACGTTGGCGGGCTTGACGTCGCGGTGCACGATGCCGTGGGCGTGCGCATTCGCCAGGCCGTCGAGGATCTGGGCGCCTGTCTCGATCGCTGCCTGGTCGTCCAGGCGGCTCTCGCGGATGGCCTCGCGCAACGTCTGGCCTGGGACGTACTCGTAGACGATGTAGACGTGGCCAGGATCGCGAGCGAGCGCATGCGCTCGCAGACAGCGCTCGTGCCGGAGCTTGGCGGCCGCGCTCGCCTCGCGCTCGGCGCGGGCTCCGGCGTTGCCTTCGCGGGGGACGATCTTGAGCGCCACCTCGGTGCCGCTCGCGGCTTCCACGGCGAGCCACACGGAGCCCGAGCTGCCCGAGCCGAGCGGTCGGATCGGCCGGTATCGCCCGAGCACGAGCGATCCAGGGGCGACTGCTGCGGCCGTCCGCGCCATCAACACCGTCCGCTTTGGCCATGCGGGTCAGAAGTCCTCTAGCGGGTTCCCGCCGCTCAATGGGCTACAGTGGCCCGTTGTCTCATGAGCGCACGGCCCCCTGACGACGACATCGAGTTCGACTTCTTCGAGGACGACACGAGCGAGCAGTCGCCGCCCGACTGGTTGCACGAAGAGCAACAGCCTCCTCGAGAACCGCTGCGGCCCCCTCGTCGCCAAACGGGCGATACCGGCGGCGGCGGGCTGAGCCCGCGGGGCCGGCTGATCGCGCTCATCGGCGGCGCGGTCGTGCTCGCCATCCTGCTCGTCTTCCTCATCCTCAGCTGCACGGGTGAGGGCAAGACGGGCACGTACGAGAACTACATGGAAGACATGAGAGTAGTGGCCAACGGCTCCGACCGCATCGGCCGCGACCTCGACGAGGCATTGACGACCCCTGGAGTCAAGCCCAACCAGCTGGCCACGACTCTCGACGGCCTGGCCGATCTTCAGCAGCAGCAGCTGGGTGACGCCGAGGCCATCCAGGAGCCGGGCGCCCTGAGCGACGAGCAGGCGGCGGCGCTGCAGGCTCTGGGCTTCCGGATCACGGGCATGCGGCGGCTTGCAGACGTGTTCCGCGCCACGGCTGGCTCCGAAGACGCGTCCGGCGCGTCACTGCAGCTGGCGGCACAGGCGAACCGGCTCGTGGCGAGCGACGTCATCTGGGCCGACCAGTTCCGCGCGGCATCACTGGCCCAGATGCGCTCGGACGGCGTCTCCGGTGTCCCGGTTCCCGAGTCCGATTTCGTCCAGAACCCCGAGTTCGGCAGCCCCGGGTACTGGGAGCCCGTGTTCGAGCGCGTCAACGGCGCGGCCACCGACGGCGGCACCACTACCGGAGGCCTGCACGGCACAGGCATCGTCGAGACGAAGGCCCTGCCGAGCGAGCTCGTGCTCACGACTGACGCCGATAACATCGTCACCGCCGGCACCGACCTCGCGTTCGCCGTGACGATCGAGGACACCGGTGATCACCAGGAAGTGCAGATCAAGGTGACGTTGACCATCGATCAGCAGCCCTCGCCGATCGTGGCCACGAAGACCGTCGACTCGATCAACCCTGGAGAGTCGAAGACCGTGACGTTCACCGAACCTCGGTCAGGTCGCGTTCGCGACGAAGACGACAGTGAAGGTCGACGTGCAGCCCGTCGAGGGCGAGGCGAACGCCGACAACAACTCGGCCGAGTATCCCGTCATCTTCTCATTAGGGTGATGGTGAGAGTCTCCAAGAAGGGGGTACATGGGGGAAACATGGTTTCCCCCACGCTGAACTCGGCCGAGTACCCGGTCATCTTCTCGCTCGGCTAGCCACGCGGTGGTGGGCTTCTCAACGGACGTTGCCGGATGGATCGCCGTCGGAGCCGTGGTCGTCGCGGTCGTCACGCTGCTGCTGCTCCTCGTGGCGGTTCGCGATCTCCGCAAGTTGCGTGCGGCGCAGAGCGTCCTGCTGGGCGGGGCCAACCGCGATCTGGCCGACTTCGCCGTGTCGCTACAGACGCGCGTCGACGATCTCCACCGGGCGGTGGACGAAGTGGCGGCCGCCATCGCGCGGGTCGACAGGCGAGCCGACGTGACGCTCTCCCGGACCGCTGTCGTGCGCTATGACGCCTACGAGGGCGCCGGTGGGCGGCAGTCGGCATCGGTGGCGTTCCTCGACTCGAGCCGCACCGGCGTCATCGTCAGCGCGATCCAGGGCCGCGACTACGCCCGCGTGTACGTGAAGGAGCTCGACCAGGGCAAGGCTGTCATCGCCCTGTCTCCCGAGGAGCAGGAGGCAGTCGAGCGCGCGATGGCGTCGTAGCGTGCCAGGCACCAGTGTCATGTCTGCGCCAGGTGTGTGCCAATTCGCGCATGAGCGTCTGGGTACAGTTCCGGCCTGGTGCAGCAGGTACTCGTCCTCAACGCCAGCTACGAGCCCCTGAACGTCTGTTCCGTCAGACGGGCACACGTGCTCGTGCACAAGCAGAAGGCCGAGCTCGTCGAGGTCGCTGGACCGGCCGCTGCGGTCGGCGGAAGCAACGTTCGCCTGGCCGCACGTCGTCCGGCTGCGGACGTACGTGCGAGTGCCGCAGAGCGGCGCAGCGACGCATCTCGCGGCGTGCGCTCTTCGCCCGTGACGGCTGGGAGTGCGTCTACTGCGGTACGACCGGCGTCCGGCTGACGCTCGACCACGTGGTGCCGCGGAGCCGGGGCGGCGACTCCGTCTGGGAGAACGTCGTCACATCCTGCGCGCCGTGCAACCTGCGCAAGGGTGACCGGCTACCCGAGGAGGTGGCGATGGTGCTGCCCAAGCCTCCCCGTCCGCCGACTCCGGCGCTCTTCATCAGGCTCGCATACGCCGCGCATTCCCACCGGCTGGCGGCCGTACCTCGAGCCGCGCGCCGCGGCGGCCGTCGCGTGACACGCGTGCGTCCCGGTGACGTAGGACACGCACATCCGTGATCACGAGGAGGCAGAACATGAAGATTCAGCCGCATGGGAGTGCTGGCGCTCGGCGGCGGCGGCGGCGCTGACGGTCGTCGTCGTAGGCGGGGCAGCCGGCGCCGCCGGCGAGACGTCGGCCGCCACGGCGGTGTCACCACGCTCGATCACCGTCACCGGCTCGGGAGCAGCGCTTTCCGTGCCGAACCGCGCCGCCTTCTCGTTCGGCGTGACGACGCAGGCCAAGACCGCCGCGGCCGCGCTCAACGGCAACAACGTCGGAGATGCGGAAGGTGATCGACGCGATCAAGCGCGCCGGTGTCGCGGCCAGAGACGTCCAGACGTCGAGCGTGTCGCTGTCGCCGCGCTACTCCCAGAACGGCGAGGACATCGTCGGCTACACGGCGTCGAACACCGTCAACGCCACGATCAGGAGCATCTCGCGCTCGGGAGCGGTCATCGACGCAGCCGTGGGCGCTGGGGCCAACCAGGTCTACGGGCCGTCGTTCACGCGTTCCGACGAGACGGTGCTCTACCGCCGAGCGCTGGCAGCGGCCGTCGCGAACGCACGCGGGAAGGCGCAGACGCTCGCCGGTGCGGGCAAGGTGCGGCTCGGCGCCGTGCGCTCGATCGTCGAGTCGTCGGCCGGCCCGGTTCCGATCGCGGAGAAGGCGGCGGCGCAGCGGACGTCGGGACGCCGATCGAGCCGGGCACGCAGCGGATCGAGGCTTCGGTGACAGTGGAGTTCGCTCTCCGCTAGACGGCGTCCAGAGCCTCGCGAAGGGACGCCACGTACTCGAGGAGGGCCTCCGGGCCCTCCTCCGCCACCTCGACGGCACGCGAGCCGACGACGACTCCGTCTGCAATCCGGGCGGCGGCTGCAGCGTGGTCGGGAGTGGAGATGCCGAAGCCGAGATAGAGCGGGACTTGCGTCGCTGCTGCGCGCCCGCCGACGAGGTCATGGGCCTCGGACGGACAGCGAGTCACGTGCGCCCGTAGTGCCGGTCACGCTGACGAGGTAGAGCCAGCCGTCCGTCTGCTCCGCCGCCATGCGGAGCCGCTCGTCGGTCGACGTCGGCGCCACGAGCTGGATGCGGCGCAGCTCAGGGTGTGACTCCACGCGGGCAGGTCGGCGACGATCAGGCTCGTGGCGCCTGCAGCCTGCGCGTCCTCCGCGAAGCGCTCGTAGCCGTACGCCTCGAGCAGCGACGCGTACGTCATCGGCACGAGCGGCGTCTCGACGCGCTCGCGAACGCGCGGCCAGGCAGTCGAGGCACGCCGTCGTCCGCATCCCGTCCGCGAGTGCCCGCTCCGCGGCCCGCCGGATGACGGGGCCGTCGGCGAGCGGATCCGAGAACGGAAAGCCGATCTCGACGACGTCGGCGCCTCCCTGCACGGCAGCCTCGGCGAGTGCCGGAGTCTCCCGTCCGGCCATCAGGTAGACGACGAGCGTCTTCACTCGCGGGCGAGGACCTGGTCGAGGTCCTTGTCGCCGCGGCCCGACAGGCCGACGAGCATCGCATCCGCGTCGAGGTCGGCGACACGTGCGAGCGCGTGAGCCGGCTCGAGCGCGGGGATGATCCCCTCCGTCTCGGCGAGGCGGCGGAACGGCGTCGAGCGCCTCCTCGTCGGTCGCCGTCACGTACTGCGCGCGACCGGAATCGCGGAGGAGCGCGTGCTCCGGGCCGACGCCGGGGTAGTCGAGCCCCGCGGAGATCGAATGCGCGTCCTCGATCTGGCCGTCGGCGTCGGCGAGCAGGGCCGAGCGCGCGCCGTGCAGGACTCCCGCGCGGCCGGCGACGAGGCTCGCCGCTCCCGCCGCCTCCACGCCGACGAGCCGCACGTCGGCGTCGTCGACGAAGCCGGCGAACAGGCCGATCGCGTTCGAGCCGCCGCCGACGCAGGCAACGACTGCGTCCGGCAGCCGTCCCTCGGCGGCGAGAAACTGCTCGCGCGCCTCGTGCCCGATCACTGCCTGCAGCTCCCGGACGATCGTCCGGATACGGGTGCGGGCCGACGCACGAGCCGATCAGGTAGTGGGTCGTCCGCACGTTCGTGATCCAGTCGCGGATCGCCTCGCTCGTCGCCTCCTTCAGCGTGCGCGTGCCGAAGTCGACAGGACGCACCTCGGCGCCGAGCAGGCCCATTCGCTCGACGTTGGGACGCTGGCGCCGCATGTCCTCCTCGCCCATGTAGACGACGCACTCGAGACCGAAGCGCGCGCAGACGGTCGCCGTCGCGACGCCGTGCTGGCCGGCTCCCGTCTCGGCCACGATGCGCGGCTTGCCGAGACGGCGCGCGAGCACGGCCTGCCCGAGCGCGTTGTTGAGCTTGTGCGCCCCGGTGTGCAGGAGGTCTTCGCGCTTCAGATAGAGGCGCGTGCCCGGCAGGAAGCGCTCGGCGAGCGTCAGCGGCGTCGGCCGCCCCGCGTACTCCCGTCCGAGCGTGTCGAGCTCCGCTGCGAAGGACGGGTCGGTCGATGCCTCGTGCCAGCCGGCCTCCAGCTCGTCGAGCGCCGGGACGAGCGTCTCCGGGACGAATCGCCCGCCGTACTCGCCGAACTAGCCGTTGCTTGTCGTCTTTCGTCATTCCGCGCTGCTTCCACGAACGCACGCACGCGCTCGTGGTCCTTGATTCCCGGCGCCGACTCGAGGCTCGAGCTCGCGTCGACGGCCCACGGCCGGACGGCAGTCGATCGCCTCGGCGACGTTCTCCGGGCTCAAGTCCGCCCGCGAGCATCAGCCGCCCCTCTACAGCCCGCGCGCGATCGAGGTGAGTGGGATCGTCGTCGGCCCACGGCAGGTCGATCACCGTCGCGACGGGAACACCGGCCCGCAGCAGCACCGCGTCGCGACCGCGGACTCTGCCCTCCTCGCGCTCGTAGAGCTGGACGAGGTCGGCGCCGTCGTCCTCCGCCTCTCCGACGAGCACAGCGACCGAGAGCGCGCTGTCGCCGACGTCGAGCACCCCCTCGGCCGCCCGCGGGCTCTCCTGCGTGAGGATGAACCCGCAGAGGTCAGCGCCTGCCTCGACAGCCGCGTCGACGTCCTCCTGACGCGTCAGCCCGCAGACCTTCACCAGCGGTCGCGAAAGGAGCGACGCGAGCGCCGCGCCGGGATCGGCGGCGCGCATGAGCGCGGAGCCGACGAGGATCGCGTCGGCGCCGGCGAGCTCGGCCTGCACGGCGTGCACGCGCGCCTCGACGCCGCTCTCGGCGACGATCGTCCGGTCGCGCGGCGCAGCGGCGACCAGCTCGAGCTGCGCGCGCCGGTCGATGCTGAACGTCTCCAGGTCGCGGGCGTTGATGCCGATCGGGTCCGCGCCGAGCGCGACGGCGCGGGCAAGCTCGTCGCTGTCGTGTGCCTCGACGAGCGCGTCCATCCCCAGGTCGTGCGCGCGCGCCTGCAGCCGGGCGGCGGTCTCGTCGTCGAGGTCGCGCAGCAGCAGCAGGACCGCATCGGCGCCCGCCGCGCGGAGAGCGACCAGCTCGTCCTCTGTCGAGAAGAACCCCTTGGCGAGCAGGGGCAGACCGGCAGCCGCACGTGCGGCTCGCAGGTCGGAGATCCGTGCCACCGAAGCGCTCGTCGACGAGCACCGACACGGCGGCTGCGCCGGAGCGCTCGAACGTCGCCGCCAGCTTCGCCGGGGTCGGCGTCGAGCCGAAGGTCGCCCGCGGAGGGCGAGCGCCGCTTGATCTCAGCGATCGCGGCGAGGCCCGGTTCTGCGCCAGTGCGTCGCGCAGCCGTCGCCATCAGCGGGCCACCTCGGCGCGCGAGAATGCGACCAGGTCATCGAGTCGCTCCGCGGCGGCCCCCGAGTCGATCGCGCCGTCGGCCAGCGCCAGGCCCTCGGCGAGGTCGCCGGCGTGGCCGGCGGCGGCGATCGCTCCCGCGGCGTTCAGCAGCACCGCGTCGCGGTGCGGGCCGGCTTCGCCTCGAGAGCACGTCCCTGATCGCCGTCGCGTTCTCCTCCGGCGTCCCGCCGCGGAGGTCGCCCGGTGCGCAGCGGGCGATGCCCAGGTCGAGCGGGTCGATCGTCCGCGATGCGGACCGGCCCGTCTTCCACCTCGCAGACGAGGTTCGGCCCGGCCGGCGACAGCTCGTCGATGCCGCCCGCGCCGTGTACGACGAACGCGCGCGAGCCGTTCCCAGCCGGCAGAGCACGTCCGCGATCACCGGCACGAGCTCGGCCGAGTAGACGCCGACGATCTGCGCGCGGGCGGCGGCCGGGTTCGTCAGCGGGCCGAGCACGTTGAAGACCGTCCGCACGCCGAGCTCACGTCGCACGGGCGCGGCGTGGCGGAAGCCGGGATGGTGAGCGGGCGCGAAAATGAAGCCGAAGCCGAGCTCGTCGATCGACCGCGCGATGCGCTCCGGCGCCAGCTCGAGGTCGAAGCCGAGTGCCTCGAGCACGTCCGCCGAGCCGGAGGCTGACGAGACGGCACGGTTGCCGTGCTTCGCGACGCCTGCTCCGGCGGCGGCCGCGACGAGCGCCGCCGCAGTCGAGATGTTGAGCGTCCGCGCGCCGTCGCCGCCGGTTCCGGCCGTATCCACGAGGTCGGCGCGTGCCGGCGTGACGGGAATCGACGTGCGCGCGCATGGCCTCGGCGCAGCCGGCGATCTCGTCAGCGGTCTCGCCCTTCGCGCGCAGCGCGACGAGAAAGCCCGCCGTCTGGGCCTGCGTCGCCTCGCCGGTCATGATCTCGTCCATCGCGGCCTTCGCGGCCGATCGAGTCAAGATCGCGCCCGTCGAGCAGCTAGCGCGATTGCGTCCCTGATCACCGCGAGCCCTCGAGAAAGTTTCGCAGCAGGTCGCGGCCGAGCGGCAGCGTGAGCACGGATTCGGGGTGGAACTGCACGCCGTCGACGGGCAGCGTGCGGTGGCGGACGCCCATCACCTCGCCGTCATCCGCTCGCGCCGACACCTCGAGCTCGTCGGGAACGCGCGCTGCCGCCAGCGAGTGGTAGCGGCCGGCGCTGAAGCCCTGCGGCAGGCCGGCGAAGATGCCGCGGCCGTCGTGCTGGATCTCGCTCGCCTTCCCGTGCAGGAGCCGCTTGGCCTGGCCGATCTCGCCGCCGAACGCCTCGACGATCGCCTGGTGGCCGAGGCAGACGCCGAGCGTCGGCGTCGTCGGCGCGAGGCGCCGGACGATGTCGAGCGTGGCGCCCGATTCCTCGGGTCGCCCCGGCCCCGGTGAGACGACGAGGTGGGTCGGCGCGAGTTCCTCCGCCTCGTCGGCGTCGATCTCGTCGTTGCGCCTGAACGACGACCTCGCCGCCGAGCTCCTCGAGCAGGTGCGCGAGGTTGTACGTGAACGAGTCGTAGTTGTCGACGAGCAGGATCTTCATCGCGTCCGCCTCCGCCAGGTTGAGCGCCGTCTCGAGCGCGGCGAGCTTGCGCAGGCACTCCTCGTGCTCGGCCTGGTGGCTGGAGTCGGCGACGATGCCCGCGCCAGCCTGGAGGTACGCGACGCCGTCGCGGAGGACGATCGTGCGGATCGCGATGCACGTGTCGAGCGAGCCGTCCGGGCAGGCGATAGCCGACCGCGCCGGCGTACGGCCCCGTCGGTACGCCCTCGAGCTCGGAGATGATCTGCATCGCGCGCACCTTGGGAGCGCCGGAGACCGTTCCCGCCGGGAAGCAGGCGCGGAGCAGGTCGAACGGCGCTCACGCCGTCTCGGAGCGTCGCCCGCCACCTCGGAGACGAGGTGCGTGACGTGGGAGAAGCGCTCGGCCTCGAGAAAGCGCTCGACCTTCACCGACCCCGCCTCGCAGACGCGGGAGAGGTCGTTGCGGCCGAGGTCGACGAGCATCACGTGCTCGGCGCGGTCCTTCTCCGAAGCGAGCAGCTTCTCGACGTCGCCGGGGCCTCGGCGGCACGGTGCCCGCGATCGGGTTGACGCTCGCGCGCCGGCCGTCGAGCTTCGACGAGCGTCTCGGGCGACGAGCCGACGAGCGAGAGGTCGCCGAGCTCGAGCAGGAAGTTGTACGGCGACGGGTTGATCCGACGCAGCGTCCGGTAGACGGCGATCGCGCCGGCCGCGGTCGGCCGCTCCGCGCGCTGCGAGAGCACGATCTGGAACGCGTCGCCGGCGCGGATGTGCTCGATCGCCGCTGCGCACGCCGCGCTCGTAGTCGAGCCGGGACGGGAAGCGGCGCGTGTGGCCCTTGGGCCGCCGGCGCGGCGGCAGCGTCTGGCCGCGGCCCCTCGAGCAGTGCGGTGGTCGCGATCCGGATCGCCCCAGAGCACCTCGGCGAGGCCGTGCGCGTGGTCGAAGCGGACGAGCGTGCTCGGCGACGACGAACCGGCTCTCCGGCGCAGCTCGGGCCGGCTGCCGGCAGCGGCACGGTCGGCTCGAGCGTCGCCGCGTGGTCGTAGCGCGAGGTAGCCGACGACCGGCTCGGGTCGCGCCTCCGCCTCGTCGAACGAGACGAGCTCCGGTGCCGCAGCCGACGAACGAGTGGCGGCCGAGCCGGCCGTGCTCGACCGACTCGAGCAGGAACGCCGCCGGCCCTGCCTCGCGCAGCCGCAGGTACGCCCCGAGTGGGGTGACGAGGTCGGTGGGGATGACGGTGGTCGAGTTCATCGGCTCCTCGAGAACGAAAAAGACCTTCCGGCTGGAAGGTCTCGCGAGCGAAGCGGCTGTGGACGTCGGCTCTCAGGCGACGCTCCCGCCTCGCTCGTAGCGCCACGCCCAGGCCCACGTCGAGGTCGGGAAGGTCATGGCTGCAGGGTAGGGGCCGATCCGCGCCTGCGTCAAGTTTCAGCCGGCAGGCCCTTGCGCGACCACTCGCTCCACGAGCCTGGGTAGAGGCGCGCATCCGTGCGGCCGGCGTGATGGAGCGCCAGCACGGTCGCAGCGGCCGCAACGCCCGACCCGCAATAACAGACGATCTCGTCTGCCTCCAGCACTTCGGCAGGCAGCCGAGCGCCGGACGCCAGCGGGACGCTGACGGCGCCTGGGATGTGGCCTGCGATTGGATCGAGGCCCAGGGCTTCGCCGCGGAAGCGGTCCTCCGGCCTCGCGTCGACGAGCACCAGACGCGGGTCGCCGAGCCGCCCGAGGATCTCGTCCGTCGAGATGATGTCGTCCTGCCGCTCACGTGGCGTGAAGACGGCAGGCTCGATCGGCTCCTCGCCCCGCGCCAGCGGGCCGAGCCAGATCCCGAGCCCTCCGTCGAGCACGGCGGCCTGCTCGTGGCCGAAGTGGCGCAGCAGCCACCAGAGCCGCGCCGCACCTCCCGTCATGCCCTCGTCGTAGGCGACGACGAGCGTGTCGGACCCGATGCCGGCGCGACCGGCTGCGGCCGCGAACTGCTCCGCGCTAGGCAGCGGATGGCGCCCGCCGACCTCAGGTGGGATCGAGAGGTCCGAGAGCTCCATGTCGAGATCCAGAAATGCCGCGCCGGGGATGTGACCCTCGAGGTAGCGCGCGCGGGCGGCCGGAGGATCGGCGAGGTCGTAGCGGCAGTCGGCGAAGCGAATCTCCACGCTGGCTAGTATGATCCGCGTGAACGTCTGGGGCGACGATTGGGACTCCAGGCCCGAGAATGACTGGTCCGGCGGCCGCGCCAGCTCGAGGCGGCTCGTGCCGGCCGAAGGAATGCTCGGTGCCACCGTCTACGAGCTTCCGCCCGATGGGTACTCCGTGTACCACTTCCACCACGGTTCAGAGGAGCTGCTGATCGTGTTGCGGGGACAGCCGACGCTCCGCACGCCAGACGGCGAGCGACAGCTGGAGGAGGGCGAGGCCGTCTACTTTCCGCCGGGGCCGGAGGGCGCGCACGGCACTCACGAACCGCACGTCGGAGCCGGTGCGCTACGTGATGGCCGGAACGCGCCCGTCGCCGGAGGTCGTCGAGTATCCCGACCTCGGGCAGGTGACCGCTCAGTCGCGCCATGCAGTCGCAGGCAGGCGAGCCGCTGTTCGTGATCCACCAGCTCGTCGACCCGCCTGCCGAGTAACCGGGGATTGCCGCCGCCCGACTCGGCTGCTAAGGTGGCCGGCGCGATGTTGCTCCTCGGCTGACACCCGTCTTCTCGTGCGCCGCCCGCGTTTCGTCCGGGGCAGCTGCATCGTGTCCGCCGTTCGATCTGATTCAGGAGCACCGCATGTTCGCTGTCGAAGTCGCACAACCTGCGCAAGGAGTTCCGCCGCCGCAGCGGCCGCCGCCGCGTGCGCTTCGCCGCGCTGAAGGGCGTCTCGTTCACGATCGAGCGCGGCGAGACGGTCGCCATCCTGGGCCAGAACGGCTCGGGCAAGTCGACGCTGGTCCGCCTGCTCTCGACGCTGCTCCTCCACGACGGCGGCACCGCGCGCGTCTTCGGGCACGACGTCTTCACCGAGCCGCGGCCGGTGCGCAAGCTCGTCAACCGCGTGTCGGTCGAGGCGTCGTTCTTCAAGAAGATGTCCGCGGCCGAGAACCTCAGCTACGCGGCGCGCTTCTACGGCATGACGGCGCGGCCAGACGCGCGAGCAAGATCCCCGAGATCCTCGACCGCGTCGGCTTTCCCGCCGACCGCCGCGAACGAGCCGATGGAGAACCTCTCGCGCGGCATGCAGCAGAAGGTCGCGCTCGCGCGGGCGCTGCTCACGTCGCCCGTCCTGCTGCTGCTCGACGAGCCGACGACGGGCCTCGACCCGCGCTCGAAGCTCGAGGTGCAGAAGTTCATCCGCGAGATCCGCGAGACGCACGAGGCGACGATCCTGCTCTGCACGCACGACCTCGCCGAGGCCGAGGCGCTCGCCGACCGGGTCGGGATCCTCGACCGCGGCGAGCTGCTCGCGCTCGAGCCCGCGGACGAGCTCAAGGCGCGGTACGGCGCCGAGACGCTCGAGGAGGCGTTCTTCGCCGCCACCGGCCGCGTCGTTCGAGGAGGAGATGGACGAGGACGACGTGGAGCGGGAGGTGTTCGCATGAGAGCCCTGGTCGGGACGATGCGCGCCGAGCTGATCGGGCTCGGCGGGCGTCGTCGAACGGAACTTCTACCTCACCAAGCGCTACTTCCTCTGGGATCTCGCGTTCTTCGTCTGGACCGTCGCGAACACGCTGACGATCGTCTTCATCGCCGAGGGCATCGAGGCGACGGGCGGCCAGATCGACGTCGAGCAGGCGACGACGTCGCTGCTGATCGGCGCCGTCGTCTGGGCGTACCTCGGGATCATCTTCGAGTTCCTCACGGAGACGGTGGCGTGGGAGCGCTGGGAGGGGACGATCGAGTACACGTTCATGGCGCCGCTGTCGCGGTCGATGCACCTGGCCGGCCAGGGGCTGTTCGCCGTCCTCTACGGGCTCGTCCGGGCGGTGCTGCTTGTTCATCGTCGTCGCGTTCTTCTTCGACCTGATCGTTCCCCGACGCGAACTTCGCGGCCGCGCTCGTCGATCCTCGTCGATCGCGTCGATCTCGTTCATCGGCATCGGGATGATGACCTCCGTGATGCCGCTGATCTCGCCGGAGAAGGGGATGCAGCTCGGCTTCATCGCGCAGGGCATGCTGCTCGTCGTCTCCGGCGTCTACTACCCCGTCTCCGTGCTGCCCGAGTGGATGCAGGCGCTGTCGAAGATCTCGCCCGCGACGTACGCGCTCGAGGGCATCCGCGCCGCGATCCTCGACGGTGACGGCCTCGAGCACGATGTGGGAGCGTGATCTGGCCGCTGCTCGTGATCGGGGCGGTCTCGATGCCGCTCGGCCTCTGGGTCTTCCACCGCGGCGAGGTGTACGCGAAGAAGCACGGGAAGCTCAAGCGGAGCGGGTGAGGCGCGGAATGGGCTTCCAGCGCAGACCGTTGTTCCCGTCATGCGGCTCGGGCTCACGCTCCTCTACGTCGAGGACTTCCCGCGCATGCTCGCGTTCTATCGCGACACGCTGGGCCTGCCGCTCGGTGACGACGATCCCGGTCCCGGGCACGAGATCGGCGTCGACTGGGTGCAGTTCCGCACCGAGGGAGGCGGCGGCTCTCGAGCTGTTCGACCACGCCCGCTTCGGGAAGAAGCTCGAGTTCCCGTACCCGCGGTCGAACGCGAACGTCATCACCTTCCGCGTCGACAGCGTCGAGCGGGAGACGGCGCGCCTGCGCGGCGCTCGGCGTCGAGCTCGGCGACATCTACCGCGCCGACTGGGGCGCCGCCGATGCACTTCTACGACCCGGAGGGAAACCACCTCCAGATCTTCGAGGTCGCTCCCGGTCACTGACGGCGAGGCGTCGTGAAGGCGCCCGTCGTCCACGTCGACGGCCTCGTCAAGACGTTCGACGTGCCCGAGCGTGAGGCGGGCCTCAAGCCACGCCGCCAAGGGGCTCTTCCGCCGGACGACGCGCGAGGTGCGCGCGGTCGACGGCATCTCGTTCGACATCGGGCCGGGCGAGGTGGTCGGCTTCCTCGGCCCGAACGGTGCCGGCAAGACGACGACGCTGAAGATGCTCTCCGGCCTGCTCTATCCGACGTCGGGCGAGGCGCGCGTGCTCGGACGCGTACCCTCGAAGCGCGAGCGTGAGCTCCTGCGCTGGATCACGCTCGTCATGGGCAACCGCAACCAGCTCCAGTGGGATCTGCCGGCGCTCGACTCGTTCGAGCTCAACCGGGCCATCTACCGCCTGCCGCGCGAGCAGTTCACGGAGACGCGGGACGAGCTGATCGAGCTGCTCGACGTCTCCGATCTCGTGAACAAGCCCGTGCGGAACCTCTCGCTCGGCGAGCGGATGAAGGTCGAGATCGTCGGTTCGCTGCTTCACCTGCCGCAGGTGCTCTTCCTCGACGAGCCGACGATCGGTCTCGACGTGACGATGCAGAAGCGCATCCGCTCGTTCGTCGCCGAGTACAACCGGCGTCACGGCGCGACGGTGCTGCTGACGAGCCACTACATGGCCGACGTCGAGGCGCTCTGCAAGCGCGTCGATCGTCATCCACCACGGCGTGATCCGCTACGACGGCCCGCTCACCGGGCTCTCGGACACGTTCGCGGCCTACAAGACGATCGGTGTCGCGCTCGCCAACGGGCAGGTGGATCTCGCTCGCTACGGCGAGGTCATCCACCGCGACGGCGACTGGGTGACGATGCGTGTGCCGAAGGCCGAGACGTCCGAGATCGCGGCTCGCCTGCTCTCCGAGCACCAGGTGCTCGACCTGACGATCGAGGACCCGCCGATCGAGGACGTGATCGAGCTCGTCTTCGCCCAGCCGAAATGAGCACGCCGCCGTACCCTCGCGCGTCGCCGAGGCCGGCCGCGTCCGCTCGATGGTCGACTTCTACTCGACGACCGATGCGAACGGGCGATCACGACGCAGTTCCAGTACCGCGTCTCCAACTACTTCTACATGCTCGGCATGGTCGCCGAGCCGGTGATCTACCTCGTCGTCTGGACGACGATCGCCGACCAGTCAGGCGGCTCGGTGCAGGGGATCACCGCCGGCGAGTTCGCCGCCTACTACATCGTCTGGACGCTCGTTCGCAACATGAACATCGTCTTCGGCGCGCCGTTCTGGGAGTGGCGGATCCGGGAAGGGCAGCTCTCGGGCTGGCTGCTCCAACCGATGCACCCGCTCCACTACGACATCGCGTACTTCGCCGGCTGGAAGGTGGTCGTGATCGCGCTCTGGATCCCGATCGGCGTGGCGCTGTCGCTGATCTTCCACCCGACGTTCGATACTGACCGCGGCTAGAAGATCGTCGTCTTCTTCCTCGCCATCTGGGGCGCGTACCTCATCCGGACGATGTTCCAGTCGCTCGTCGGGATGCTCTGCTTCTGGACGACGCGCGGCGCGGCGATCTTCGACCTCTGGATGATGATCGAGCTCCTGCTCTCCGGTCGCCTCGTGCCGCTGACGCTGATGCCGGACTGGACGCAGACGCTCGCGAACTTCCTGCCCTTCAAGTGGACGTTCTACTTCCCGATCGAGTGCCTGGCCGGCGACTCTCTCGAACGCGGAGCTCGTTGCGCGGGCTGGTCGTGCAGGTGTTCTGGATCGGCGCCGGGCTCGGGCTGTTCCTCATCGTCTGGCGCTCTGCCATTCGACGGTTCTCGGCGGTCGGGGGATAACTGCGCACGCTGCGAGTCACCTGGCTCTTCCTCAAGGTCGGCGTGCTGAACGAGCTCCAGTACCGCGTGAACTTCTTCGTCAGCCTGCTCCAGTCGCTCGTCCAGGTGGTGACGGGGCTCGTCGTGCTCGCGCTCGTCTACTCGCACACGACCGAGCTCAACGGCTGGACGCAGCCGGAGCTGCTGTGCCTGCTCGGCATCCAGATCCTCCTCGGCGGAGTGATCCGCACGTTCATCCAGCCGAACATGAATGCAGCTGATGGAAGACGTCCAGCAGGGGACGCTCGACTACGCGCTGACGAAGCCCGAGGACGCCCAGGTGCTCGTCAGCGTGCGCCGGTTCCAGATCTGGCAGGCCGTCGACATCGTCTCCGGGCTGATCCTGCTCGCCGTCGGCATCAGCGATCTCACGACCGGCGTCGGCCTCGCCAACGTCGTCTCGTTCGTCGTTGCTCTCGCGCTTGGGACGGTGATGATCTACTGCTTCTGGCTCGTCATGACGACCGGCGCGTTCTGGATCGTCCGCATGGAGAACGTCGCCGAGCTGTTCGACGGCGTCTACCTGACCGGACGCTTCCCGGTCGGCATCTACCCGACCTGGCTGCGTCTCGGCGTGACGTTCCTCGTGCCGATCGCGTTTCGCGGTCACGGTTCCCGCTGAGGCCATCACGTCGCGGCTGGACTGGCAGACGATGCTCATCGCGATCGTCTTCGCCATCGTGCTCGCCGGATTCACGCGCTGGTTCTGGCGCTTTGGCCTGCGCAACTACACCGGCGCGTCGGCATGACGACGGCGCACGCGCAGACCTGGCACTACGGCGTCATGGCGCGCTGGTGGGCGGAGTTCAACCTCGACGGCCCTGAGATCGACTGGTTCCAGCCGTTCGTCGAGGCGGGTCAACCGGCCCTCGACGCTGCTTGCGGCACGGGACGGTTGCTCGTGCCGTACCTCCGGGCGGGGCTCGACGTCGACGGCTCCGACATCTCGCCCGACATGCTCGCGCACGCTCGCGAGCGCTGCGAACGGGAGGGGCTCGCCGAGCCGAACCTCTACGCCCAGGCGATGCACGAGCTCGACCTGCCGCGCCGCTACCGCACGATCATCGTCTGCGGCGGCTTTGGCCTCGGCGGCTACCGCGAGCACGACGTCGAAGGGTTGCGGCGCATCTACGACCACCTCGAGCCGGGCGGCACGCTCGTGCTCGACAACGAAGTTCCCTACTCGTCGCAGATGGGCGGCTGGAAGTTCTGGAAGAAGGACGAGGAGGAGCGCAGTCAGCTGCCACGGGCGTGGCCCGAGGAGGGCGACCGCCGGGTCGGAGCCGACGGCACGGAATACGAGATGCGGTCCAGACTCGTCGGCGTCGATGCGCTCGCGCAGCGCGTGACGGGCGAGATGCGGGCATCGGCCTGGCGAGACGGCGAGCTGATCGGGGAGGACGAGCATGCCATCGAGATGACCCTCTACTTCACGCACGAGGTCGTGCTGCTGCTCGAGCGCACGGGGTTCGTCGATATCGAGGTTCGAGCTGCCCTCTCCGATCGACCGCCGACCTCCGAGGACGACTTCGTAGTCTTCATCGCGAAGAAGTAGATGCGCCGCCTGGGCGCGTATCCGACGTGGCTCGTCTATCAGGGAGCCGAGGCGTTTGCCCGCAGGCTTACGTGGACCGTCGCCCCGATCTACTTCGTGCTCGACGTGGGAATGTCGCCGCTCGAGCTCGTGCTTGCCGGCACCGCGATGGAGGTGGCGTACTTCTTGTTCGAGGTGCCGACCGGAATCGTGGCCGACACATACAGCCGCCGGCTGTCCGTGATCGTCGCACCGGTTCTCATGGGCATCGGCTTCGTCGTCACGGGTCTCGCCGAGAGCGTCCTCGTGATCCTCCTCGCTCAGGCACTGATCGGCTTTGGCTGGACGTTCAAGAGCGGCGCGATCGACGCGTGGCTCGCCGACGAGATCGGCCAACAGCGGCTCGGCGGCGCGTACCAGCGCGGTGCCCAGGTTGAACGCGCTGCGTCGCTCGCCGGGATCGGAGCGGCGGTCGGTCTCGCGGTGATCGATCTTCAGCTACCGATCGTGCTCGGAGGCGTGGTGTTGCTCGGACTCGGCCTCGCGCTGGCTGCCTTGATGCCGGAGACCGGCTTCACCCCGGCCCGGCGGGAGGACGTGTCGGCAGCGCGCTCGATGGCCGCGACGGCACGTCAGGGCACGCGGCTGGTCCGTGCCAACACGGTGCTCATGCTCATCGTCGCGATCGTGTTCCTCCGCGGCATGTCGGACGAGGGTTTCGACCGCCTCTGGGAGGCGCACCTACTACTCGACGTCGGCGTGCCCGAGCTTGCAGGCTTCGACGCCGTGCTGTGGTTCGGCGTGCTGAACGCGGGAGCGCTTCTGCTCGCGATCCTCGTCGCCCAGCCGCTCGTGACGCGCTTCGAGCAGCTCGGCCTCAGCGCCATGGCGAGAACGTTGCTGGTGCTCGAGGTGGCAGTCGTCGGCGGCATGCTCGTCTTCGCGCTTTCCGGAAGCTTCGCGTTGGCAGTTGTGGCGTTCTGGGCCGTGCGGGTCGCCTGGTCGCTGGCCGTGCCGGTGTACATGACGTGGGTCAACGGCAACATCTCGGACTCGACAACCCGGGCGACCGTGATCTCGATGACGAACGTCGGCCACTCCGTCGGCGAGGCGGGAGGAGGGCCAGCGCTGGGTGCCGTCGGCAACGCCTTCGGTACTGGTGCGGCGCTCGCCGCAGGCGCCGTCGTGCTCACGCCGGCTCTGGCGCTCTACGGACGAGCCATCCGCCACCACGGTCGCGAGCCCGAGCTCGGCACCGTCCTCCCGGCCCCGTCGACTGACGCGGTCACTTGGAGGTGACGCGGCAACACTACTGTCGTATGAAAAGACCAAAGATTGCGGCAGGGACCGCCGCGACCGGGGTGTTCATATCGGCCTGGATCTGGGCTTGTGCCAGTGGAACGTTGTAGACGCGGACCTCGTCGATCTGTCCCAGGAAGTACTGGCCGTAGATGTTGTCTCCGCCGATCTGCAGAGGGTTCGCGGAGGTCAACATGCTCCCTGAGCGGGCCGCCGTTGCAACCTGTACGCCGTTGACATAGAGCCGCAGTGTCGAAGCGTCGTAGGTCAACGCCAGATGCGACCAGGTGTTGATCGCGAGCACCGACGGGGCGAAGGCTTCCACGTACGAGCCACCGACGATCGCGCCGCCCATGGGGCGGCCGCTTCCGCCGGACGTGCCCTCCAGGAAGTAGTTGTCGTCGCCCTTGTAGACCACGTCACGCCAAAGGCCCGTCACGGTCTGCGGGTTCACCCAGGCTTCGAGCGTCATCCCGTTCGTTAGCCGAAGCGACGGCGAGTCGTTCACGGTCACCTTCGCCGACGTGCCGTTAAAGGACAAGGCTCCGCCGTAACGGCCCGTCGTTGTCCAGGTCGCCGACCCGATCGACCCGGTGTTGCCCGTCCCCGAGGAGTCGCCAACCGTCGTCCCCGCTCCCTCGTTGAACGAATAGGCGGCCACAAGCCCTGTGGTCGGCCCCGGCGTCGTGGCGCTGGCCACGTTGGAGTAGCCGCTCAAGTTGATCGCGGCATCGACCGCTCGCACCCGGTAGCTGTAACTCGTGTTGACCGCCAGGCCCGTGTCGTTGAAGGTGGTGCCGGGCGGCGTCGCAATCTGGGCGAAGTTCGCGCAGCCTGCCCCCTGGCAGCGCTCCACGCGGTAGCCGGTGACGGCCACGTTGTCGGTAGAGGCCGTCCAGCTGAGGTTGATCTGGCTGGAGCCGGCGGCGGTGGCACTCAGATTGGTGGGAGCGGTGGGCGGCGTCGTGTCGGACGCGGTGGTGGCGCTGGCCACGTTGGAGTAGCCGCTCAAGTTGATCGCGGCATCGACCGCTCGCACCCGGTAGCTGTAGCTCGTGTTGACCGCCAGGCCCGTGTCGTTGAAGCTCGCCCCGCTCGGCGTCGCAATCTGCGTGAAGGTCGCGCAGCCCGCACCCTGGCAGCGCTCCACCCGGTAGCCGGTGACGGCCACGTTGTCGGTAGAGGCCGTCCAGCTGAGGTTGATCTGGCTGGAGCCGGCGGCGTTGGCGCTCAGATTGGTCGGCGCCGTCGGCGCTTGCGTGTCGGCGGGCCCCCCGACCGGCGCGTTCATGTCGGCCTGGATCTGCGCCTGCGTCAAGGCGACGCTGTAGATCCGAACCTCGTCGATGCGGCCCTGGAAGTACTGGCCGTAGAGGGCGTTGCCGCCGATCGACAGCGCCCCGGTCGATGTCTGGATGGGGCCCGACTGTGGCCTGCTTGCGACCTGAAGGCCGTTCACATAGAGGCGCATCGTCGCCCCGTCGTAGGTTGCTGCGACGTGTGACCATGCAGTTCAGGGGCAGCGGGGAGGATCCGTAGAGGGGGCTGGGGCTGAACGTTCCGCCCATGGCGGGTGGCCCGCCTGGCGAGACGCCCTCCAGGTAATAGATGTCGTTCTGGCCCTTGTAGATGACGTCACGCCATCCGCCCAGCGCCGTCGGGTAAGCCCAGGCCTCCAGGGTCATTCCCACCGTCAAGTCCAAAGACGCGGAGTCGTTGACCGTCACCCGCGCACTCGTACCGTTGAAGGTCAGTGCGTTGCCGTACTTCCCCGACGGTGTCCAGGTCGCGCTGCCGATCGTGCCGCCGTTGCCACTGCCGGAGGCGTCGGCCACGGTCGTCCCCGCTCCCTCGTCGAACGAATAGGCGGCGACGGGTGCCGGCCCAGCCGCGGCCTGGAAGGTCGCCGCGTAGCTCTGATCGGACGCTGGTACGACGATCGTGTGGGTTTGCGCCCCGCCGTCCGACCATGACCCGAACGTGTACGACGTCCCGCCCGAGACCTGGTTGCGAGCCTCGACCGTATGGCTGAAGCCGGTCAGCGTGTCGTAGACGAACGGTGTCGTCTTGGCGATGCCGTCGAGATACAACGTGAGGCCCGCCGGTACTGTGCTGAAGGAGAGGTTCACCTTTCGTGGGTAGATCAGCACAGAGCGAGTGTCGGTCAGACCGGTCGAGTCCGTGACCGTGAGCGTGATCCGGTAGCGGGTGTTGCCGCTGAAGTCGTGACCGCTGGTCGGGATCGTGAAGGTGCCGCTCTTGACGCCTGTCTGTGCTGCGCCGGGGTGGACATGACCTTCGTGCAGGAAGTCGATCGTCCATGTGAATGCCGACGCGGGCAGCGTGCCGACGTCAGGGTCGGTGCCGTCCCCCGAATAGGAGATCACGTCACCCGCCACGAAGAGACTGCCGTCCTGCGGCGACAGGATGGTCGCCGTCGGCGGGCTGCCGACGCTGATCGAGATCGGTGTCGATAACGTCGTGTTCACACCGTCCGAGACCGAGAGCCGCGCCGAGTACTGACCCGGCTGCGAGTACGTGTGGCTCGGGTTTGCCGCGGTCGACGTGCCGCCGTCCCCGAACGTCCAGGCGTAGGTGAGCGTCTGGCCCTCGGGATCCGACGAGCCCGTGCTCGAGAAGCTGACGGCAAGCGGCGCCGGCCCAGCGGTCGGATTCGCTGACGCGACCGCGATCGGCGCCAGGTTGCCGCTCAAATAGCGAATCCGGCGGATCTTGCTCAGGCCGAAGGTGCCGCTGGTGTCGGAGTAGCCGAGATCGATGTAGTACAGCGCTCCGTCGGGCCCCTCCGTGAGGTACACGATGTCGCCGTAGGGGCCGTCGGGGGAGCCGTCCAGCGGTTCGAAGTTGAAGACGCCGTTGACGTTCCCGCTCGCGTCGAATGTCAACCGCTTGATCCAGTTCTGTGCGTAGTCGGCAAAGAAATAGCTGCCCTGATAGCTACTCGGGTACTGTGTCCCGTGGTAGACGAAGCCGCCGGTGACAGCGGCGTCGCGCCCGTTGTGCGGGTACGAGTAGAGCGGGCTCTTGCAGGGGCTGGCGCACGGGCCTTCGTTGTTCGGCCAGCCGTAGTTGGCGCCCGCCGCGCCGAGGTTGACCTCCTCCTTGGCGGTAGCGGCGTCGTTGCCGCCCACGTCGCCGACATACAACCTGCCGGTCGGAGCGTCGTAATAGGCGCGGAAGGGGTTGCGCAGGCCGAGCGCCCAGATCGAGTCGACGTTCGGCCCGTTGCCGTCGTAGAACGGGTTGTCGGTCGGAACCGTCCCGTCCAGATTGATGCGATGGATCTTCCCGCGCGGGGTCGTCAGCGATTGTGACGGCGAGCCCTGAAAGTGATCCCCCGTCGTGAAGTACAGCTTCCCGTCATTACCGAACACGATCGCGCCGCCGTGGTGCTCGGTGTCGGCGTTCTGCGGATCCTGGTAGAGGACGACCTCGGTGTTGAGGTTCGTCGTGGTGAGGGTGGCGTTGGCGGTGAAGCGTGAGAGCCGGTCACGGTTCGGCGTTCTCGTCGTATAGAAGACGTAGTAGTAGTGATTGGTCGCGAAGTTCGGGTCGAGAGCGATCGAGAAGATGCCCTGCTGCAGCCCGGCGTAGCCATCGTTGCCGACGTTGGTCAGCTGCAAGAAGGGTGTCGGGCTCACGCTCGTGTACGGCGGGCTCAGCACCTTGATCGCGCCGGGAAGCTCGGCGACCAGCATCCGGCCGTCGGGAAGGAACAGCATGCTCGTCGGGAGGTTCAGGCCTGTCGCGAGGATCTCGTTCTGGAACGAGCTCGAGTTCGCCACGTTCACGGGCACCGGAGCAGAGAGCGTCGAGTTGCCCGCCGCATCGCGCGCACGCGCGGTCAACGTGTGCGCACCGTTCGAGACCGTGCGCGTATCCCACGCCAGCGCGTACGGAGGAGCGGCATCTTCGACTCCGGCGTTGACACCGTCCACGAGGAACTGCACGCCGGCGACACCGATGTTGTCACTCGCGTCTGCGGTGACATTCACGATGGCAGACACCTGGGCGTTGCTCGCGGGCGAGGTGATCGCAACCGTCGGCGGTGTCGAGTCGCCGGTGCCGCCGGCGACCGGCGCGTTCATGTCGGCCTGGATCTGCGCCTGCGTCAAGGCGACGCTGTAGATCCGAACCTCGTCGATGCGGCCCTGGAAGTACTGGCCGTAGAGGGCGTTGCCGCCGATCGACAGCGCCCCGGTCGATGTCTGGATGCGGCCCTGTCTGTGGCCTGCTCGCGACCTGAAGGCCGTTCACATAGAGGCGCATCGTCGCCCCGTCGTAGGTTGCTGCAACGTGTGACCATGCATTCAGGGGCAGCGGGGAGGATCCGTAGAGGGGGCTGGGGCTGAACGTTCCGCCCATGGCGGGTGGCCCGCCTGGCGAGACGCCCTCCAGGTAGTAGATGTCGTTCTGGCCCTTGTAGATGACGTCACGCCATCCGCCCAGCGCCGTCGGGTAAGCCCAGGCCTCCAGGGTCATCCCCACCGTCAAGTCCAAAGACGCGGAGTCGTTGACCGTCACCCGCGCTGACGTCCCGTTGAAGGTCAGTGCGTTTCCGTACTTCCCCGACGGTGTCCAGGTCGCGCTGCCGATCGTGCCGCCGTTGCCACTGCCGGAGGCGTCGGCCACGGTCGTCCCCGCTCCCTCGTCGAACGAATAGGCGGCGACCAGCCCGGGCGTCGCGCCTTGCGCGACAACCGCTGCACGGAGGAAGATCGCGGATGTCGAGGCGAGGAGCACGAGTAGCGCCCAAGGAACGAGTCGGTGCCGCCGGGTTCCCCGCCGTAGATTCGCTCTCAAAGCTCGCCACCCGCACGCAGCCGCTCGCCGCTAGCACCCCGGCGCGCGTCCGTTGCGAGCGCCCAGCACTGGACCTCCCGCTCTCCCACGCCGGCACATCCTACGGGAACCGCGCCGACCATGCCCACGTCCTACGGCCAGTCTCTTCCGGCCGTTTACGGTCGTCTCTACTGGAGCACCTGAGGTCGCGGAATGGGAACGATCAGCTGGCCACCCCACTCCGCCACGTATGAGAGCTGCGCTGCGATCTCCTTCTGCAGGTTCCATGGCAGGATCAGGATGTGGTCCGGCCGCGTCTCCCGATCCGGTCGGGATGATGGATCGGAATCTGCGTCCCGGGAAGGAACTTGCCATGCTTGTGGGGGTTCCGGTCGACCGTGTAATCGAGCAGGTCGGTGCGGATCCCGCAGTAGTTGAGGAGAGTGTTTCCCTTCCCCGGCGCGCCGTAGCCGACTACCTGCTTCCCCTCACGGCGCAACCCGATCAGGAGCTCGAGCAAGCTCCATTTCACCTCTGCGACGCGCGCGGCGAAGTCGCGGTAACCCTCGAGCGAGTCGTATCCCCCTTCATGCTCGGCGCCGAGGACACGCGCCACGCTCTTGCTCGGCTCGTGCGCGCGGCTATCCGCCCGTTGCACGAACACGCGCAGCGATCCACCGTGCGAGGACAACTCCTCTACGTCGAAGATCTCGAGCCCGTGCTCGGCGAACAACCGAACCATCGTCGTTAGCGAGAAGTACGAGTAGTGCTCGTGGTAGATCGTGTCGAACTGGAGCCCCTCGATCAGCCGCACGAGATGGGGTACTTCGATCGTCGCCACGCCTTGGGGTGCAAGCACGATCTCGATGCCCGCCACGAAGTCGTTCAGGGCCGGGACCTGGGCTAGAACGTTGTTGGCGGCGACGAGATCGGCTCGTCTCCCGTCCGCAACGAGCTCTTGCGCGAGACGCGAGCCGAAGAAGTCGACGATCGTCTCGACGCCCCGCGCCCGTGCCGCCTCGGCCACGTTTTCCGCCGGGTCGACGCCGAGCGCCGGGATTCCACGCTGGACGAAGTGCTGGAGCAGGTAGCCGTCGTTGGACGCGAGCTCGAGCACCAAGCTGCTGCTGTCGAGGCCGAAGCGCTCGATCATCGTCTCCGTGTAGACGCGGGCGTGCTCCACCCACGAGTCCGAGTACGCGGAGAAGTACGCGTAGTCCTTGAAGATTTCTTCTCCTGGTACATAGGCCTCCAGCTGCGCGAGGAGACAGCTCTCGCAGATACGCACGTGGAGGGGGTAAAACGGTTCGACACCGTCGAGCTCGGCGGCGCTCAGGAAGCTCTCGCAGAGCGGCGACTTGCCCAGGTCGACGAACGTGTGGCGCAGCGGCACGCCGCAGAGCCGGCACGGTGGACCAGGGCTCGTCATCGAATCCACGGCTTCGACATGTGCGATTTCATCTCTCTGCTCGAACGTCACTACTGTATTGAGACGGACGAGACTAGCTTGAGCAACACCCCGGACGGGGGGAACGAGATGCCGCTTGCCGGCCAGGTGGCGATTGTCACCGGGGCCGGGCGCGGCGTCGGCCGTGCGATCGCCGGTGAGGTGGCGGCGGCCGGGGCTGCCGTCGCGGTCTCGGCTCGCTCGCGAGACGCGATCAAGACGACCGTCGAAGCGATTGTGCAGGCGGGAGGACGTGCAATCCCGATCGTCGCGGATGTCACGGACGAGCAGGCGGTTGCCTCGCTCGTCGCCGAGACCCAGGCGCACCTCGGTCAGCCGACGCTTCTCGTCGCCAACGCGGGCTCGTGGCACCAGGTGGGCCCGCTTGTCGAGGCCGATCCTGCGCAGTGGTGGGGCGACGTCGAAGTCAGCCTGAAGGGGACCTTCCTCGCGACGCGCGCAGTGCTGCCGGGCATGCTCGAAAGCCGCCGAGGGCGAATCGTCACGGTTTCGAGTTACGCGGCCACCGGGCCAAGGCCCTATGCGACGGCCTACGCCTCGGCCAAGGCCGCGGTGCTTCGGCTCACTGACTCGCTCGCAGCCGAGCTCGTCGGGACCGGGGTGCTCGCGTTTGCGATCACGCCGGGTTTCGTCCGCACGGCCCTCGTGGAGTCGGTCGCCGCTTCCGAGCCCGGCCGGCGCTACCTGCCTGAGCTCGCCGACCGCCAGGACGGCCTCGAACCCGAGCGTGCGGGACGTCTCGTCGTCGACATCGCATCGGGGAGGCTCGACGCGCTCGCGGGCCGATTCCTGCACGTGCTAGATGACGTCGACGATCTACTCGCTCGCGCGGACGAGCTCGTCGAACAGAACCTCTACACACTGCAGCTGAAGACGTGAGCTGCGGCGGAGGCGGGTTCGCCGTCGCTGGTAGAGGGCCGAGCGGCCGCGAGCCCGAGCTCGACGTAGTCGAGCCGTCCGCTGCATCATCCGTCCCGAGGGGCTAAACTGCATGGCGTAGTTGAGGCGACGTGGCCTCGGGCATTTGCCCGGGGCTTTTTGCATTCTTAGAGGAGGAGAGATGACGCAGATGGCAGAGACGAGAGACAGGGCTACGAGCGATCCGGCGGAGCGAGGCCGCGTGCTCGAGCGCATCAAAGAGGAGGGCGTGGACTTCATCCTCCTCTGGTTCACCGACCTCGAGGGCCACCTGAAGAGCTTCGCCATCACGCCGTCCGAGATCGCGAGCGCGCTCGACGACGGCATGGGCTTCGACGGCTCCTCGATCACCGGCTTCAACGCCATCGAAGAGTCGGACATGGTGGCGATCCCCGACCCGACGACCTTCCAGCTCATGCCCTACTCGGAGGGCGACCGCTCGAAGGTGGGGCGGATGATCTGCGACGTAGTCACGCCGGACGGAGCGCCCTACGAGGGCGACCCGCGCTACGTCTTGCGGCGCGCAGTCGAGCGGATGCGCGAGATGGGCTTCGACACCTTCAACATCGGGCCGGAGCTCGAGTACTTCCTCTTCAAGAGTGCTGACGACCCGACGACCCTCGACGAAGGAGGCTACTTCGCGCAGACGACGCTCGACGCTGCGACGGAGCTGCGCCAGGAGACGATCCACGCGCTCGAGTCGATGGGGATTCCCGTCGAGTACGCGCACCACGAGGTGGGGCCGTCGCAGCACGAGATCGACGTTCGGTACGCGGACGCGCTCGACATGGCCGACCACGTGCTCACGTATCGGCTGATCGTGAAGGAGATCGCGGCGAAGAACGGCGTGTACGCGACGTTCATGCCGAAGCCGCTATTCGGCGAGAACGGTTCGGGCATGCACACGCACCAGTCGCTGTTCACCGACGGCCGCAACGCGTTTTTCGACGCGGACGACAAGTGGCACCTGTCCGACGTCGGCAAGGCCTTCATCGCAGGCCAGCTACGGCACGCTCGTGAGATCGCCGGCGTCTTCGCGCAGTGGGTGAACTCGTACAAGCGGCTCGTCCCCGGTTACGAGGCGCCCGTCTACGTGGCGTGGTCGCAGAGGAACCGCTCGGCGCTCATCCGTATTCCGCTCTACAAGCCGGGATCGGAGCAGGCAACACGTGCCGAGATTCGCTGCCCGGATCCCGCCTGCAACCCGTACCTCACGTTCGCGTGCCTCTTGCACGCGGGGCTCGAGGGCATCGAGAAGGGCTACGAGCTGCCCGACCCGATGGAGACGAATCTCTACCACCTGACCGCGGAGCAGCGGCGTGAGCGCGGGATCGTCTCGCTACCGGAGACGCTCGGCGAGGCGATCGACGAACTGTCGCAGTCCGAGCTGGCCCGCAAGGCGCTCGGCAAGCACAGCTTCGACCGGTACGTCGAGATCAAGCGGAAGGAGTGGGACGACTACAGAGTGCAGCTCACCAAGTGGGAGATGGAGCGGTACCTGGCGGCTCTCTGAGCTGGACTCGAAGACACGCCCGGCGCCGCCGGGCGTTGGACAACGAGAGACGCAAAGAAGGGGGTTCACGGGGGAACATGGTTTCCCCCGTGCCGTGCAGCGCTACCTGGCCGCTCTGTAAGGAAATGGCCGGAGCGTGTCGTGAGGTGAGCGAAGTGCTCTAACATCCGGAGTACGCCCCGCCACTTTGCGGCGGCGGGGCTGACTGACGGCCGACTGCGAGCTGCTCTATGGCAGCTCGTGGTCGTCTTTAAGGGCCGTCGGTAGGGGTCGGACCACCCCGAAGGGGCCGGGCCCCTCCCCGGTCCTTACGGAGTCCTCTGCGTCGATCTAGAGGAAAGTTCGGATGGAATCGCGCTCGACCCGGAGCTCGATCACGCCGCTGGCGCCGTCGATCTCCTCGATCGCCGCGGCGGGGACGATGCGCCTGCGAGAGAACATCCCCGACCTCACGGCGAGCGCGTCGGGCTCGTCCGGTGCAGTTCCGTACATCGGGCTCTCGACTCGGCCGACGAGCCGCCCGCGGCGGTCGGCCACGAGGAACCCGTGTGTGGATGTGAGGTCGACTGCGAACGAGCTCATCCGTGCGGAAGGTATTCCCGTTGTTTGAGAATTAACCTCTCGATCCAGTAAGGCTTTTGTAAGAGGCCGCGGGGTGGCCGCGCCTACAATCGTCGGATCGACCAGCCGGCCCGTCATCTGCGGCTGCTGACGGAGACGATCGCCGCCGTCAACTCGACGCTCGACCTCGAAGAGGTGCTGGCGCTCGTGGCGCGCAAGGTGGCGGACGCGCTGGGAGCTGACGCGTGCTTCGTTTACCTCTTCGACGGATCGGCAGGCGATCTCGTGCTGCGCGCCACGCACGGCACGCGGGTCGAAGAGATGACGCGCAGGCCACGGCTCGCCCCGGGCGAGGGGATCACGGGCGCTGCGGCGAGCGCGCGCTCGCCGGTGATGATCCCGTCGCAGGCGCACCTCGATCCTCGCTTCAAGACATTCGCCAACCTGCCGGAGGACGAGTACGAGTCGATCCTCGCGGTGCCGATCCTCGCCCGCGAACGGCTCGAAGGCGCGCTCAACGTGCGCACCCGCGAGCCGCGCGAGTTCACGTCCTCGGAGATCGAGCTGCTCGTCGCCATTGCGGCCCAGGTGGCGTTCTCGATCGAGCACGCGAGGCTGTACGACGAGGCTCAGCGGCGCGTGGAGGAGCTGGAGGCTCTCGCGCGCATCTCGGAGGCGGTCTCCGAGTCGCTGTACCTCGAGGAGTCGCTGGAGGCAATCGTGAAGACGACGATGGCCGCCGTGGACGCGACCGGCGCGGCCCTCGTCCTCGAGGACGGGAAGATTGCGTGGCCCGAGGGTCGGCCGGGTGCACATGCCGTGCGTCTCCCCCTGCGCTGGAAACGGCGTCAGATCGGCGAGCTCGTCTGCGACCGGGACACACCGTTCACGGACGAGGAGCGGCAGCTGCTGGCGTCGATCGCGCACCACGCTGCGGTGGCGCTCGAGCATGGCCGGGCGGTGCTGCGCGGCGTCCTCGCTCAGGAGATTCACCACCGCGTGAAGAACAACCTCCAGACGGTGGCGTCGCTGCTTCGCCTTCAGGCGAGGGCGGAGGGCGTCGACCCGCGGAAGGCACTCGAGGACTCCGTCAACCGCGTGCTCACCATTGCCGCGGTTCACGAGGTGCTGACGGAGCAGCGCGAGGACGACGTCGACGTCGGCGAGCTGCTCGAGCGGCTGCGCGGGATGCTGGTGCAAGGGCTGGCGCCGGGCAAGCGCGTCGAGGCGTCACTCGAGCCGCTGGCCGTGGGCGGGGATCGCGCGACGGCGCTGGCGCTCGTGTTCACGGAGCTCTTCCAGAACGCGCTCGAGCACGGCGGGCAGAGCGTTCAGGTCGAGCTCGCCGGGAGGAACGGGGAGGTCGTGCTGACGGTGGCCGACGACGGAGGTGGGTTCGACGGCGAGCCAACACACGGCACAGGCCTGTCGATCGTGCGGGCGCTCGTCCGCGACGAGCTGGGCGGCACGCTGTCGCTCGAGTCGGCCGGGGGCCTGCGCGCCGAAGTGGCGTTTCCCGCATGACGTTCCCCCGTCTGCCTCCGGGGCCACCCCATGCCTCCTCCCGGTTTCAGCGTACGGAGGAAGCTCAGGCTCGTGTGTGTCAACTCTGTGACGAAAGTGCGGCGGCGTGAGAATTCTCGTCGCCGAGGACGAGACGATCATCCGCCTCGATCTCCGCGCGCTGCTCGAGCAGGCCGGCTACGAGGTCTGCGGCGAGGCGCGCGATGGTGTCGAGGCCGTCGAGCTCGCCCGCGAGCTAGAGCCCGACCTCGCAGTCATGGACGTCAAGATGCCGCGCCTCGACGGCATCGACGCCGCACGTCGCATCCTCGAGGAACGGCCGATCCCGATCGTCATGGTGACCGCCTACGGCCAGGACGAGATCGTCTCGCGGGCGGTCGAGGCGGGCGTCTACGGCTACCTCGTGAAGCCCTTCCGCGAGCAAGACCTCCTGCCGGCGATCAGTACCGCCCGCGCGCGCCACGACGAGCTGCAGGCGTTGCGGGCAGAGACCGAGTCGCTCTCGGAGGCGCTCGCAGCTCGCAAGGCAATCGAGCGTGCGAAGGGCGTGCTCATGGCCAAGGAAGGCCTGACGGAGCAGGAGGCGTTCGAGCGGCTGCGCCGGGCGAGCCAGATCTCGGGCAGGCCGCTCAAGGTCGTTGCCGAGGCTTTGATCGCGACGTTCGAATCCGGTTAGCCGGCGACGACGGGCACCGCGAGGCCGGCCGCGCCCAGCTCGGACATCTCGGCCTCGTAGCCGGAGCGCGCGAGCAGCTCCATCCCCAGCCGCGCCCGGCGCACTCGCTCGCGAGACAGCGCCACTGTCGTCGAGTCGAGATGCGTGCCCGACGGATAGACGTCAGGCGCATTGCGCAGGCCGAACTTCACGTAGACGGGCGACGCGATGCGGATCAGCTCGGGAATCTCATGGAGGCGCACGAAGCCGCCAACCGTGTCCGGCGCCTCGACGTACACGTCGAGCGGGCAGTCGACGGCAGCCCTGATGGCAGCGATCTGGGCCAACGACAGATCCGTGGGGAGGTTGATCGTGCTCGCTCCGAGCTGCTCGAGCACGCGCGCTGACGCCGCGTTCGCCGCCGGCAGCATCACCGAGATCTTCGCCTGCATTTCGCCGGGCAGCCCGCCGCTCTCGCGCAGCGCGGTGAACGCCGACAGCACGCCTAGGTCTGCGATGAGGACGCTGCGAAAGCCGTGCTCGGCCGCTCGCCTTGCGTCGTCGAGGCACGCCACGACCTGCTCCTGCCCGTGCGCGGACGCGGCGACGACTCCGCCGGCCGGAGCGCGCGCCATGGCAGAGACTCCCCAGCCGGCGTTCGGCCGTGTGAACAGGCTGACTTCCACCGGCGCCTTCGCCGCCAGCCGTGCCATCTCGTCGAGCTCGGCATTCGTGAGCAGGAACACGCCGGACCCCTGAGAGACGCGGTGCACGCAAACGTCGAGCCGCTCGGCCTCCTCGAGCACTGCCTCCAAGCACCGTGGCCCTTCCGTACTCGGGATCTCCACGCGGTACTGCGAGCCGTCGGGGAACCGCTTGTCGGAGGTCGGGTGCTCGTGCAGGTCGGCCGGGGGGAGCCCGGCTGCTTCGAGGAGCTCCCTTGTCGTCGGCACGGGATCACTCTAAAGGGGGAGCAAGCATCCGCCGATCACAGGGCTATGGCCGTTGCCGTCGCCGTGAGCCTGGTGCTGCTCGCCGGAGCGGTGCTCGTCATGCTCCGCAGCCGGCACGCAGATCGACCGCTCGCAGGATCACGAGCTGCTCGCTCGAGGTTTCCCGGGAGCGATGCTCATCTTCGACCGGCGCCTGCGCCATTCCGCGGCGCTCGGACGCGGTGTCGCTGCGATGGGCGTCGACCCCGTGGGCAACACGTTGCACGAGGCTTTCCCGGACGACGTGTGCAAGGTGTTCTCGCCCGCGTATCGCGCCGTCTTCGACGGCGTCGAGTCCCAGCTGGAGCTGCCAGTCGGCGGCCGCGACTGGCTGATCACCGTGTCGCCGCTGGGGAGAGAGGCGGGCCTGCTCGTCGCCACCGACGTCACCGAACGCAAGCGGCGCGAGCGACGGCTGAGCGATCTCGCGGCGCGGGATGCTCTGACCGGCGCCTGGAATGCGCGCAGGCTCAACGAGGAGCTCGATTGGCTGAACCGCAGCGGCGGCGCGGCGGCGCTGCTGGTGCTCGACCTCGACGGCTTCAAGCGTGTGAACGACACGCTCGGACACGTGGCCGGCGACGAGCTGCTGCGCCGCGTGGCGACGGCGGTGCAGGGCTGCGTGCGCCGCGCCGATCTCGTGGCGCGGACGGGCGGCGATGAGTTCGCGGTGCTCCTGGCAGGCGCAACTCCCGGAGAGGCCGGAGAGGTGGCGGAGAAGATCCGAGGTGCGGTCGCGGCTGTGTGGCCGTTGGGGGCCCGGGGCGGCGTGTCGATCGGCCTCTCGGCGGCCGGACGCGGCGCTGGCGACGCGCTCGGCCGCGCGGACCGCGCGATGTACGCGGACAAGCAACGAGCGCCCGAGCGCCTCGCCTCCTAGAGCCCCGGGTCTTCGAGCAGGTGCGCGAGCAGCCGTGCGCGCAGGTGAAGCGTGTCGAGCCGCACGTGCTCGTCGTACGCATGTGCCCCTCCGCCCTCGGCGCCGAGCCCGTCGAGCACCGGCACGCCGTGGGCGGCGATGAGATTCGCGTCAGAGCCCCCGCCCGTCGCCTCCTCGCCGAGCTCGAGTCCGAGCGCGGCCGCGTGCTCCTGGGCTTTCGCGAAGAGCTTCCTGGAAGCGGGCGTCGGCTCGAGCGGCGGCCTCGTCCAGTGGCCGGAGACGCTGATCGTCGTACCCGCGACGACCGGTTCGAGCCCGTGGAGCGTCTTCTCAACAGCCTCCACGTCCGCTGCACGCGCGACGCGAACGTCGAGGTTTGCCTCCGCATTTGCGGCCACGACGTTCTCAGCCGTCCCGCCGGTGATCATGCCGACGTTCACGGAAACGCCGCGCTCGTGGTCGGTCAGCGCGTGCAGGCGGATGATCTGGTGCGCAAGCTCCTCGACTGCGCTGGCTCCGTCCGCGAGGTTCGTGCCGGCGTGGGCAGGACGGCCGTGGACTGCGATGCGGAAACGCCCGAGCCCTTTGCGCGATGTCTTCAGGTTTCCCGACGCGCTCGGTGGCTCGACGACGAATGCCGCGGCGACTCCGTCGACGACGTCGCGCAACGGCTCACGTGCCGTGCGGCTGCCCTGCTCCTCGTCGGCGGTGAGGAAGACACGCAGCGGTCGACGGCTCGAGCCTGCCTCGTCGATCGCGGCCAACATCAGCACGAGGCAGCCCTTCATGTCGTACACGCCCGGACCGCGTGCGATGTCGCCGTCGGCGACGAACGGCATTGTCGTCAGCGTGCCCTCCGGCCAGACCGTGTCGCAGTGGCCGACGAGGGCGAGCGGCGCCCCGGCGCCCGGCGAGCTCAGCGCGTAGGTGACCGCCGTCGAGCAACCTCGCCTCGGCGCCCCGCCGGCTCAGCTCGTCTGCCAGCACCTCGGCCACCTCGGCGACACCCGGAGAGCCGGTTGGCGACTCGATCTCGACGAGACGCCGCAGCAATGAGAGCGCTGCTTCGGCCTCCACGCTATTGAGGGGGAGCTTCGAGCATGCGTCGGGCTTCTTCGACGGCCTCGCGGGCATGGGCTATTCGGGTCGGCTGGTCGGGTCTCTTCTCCCGCTCGGTAAGCGCCCGCTCGAACCAGCCGAGCGCCGTCTCGTACTCGCCCGCGTCGAAGTGGTCCCAGCCGACATTGTTGAAGAGCGAGCCGAGCCAGGTCGTGACCTCCGGATCGTCGGAGGACTGGGCCATCTCGATGCCTCGATCCGCCCAGGCGAGCCGGTCCTGAAGGGTCGGCGCCGCGATCGCCGCCATGTGCGCGGCATCGACGGCGATGAACTCGTCGCGGGATAGCGAGCGCGGTCTCGAACGACGCCTCGAACAGCGGCAGCGCTGCCTCGGGGTCGCCGCCCGAGCGCTGCAGCCGGCCCCGCTCGAGATCGACGCGGGCGCGGACGAGCGGGTCCGACCCGGCCAGCGCGCTCGCCTCGTCGAGCAGCTGGTCGCCGTCGGCGAAACGGTCTTGCAGCCCTTCCACGCGGGCGAGCTGCGTGAGCACCTCGGCACGGCCGACGTCGGTCGTCTCCTCGTCGAGCAGCGCGCGGAAGCGCGTGCGCGAAGCTTCGAGATCGTCGAAATCCCATACGGGTCGCAGCCGGTCGCCCATGCGCTCGACCTTACTACGCCGACGTCTGCTCGAAGAGCTGCTCCCAGCGGGCGATCAGGCCCTCGAGCTCTTCGCGCGCGTGGCGGTATGCCGCGGCGGTGTCGACGTTGGCCCAGTCGTCGGCGAGCGCGCGCTCCAGGTCCGCGACTTCGCGTTCCTTCGCCTCGATCTCGGCCTCCATCTCCACGAGGTCCCGCGGGCGCTTCGCTGCGGCGGCCGGCACCGCCTTCCTGTCCGCTTTGGCCGGTACCGGGGACTGTCTCTGAGAGTGTCCCTGGGACTGTCCCTGGGACTGTCCCCTGGACACGGCTCTTTCGGACACGAGCCGGGCGTAGTCGGCCCACCCGCCGTCGTATGAGCGCACGGTGCCGTCTTCGATTGCGAGCGTGCGCCGGGCGACGGCGTCCAGCACGGCGCGGTCGTGGGAGACGAGCAGCACCGTGCCGGGGAAGGCCTCGAGCGCCTCCTCGAGCGCCTCTCGGCTCTCGAGGTCGAGGTGGTTCGTCGGCTCGTCGAGCACGAGGAAGTTCGCCCCCGAGGCGACGAGCAGCGCCAGCGAGAGACGCCGCCGCTCCCCGCCGGAGAGCGTCGTCACGGGCTTCTCGTGCACCTCCCAGCCGGAGAAGAGGAAGCGGCCCAGCAGGGACTGCGCCTGCGGTCGCTGGAGGCCGGTCGCCCGCTGCGCGCAGTCGAGCACGCTGCCGCGCTCGTCGAGCTCGGTTCCCTGCTGCGAGAAGTACGCGGGGACGACGCCGTAGCCGAGCGGCCTAGCCAGCAGCGCCTCGAGCAGCGTTGTCTTGCCCGATCCGTTGGGGCCGACGAGGCCGACGTGCTCGCCGCGGTCGATGGCGAACGTCACGTCGTGCAGCAGTGGCCGTTCGCCCGCGGCGACGTCCAGCCCTTCCACGGACACGACTGTTCGACCCGAACGCGGAGGCTTGAGAAAGTCGAAGCCGAGCGACTTGCCACGCGTCGTCAGCGAGTCCAGCTCGGCTGCCGCCCGCGAGCGCTCCTTCTCGACGCGGGCAATCTGGGTCAGCTTGGCCTGAGCCTTCCGCGCCATCTTCGGCGTCGACGCGCGGAAGCGGGCGACGAAGCGCTCCAGGCGCGCGATGTCTGCCTGGTGGCGCGCGACTGCCTTGCCGGCGGCGATCGTCCGCGCTGCCTTCTCACGGCGCCACTCGTGCCAGGGCCCTCGGAAGAAGAGCGATCTGCCGGCCTCCAGCTCGAGCACGGCCGTCGCGACGGCCTCCAGGAACCAGCGGTCGTGGGCGACGAGGATCACGGCAGAGTCGAGCGACGTGAGCGTCTCGCTCGAGCCATTCGAGGCTCTGCACGTCGAGGTGGTTCGTCGGCTCGTCGAGCAACAGGAGATCGGGGTCGCCGGCGAGCGCGCGACCCAGCGACGCGCGGGTCAGCTCTCCGCCGGAGAACGTGTCCAGCTGGCGGTCGAAGTCCTCGTCGCGGAAGCCGAGGCCGCGGAGGCCGGACGCTGCCCGCTCGCGCCAGTCCCAGCCACCGCCGTGCTCGAGGCGAGCCTGCGCGTCGGCGTAGCGCCTCAGCGTGGCCGGATCGTGGCTGCCGGTTGCCATCGCCGCCTCGAGCGCGCGTAGCTCGTCCTCCAGCGAGATCAGGTCGGCCGCTCCCGACAGCGCGTACTCGCGCAGCGTCAGTCCCTGCTGCAGCGGCGGGCGCTGGTCGTGTAGCGCGATACGCGTGCCCTTCGCGAAGGCGACCTCGCCCCCGGAGATGCTCGTCTCGCCCGTGATCATGCGCAGCAGCGTCGTCTTGCCGGCGCCGTTCGGGCCGGAGAGCGCGACGACGTCGCCGCGCTCGACACTGAACGACACGCCGTCGAAGAGCGGCGTGCCAGAGAGCTCTTTGCGTAGGCTTGATGCGATGACGACTGCCATTGCGGAACACAGGGTAGAGCGGCCGGAGTGAGCGCAGGCATCGTCATCGTCGGCGGCGGGCTGGCCGGGGCCAAGGTCGTCGCGAGCTACCGCGAGGCCGGCGGCGAGGAGCCGCTGCGGATGCTGACCGCCGACTCGTCGGTCCCCTATCACCGACCGCCGCTCTCGAAGCGCTATCTCCGCGGCGAGATCGGCGTCGAAGGCACGCTCGTCGAGCCTCCCGGCTTCTACGACGAGCACGATTGCCGCTGCGACCTGCAGACGTCCGTCGTCGCCATCCACGACGGCGAGGTCGAGCTGGCCTCGGGCGAGCGGGTGCCGTACGAGCGGCTCGTGATCGCGAGCGGCGCTTCACCGCGCCGCCTCGAAGTCCCTGGTGCCGACCTGGACAGGCGTGTTTACGCTGCGGACGCTCGCCAACTCGACGGCGATTCGTGAGCGCGCCGCCGAGTCCAGCCGGGCCTTCGTCATCGGCTCGAACTTCATCGGCCTCGAGACGGCGGCGTCGCTCACGCAGCTCGGCCTCCAGGTGACGCTCTGCGACCGTGGCCACCAGCTCTTCCGCGCGCTCGAGACGCCGGCCTACTCGCAGTACCTCAAGGAGCTGTACGACGAGAACGGCGTCGAGCTGCTCTTCGACGACGAGGTCGCGGAGGTACGCGGCGACGGGCACATCACCTCCGTGGTCACGCAAGGGCGGCGAGGAGCGCGACGCCGACCTCCTCATCGCCGGCATCGGCGTCAGTCCGAACACGAGCTTCGTCGAGGGCGCCGGCGTCGACGTAGACGACGGCGTGCTCGTCAACGTGCGCTTCGAGACGTCGCGGCCGGGCGTCTACGCGGTCGGCGACGTCGCGCGCTTCCACGACCCGATCTTCCAGCGCCCGCGGCGCATCGAGCACTGGTCGAACGCGAACTACCAGGGCAGCGAGCTGGGGAAGATCCTCGCGGGAGTCGGCGACGGCTACGACACGGTCTCGAGCTTCTTCTCGGAGATCTTCGGCGCGAGCATCCGCTTCTTCGGCGACTCGACCGGCCACGACGACGTCGTCCAGCACGGCGACTTTCGCGACGGCAAGGCGGTCTGCCTCCACACCGCCGAAGGCCGCATCGTCGCGGCGTTGACGATGGGGCAGGAGGACGATGTCAATGACCGGATCAAGGAGTTGATCCGCGACCGCGCCTCCGTGGAGGACTTCTAGAGCAGCTCTCTGACGGCCGCGGCGATCGCCTCGGCGTCGATGCCTGCGGCCTTCATGAGGTCGGCTGGCTTGCCCGAGTGAGGCATGCCCGACACGGCAAGCTTCTTCACGCGTGGTCTCGCGCCGGCTTCGGCCAGGGCGCCGAGCACGGCGTCGCCGAGCCCTCCCTCCGGCCAGTGGTCCTCGACGGTCACGAGCCGCTCGCCCGCCTCGAGCAGCGCCTTCGTGTCGATCGGCTTGATCGAGTAGGCGTCGATCACGCGGACCGAGATTCCGTCGCCGGCGAGCGTGTCGGCCGCCTTCAGAGCCTCGTGGACGGTGATGCCGGCGGCAACGATCGCCACGCCGTCCGAGTCAGAGGAACGCAGGACGCGGCTGCCGCCGATCTCGAACTGGTCGTCTGGCCCGTAGATCACGGGCGTCGCCGGCCGCAGCGTGCGGAGGTACGAGATGCCCTCCAGGTCGGCCATCGCCGCGACGAGCTTCGCGGTCTGGTTCGCGTCGCAGGGGTGCAGCACGGTCGACCCGTGGACGGCGCGCAGCATCGCGATGTCCTCCAGCGCCATCTGCGAAGGGCCGTCTTCGCCGATCGAGACGCCCGCGTGCGAGCCCGAGAGACACATGGTCGCGCGGCTGATCGCCGCCATGCGTACGAAGTCGTAGGCGCGACTGAGGAAGGCGGCGAAGGTCGAAGCGAAGGGGCGCCAGCCCCGTGCCTGGAGGCCGACCGCGGCGGCGACCATCTGCTGCTCGGCGATGTACATCTCGAAGTAGCGCTCGGGATGCGCTTTGGCGAAGATCTCGGCGAAGGTCGAGTTCGAGACCTCACCGTCGACGGCGACGACATCGCCCCGCGCGGCACCAACGGCCGCCAGCGCGTCACCGTACGCCTTGCGCGTCGCCACCTCTTCGCCGAGCTCGTAGCGAGGCAGCTCGAGCGGCCCTGTCTCGAAGCGGTGCGGCTCCCCCGGGTCGGGCAGCCTCGGCTCGAGGCGCAGATTGCGGACGCCGCCCAGCTCGGCGATCGCCGCCTCGGGATCGTCGAGCGGCTTGCCGTGCCAGCCGTTCTTGTCCTCGACGGCCGCCACGCCCTTGCCCTTGAGCGTGCTCGCGAAGATCGCCGTCGGCCGACCGGTCAGCGCCTCCGCATCCTTGTATGCCTGGTCGATCTCGTCGACGTCGTGACCGTCGATCTCGATCGCGTGCCAGCCGAAGGCCTGCGCGCGCTCGGCGAGCACACCGGTGTCACGCCCGACCATCGTCTCGCCACGCTGGCCGAGGCGGTTGACGTCCACGACGGCCGTCAGGTTGTCGAGGGCGTAGTGCGAGGCGTGCTCGAACGCCTCCCACATCGATCCCTCGGCGAGCTCGGAGTCTCCACAGAGCACCCAGACGCGATAGGGCAGCCGGTCGAGGTACCTGCCGGCGATGGCCATGCCGACGCCGATCGGCAGCCCCTGGCCGAGTGAGCCGGTGGCGACGTCGACCCACGGCAGCACAGGAGTGGGGTGGCCCTCCAGCGGCGAGCCGAACTGCCGGTAGCCGGCGAAGTCGTCCTCGGAGATGACACCCGCAGCACGGAAGATCGCGTAGAGCAGCGTCGATGCATGCCCCTTCGAGAAGACGAGCCGGTCGTTGGTCGCAGCCTTCGGGCTCGCCCAGTCGTAGCGCAAGTGGCTGTCCACGAGCACCGCCATGAGATCTGCCGCGGACATGCCTGAAGTCGGATGGCCCGAGCCGGCGATCGCGCTCGGCCGGATCGAGTCGACGCGCAGCTGCTGCCCCAGCTCGCGCCAGCGCTCACTCGTAGTCATGGGTGTAACGTAACGCCAGATGCCCGAATCGCGCCTGCACCAGTTGTCGGCGCTCGGACAGAGCGTGTGGATCGACTTTCTCTCCCGCGATCTCCTGGAAACGGGAGCGCTGGAGCGGATGATGCGAGACGACGCCGTCTCGGGCGTCACCTCGAACCCGACCATCTTCCAGAAGGCCATGGCGGATGGCACACGCTACGACGAGCAGCTGCGGGAGTTGAACCATGCGGATCCGCGCGACGCGTTCTTCGAGCTGGCGGCGCGGGACGTCGGCAACGCGTGCGACCTGATGCGCAGCGTCTGGGACGGCGGAGCCGGCCTGCGCGGCTACGTCTCGATCGAGGTCGACCCGACGCTGGCCTACGACACGGATGGGTCGCGGGAGCAGGCGCAGCAGCTGCACCAGCAGATCGACCGGCCGAACCTCTACGTGAAGATCCCGGGCACCGAGCCTGGCCTGCCGGCGATCGAGGACATGATCGCCGCCGGACGCTCGATCAACGTCACGCTCATCTTCTCGCTCGAGCGGCACCGCGAAGTGATGGAGGCATACATCCGAGGCATCGAGCGGCTCGTCGCCGACGGGGGCGATCCGTCCTCCGTCAGCTCCGTCGCGAGCTTCTTCGTCTCGCGCGTCGACACCGAGACCGACGAGCGGCTCGACGCGATCGGCGGCACGACGACCTGAAGGGCAAGCTCGCCGTCGCCAACGCGAAGCTCGCCTACCGCACCTGGAAGGAGACCTTCTACGGGTGATCGGTGGGCACGCACTCGAGGTCGCCGGCGCGTCGAAGCAGTGGTGTCTATGGGCATCGACGTCCACGAAGAACCCGGACGTACCGCGACGTGCTCTACGTCGAGTCGCTGATCGGCCCGCGAGACGATCAACACGATGCCGGAGGAGACGATCGTCGCTTTCCAGGATCACGGCGAGGTGGCGCTGGCGCTCGAGCGAAGGTGTCGACGAGGCAGCGGAGCTGCTTCGACCAGCTGGCCGACGCCGGCATCGACTACGACGACGTCACCGACACGCTGGAGCGCGAAGGCGTGGAGAAGTTCTCCGACTCGTTCGCCGAGGCGCTCGAGGGGATCCGCGCGAAGCAGGGAGCGCTCAGCACTGCCTGACCTCGATCCCGGGGAGCTGCTCGAGCGGATCTGGGAGCGTGACCCGACAGTCTGGACGGGACGCGACGAGGCGCACTGGCTCGGCTGGCTCGACGAGCCGCTGCGCATGCTCGAGCGTTCTGCAGAGCTCGCGCGCCTCGTGGAGGCTCACCGCAGCGAGCGCGTCGTCGTCTGCGGCATGGGTGGGTCGAGCCTGGCGCCACTCGTCCTCGGACGGGCTTACGGTGCACCGCTCGAGGTGCTCGACACGACGCACCCGGCCGCTCATCCGCCGGCTCGAGGTCGACGGCGCGCTCTTCGTCATCTCGTCGAAGTCGGGCTCGACGGTGGAGACGCGCTGCCACTTCGACCACCTCTGGGACCGCACCGGCAAGCGGTCCGAGCGCCTTCCTCGTCATCACCGACCCCGGCTCGTCGCTCGAGCAGCTCGCGAAGGAGCGCGGCGTCGCAGCCGTCGCCGGGGAGCCGACGATCGGCGGCCGCTACTCGGCGCTGTCGGTCTTCGGGCTCGTCCCGGCGGCGCTCGCTGGCGTCGACGTCGGCGGGCTGCTCGAGCGCGCCGAGGAGATGCACGACGCCTGCCGCCTCGCCGACGGGAATCCGGGTCTCGAGCTCGGCCTGGCGCTCGGGGCGGGCTGGGAACAGGGACGCGACAAGGTCGTCTTCGAGAATCCGGGAGGCTTCGGACTCTGGCTCGAGCAGCTGATCGCCGAGTCGACGGGCAAGGAAGGCCGGGGGCTCGTGCCCGCAGCCGGGGAGTCCGCGGACGGCGACGACCGGCAGCACGTCGAGATCGAGCTCGCCGAGCCGGACGACCTCGGCGCCGAGTTCTTCCGCTTCGAGCTGGCCGACGGCGGTCGCCGGCGCCGTCCTCGGCGTCAACCCGTTCGACCAGCCGGACGTCGAGGAGGCGAAGGAGCGGACGCGCGCGATCCTCTCTTCCGGCCACGTGCCGGGGACAGCCCTGGACGACGGACATCGACCGGACTGCTCGGCTGGCGTCAGGCACGGGGACTACGTCGCCATTCAGGCGTTCATCGATCCCGCGCGCGAGCGTGAGCTCGAGCCTCTTGTCGAACAGGCCCGTGCCACCGGCTGCGTCGTCACGGTCGGCCTCGGCCCACGCTACCTCCACTCCACGGGACAGCTGCACAAGGGCGGGCCGCCGACCGGGCATCTTCATCCAGGTCGTGGACGACCCGGGCAAGGACGTGTCCATCCCGAAGCGGAAGTTCGGCTTCCGGCGCCTCATCGAGGCGCAGGCTGCGGGAGACTACGAGGCGCTGAAGGCGCGCGGGCGTCGCGTCGTTCGCGTCAAACTGGAGGAGCGCGTATGAACCTGGGCATGGTCGGGCTGGGACGGATGGGCGGCAACATGACCGAGCGCCTGCGGCGCGCGGGCCACACGGTCGAGACCTACGCGCGCACGGATCCGGAGCGCACTGTGGGCTCGCTCGTCGAGCTCGTCGGCAAGCTCGACCATCCACGCGTCGTCTGGCTGATGATCCCGGCCGGCGATCCGACGGAGAACGCCTTCCAGACGCTCGCTGCCGCTGCTCGAGGACGGCGACATCATCGTCGACGGCGGCAACTCGAACTTCCGCGACTCGCAGCGCCGCGCCGGCGCTGGCGGCGGAGAAGAGCATCCACTTCCTCGACGCGGGCGTCTCCGGCGGCGTGTGGGGCCTCGAGGAGGGCTACTGCATCATGGTCGGCGGCGCCAGCCGATGGCTTCGCGCCTGATCGAGCCGTTCGTGCGCGACCTCGCGCAGGAGGACGGCTACGCGCACGTCGGCGCGTCCGGCGCGGGGCACTTCGTGAAGATGGTCCACAACGGCATCGAGTACGGGATGATGCAGTCGCTCGCCGAGGGCTTCGAGATCATGCGCGCCTCGGAGCTCGAGCTCGACCTGCGGCAGCTGGCGGCGCTCTGGCAGCACGGTTCGGTCGTCCGCGGCTGGCTGCTCGAGCTGCTCGAGCGCGCGTTCGCCGAGGACCCGACCTGCGCGGCGATCCGCGGCTACGTCGAGGACTCGGGCGAGGGCCGCTGGACCGTTGAGACGGCGATCGACGAGCGCGTGCCCGCACCCGCCGATCACCCTCGCGCTGTTCTCGCGCTTCGCCTCCCGCCAGGACGAGTCCTTCGCCGCCAAGGTGAACGCGGCGCTGCGCAAGCAGTTCGGCGGTCACGCGGTGAAGTCCGCGGCGCGACGAGCCCTCGCAGTGACATCACGGCCGGCCCGCGCCGTATAGGAGGCGTGTGTGGCGGAGACGAGCTTCGCTCGGTGGCCGAGGAGCACCTCGACGCCGTCTACGCCTTCCTGCTCTACCTGACGGGAGACCGAACGGTGGCCGAGGATCTGACAGGAGAGACGTTCGAGCGAGCGCTGGTGCGCTGGCGGCGCTTCGATCCCGCGCCGCGGGCACGGCGAAGACGTGGCTGTGCCAGCTCGCGCGTTCCGCGGCGCTCGACCACTTTCGCTCCGAATCGCGCCGCAGACGGCGCGAGGAGACGTACGCGCACCAAGAGCTGGTCCCGAGCCACGACGTGTTCGGCGAACGGGCTCTCACCGGAGCTCGAAGCCGCGCTGCACAGCCTGTCGCCCGGCGAGCGCGAAGTGATCGCGCTGCGCGTCATCTGCGAGCTCGACGGGGAGACCGCCGCCCGCGTGCTCGGCATCAGCCGGACGGCTTGCTCGACGCGGCTCAGCCGCGCCCTGCGCAAGCTCGAGGAGAAAGTGAGGGACGATGTCCTCGCCTGATGAACCCACCGATCGACGAGCAGTTCGACGGGCTCGTGAACCAGCTTCGCGCCGTCCGGCCGGAGGCGCCCGAGTCGCTGCGCCAGCGGGTGGCAGCGATCGCCGCACGACCTGCCGCGCCGCCCGGACGAAGGCTGCGCGTGACGTGGGTGCTCGCGCCGGCCGCCGCCGCGCTCGCCGCTGGTGCAATCGCCGTCGGCGTGCTCTTCCAACGGTGACGACTCACAGGCCGATCGTCACAACGTTCGAGGCAGAGCGAGCAAGCACGGAGTCGCTGGACTCGGCGGGGATCGCCGCTGCCAAGCAGGCGCCGATCGCGCCGGCGAAGCGTGCCCAGCTCTATTCGGCAGAGATCACGCTCCGGGTCAGACGAGCTCTCGGAGACGACGCAAGCTGCTCTTCGTCAGACGCGGGCGCTCGGCGGCTACGTGCGCAGCGTCGACTACGGAGAGGGCGACGGAAGAGGCACCGCGCGGCTCGTCTTGCGCGTGCCGATCGGCCGCGTGCAGACGGCGATCCTGCGGCTTCTCCGAGCTCGGGCACGATCCTCGACCAGCACGTGTCCGTGCGGGACGCACAGGCGAGGCTCGACCGCCGTTTCAAGCGCATCGCCGAGCTGCGGCGCGCGATTCCGACGCTGTCGGGCGAAGAGCTCGCCGCCGCACAGGCCGAGCTGGACGCGCTCCAGACGGCCCAGGGCGCGAGCGGCGGCAGGCGAGCTTTGCCACGGCGTCGCTCAACCTGACGACAAAGGACGCGGTCGCCGTGCCGATCGAGCCCGGGCGGATCGAGCGGGCGCTCGAGCGCGCCGCCGACGTGCTCGCGGCCGAGACGGTGGCGGTCGTCTACGCGGCCGTCGTCGCCGCGCCGTTCATCCTGCTGGGCGCGGTCGCTCCTCGATCGCTGTCCGGGCGGGCCGACGCCGCTCGGACCGCCGCCTCCTCGGCTACTAGCCGTAGACGACGACGATCGCGATCGACTGCCGTCAGCACGAGCAGCGCGAGCGAGAAGCCGAACAGCCACAGGCCGAGGACGACGTTCTTGCGCTCGAGCTCGGGCTCCATCAGATCACCACCGGGTCGATAGCGGCGGCGACGAAGATCAGGGCGAGGTAGAGCAGCGAGTAGTGGAAGAGCGCCGACGCACGGGCGGGCTGGATCGACCGCCGTAGCCGCACTGCCAGCCAGAGGAAGACGGCGCCGAGCACGAGCGCTGCTCCGAGATACAGGGTGCCGAACCAGCCGAGCGGCGAACGGCACGACGGTGAAGCCGACGAGCGCCGACCGAGTAGAGCACGATCTGCCTGGTCGTCTCGGCGTCGCCGCGCACGACGGGCAGCATGGGAATCCCGGCCGCCGCGTAGTCGCGCTTGATGAGCAGCGCCAGCGCCCAGAAGTGCGGGGGCGTCCAGAGGAAGACGATCAGGAAGAGCGCAAGCGCCGGCAGTGCGAGCGAGCCGGTCGCTGCCGCCCAGCCGACGAGCGGTGGCACCGCGCCTGCCGCGCCGCCGATGACGATGTTCTGCGGCGTCGAGCGCTTGAGCCAGCCGGTGTAGACGAGCACGTAGAAGAGGTTGCCGACGAGGGCGAGCATGGCCGTCAAGACGTTGACGGCGCCCGCGAGCAGGGTGAAGGAGAGCGCCGACAGCGCGAGGCCAAACTCCAGCGCGTGCTCGGCCGAGAGGCGCTCCGCCGCGACGGGACGCCGGCGCGTCCGCTTGCCCATCAGCCTGTCGATGTCCCGGTCGAGCACGTGGTTCAGCGCGCTCGCCCCGCCGCACGCGAGCGCGAGCCCCACCATTGCAGCGACGGTGACGTTCCAGGGCGGCAGCCCGCCGGCGCCTGCGACGAGGCCGCAGAAGCCCGTGACCAGCAGCAGTGACATGATGCGCGGCTTCGTGAGCGCCACGTAGTCGCGCACTGCGCCGAACGGCGCCCGGCGCTCCCGGTGCACGAGCGCGGCCAGCACGAGTGCGGCCGCCAGCGCAGCCGCGGCCAGGGCGAGGTGGATAGCCGGAGCCGTCACGAGAGCCGCAGCGCCGAACAGTCCGAGCGCACGCTACCGCGTACGGCAGCAACGGGCGGTGGCGCAGCCAGGCGCCGATCACGAGCGCTGTCAGTGGAGGCAACGCCAGCGCTGCGAGAACGTCGTGGGTCGTGCCGAGCGCGGCGGCGCCGGAGACGACGGCGAGCAGTACCGCCGCCGCCGCCCACAGCGACAGCAATCTCAACCAGGGGCTAGCCACGCCGTGTCTCCTCCAGGCGAATTCGCAGGTCACGGAGCGGGCGCGGGCTGGACACGTACGGCACCGGCTCCGTCCCAGTTCCCGGGCGGCGGCGGTGATGTCGCGAACCACTCGAGCGTGTTGCCGTGCCACGGGTCGTTGCCGACGCGCGCGTACCGTCGTGACCGCAGCACGTTCACCGCGAAGACGAGCATAGCCGCGGCCATGAGGAAGGCGCCGATCGTGGACAGGCGGTTGTAGATCTCCCACGCGCCGCCCTCGGAGTACGTGTAGATCCGGCGCGGCATGCCGAGCAGCCCGAGGAAGTGCTGGGGCATGAAGGCGAGGTTGAAGCCGGCGAACATCAGCCAGAAGTGCGCCTTGCCGAGCCGTTCGTCGAGGCGGCGACCGAACATCTTCGGCCACCAGTAGTACAGGCCCGCGAAGATCCCGAACATCGCGCCGCCGAAGAGCGTGTAGTGGAAGTGCGCGACGACGAAGTACGTGTCGTGCAGCTGCCAGTCCACGGGATAGGCGGCGACGAAGATGCCCGTCAGGCCGCCGATCACGAACAGCGCGATCAGGCCGAGGGCGAACAGCATCGGCGTGTCGAACGAGATGTTCCCGCGCCAGAGCGTCGCCAGCCAGTTGAGGATCTTGATGCCCGTCGGAATCGCAACGAGAATCGACGCGATCATGAAGTAGCTGTTGAGCCCCGTCCCGTAGCCGACCGTGAACAAGTGGTGGGCCCAGACCAGCATCCCCGCGAACGCGATGCCGAGCGTCGAGAAGGCGATGGCCGCGTAGCCGAAGATCGGTTTGCGGGCGAAGACGGGGATCACCTCGGAGACGATCCCGAACGCGGGCAGGATCATCACGTAGACCTCGGGATGCCCGAAGAACCAGAAGACGTTCTGCCAGAGCAGCGCGCTGCCGCCCTCGTCGGGCACGAAGAAATGCGTGCCGAGCTGGCGGTCGAGGAGCAGCAGCGTCAACCCGCCGGAGAGCACCGGCAGGATGAGGATCAGCAGCACGGCGTACGTGAAGATCGCCCAGATGAACAGCGGCATGCGCATGAACGTCATCCCTCGCGTGCGCATGTTGAGGATCGTGACGGCGAAATTGATCGCGCCCGCGAGCGTCGACAGCGAGAGCAGGTGCAGCGACAGGATCCAGAGGTCGACGCCGTTCCCTGGGCTGAACTCGTTCTCGGACAGTGGCGGATACCCCGTCCAGCCTGCGCTCGACGCGCCGCCCTTCGCGAAGAAGCTGGCGTAGAGCACGATGCCGCCGAGCAGGAACAGCCAGTACGAGAGCGCGTTGAGCTTCGGGAACGCCATGTCGCGCGCGCCGATCATCAGCGGCACGAGGTAGTTGCCGAAGCCGGCGAGGATCGGCACCACGACGAGGAAGACCATCGCCGTGCCGTGCACGGTGAAGAGCTGGTTGTAGCTCGTCGCCGGTGATGAAGTCCTGGTCCGGGCTGGCCAGCTGGATCCGCATCAGCAACGCCAGCAGGCCTGCGATGCCGAAGAACACGAGGCTCGTGACGATGTAGAGGATCCCGATCCGCTTGTGGTCGGTCGTCGTCAGCCAGCTCGTGACGCCGCCCTGCTTCCAGTCGAGCGACGGTGCGGTCTGCTGGGTAGCGGCCATCTACGGCGCCCCGATCGAGGAGTTGAGGTACGCGATCGTGGCGTCGATCTGCTCGGCCGACCAGTCCTCGCCCACGGCGGGCATGCGCGTGCCGCCGTTCCTGATCAGCGCGACGGTGACTGGCGTCGAACTGGCGCCCGGCGATGGCGGGAGCCTCGTCCGTTCCCTACCCGTCCATGCCGTGGCACTTTGCGCAGACGCCCTCGAACGTCTCCTTGCCGACGGCCTGGCTCGACGGCGCGTGCGCCGCGAGGAACCGGGCGAACGCCGCGTCGCTGACGGCTCTCACGGAGGCCGTCATGAGCGCGTGCTGGGCGCCGCAGAGCTCGGCGCAGCGACCGGTGAAGGTCCCTGCCCGCTCGGCCTGGAACCACGTGTGATTCGTGCGGCCCGGGATGGCGTCGATCTTGCCGCCGAGAGCCGGGATCCACCAGCTGTGGATGACGTCCGGCGCGACGACCTCGAGGTTCACGACCTTGTTCACGGGCACGACCATGATCGTCGATCGCGATCTGCGCCGCCGGGGTAGCGGTAGAGCCAGTAGTACTGATGGCCTTCGACCGTGATCGTCGAGGCTGCCCGCCGGCCCCGCCGCCGGTGCGTCCTCGATCTCGGGCAGCTTCGACGAAGACGAAGGCGACGATGACGCGAGCAGCAGCACCGGCACGACCGTCCAGGCGACCTCGCATTCGTGTGTGACCTCTCACCTGCGGCCCCTCTGCCTCGCGTGCCCGCTTCCGCCGCTGCGGTAGCGGAGGAGAAAGACGACGAGCGTCGTCTCGACGACGACGAACACGAAGCCCGTCACGAACGAGGATGAGGAGTACGCGTCGTGGATCGCCTGCGCGTTCTCCGACGCGGGCTCGACCGGCGTCAGCCCGCCGTTGTCGCCCAGCGCGGGGGCAGCGAAGACGAGCGCTGCAAGCGCGACGACGAGGGCAGTCAGGCGCACGAGCTGATTCTATGATCGAGGCGATGTCGGAGCGGTCCCGTGTCGTGCTGCCGCCAACTGCCGGCGCGTCGTTCGAGGTCTACGTGAACGGCGTGCGCCAGCAGGAGGGCACCGACTTCACCCGCGAGGGCGGCGTGCTCGTCTTCCCCGGGCACTGAAGCAGGAGGGCCGTCTCGGGCCGTGGCGCTGGTTGTCGCTGATGCTCGGCGTAGCCGGCACGTACCGGCAGAACGACTCCGTGGACGTCATCTTCACGGCCGGCGGTCGCCGCCACGTCGCCAGCCGGTTGCCGATCGTCGCCGACGACTAGTCGGGAAAGCGGCGCTCGTAACAGACGCAGTCGTGGACGCGCTCGAAGCGTCTCCGGATATCGTCGCGGCGGTCACCCTGATAGTGCGCGAAGCTGCGGACCGGCGTGAGACCGGGTAGCTCGGAGGTCAAGACGCCATCGACCTCTGCCCGTCCGTGCACGTACACGTGGAGGTACGACGAGATCTGCACGAAGCCGTGCGACTCGTACCACTGCTGCACCCACGGGTCGTCCCTCGTCCACGCCTCGAACCGCTCGATGCCGCGCGGGCGAACGGCGTCCTCAGCGGCCGCGAGCAGGCGTGACGCGATTCCCTGCCTGCGGAAGTCGCGGAGCACTGCGACGTGCCAGATCATGCCGCCGAGGCCGGGACGGTCCTCGCACACGGTGGCGGGCTCCTCCTCGTACTCGACGTCGATCAGCCCGACGATCCGGCCGTCCACCTCGGCTACGAGCTCGACACTCGGGCGGTCGTAGTGCTCCTTCTCCCGCTCGACTGCGTCGTAGTACGCCGCTGTCCAGGAAGGCGAGCACCCGGCACTCGAGCCACGCCCGCTCGTCGGCGTCGGCGTACGGGCGGATGACCTCGTCGCTCGTCATCACACCGTCGCGTACGTCGTGCGTCCGTCGTCCGTGGCGCGCGTCGCCCGGCCGGCGAGACACGAGGTGCTCGAGGTGCGCGAGCGTCTCCGCCAGCTGCGAAGCGGCGGAGCGAGGCGCGAGCGCGTCGGGGAAGAGCGCCCGTGAGATGTCGTAGCCGGACTGCCGGCTCGCTCCCGAGCGCGGCGAGCGTTCGCTGCAGCCGGTCGTCGTGGTGCTCGGCGATCTCGCGTGCGCGGCCGGCAGGATCGAGAATCCGCTCGCCGTGGCCGGGCAGCGCGAGCCGTGGCGTCGAGCTCTGCGATCCGCTCGAGTGATCCCAGGTAGTCGGCGAGCGGATCGGGCGCTGACCCAGGCCAGAGTCCGACGTTGGGCGTGATGCCGCCGAGCAGAGCGTCGCCGGCCACGAGAACGCCGTCGCGCAGCAGGGCGAGGTGCCCGTCGGCATGTCCCGGCAGATGGAGCACCTCCCAGCCGCCGATCGTCTGCCCCGGCTCGAGCGGCTCGGGATCGCGCGCGAAGTGAACGAAGGCGGTCAGCTGCTCCTGCTGGGCGCGGACCGCCGCTGCCTCGTCCTGTGGCATCCCGTGCTCGATGCAGGTGCTGCTCCGACCGCTCCGCGGCCTCGGCCGTCCACGCCCGCACGGCAGATCTCGTAGTCGAGCACGCCCTGGTACACGGGCGCGTCGGCGAGCCCGGCGACGATCGCGGCCGCACCGACGTGGTCGGGATGGAAGTGGGTGACGACGATGCGGTCGGGCCGACCTACCTGCTCGAGAATCCGCTGCCCAGCGCTCGTCGGCGCCCGGTAGCCCGAGGCCGGTGTCGACGAGCGATCGTCCCGCCGTCGTCGGCCGGCAGCGAGGTACGCATGGACGTGGTCGATGCCCGAGCGGCAGCGGAAACGTGATGCGCACGATGCCGTCGTCGAGCGGCACCACCACCGGCGAGGTCTCGCCGCCCCGTCGTAAGATGCCCGCCTCGTGGCGTTGCTCTGCCGTCGAGCACCTCACTCGCCGCTTCGGCGGCGTCGTCGCCCTCGACGACGTCTCCTTCGACGTCCCGCAAGGTCAGATCCTCGGCCTGATCGGCCCGAACGGCGCGGGCAAGACGACGGCCTTCAACGTCATCACCCGACTCTACAAGCCGGACTCCGGCCGGGTCGCTCTACGACGGGCAGGACCTGCTGAAGGTGGCGCCGTACGACGTCGTCCGCCGCGGCATCGCGCGGACGTTCCAGAACGTCGAGCTCTTCTCGCGGATGACCGTGCTCGAGAACGTCCTCGTCGGTGCGCACTCGCGGACCGGCTGGTTCCGCGAGACGGACGGGCGGCGAGAGGCCCTCGAAGCCGCTTGAGCTGGTCGGGTTCGTCCGGGCTTGCAGGGCACGCCGCGTCAGGCCTCCCCTACGCGACGCTGAAGCGCATCGAGCTCGCGCGCGCTCTGGTCTCGCAGCCTCGTCTGCTGCTGCTCGACGAGCCGGCCGGTGGACTGAGCCACGAGGAGGTGACGGTGTTCGGTGACTTCCTGCTGCGGCTCCGTGAGGAGCGCGACCTCACCGTGCTCCTCGTCGAGCACCACATGGGGCTCGTCATGCGGGTGTCGGAGGCGGTGCACGTGCTCGACTTCGGCAAGACCGATCGCGCGCGGGACGCCCGACCAGGTGCGTGCCGACCCGGCGGTGATCGAGGCCTACCTCGGGACGGAAGGCGAGGCAGCGTAGGTGGCGCCGCTCCTGGAGCTCGAAGGCGTTGACGCCCGCTACGGGGGCGTACAGGCGCTCCACGGTGTCTCGCTCACGGTGGACGACGGCGAGTCGGTGTCGCATCCTCGGCGCCAACGGTGCGGGCAAGACGACGACCCTGCGCGCCATCTCGGGCACCGTTCGGCGATCGGGCCGGATCGTCTTCGACGGCAAGGCGATCCGACAGCAAGTCCCCTGAGGCGGTCGCGCGGCTCGGCATCGCCCACGTGCCCGAAGGGCGGGAGATCTATGCCGAGCTGACGGTCTGGGAGAACCTGCTCATCGGCGCCAACCACCGCAAGAACTGGCGTCGAGGCGAAGCAGGACTGCGAGCGCGTCGCCGGCTACTTCCCGCGTATCGCGGGCCGCAAGGACCAGCAGGCGGGCACGTTGTCCGGCGGCGAGCAGCAGATGCTCGCGCTGGGGCGTGCGCTCGTCGCCCGGCCGAAGCTGCTCCTGCTCGACGAGCCGTCGCTGGGGCTCGCGCCGACGATCGTGCGCGACTTCTACGAGCTCGTTTCGTCGCTCATCGCACGAGATGGGGCTTACGGTGCTCGTCGTCGAGCAGAACGCGGGCATCGCGCTCGCGTCGACGAAGCGCACCTACGTGCTCGAGGTCGGGAAGCGTGACGATGGAGGGCGACGAGTGAAGCGCTTCGCCGGGACGAGCGCGTCAGGGAGTCGCTACCTCGGCTAGGGATGGACTGGTCGCAATTCATCCAGCAGATCGTCGCCGGCCTCGCCGACGGGGGCATCTACGCAATCCTCGCGCTCGCGCTCGTGCTCATCCACCGCGCGACCGGCGTCATCAACTTCGCGCAGGGCGAGATGGCGATGTTCTCGACCTACATCGCGTGGTCGCTCCTCTACACCTACGACCTGCCGTACCTCGCAGCGTTCGTGCTCACGCTCGGCCTGTCGTTTGCCGGCGGCGCCGGGATCTACGTGGGCGTGATCCGGCCGATCTCCAAGCACGGCCAGCTCGCCGTCGTGATCGCCACGATCGCCATTGCTCATCATTCTCAACGGCCTCGCCGGCTGGATCTGGTCGGCTGAGCCGCGGTTCATCGAGAGCCCGTTCCCGACCGAGCCTGATCACGATCGGAGACGTCGTGATCTTCGAACAGCAGCTGTGGGTGTTCGGCGTGTCGATCGCGTGCGTGGCCGCTGTGTACGCCATCTTCCGCTTCACGCGGACCGGGCTGATGATGCGTGCCTCCTCCTTTCGCCCTGATACGAGCAGGCTGCTCGGCATCCGCGTCGTGCGGATGCTCGCGATCGGGTGGGGGCTCGCGGCGGCTCTCGGGGCGGTGGCCGGCCTCATGGCCGCGCCGCCGCTGACGCTCGATCCGAACGTCATGCTGACGATCATCGTCTACTCGTTCGCGGCCGCAGTGCTTGGCGGCCTCGACAGCCCGGCCGGTGCGGTGGCCGGCGCGTATCTACTCGGCGTCGGTATCAGCTTGCTCTCGACGTACGTCGACTTCGTGTCCGAGTCGCCGGAATTCAAGCTGCCGATCGCACTCGGAGTCCTCCTGTTGGTGCTGTTGGTCAAGCCTGCTGGGCTGTTCGGCAAGACGGTGACGAGGCGCGTGTGAGACGACTCCTGCGCGCGCACGTCTCGAGCGGCGTCGCGCTCGTCATCGGCGTGGCGATCATCGCCGTTCTTCCGCTCTACCTCGGGGCATTCCAGACGCGGAACATGGCCACGGTGGGCATCTACTTCATCGCCATCATCGGCCTGAACATCGTCACGGGGTACTCCGGCCAGATCTCGCTCGGCCAGGGCGCGTTCATGGGTGTCGGCGCTTACACCACAGCGTTCCTCGCGACCGAGCACGGGGTCGGCGTGTGGTGGACGATTCCTGTCGCCGCTCTCGTTGCGGGTGTCGCGGGGTTCCTGTTCGGGCTCCCCGCGCTTCGCCTCCACGGTCCGTACCTCGCGCTCGGCACGTTCGCGCTCGCGGTGGCATTTGTCGAGCTCGTTCGGTCCGATCGCTTCATCGACGTGACGGGAGGGAGCCAGGGCCTCTTCATCGGCGACGGGCTGCCGACGTCGCCCTACTACCAGACGTGGGGCATCGCCCTCGGCGTGCTGCTCTTCGCCTGGTTCATCCTGAGCGGCAAGTTCGGCCGGTCGCTGCGTGCCGTACGCGATGCAGAGCTGGCGGCGATCTCGTCGGGCCTCAACCCGGCGATCTTCAAGACGCTCGCCTTCGGCCTCGCGGCGGCATACGCAGGCGTCGCCGGCTCGCTGCATCGCCATCGAGGTGGGCTCCGTCAGCGCGCTCATCGTTCCTGCCCGCTGTCTCGATCACGCTGCTCGTGGGCACTGCGCTCGGCGGGTTCGGTGCGCTGTTCGGGACGATGTTCGGAGCGCTGTTCATCGTCTATGCGCCGATCTGGGCCGAGGACCCCTGGTTTCCCGTCCCGTCGTTCTGGGATCCAAAGCAGGTGCCGTCCGTCACGTACGGGCTCTTCCTGCTCGCCGTGCTGTTCGTCATGCCCGGCGGCTTGGCCCAGCTCGTCATGCGCCTGCGAAGGCTGGTAGTCGACAACAAAACGGCGTTACACTCGTCCCACGTTGGGGGAGGAAGCATCGACTTCGACAAGGAGCGACACATGAAGAAGGTTCTACTCGCGTTGACCGCTGCGGTTGCGGTGCTGACGGTCGGTCTCAGCGCCGCGTCCGGCAGCCCGCAAGCAACACCCGGCGTCACCGCCAAGCTCGTGACGATCGGTGGGACGTTCCCGTTTACGGGCACGGCTTCCAGCTACGCGCCGATCGCACGCGGCATGCAGGCGTATCTTCAGCTACCGGAACGCCACGAAGATCAACGGCAAGCGCGGTGCCGGCGGCCGCCAGATCAAGTTCATCACCTATGACGACGGTTACGTTCCGCAGACCACCGTCAACCGCACGATCCAGCTCGTGCAGCAGGACAAGGTGCTCGCGACGCTGGGAGGGCTCGGCACCGAGCCGCAGCAGGCGGTCCGGCCGTATCTGAACAAGAACAACGTGCCTCAGCTCTACGTGTCGACCGGCGCGACGTTCTTCGACGCAGATCGGAAGGACTACCCGTGGACGCTCGGCTGGCAGCCTGACTACCAGGCCGAGGGAGCGATCTACGGTCGGCGCATCAAGGCGAACGCGCCGAACGCGAAGATCGCGATCCTGTACCAGAACGACGACTACGGCAAGGACTACATCGCCGGCCTCGAGGCTGGGCTCGGCAAGAACAAGAGCCAGATCGTCGCCACGCGCGGCTACAACCTGTCCGACGCATCGGTGGCGTCGCCGCTGATCGCGCTGCGCTCGGTCGGTGCGGACACGCTCATGATCTTCGCCACGCCGACGCACACGATCCGCACGTACGCGACGTTGCGAGCAATCGGGTGGAAGCCCGGTACCACATACCTGAACTCCGTGTCGGCGACCGACACGTTCATGACGCTCGCCGTCGCGAACTCGAACGCGGCGACCGTGAACGGCTCGATCTCGACGCAGTACCTGAAGGACCCGGCGAACTCGGAGTGGGACAACGACGCCGGGATGAAGCTCTACAAGCAGATCATGGCCAAGTACCTGCCGAACGAGAAGGTCACCAACGGGCTCTTCCTGTACGGCATGGCCAAGGCGCAGAGCTTCTGCAACTTGCTGGACAAGGTCGGCAAGAACCTCACGCGTGCCTCGCTCATGGCGGCGGCGCGCAACTTCACGGAAACGAACAAGATGAACCCGTTCTTCCTGCCCGGCGTCACCTCGACGACGAGCAGGGCGGACAACTTCCCGATCTCGGCTGCGCGGCTGATACAGTTCGAGAACGGCAGCTGGAAGCCGATCGGCCAGCTGGTCGACCCGCGGCCGTCCAAGAAGGGCACGAAGTAGCCAGCAGGTAGCGACGTCGAAGGGGGTCGGCGTGTGCCGGCCCCCTTTTGCGTTCGGTGTAGCCTGAACCGCATGGCCGAAGCAGTCATCGTCGCCGCCGCGCGTACGCCGATCGGGCGGGCGCGTAAGGGCTCGCTCGTCGACGTCCGTCCCGACGATCTCGCCGCCTTCGCCATCCGCTCCGCGGTCGACCAGGTGCCCGAGCTCGACGGCTCGGAGATCGTTGACGTCATGGTCGGCTGCGGCTTCCCCGAGCAGCGACAGGGGATGAACGTCGCCCGCCGCGCCGCCCTGCTCGCGGACCTGCCGCCGTCGGCGGCCGGCACCACCGTCAACCGCTTCTGCGCCTCGAGCCTGCAGACGATTCGCATGGCCTTCCACGCCATCCGGGCCGGGCGAGGGCGACGCCTACGTCGCCGCCGGCGTCGAGTCGATCTCCCAGGTCAACGGCTACCCGAAGGACGCCGAGGAGCTGCATCCCCGGCTGACCGGCTCGGACGACGCGATCGGCAACGTCTACATCCCGATGGGGATGACGGCGGAGAACGTCGCCGAGCGCTTCGGCGTCGAGCGGGAGGAGATGGACCGCTTCGCCCAGCGCTCGCAGGAGCGGGCCGTGGCGGCGCAGGAGTCGGGGCACTTCGCCCGCGAGATCACGCCCTACACGAAGGAGGACGGCACCGTCGTCTCCCGGGACGACGGCCCGCGGCCCGAGTCGACGCTCGAGGAGCTCGCCGAGCTCGAGCCCGCTTTCCTCGACGGACGGGAAGGTAACGGCCGGCAACTCGTGCCCGCTGAACGACGGTGCCGCTGCAGTCGTCGTCATGAGCGACTCGCGGGCGAGCGAGCTCGGCATCACGCCGAAGGCGCGGATCGTCGCCTCTGCGGTCTCGGGCATCGACCCGGAGATCATGGGCGTGGGGCCGATCGAGGCCGTGCGGCGGGTGCTGAAGCAGGCCGGCATGACGATCGACGACATCGACGTGATGGAGCTGAACGAGGCGTTCGCGGCGCAGGTGATCCCCGTCTGCCGGGAGGTCGGCATCGATCCGTTCGACGACCGGTTCAACCCGCACGGCGGCGCGATCGCGCTCGGGCACCCCTTCGGCATGACCGGGGCGCGGATCATGTGCACGCTGCTCAACGACCTCGACGCGGTCGACGGTACGGTCGGCCTGGAGACGATGTGCGTCGGCGGCGGCCAGGGCATGGCCATGATCGTCGAGCGCCTCTGAGCGGCACGTCGAGCTCCACGTCGAGGAGCACGGCGACGGCTTTCCGTTGCTCCTGATCGCAGGGCCTCGGCTGACTCGAAGTGGGCCATCGCGTGGCCAATGGGCCGACTACGCAGAGCGGCGGCGTGTGTTGGCCTTCGACAACCGCGGCACCGGGCTCTCTGCGAAGCCGGAGGGCCCGTACTCGACGGAGCTCCTGGCCGACGACTGCGGCATCCGTGCTCGATTCCCGAGGGCTCGAGAGCGCCGATGTGTACGGCCACTCGATGGGCGGCTACATCGCACTCACGCTCGCGGTCCGGCGGCCGGATCTCGTTCGCTCGCTCGTGCTCGTCGGCACGGGGCCCGGCGGGCCCGGGCACGAGCCGCCGCCGCCCGAGACGCTGGATCTGTGGTCGAAGGCCTTCGACCTGCCGCGGGAGGAGGCCGTGCGCTTTGCCTACCCTGTGGCGTTCGCTCCGGGGTGGGTCGACGACCATCCGCAAGAGTTCGAGCAGTGGGTCGCCGCGCGGCTCGACCCGCCGACCCCGAGTAGCTCGTGGCTCGCGCAGGCGGGCGCCGCTGAGGCCTACAGGCAGGCGGGTGTGGAGGTCGAGCGGATCGACGTGCCGGCGCTCGTCGTCCACGGCGACGAGGATCGGGTGGTACCGCTCGCGAACGGACGGCTTCTCGCGTCGCGCATGCCCCGCGCCGAGCTCGTCGTGATGAAAGGCTCTGGCCACTCGCCGATGCTCGAGGAGCCGGAGGCGTTCGCCGAGATCGTGTGCGACTTCCTCGACCGGGTGAGCTAACGCTCGCCTTCGGCGAGCTCGAGCGCGGTCCGTGCTAGCAGCGGCACGCCGAGCTCGAAGCGGGCTGCGTTCGCGTCCTCGGCGGCAAGCTCGCCGCGTACGTACCGGCCGTAGATCGCCTCGCAGAACACCGCCGCCTTCCAGAGCGCGAGCGCCTGGAACCAGCCGAGCGGCTCGACGTCCCGGCCGCTTCGCTCGCGGTAGTGCACGACCAGCTCGGCCTTCGTCGGGAAACCCTCCGAAGCCGTCGCCGGCGACGCGCCCAGCGGATTGACCTCGCCGCCCGGCTCGCTGTACGTGGCGAGCAGGTAGCCGACGTCCGCGCGCGGATCGCCGACGGCGCCCATCTCCCAGTCGAGGACGGCCAGAATCCGCGTCGGATCTTCCGGCGCCACCATCGCGTTGCCCAGCCGGTAGTCGCCGTGGACGACAGCGAGCGGCAAGGGCTCGGGCACGTTGCTCGCAAGCCACCCACCGACCGCCTCGACGTCCGGGAGCTCGCGTGTCCGGTTGATCTCCCAGAGCTGCGTGAAGCGGCGCACCTGCCGCTCGAGGTAGCTGCCCGGACGGACGAACTCCGCAATGGCGGGCGCGCTGACGTCGGCCGCGTGGATCTCCACGAGCGCGTCGACGAAGTCGAGTCCCAGCTGTCGGCGCGCCTGTTCGGTCTCGAGGCCCGCAGGCAGCGTCGTCCGTGACGACGTGGCCCTCGAGGTAGTCCATGACGTAGAACGGGACGCCGATCACGCTCTCGTCCTCGCACACGGCGCGGATCGTCGGCAGCCGGATGCCGTGTGGCGCGAGTGCCAGCTGGAGTCGCGCCTCTCGCACCATGTCGTGCGCCGAAGGCGGCAGCGGCGGGCGCGGTGGTCTGCGCAGGACGAAGCGGCCGTCGTCCCGCTCGAGCAGAAACGAGAAGTTGGAGCCGCCACCCTGGCCGATGCGGCTCGCGCGAACAGGTCCCGAGCCAAGGGCGTGCTCGTCGAGGAAGGCTTCGACGTTTTCGAGGATCAGCAGCGGAGACTGGTCGGTCAAAGCGCGAGCTCGGCCATCGCCCGCAGCGTGTCGAGATCGCGGCTCTGGACGATGAGCGTCGTCACGCCGCACTCGCGCCAGGCGTCCAGCCGGTCGGCGATCTCCTCGCGCGAGCCGACGAGCGCGACCTCGTCGACGAGCGCGTCGGGCACCGCAGCCGCCGCCTCGAGCTTCTTGCCGCCGAGATAGAGGTCCTGGATGCGTGCCGCCTCGGCCTCGTAGCCGTAGCGGCACACGAGGTCGTTGTAGAAGTTCTTCCCGCGCGCTCCCATGCCCCCGACGTAGAGCGCGAGGTGGTGCTTGACGAACTCACGGCCGCCCTCGCGGTCCTTCGTCAGCACCACGTCGACGCCGGCGGCTACCTCGAATCCCTCCTTGGCGCCGTCGATCGGGAAGACGTCACGGAAGCGCTCGGGCGAGACGAAGATCGGCAGCCAGCCGTCCGCGATCTCGGCCGCCAGCGCGACGTTCTTCGGGCCGATCGCGGCGAGATAGATCGGGAATCTCGGGCCGCAGCGGCCGCATCATCATCTTCAGCGGGATGCCGAGCCCCGTCGTCCCGTCGCCCGTCAACGGCACGTCGTAGACGTCGCCGTGGAAGTCGACGACGTCGCGCCGCAGCATCTGGCGGACGAGCTCGACGTACTCGCGCGTCCGCGAGAGCGGCGGGCCCCACGGCTGGCCGTGCCAGCCCTCCGCGACCTGCGGGCCCGACAGGCCGAGGCCGAGCAGGAAGCGGCCGCCCGACATGAGATCCAGCGTGGCCGCAGTCATCGCCGTCATGCCGGCGCTGCGCGCCGGGATCTGCATGATCCCCGCGCCGAGCTTCATCGTCTGAGTCTTCGCGCCGAGCCAGGAGAGGACGGTGACGACGTCCGTGCCCCACGCCTCGGCCGCCCACGCGGAGTCGTAGCCGAGCTGCTCCGCCTCGACAGCGAGGTCGACGAGCTCTGTCGGGTTCGTGCCCGGAGAGGCGTAGCCGATATTCACGCCGAGCTTCACGGGGCGATAATAGGGCCGTGGCGATCGCTGAGCTCTCTGCCCTCGAGCAATTCGACGACCTGCGTGCGACGTATCGCGCGTTCCTCGAGGAGCACGTCTATCCGGCCGAAGCGGCGCTGAATCGCGAGGACGATGACGCCGACGCGCTCATAAGGTCGTTGCGGGCGCGCGCGAAGGCAGAGGGGCTCTGGGCGCCGCACCTGCCGCCCGAGGCGGGCGGCACCGGCCAGGGCTTTCTCGCGTACGCGTATCTCAACGAGGAGATCGGCCGCAGCTTCTGGGGCCAGCTCGTCTTCAACTGCCAGGCCCCCGATGCCGGCAACGGCGAGATCCTCCACCTGTTCGGCACCGAGGAGCAGAAGGAGCAGTTCCTGAAGCCGCTCGTGGAAGGCGACACGCGGTCCTTCTTCTCAATGACCGAGCCGGACGTTTCGGGGTCAGACCCGACGCTGCTGCGCACGCGCGCGGTGCGGGACGGAGACGAATGGGTCATCGACGGGCGAAAGTGGTTCTCGTCGGGCGCCGAGGGAGCCGGCTTCGCGATCGTGATGGCGATTACCGACCCGGACGCCGAGCCGCACCGGCGGGCCACGCAGATCCTCGTCCCGGCCAACACGCCGGGGATCTCGATCGAGCCCGTCCGCACGATGGGGCACCTCGGCCGTGGTTGGACGACGCACTGCGAGGTGACCTACGAGGGCGTGCGGGTGCCGGCCGGGAACGTCCTCGGCGAGCCCGGTGACGGCTTCCGCATCGCGCAGAAGCGTCTCGGGCCGGGTCGCATCCACCACGTCATGCGCTGGCTCGGCCAGATGCAGCGCGCCTTCGACCTCATGTGCTCGTACTCGCTCGAGCGCGAGGCGTTCGGCGGGCCGCTCGCCGAGAAGCAGACGGTGCAGAACTGGATCGCCGACTCGGCCGCCGAGATCCACGCATGTCGGCTGATGACGCTCGACGCGGCACACAAGATCGACCAGGGCGACGAGGCTCGCGTAGAGGTGTCGCTGATCAAGTTCTACGCGGCGCGCGCGCTGAACGACGTGATCGACCGGGCCGTGCAGGTGCACGGTGCGCTCGGTCTCACCGACCGCTCGCCGCTCTCGATCATGCTCGGGCAGGCGCGCGGCGCGCGAATCTACGACGGCCCCGACGAGGTGCACCGTATGGTCGTCAGCCGCCGGATCCTCAGGCACTACGCCGACGGCGGCACCTGGCGCTTCTCGTAGCGCTACGGAACCGGAAACGTTCCACCGGTGTAGGTTCGGTGCGAACGAGCGCTTGCTGATCGCCTGCTTCGGGACGGTGGTCACGCTGCTGGCTGTGCCCGCTGCCTCCGCCAAGGGTTCGAGCCCGGAGACCTGCGGATCTGTAACGCGAAGCGCTGCGTCCCGATCATGAATCGACCCGCCCTGACGGCGCTTGGTGGCTTCTACTACATCGGAGTCGACGCCGCCCCGCGCGCTCCGCGCGCGCCGCTCGGCGCCTCGTCGTTCGAGCTTCGTTTCGACAACGGCTACGTGACAGGGATCGTCGCCGCGGCGAAGCTCGATCGGTTCCTGAGCTACGGCGTCAACATCGGACGCTTCGACCGTGGACGCTGGTACCGAGTTCCTCGTAAGGCCGCGCTGGAGCTACAACGGCTCACAGCAAGTCTTCGGCCCATTCCGCTGACCAGAGCTTCGCTGGCCAGATCTCGCTAGGCGGCGGCTAGCGGAGAACGGCCTGCGTCTGCGTGACGCGGCCGACGTGGCGGCCGCCTGCGTCGTGGACGTCGGTCTCGACGACGATCGTCGTCTTGCCCTTGTGCAGCGGACGGGATGTCGCTGTCACGTGGCCGTCCCGGACGGCGCCGAAGAAGTTCGTCTTCGACTCGATCGTCGCCGTGCCTTTCGCGTCCTCGGGCAGGTTGAGAAACGCGCAGAGCCCGCCGCCGGAGTCAGCGACGCTCATCAACGCGCCTCCGTGGAGGACGCCGCCCGAGGTGCAGAGATCCTCGGCCCAGGCGAGCCGCAGCACGACCTCGCCTGGCGACGCGGAGACGAGCTCGATGCCGAGCCTGCTGCCGAACGGCATGGCCGAGTTGAGTGCTTCGGTATCCATCAGACTTGGCACAAAGTTGTCACAGACACGTAACTGGTGCCTGGCACCGAGTCCGTGTCAAGCCTCCTCGAGGAAGCGAACGATGCGCGCGGCGACCTCTTCGCCGGCATCCTCCTGGACGAAGTGGCCGGCGTTCGCGACCGTTTCTGCAGGGAGGGCGCCGGGGATCAGCTCCGCGATGTGCTCGGCAACCTGCGGCGGAAAGATCGGGTCGGAGTCGCCGAAGAGCACGAGCGTCGGCCGCTCCCACGCTTTCAGTGCCTCGCGAATCGCGAGTAGCGGTGCTGTGTTGGGGTGCTCGGGCTCGGTCGGCACCTGTTCGGGGAACATCAGCGGCCCTGCCTTCGACTCGGGCGTGGGGAACGGTGCGTCGTACGCGGCCACGACCTCGTCGGAGAGCCCGCGGACGCACGCGGTGCGGATCAGTCGCCCCGCCTGAAAGTCGCCGCCGGCTGCCCGCACGACCTCGCGGAAGCGCAGCCAGACGTCATTCGGCGCGCGGCCTCCCCCGACGCCGGTGTTGAGGACGACCAGCCGTGCCACGCGCTCGGGCTGCTCGACCGCCAGTCTCATGCCGATCGGCCCGCCCCAGTCCTGCACGACCACCGTCAGCCGCTCGAGCGCGAGGCTCTCCACGAGTCCGAGGATGGAGCCGTAGTGCCGGTCGAACGAGTACCAGTCCCGCTCCGTCGGTTTATCCGAGCGGCCGAAGCCGAAGTAGTCTGGCGCGACTACGCGCGCCACGCGCGACAGCCCAGGGATCATCTTCCGGTACAGGTACGACCACGTCGGCTCGCCGTGCAGGCAGAGCACGGGATCGCCCTCACCCTCGTCGACGTAATGCATCCGCAGGCCGTCCTGGTCGGCGTAGTGGGGCTCGTACGGAAAGTCTGCGATGCCGGCGAAGCGCTCGTCGGGCGTGCGGTAGAGGTTCATCGCGGCCCGGGAACGCCGCGGAACTCGTAGCGCAACGGCTCCCGGCCCGGCTGGACGACCCAGGCTTGGCCCGTCTCCTCCGAGCGTGCCGCCTGCAACACGGCCTCCGCCACCTGCTCCGGCTGGATCAGCGGGATACCCTCGCTCCCGATCCACGCCCGGAGCTCGTCCGTCACGATCGGCGTGTCGACGAACCCGGGACAGACGGCGTTGATGCGGATCTTGTGCTCCGCCAGGTGCGGCGCGATCGCGCGTACGTAACCGACCACGGCGTGCTTCGTGAGCGTGTAAATCGGGTCGTGAGGCATGGGCACGAGCCCCGCGAGCGATGCGGTGGCGACGATGGAGCCGCCGTTGGTCATGACCTGCTCGAGCCGCCGCACGCCGAATACGACGCCGTCGACGTTGACGCCGAGCATGCTTGCGGTAGCCGGCGAGATCGTCGCCGACGCCTCCGACGCCGGCGTTGAGGAACGCGAAGTCGACACCGGCGACCGTGTCCCACGCATCCGGATCGGAGACGTCGAAGCCGGTCGTGAGATCGAGCGACTGCACTTCGGTGCCTTCCTGCTGTAGGCGGCGGACAACGGCCGCGCCGATGCCGGATGCGCTGCCCGTGACGAGGGCGTTACGGAACAAGGACGACCTTGCCGACGTGCTTCCGCTCCTCGATCAACCGGTGGGCGCCTGCCGCCTCCGCCAGCGGGAACTCCGCGCCGACGACCGGCTTCACCGCTCCGGAGCTCCAGAGCTCGAGCAGCTCGCCCGCGGCCGCGGCCACGACGTCCGGCCGGCGCGCCATCAGCCGGCCGAGGTAGAAGCCCTGCACGCCGACGTTCCTGCCGACGAGCAGCGCCGGGTTGAGCTCCTGCCACCAGCCGCCTGCGTAGCCGATGCCGACCAGCGTCCCCAGCGGCGCGAGGATGCCGACGCTGGTCGCGAAGAGGTCGCCGCCGACCGGGTCGAGCACGAGATCCGGCTTCACGGCCTCGGCGAACTCGTCGTAGCCGTACGCCTCCTCGGCGCCGAGCTCCACGCAGAAGCGGCGCTTCTCCTCCGTCGAGGCGGTGGCCACGACACGCGCGCCGAAGTGACGCGCGACCTGGATCGCCGCTGTGCCCACGCCGCCGGAGCCGGCGTGGACGAGCACCGTCTGGCCGGGCTCGAGGCGCACCTGGCGCGTGACGGGAATCCAGGCGGTGAGGAACGTGAGCAGGAACGAGGCGCCCTCCGCGAACGACGCAGCGTCCGGCAGCGGAAACAGGCGCTCCTCTTCCACCGCCACCCGCTCCGCGTAGCCCCCGCCGGTGAGCAGGGCGATGACGCGGCGGCCGTCCTCCGTCTCGCCGGCGATCTCGACGCCCGGCGTCGTCGGCAGCGCCGGGGCCTGCGGATAGTTCCCCTGGCGGACGAGGACGTCGAGGAAGTTGATGCCGGCCGCTCGCACGTGCACGAGGCCCCTTCCTTCGGGCTCGGGATCGGGCACGTCGCAGAGCGCGAGCTGCTCAGGCCCGCCCGTCTCCTCGATCACGATCGCCTTCACTCCGCGCTCCTCACGATCTGCGTGCACCGCGCCGACGCGAGCAGCACGCCCTCCGCGTCGAAGAGCGAGGCTTCGCAGAACATGGCCCGCCGCGATTGGTGTCTGACCTCCGCTTCGGCGTGCAGCGTGCCCGGCGTGGCCGCCCGGTAGAAGTCCACGTGGAGGTCCGCCGTCAGAAAGGTCTCGTCCGAGGCGAGGCGGGCGAGGCAGGCGTGGCCCATCGCCGTGTCCAGCAACGTCGTGACCATGCCGCCGTGCACGATCGTCCGCCCGCCGTTCGGGAACGCGTACTCGGCCCCCGCGTCCCACTCGATCGTGATTCGGTCCTCCCGACCTTCCGCGAAGCGGTAGCCGAGGGTCTTCCAGATGTGGACGCCGTCAGGAGCGCCGGCGTCCCAGGGATGCGGCTGGCTCACACCCCGATCTTCGCACGGTCGACACGCGTCTGGACGCCGCGACGTGCGCGCGAGAGCGCCTCTGCGTCGTCGTGGAGCACGAAGAGCGCCGTCGCCATCTTCAACATCGCGTCGATCTCGAAGGCGAGCTGTGCGGGATCCTCGTCGGCACGGAGCTCGCCCATCTCCTGGGCGCCTCGCACCTGCCGCTCGACGTAGTCGAACCAGCGGCGGCTCGCCTCGCGCAGCTTCTCGCGCACAGGGCCGGGGTGCGTGTCGAGCTCCGCCTGTGCGGCGGCGAAGAAGCAGCCGCCGGGAAAGACACGGCGCTCGAGGTACGAGAGGAAGGCGTCGGCGAGCGCGTTGAGTCGAGCAGCTCCCTCGGCCGCCCGAGCCGGCTCGATCACTTCGCGCACGAAGATCTCGCTCGCCGCATCGATCGTCGCCAGCTGCAGCTCCTGCTTCGACCCGAAGTGCGCGTAGAGGCCGCTCTTCGACATGCCCGTGTGCTCGGCGAGGCGGCCGATGGAGAGTCCGTCGAGGCCTTCCACCGTCGCCAGGCGCGTGGCGGCGTCGAGGATTGCTGCGCGGCTCCGCTCGCCGTCGGAACGGCGCCGCCTGGAGGTGGTCTCGGAGGGAGTGGTGAGCAGCTCGCCCATATTCGCTTGACAAGTTAGCACGACCGGTCGTACTATGCAGTCATGGAGAACGACCGATCGTGCTAAGTAACGAGGAGGGCCTTCCTCGCTCGACAATCGAGCTGCAGTCGGAGTGGATCCGAGAGCAGAACGTCGGGCTGTTCGCAGCCTGGTGGTCGTCAGTCCGCCGCCGGCGCCGGCTCCGCGACGAACATCTCGCGCAGCGCCGTCTTGCGGAACTTTCCGACCGCCGTCTTCGGGATCTCGTCGACGAACTCGAAGGCGTCAGGTAGCCACCACTTCGCGAACTGGGGCGCCAGGAACTCGCGCAGCTCGTCCCCGGACGTCTCCTGCCCTTCTCGCAGCACGACGACCGCCAGCGGCCGCTCGGCCCACTTCTCGTCCGGCACGGCGATCACCGCCGCCTCGGCCACGGCCGGATGGCCCATCAAGGCGTTCTCCAGCGCCACCGACGAGATCCACTCGCCTCCCGATTTGATCACGTCCTTCGTCCGGTCCTGGATACGGATGAAGCCGCTCGGGTGGAGCGAGACGATGTCTCCCGTCATGAACCAGCCGTCGTCCGTCCACCGCTCGGCCTGCTCCGGCGTGTCGTAGTAGCCGGACGCGACCCACGGGCCGCGGATCTCGAGCTCGCCCATCGTCTCGTCGTCCCACGGGATCTCGTTGCCGTCGGCATCGCGGGCGCGAAGCTCGACGAACGGCAGCGGAATCCCCTGCATCTCGATGTAGTCGAGCTGCTCCGGCCACTCGGCGTCCTTCAGCGGCCCAGGCAGGTCGCTCACCGATGCGACCGGCGACGTCTCCGTCATGCCCCAGCCGTGAACGACCGAGAGGTCGTGGCGCGTCTTGTAGGCGTCGATCATCGCCCGCGGCGGCGCCGAGCCGCCGCAGAGCATGCCCTTGAGCCTGGAGAGATCCCACTTGCCGGGGTTCGCGTCGAGCTGCGCGAGGATGCCGAGCCAGATCGTCGGCACTCCCGCCGTCCACGTCACCTGCTCCTGCTCGAAGGCGTCGAGCAGGCTCTCGCCGTCGAGGTGCGGGCCCGGGTAGACGATGTTCGCGCCCATCATCGTCGCGAGGTACGGGTAGCCCCACGCGTTCGCGTGGAACATCGGCACGACCGGTAGGAACGTGTCGGCCTCGGACAACGGGTGCCCGAGCGGCGCGCCGGAGGCGACGCCGAGCGTGTGGAGGATCGTCGAGCGGTGTGAGTAGACGACGCCCTTGCACGCGCCCGTGGTGCCGCTCGTGTAGCACATGGCGGCCGCCTCGTTCTCGTCGAGCTCGGGATCCTGCCACTCGTCCGGATCGGCCGTCGCGAGCAGGTCTTCGTACGAGTCCTCGACGACGAAGACGTGCTCGATCGGCGTGTCGTCGGAGAACTGCTCGAGCAGCGGCAGCAGCTGCCGGTCGACGACGACCGCCTTGTCGCCGGCGTGCGTCGCGATGTACGCGAGATCCGACGGGTGCAGACGGAGGTTGAGCGTGTGGAGGACGAAGCCGCCGCACGGGATGCCGAGGTAGCACTCCATGTGCTGGTAGTGATTCCAGGCGAGCGTGGCGACGCGGTCGCCGCGCTCGAGCCCGAGCTTCTGAAGCGCCACCGCGAGCTGGCGGGAGCGCCGGCAGCAGTCGCGGTACGTGTAACGGTGGAAGCTCTTGTCGGGGAGCCTCGTCGTGATCTGCTTGTCCGGGAAGTACGTCTCCGCACGCCGCAGGAGCGGCGGGAGCGTCAGCTGGAAGTCCATCATCAAGCCGTCCATGGGCCGAACCGTAACCTCCTCTCAGGAATCGAGCAACGCCTTCGTGAGAATGCGGTCGCGAAGTCGCACGGGCAGCCGCTCGATATGCGCCCTGATCTTCGCGTCCTTCGCCACCAGGTAGCGCGCCTTCGGCTGCTCGGCGGTCAGCGCGTGCTCGATGGCGCGCACGACCAACTCGGGTGGAGCTGCCTTCGCAGAGCGCCTCTCCGCGACCTTGCGGAACGCCGCCATCCGCGTCCCGTAGCGCTCGGTCGCCTCGGGCGGAAGCTGTTCGAGCAACGGGCGCGGCTTCGTCCAGATCGGCGTCGCGATCGTCCCCGGCTCGACGATCGCCACATGAATGCCGTCGGGGGCGAGCTCGACGCGCAGCGAGTCCGCCATCGCCTCGAGCGCGTGCTTCGACATCGCGTACGCGCCGAGGAAGGGCAGCGCGCTGCGTGCCGGCGATCGAGCCGACGATGACGATGCGGCCCCTCGCCGCGCGCACCGCGGGCAGGAAGGCCTGCGTGACTGCCAGCTGGCCGACGACGTTCACCTCCAGCTGGTGGCGCAGCTCGTCGAGCGGCAGAAACTCGAGCGGGCAGGCGACGACGATGCCGGCGTTGTCGACGAGCCCGTCGAGGCGCTCGACTCTGTTTGCGGCGGCGGCGATCGCATCCGCGTCGGTGACGTCGAGCAGCAGCTCCTCCGTTCCCGACGGCGCGTCGCCCGCGTTGCGGACGCCCGCCAGCACGCCGCACGCCGCGGGAAGCGAAGCGGCGCGCGCACGCCTCGCCGATTCCCGTCGACGCGCCCGTGACGAGGACGGTTCTCAAGTCGAGTCGAGCAGCTTGGCGGCGATCTCCGCGCGCTGCTTCGCGGGGTAGCCGCCGAAGGCCTCGATCCACTGCGCCCGCTTGTAGTAGCGGTGCAGCGGGTGCTCCCACGTGAAGCCGATGCCCCCGTGCACCTGGATCGAGCGCTCGCACGCGGCGACGGCCGTCTCGGCGGCGTACGACTTCGCGGCCAGCGCCGCCATCGTCGCGTCGTCGTCTCCCTCTGCCACGCACCACGCCGCCCAGTAGGCGAGCGAGCGCGCGAGCTCCGTCTCGACGTACGTGTTGACGATCGGGTGGGAGACGGCCTGGTAGATGCCGATCGGCTTGCCGAACTGCTCCGCGGCTCTTGGCGTGCTCGACCGCCAGCTCGAGCGCCTTCTGCGCGATGCCGACGGCCTCCGCGGCCAGCGCTGCGAAGGCGCGTGTGCGCGTGACCGGGCCGTCCAGCGAGACCTCGCCGTCCTCGTACTTGCGCTCTCCCCTCGCGACGAGCGCCTGCTCGTCGGGCGGAAGCTGCGGGAGCGCGAGCCCCACGGTGGCGAAGTACGGGCCGGGGTAGAGCGCGCGGCCGAGCTCCTCGAACAGGATGGCCTCCTCGACGAAGCCGAGGCCGGCGCCGCCCGCCTCCTCGGGCACCGAGACGCCGAGCCAGCCGAGCTCCGCCAGCTCGTCCCACGTCGGCTCGCGCTCGTCGAGCAGCGCGCGCGCCTGTCGGCGCAGCTCGTCCTGCTCTTCCGTGAAGGCGAATCTCATCTATCGACTCCTCGGGAGGCCGAGCACGCGCTCGGCGATGATGTTGCGGAGGATCTCCGACGTGCCGGCCTCGATCGTGTTGCCGCGCGTCCGGAGCTGGCTGTGGCGCCACCAACTCGTCGGCCTCGCCTTCCTGGATCTCGAGCGCGAGCTTGGTCGAGCGCTGCATCTGCTCCGACCACTGGAGCTTCGAGACGGAGCCCTCCGGGCCGGGGATGCCCGTCTCGACGAGCTTCGTCAGCGCGCGGTAGTTCGTGAGCTTCAGCGCCTGGAGCTCGACCCACTCGCGCGCGACCATGTCGCGGAGCCGCGAGTCCGTGGACGTCGCGCTCCTTGGCCAGGCGCGATCGAGCTTGTTGACGAGCACCTCGAGACTGCCCGTCAGCGCGAAGCCGAGCGTGCCGCGCTCGTGGAGCAGCGTCGTCATCGCGACCGCCCAGCCGTTGCCGATCTCGTCGAGGACGTTCTCGACCGGCACCTCGACGTTCTCGAAGAAGATCTCGTTGAAGTCGGCGTCGCCGGTGATGTGCCGCAGCGGCCGCACTTCGACGCCCGGCGAGTGCATGTCGACGACCATGTACGTAAGGCCGGCGTGCCGCTGCGACTCCGGATCGGAGCGCGTGACGAGGATGCACCAGTCGGCGATGTGCGCGTACGACGACCAGACCTTCTGCCCGTTGACGACGAAGTGGCCGTTCGCGCAGCTCCGCGCTCGTCCGCACGGCGGAGAGATCGGAGCCGGCGCCCGGCTCCGAGAAGCCCTGGCACCAGATCTCCTCGGCCGAGAGGATGTTCGCGAGGTAGCGCTGCTTCTGCTCCTCGGTGCCGTGGGCGATGATCGTCGGCCCGGCCATGCCCAGCCCGATCACGCCCAGGTGCCCGGGAGCCTCGGCCCGCGCCCACTCCTCGTAGCAGGATCGCCTGGTGCGAGTACGAGGCGCCCTCGCCGCCGTACTCCTTCGGCCAGGTCAGGCCGGCGTAGCCCGCGTCGTAGATCTTGCGGCTCCAGGCCTTCTTCGACTCCGTGTCAGGGAGGCCGTCGAGTCCCGGGTTGTGCTCGTCCAGCCAGGCACGGACCTCGGCGCGGAAGGCGGCCTCGTCGGGCGTGTCGCGCAGCTGCATGCTGAGAGGCTAACGCGTACATTGGCTCCGTGGAGACCTTCTGGGGTCCCGATCTCGAGCGGTGGTTCGGCGACTCGGCGCGGCTCGTGCAGTTTGGCGCCGTCGCCGCGCAGGAGGTCGACCCGCTCGTCTACCAGCTGGAGCGCGAAGGGCCGACGACGGACGGCTCGGCCGTGCGGTTCCACCCGGCGTACGCGCAGGCCGGCCGCCCAGTGCGGACACGCTCGGCCTATCGATGTAGAGTGCGCCCGCCATACGAACGCACAGCCATGAGGCTCTTCGTGAGTCCGAACACGCGCTCGCGATAGATTGTGGCGTCGGGGAACAGCCGTCGAAGGTCGCTGGCTGAGAGGAGCGTGATCTCCTCCCAGTGCCCCTTCGATTGCCAACCCAGGGAGAAGTGTGCGTTGAGGAACGTCCGCAACGACCGTGGGAAGAACTGGAAGAGCGGGAGTTGATAGTGCGGCTCGATCGGAAACCACCGGTTCGGCGTCTGAACGAAGTATCGATCTGCAACGCGGCGTATCTCCGAAGCGAACGCAGCGTGCCGTTCCGGAGGAACGTGCTCGATAACGGAGTTCGAGAACGCGACATCGAAAGCTCGACCGTCGTCGCGCGTGCCTGGTCGAGCAGTAGTGGAATCTCGTCGAAGCGCTGCCGGTTGAGTAGCACCCACGCAGAGCATCAGCGAGACGGTCGGGTAGTAGGACTGATCGCCGAGCCGCTCGAGCAGTTCGAGCCCGTCGCGAAGGACCATCTCTGCCTCCTCGACGTCTCCCTGTTCGAGAGCGAGCTCGGCCTCGTTCATGGACGAACCGCCTGCCGTCACGAGCGAGCCGGCCTCGACGAACACCTGCCGTCCGCCCCGCACGAGCTCCCGCGCGCGCTCCGTCTCTCCCTTCATCCCGAGCAGCCGGCCCTTCTCCCGCCTCACCCACGCGGGCGAGGGCGGTCACGCGTGCCCCGTCACCTGCACGCGGGGCTGATCCGCGCGCTCCGTCTCCACGGCTCCGAGGAGTTGCGCGAGCGATTTCTGCCGCCGTTGCTGGAAACCGACTACGACAGCGCCAGCGTGGAGCCCAGTTCCTCACCGAGGAGCAGGGCGGCTCGGACGTCGGCGCCAACCTCGCACGCGCGGTCCGTGACGGCGACGCCTGGCGGCTGCACGGCGAGAAGTGGTTCTGCTCCGTGGCGAACGCCGACCAGTTCGCCGTCACCGCGCGGCCGGAGGGTGCGGCCGAGGGAACGAGAGGCATCGGCTGCTTCCTCGTGCCGCGCACGGTCGACGGGCGGCCGAACGGCTTCACGATCCGCAAGCTCAAGGACAAGCTCGGGACGCGCGCCCTTGCGTCGGGCGAGATCGTGTTCGACGGTGCGCTCGCGTATCCGATCGGCGCGCTCGAGGACGGCTTCAGATCGCGGCCGGCGTTGTGCTCAACACCTCGCGCTGGCTGAATGCGGTCGGCTCGGCCGCGGTGATGCGCCGCGCGTACCTCGAGGCGGCGGCATTCGCGCGCGAGCGCGAGGCGTTCGGCCGGCCGATCGTCGAGTTCCCGCTCGTGCGCGAGAGCCTCGCGGTGACGAGGGCGGAGGCCGAGGCTGCGCTCGCCTCGTCGCTCGAGGTGACGCGGCTCGTCGATTCGACCGAGCCGGACGACGTCGCCTATCACCGCATCCTCGTCAACGCGAACCAGTTCTCCACCTCGGCGGCCGCGACCCGCGCGATCCGGCGCGGCGATCGAGGTGCTGGGTGGGAAACGGCACGATCGAGGACTTCTCGGTGCTGCCGCGGCTGTGGCGGGACGCCATCGTCTTCGAGAGCTGGGAGGGGACGCACAACGTCCTTTGCGCGCAGGTGGCGCGCGATCTCGAGCGCTTCGGAACGCTCGAGCTCGTCGCTCGAGCGCTCACGCGGCGCAGATCCGAGCGGATCGATGCGACGCTCGACTCGCTCGAGTGGCCGGATGTCCACCTACGACCCGCTCCACTTCCGCCGCCAGCTGGACACGCTCGTGCGAGCGGTGCAGGCGGCGGCGCCTCGTCCGCGCGGAAACGCCCACCGCCGAGCTCGCACATCCGCCGACGCCTCGTGCCGGGCTACGACCCGGAGCGCGACCCCGAGTACGCGACGCTACTGGACGGGCTGGTCTCGCAGGAAGCTGCAGTTCTCAGCTAGGCCTCGACGCCGACAGCCGTCGAGCCGCTCGCGAAGCCGAGCGGCGAGCGTGACGTTGCCCTTAGCGTCCAGGATCTCGAGCGCAGTATTCGCGTGCTCCGACGCCTCGGCCTGCTTGCCCGCCAGCGCGAGCGTCTCGGCGAAGAACGAGTGAGCCAGCGCCGGCCCCAGACGAAGTCGATGCGCTCGCGCGTCTCGTCGGCGAGTGCCACATCCGCGAGAAGGTTCTCGATCAACTCGTCGCATTCATCCTCTGCGAGCGGCTCCAGGAGCAGCGACGTCGCATTGAGCTTGCCGCCTCCCCAGCCGGGCCTCGCGTCGAGCAGCTCCATGCGCGTGACACAGAGGAGGAAGATCGGCGCGTCCCGGGAGAGATCGGCGACATGCTCGACGAGGTCGAGGAACGTCGGCTCGGCCCATTGGAGATCGTCCAGCACGACCACCTGCGGGCGCTCCGCCGCCCGCTCTTCGAGAAGCCTGCGAAACGAGAGCTGCGTCTCGGCCGGCGACGTGCCGAGGACAGTGTCCGGTTCGACGCCGGCCGCGATCAGGATCTCGACGAGCGGCCAGTACGTGATCCCTTCGCCATAGGGGAGGCAGCGACCGCGGAGGACGTCCGCGTCTTGCCCGATGTGTTCGAGGAAGTCGGCGACGAGGCGCGACTTGCCGATCCCTGCGGGGCCGAGCAACGTGAAGAGACGGCACGTCGCGATCGGCGACGGCGTCCTCGTAGTCGCGGCGCAGACGCTGCTGCTCGCGCTCGCGTCCGACGAGCGGCCTTTCGAGATGACGGGCGACAGGCCCGGCGCCGGCGAGCACGTCCACGAGCCGGAATGCTTCGACCGGCTGAGACTTCCCCTTCAGAGTAAGCGGCTCTACCGGCTCCACGACGCACGGCGTCGCGAACGAGCTGCCTCGTCTCCGAGCCGATGAGCACCTCGCCGGCAGGCGCCGCCTGCTCGAGGCGGGCGGCGACGTTGACGGCGTCGCCCGTGACGAGCGTCTCGCCCTGGCCTCCGACCACGACCTCGCCCGTGTTGATGCCGATCCGTGCCTCGAGCCCGTGCGCGGACACCGCTTCCTGCATCTCCGCGGCCGCGCGCACGGCGCGGAGCGCGTCGTCCTCGTGCGAGACGGGGATGCCGAAGACGGCCATGACGGCATCGCCGACGAACTTCTCGACGGTGCCTCCGTGCCGCTCGAGGATCGCGCGCAAGTCTACGAAGTAGCGGCGCATGCGCGTGCGGAGCGCCTCGGGATCCGTCGATTCGCCGAGAGCCGTCGAGCCGACGAGGTCGCAGAAGAGAACAGTGACCACCTTGCGGGACTCCCGCTCGGGCTCGGCGACGGCGAGAGGCGCGCCACACGCCTTGCAAAAGCGCGAGTCGGCAGGATTCTCCGTGCCGCAATTGGAGCAGGCCAGCATGCGCGGAGTCTAGGTCGCTGCGATCAGGATTCCGCGAGGACCGAGCTGTCGAGCTCGCGCACTGACGACAGTCCCGCGAGCGCCATCGTGATGTCGGTGTCGGCCCAGAGCTGCTGGAGCACGGCCTCGACGCCCTCCTGGCCACCGACCGCGAGCCCGTAGGCGTACGGCCGGCCGACGAGCACCGCGTCCGCGCCGAGCGCCATCGCCTTGACGACGTCCGCGCCGTGGCGGATGCCGCCGTCCATCAGCACCGTCGCCTCGTCGCCGACGCCGGCGCGCACCTCGACGAGCGCGTCGAGCGCCGCGATCGCGCCGTCCACCTGCCGCCCGCCGTGGTTCGAGACGATGATCCCGTCGACGCCGGCGTCGACGGCCAGCTGCGCGTCCTCCGCCGTCAGCACGCCCTTGACGAGCATCGGCAAGTCGGTCAGCTCGCGGAGCCAGGCGAGATCGTCCCACGTCAGAGACAGGTGCGGGAAGGTCGAGAGCATCGTCGCGGCGGCCGTGAGCATGTCTTCCTCCGGCGGCTTCGCGAGCTTCTCGCGGAAGACCGGGTCGCTGAAGAACTGCGCGCAGCCCTCGCCCTTGATGAACGGGAGATAGGCGCTGCGGAGATCGCGCGGCCGCCAGCCGAGGATCGGCGTGTCGAGCGTGACGACGACTGCCGAGAAGCCGTCAGGCCGGCGCGCTGGAGCAGGCTGGCGACGATCTCGCGGTCGTTGATCCAGTACAGCTGGAACCAGCGCGGCGCGTCCCCCATCGCCTCGGCGATGTCCTCGATCGACGACGAGGCGGCGCTCGACAGGCAGAAGGGGATGCCGAGCGCGGCCGCGGCGCGCGCCACGGCCAGCTCGCCTTCCGCGTGGGCGATCGAGAGCACGCCGATCGGCGCCATCAGGAACGGCGCCGGCGACTGCGTGCCGAGCACGTCCACGGAGAGATCGCGCTGCGTGTTGCCCGTGAGCATGCGCGGTCTGATCCGGCGGCGCTCGAACGCCTCGCGGTTGGCGCGCATCGTGGCCTCGCCGCCCGCTCCGCCTGCGATGTAGTCGAAAGCGCCCGGATCGAGCTTCTCCTCGGCGAGCGCCTCCCACTCGGCGGGGGCGACGGGCCACTGGCGACTCACCCGAGATGTAGATCGCGTTCTGGATCGAAGTGCCGTCGAAGCTCATGCTGCCGCCTCCAGCTTCGCCCGCTCGTCGTCGGAGATGGGTCGTGCAGCCCGCGTGTCTCCGTCCCAGCAGGCGAAGACCACCTCCGTCTCGGCAGCGACGCGACCGTCGGAAGCGGCCCGCAGCTCGAGCGCGAGCGTGAGGCTCGACGTGCCCACCCGGACGATCCGCGCCCTGCCGGTCACCTGGCCGTCGGCGAGGCGTAGCTCGCTCCGATAGTCGGTCGTCGAGCCGGACGACGACGTAGTCCCACACTTCGCCCGCGCCGAGGCCGAGCACCTCGCGAAACCAGGCGTCGACGATCTCCTCGCCGTACGTCTGGTACACGGCCTGGTTCACGTGGCCGAAGCGCGTCGAGGTCACGCCAGCGGATGTCGATGCGCTTCTCGGTCAAGGCGCAATAGCCTATGGCGCGTGACGCATCGACCGCTCCAACATCGGCGACGCCTCCGAGCCGGTCACGTTCGACGTCGAACGCGGCGCGATCGTGAGGCTGGCCGAGGCGATCGGCGATCCGCAACCCGCGTACGCCGAAGGCAGCGCCGTGCCGCCGACGTTCCCGACGACGTTCAACTTCCGGTTGCCGGTGCCGTCGCTCAAGGCGATCGACCCGGCCCGCTTCATCCACGGCGAGCAGGAGTACGCGTACGAGCGGCCGCTGCGCGCCGGCGATCGCATCACGTGCGTGGCGAAGATCGCCGACGTGAACGAGAAGGAGACGAAGCTGGGGACGGCGACGCTTCGTCCTCGTCGAGACGGAAGGGCGCGACCAGACCGGCGAGCTCGTGTTCACCGGCCGCGCGACGGTGCTGGTGCGATGAAGCCGGGTGACGAGCTGACCCCGCTCGTGAAGGAGCCTGTGACGCGCGTGCAGCTCGTGCAGTACGCGGGCGCGTCCGGCGACTTCAACCCGATCCACTGGGACCCCGAGCGCGGGCAGGAGATGGGCCTCGGCGGCGTCATCGCCCACGGGATGCTGAGCATGGGCTTCCTCGGGCCAGTACGCTGCCGCCATCGCAGGGCCCGAGAACGTCAAGCGCCTCAAGGTGCGCTTCGGGGCGATGGTGCGCCCGGGCGACGTGCTCACCTGCAAGGGTGCCGTCCGCGAGGTCGACGGCGGCGCGCGCTGACGCTCGACATCTGGGCGGAGAACGAGAGCGGCGAGCAAGGTGACGACAGGCGAGGCGGAGGTGGAGATCGGATGAGGTTCGACGGGAAGGTGGCGCTCGTGACGGGCGGCGCGCGCGGGATCGGCGCAGCGACGGCGGCACGGTTCGCCGAGGAGGGCGCGAAGGTGGCGGTGACCGACCTCGACTTCGACGGCGAGGTCGGCGCACTGCAGATTCCTTGCGACGTCGACGAAGCGCGACAGGTCGAGGCCGCGGTCGCGCAGACGGTCTCGGAGCTCGGCGGCCTCGACATCCTCGTCACCTGCGCGGGGGTGATCCGCGACAACCTCCTGTTCAAGATGACGGACGACGACTTCGAGACGGTGATCGACACCCACCTCCGCGGGCACGTTCCTCGCGGCGCAGGCGGCGCAGGCGCACATGGTCGAGCAGAAGTCCGGGAAGATGGTGCTCATCTCGTCGTCATCTGCCGAGGGCAACCGCGGCCAGACGAACTACTCCGCGGCCAAGGCGGGCATCCAGGGCATGGCGAAGACGTTCGCCATCGAGCTCGGGCCCGTTCGGCATCAACGTCAACTGCGTCGCGCCGGGCTTCGTCGTCACGCGGATGACGGCGCAGACGGCCGAGCGTGTCGGTGTCGAGTTCGAGGACTTCCAGAAGTTCGCCGCCGAGCAGATCCCGCTGCGGCGGGTCGGCCAGCCCGAGGACATCGCCGTCCGTGATCGCGTTCCTCTGCGTCGGACGACGCGAGCTTCGTCTCGGGCCAGGTGATCTACGTCCGCGGTGGCCCCTAGCGCGCGCTCCTCCAGTCCGGCAGCGCGAACGTGAGCGCCCGCACGCTCGTGCTCGGTGGCGGCTTCGGCGGCATCGCCGTCGCGACCGGCCTGCGCGACCGGATCGGCGACGAGCACCGCATCACGCTCGTCGACCGTCAGCCTGCCTTCTCGATGGGCCTCCGCAAGCTCTGGGAGCTCGTGGGGCTGGGGACGATCGTTGAGGGGAGTCGCCCGCGTTCCGCCTTGGCCGGAGGTGGGATCGAGGTCGTCGAGGCCGACGTCACCGCCATCGATCCAGCCCGGCGTTCCGTGGAGACGAGCGTCGGACACCTCAAGGGGGAGCGGCTAGTCGTGGCGCTCGGCGCCGAACCCCGCGCCAATCTCGTCCCTGGCCTCGCCGAGCATGGCCACGACGTGTGGTCCTTCAGAACTGCGCCACTGCTCCGCCGAGCCCTCGAGACCTTCGGCGGCGGTCGCGTGGCCGTTGTCATCTTCGGGGCGCCGTACCCGTGCCCGCCCGCACCGTACGAATGCGCGATGTTGCTCGACGATCACCTGCGCCAACGGGGGCTGCGCGAGAGGACGCACCTGTCTGTGGTGACCCTCCAGCCGATGCTGCTGCCGAACGCCGGCGCCGAGGGCTCAGCGTGGATCGGGGAGCGCCTCGACGAGCGCGGGATCACGTGGCAGGTGGGCAGGAAGGCCGACCGTGTCGAGCGCGGCCGGGTGGTGTTCGAGGACGGCGACCTCCCCTTCGATCTGCTGCTCGCCCTGCCGCCGCACCGCCCGCCCGCCGTGCTCGATGCCGCCGGCCTGCTCGGTGACAGCGGCTGGATCGAGCCCGACCGGGGCACGCTCGCGACGGCCTTCGACGGTGTCTGGGCAGTCGGCGACTGCACGCTGATACGGCTGGCCAACGGCCTGCCCTTCCCGAAGGCCGGCGTGATGGCAGAGGCGCAGGGAACGACAGTGGCGGCGGAGATCGCGGCCGAGATCCTCGGCCAGCCCGCTCCCGGGCCGTTCGACGGTCACGGCTACTGCTTTCTCGAGACCGGGCTTCGCGAGTCCGCGCTGATCGAGGGAGACTTCTATGCCGAGCCCGAGCCGTCGGTCCGGCTGGGCGAGGTCTCCGAGGCGCACCACGTCGAGAAGGTCGAGTTCGAGCGCGAGCACCTGGCGCGCTGGTTCGGCCGCTAGAAGACCACTAGCGGCAGCAGCGCGACGCTACGAGGGCGTTGTGGGCTCGTCCTCGACCCGCTCGAGCCAGCAGTCGCGCCACCAGGGGTAGATGGCCCGCGGGCAGAACCAGCGGCCGACGCTGTGTTGTCCCTGGCAGACCACGCCCTCGAGGATGACCGCGTCGCTCTTGAGCTCGACCATCTCGCCGGTCACCTCGTTGATGAACCGCGTGACAGGTCCCTTCACCGTATGGGTCTGATTGCAGTACGGGAGCATTTCCCGGTCGAACCAGAGGCCTCGCGTCTTGGCGTCGGTAAGGGTCCGTTCGATCTCGATCTTCGACTTGACCCGGACGCGATCACCGGGTTTCAGGCCTAGCGTGGTGCTCGTGTCGACGTCCTCTGAGCGTGAATGGACAGGTCCGCTCGGGCGAAGACCGAGCTTCCACACGATGGCGTACAGAAACGCTCGTGTCGACACTTTCAGCCACGACCAGACGCCGACATTGCCGCAGGCGAGCTCGCGCACGAAGGATCTGGGTTCGAACCAGGAGAGCGGTTCCGTCGCCTTCGGGAACTCGGTTGCCTGGCAACGGTAGACCTCCTTCGGCGTTGCGACCTCACTCCGCGCCGCCCGCGTGTTTCGATGCACGCGCGCCTCGAGCTCGGCGAGAGAGCCGTTCTGCGCGTCCGACCGCGGAGGAGAGTCGTTCTCTGAGACGGGGCGCAGCCACGCCTCCTTCCAGTACAGGAGGCAACCCGCCTCGCAACCCCCGTGCGCGGAGCCGTCGCAGCGAAGGTCCTCGAGGAGCACCGTGCTCGGCATGCGGCGCGAGTTGATGGGGTTGACCGTGTCGCACGCCCGCTCCACTCGCGCCGTGACCGTGTAACGACCGCCGACATAACGGAGCATCTCGGGCATGAACGGGACGCCCTCGAGGCAGCCGTCCTCGTCCAGAGTCGCGAGGATCTCTGCGGGAGGCCTCACCTCGACGACGTTGCCGCTTCGGAGCTGGTCGCGCCCTGGCGCGAGAGAAGTCAGAAAGCCCACGACTGCATTGTTCGAGCTGGAACAAGCCGCGTCAACAGACACCGGTGCCATGCGCTGTGCAACAGCTACGCTCGGGAGCCGGCACTTTGGGCTAACTTGCGTCTCTGAGCGCGTTCATCCGCCTGAAGGGGGCGTTTCCTCGGCTCACGGCCGCGTTCGAATTGTTCGAATGAGGATGAGCCGTAACGCTCTGCGAGCCGCGCTGCTCGCAGCGACGCTCGCCTTTGCAATCCTCGCCGTGCTCGTGGCTGTTGGCGCGCTCACGCGGATTGACGACTACGGGCTCGACCACCTCGGTGCCGGCGGGGTTCCGGTGGAGTCGGAGATTCCGCTCCTGGGCAGGCTGTTCCAGTACCACGGGGATAGCTTGGACGCATCCCAGGTGGTGAGGCTCCCAGGGACAGTCGCGGCTTCGGTGCTCCTGCTCCTGCTCGGTTGCGCGATCCTCTGGCGACGAGGTGACCGCAAGGCCGTGCTGCTCTGGGGCGGCGCTTTCATCGCCGCCAACGTGGTCGTGATCGCCTGTAAGGAGACAATTGCGAAGCCCGCGCTCTATGGCCTTTACAACACGGAGCCCGTGAAGCTCAGCGAGTTCGACATGTCGTTTCCGAGCGGGCACACCATGCGTATTGCGCTGCTCGCCGCACTGTTTGCATATGTGTGGCATTGGCTCCGTTGGCCACTGCTGGCTTGTGTCGTGGTCGCCGTGGCGACCATCGAGATCGACCATCTCCACACGCTCTCGGACATCGTCGGCGGCCTCTTGTTGGGCGCCAGCGCAATCCTGTCGGTTGCGCTGGCTCTCGAAGCAGCCCGCGCTGGGGCTGAATCACCGAATCAGAGCTCGGCAGACCTTCCGAGTGCAGCACCGCAAGACTCCGTGCTTCAAAGAGGTAGTGCGGAGCTTTGAGCTAGGTCTGGCGAAGGACGCCGATGCCACAGCCGCCCTGCCGCCAGTCCTTGACCAGCTCGACCGAGTCGGCCTGCTTCACCTCTTGCCAGAAGCCTGGAACACCTCCGACGTTTCCCTCGGGCCCGGGGACGATGTCGTGAAAGGCGATCAGGCCTCCAGCTCGCACGAGCGGGCCGAAGGTGTCGAAGTCCTGGCGCACGCCCTCTCTCGTGTGATCACCGTCGATGAGTAGGAAGTCGATCTCGCGATGGCCGATGAGCTTCCGCAGCTGCTCCCGGGTCTCCGGCGCATGGGAGTCGGCGAGCAGGAATTCGAGTGTTTGCCCCGGCTTGCCGTAGGATCGCAGCTTCGGGATCATCGCTTCGCCCTCGAACGCTCCGAATGCACCCCCCGGTAGATCGATGCTCACGAGTGTGGCGTCGTCAGGTGCCACCTGACAGAACGCCCAGAACGATCCGCCGAGGTGCGTCCCGATTTCCACGAGCGTCCGCGGGCGGAGACGGAGGAGCATTGCCAGGAGCGGTGCGAACTCCGGTACGTATTGGACTGCGCCCCTGGGGCCGGCTCCCTTGGCGATGCGGATGGCCCGGGAGATCTCGAGCGGCCGCCATGTAGCTTTCACGAGTTGCCTTGCCGCCCTCATCGAGGTGGCTAGTCCGGCCGCGCTCACGCCTTCAACGTCTCATTCTGGCGGTTCGAACCACTGGAAACGAGCATTCAAGGGGCGAGCGAATGGCACTCGCAAAAGCATCCGTTTGACGCGCCTCTTGCGTGCGAGCCGCTTGTAGTGCTCAGTGTAAAACTCTTCCTTCTCGGGCAAGTCGCGCGAGTAGAACTCGCCCCCTGCGTGTGTGACTTTGAGGTCTTCCAGGATTGCTCCACCGTAACCGATCTCGTTCAGCTTTCCAAGGTACGCGCCGTCCCAGTGCCAATAGACGGACTTACGGTTGCGGCCGATTCCACCGGCTTTTTCATGGAGCTCTCGCGACGTCATCGCGCACCAGCCACCAACTGGACCGATCTTCAGGCGGAGACCATTTCTCTCGACGGTGTGATAGAGATGATCGTCTCTGTGGTACATGATCTCCGACGTTATATCGTGTGGATTGTCGACGAGGTTTGTCGCCAGGAATCCAATGTCAGGTAACGCGACGAATGCCTCCAGCAAAGTTCTGTCCCAGCCGTACGGAGCGTCAATCACGTCCTCGTCCAAGCCGACGATATAATCGGATGTCGTTGCCTGGATTGCAGGGTCATACGCATTGAGACCGAGATTCTCCTCGTGATGGATCACGCGCATCTTCGGCAGGGTGAGCGCGTCCAGATACGCTGCTGTCCCATCCGTGGAACAGTTGTCCCAAACGAGAATCTCAGCCGTGTTGTCCGAGATCCGGCTGAGCACATTCTCGACGCACCGGCGAAGGAGATGGAGACGATTGTAGGTCAGGACGACGATTGCGATCTGCATGCGTTTGGAGGTCCAATCGGCGCCATAGGGTGACAAAGCTCCGAAGTTGCGTCGCGCTTGGACCATGCGCGACCCCTTGCCTTCAAACGAAAGCAGTGTGCCGCGCGGCTGTCAAGGAGAACGCGGGATGTCCGTGGGCTGGCGGACGGACGAGAGTTAGGAGGGAGGGGGTGCATTCCGTTCGAGGCTGACCACCCGGTCCTCCGTCGCTCCGTGTGGTGAGCGTGGGGTGTTCGCCAGTTGAAGCTGTCTTTTCGTCTACACTACGAAACGGTCAGGCACGAGATTTCCCACCATGGCGAGGCGCCTCCCTAGAGTAATCACAGTGCTTGCCGTCTCAGTGACGGCGTTTGCCGTCTTGCTGGTGGCCGGAGCCGGGGCCGCCGCTCATCGAGGGCACGATCAGCACGAGTGCCAGGGGGTTAGGCTCCTCGCAAGCAACGACTACGACGTTCTACGTCTCGCCCTCGGGCTCAGATGCGAACCCTTGCTCAAGCTCACGGCCGTGCGGTAGCTTCAAGCGGGCGTACCAGGTCGCATCGCCAGGTGACTCGGTGCTCGTCGCCGACGGCACGTACTCCGAACAGACGATTCCCTACACCCTCGCGAAGTCGCAAAGGGCGACCTGCCGCTGGGCTGCGACCTTCGGAGACGGCGTCAGCACCGCAAGAAACCTTTCGGGCTGTGTGACCTTCAGGCCTGCTGCTGGAGCCCGTCCCGTGGTGGCCGGCAGCATCGTCATCGGGGTACCGTACGTGATGGTTGACGGCATTGGAACGGTCGACCCTCCAGATGCCGGCAACGCCATCCAGATCGGCTGGTCGGACAGCCAGGGCGGCTCCTGCAGTGTCTACGACGTACACGACGTGATCGTCAGGAATTCGGGCGCGAACCTCCTCTTCATAAACGGAGTGACGTACACGTACGTGATTGGGAGCGACTTCGGTCCCGTGAACGCAGTGTCGTCATTCGTCAGTGGCTGCTCCCCGGGGGACGGGTCGAACTTCAACACCACGCATCTCGCTCTGGACGGCAACACCTTCCACGATCTAATTCAGACTGCGGGCGACCAACACCTCGAGTGCATTCACTGGTACGACGGGTCTAGTTCTGTGATTCGCAACAACAAGTTCCTCAATTGCGCACAGTTCAACATCAGTTTTCAGCAACTCTTCGTCAAAGACGCGAGTATTGCTAACTTGCTCATCGAGAACAACATATTTGACGCCACGTGCTCGCATCAAACGTTGAACACGAGAGGCGGCCTTTGTGGAAGTCAACTATCGCTGGCTGTGCGTTGCGTTGACGCTGAGCACTCTCGCGGGATCGTCATCCGTTTTAACAGCTTTGCAGAAGGTGATATGCCTCAATTCACTGAAAATGTTGCTGGCTGCTTCAAACCCTTACGCGTGTACGGCAACATCATGATGGGACCGCTGAACAGCTGGTGGTGTGATGTCGATACTGCAAAGGGCATCATCTATTCGCACAACATCTTCACGTCCGAGAATGTGTGTGGAGTGACGAACTCGAGTGGTATTGCCTCGCCCTACGTCGATTCGAGCAAGTATGACTTCTCCTTGAAGCCTGCCACAAGAGCGATCGGTTTCGTCCCGACCACGCTGGACCATCCGAATGCGGATATCGCTGGGGACAAGCGACCTCTGCGAATGAACTCCGATGCGGGTGCCGATCAGCGAGACCCGGCTCTGATCGCGCTGGGCCGCTCGATCGGCGTGGTGAGGATGAGGAAGTCGATCGCGCATCCTTTGGAGTTCTACGGCAATGCCCGCCGCGCTATCGTCAGGGTTGGAACGAAGAGGCTCGAGCGCATCACCTTTCGCGTGCGCGGGCGGTCGTTGTGGGCACTTGTCGACGACGAAGTCGTGGTTGGCGTGGGCACGACGAGCCCGTACTACACGACGCTGCAGGGGCTAGGCGCCGGTGCAGATGCGAAGATGGTGCGCACGTGGAACAAGTCGGTATGGATGGGCTGTCGGAAAGCCTATCGGCGCTCCGTCGCCGGGCTCGCCGTGTACGCGGGTGTGCCTGGCGGGAAGAACGGAAAGAGGGTCGGCAGCCTTTCGATGGTCCAAGCCGCCTACGACGCGGGCTGCAAGGCTGGATTCTGAGCTCCCGCTTTCACGGGGAGCTGGGCGCCGTCTGATGCCGCAGTCTTCGGGGAGGTGCGCCTGCGACACGATGATCGATCACATGTCGAGAGTCTCCGTGCGGGGCGATTCGCAGCGCGTCCGAATCCACGTGGAAGGCCGGCGGGAAGAAAGCTGCTCGACGTACACTGCGAGGTGGTCGAGTTCCCCAGGGACGCGCATGTTCAAGTGAACAACGGCGGTGACGTGCCCGTCAGGCGGCAGTAGCCACGCCCGTATCGAGCCCACGTCGGAGCGGTAGCACGCTCTTCACCTCCCCAATGAGCTCGCGATCGCGCCAGACGATTCCGGCGCAATACGTGAGTACGCCGATCAGGATCACCGCCACAAGACGGAGCGGATTTGAAAGGCCGACGTGAATGAGCGCTTCGCGGGAGAGCCAGCATACGACCGTCATCATGAGTGTTGCTTCGACAAGTCCAGAGATGGCGCGGAGGAACATTCCAGTCGAAACTTCGACCATCCGATTGACGAGCGCAACTCGCGCCAGATAGATCGGAATCGTGACGACGGCGTACGAGGCCGCTACGCCGACGATTCCCCACCGAAGCCCGAGCACAAACGCACCGACTACCAGAATCGTGTTGATGAGAGTGAGACGGAAGAGGATCCCCGGCCGGTTCAGTGCGAGAAGAATCGCGTCCGCGATCGTCGAAAGGCCGGCGGCAATGGTGACGAAGCCGAGGATACGGATAACCGGAGTTGCGCCGTGCCAGCGCGGGCCGAATAGCACCTGAACGAAGTCCGGCGCAACGACGAAGAGGCCAAGGATGACCGGCATGATCACGGCGGAGACGCAACGCACAGCACGAACCCAAGCACTTGCGACGCGCGCCGTGTCGCCTTGCATCCGGGAAACCGCCGCGAAGAGTGTGTTGCCTATTGGTTGGAAGAGACGGCCTATGGGTATGAGGATGACGGTGTATGCAACCGTGTAAAGGCCGAGTGCGAAGGAACTGAGGTAGCGCCCAATGAGAATGTTGTCCGTTGTGACATGGACGTAACCCAAGAGGTTAGTCCCGACGAGGTTGGCGCCGAAGCCACCGAGGTCTTTGGCGCTCGACCGCGAGTAGACAAATCTCGGTCGCCAGGCGCCGATTTGCCACAGGGAGACGGTGACCATGGTCGCCATCGCGAGCTGATATGCGATGAGCGCCCAGGCGCCGCCGCCGGCGGCCGCGACTGCGACCGCTGTCACGCAAGCGACGACAGTAGCGATGATGATGCAGATCGATACTTCGCGGTATTTCAACGCTCGGTGTAGGAGAGATCCCTGCGTGAGACCGAGCGACCCGATGATGAGGGTAAAGGAGAGGGCGATCACCAGATTCTTCAATTCCGGCTGGTGGAAGAACTTGGCGACAGAGCCTGCGAGTCCGATCATCACGACCGTCAAGACGAGCCCCATGCTCACGGTCGTCCAGAAGACCGTCGACCGGTCGGCCTCTGTGATCGTCGGCCGTTGGACCAGTGCCGCCCCAAAGCCCAGATCCAGGAAGACTCCGACGAACCCTGCGAAAATCAGCGCCATTCCAGCGAGACCGTAGTCATCGGGGGTAAGGAGGCGAACGAGAACGAGGCTCGAGACAATGCGCGACGCCTGGACGGAAATCGAGACGACCGTTTGCCAGGCAACACCGCTGATGACCAACTCGCGGAGACTCTCCGGTTCGTCCAAGGCCGGCGGGTAATCGACCGCGTTAAGAGTCGCGAGAGCCTCGGCTTCCTGCGGATCGAGATGTGCCGGCTGCTGCGATTCAGGTTTCGGAGCAGCGGAGTCACGGTGGTCGTGCGGAGACTGGCCCGTATGCGGCGGACGCCCGGTCAAGCGCCCGCCCTCCTCGTCATCGTCCGTTGACTGTTGTGCGGAGGAAGTCGGCAAGATCGCGGACGAGGTCTCCCGGTTGCACGGCTGGAGGCATTGGACTCACCGTGTCTTCCGCCTGGACAGCGCGCACGAGGTGGTCCAGATCTTCGACGAGCCTGACAACGCCGATCTCGCTCAGCCGTCGGGCGAGCTCCAGCTGGTGATCGTCGACATGCTCTCGAAAGCGCGCGAGGCGGGGGACGACAATTGGCCGCTTTCCGTTCATCAACGTGATCAGTATCGAGCCCACCCCCGCGTGCGTGATCACAAGTCGAGCCTCTCGTACAAGCTCTACGAATTGATCAAACGCGAGGTAGTCGACGCACCTGGCTCCCGGCGGTCGTAGCTTGGACGGGCCGTGTTGAACGACGAGGCTTTCACCGTTGTCGATGTGCTCCACAGCGCGCAGAAGACGATCGAACGCCGGAGCATTCGTGCCTGTGGTGACGAGAATCATGACCGTTGCAGGAGGTTGCCCGCGTAACGAGCACCTCTAACCATCGAGGCCATCTCTGGCCACTGGACGTACACGCGACTCGTCACTGGGCGGACAAGGCGGTAGCTGAGCGAGGGCCCGTCGATCCTCGTCAGGCTCTCTACATAGACCACCTTCGCCCCGCGCATCCAAGCGACCCACGCGAAGGGGACCGCGATTCCGGCGCCGGTGGAGACGATCACTTTCGGCCGCAGGCGGCCGAGTAGCCTCCAAGCCAGCGGGATGTTCCTCGCCAGGTTGATCAGGTTCCTGGTGGTGGGCCCGTAGGCATAGAAAACTCGCTCACCGGCGAGAAGCGCTCCTGCGTCATCGCGGTCGAGAGTAACCCAGGCGTGCGTCATACCCTCCCAGGCAGCTGCCAGCAGGCTCAGCTGCAACAAGTGGCCCCCAGCGGAGCAGACGAGGAGCACGTCGACTCGACCGGAGTCGGCGCCGTTCACAGCCGCAGTGTGCGTCACTCCTCCAGGGTAGGGTGCAGCTCTCCAGGCGTCCACGGGCCAATCAGGCAGAGCGGGCTAACCGATCGGCTAGTAGGGTTCCCGCGATGCTGCTCCAATGTCCCGTAGCCCCGCGAAGTCAGGTCGGGCTAGTCTCGGAAGGTGTCACTGCGGGAGCCTCAGGAACTTGTGGAGTTTGCGCCGGCGCTCGACGGGCTGTCAGAGCGCGAGCTCGAGGTGCTTCGCCTGGCGTCGATCGGGTCTACGAACCCGGAGATCGGCGCCCAGCTCGGGCTGTCGGTGCACGCCGTAAAGTTCCACCTCGGCTCCGTCTATCGCAAGCTGGGCGTAGCCAATCGTACTGAGGCTGCAGTTGTCTTCGTGAGCGCAACTGCTGCTGTGCCGCCGCTGCGGGCTGAGCTGGGAAGCTAGATGGATCTCAGGACGCACTTGGGTGTCATCTGGCGATGGCGCGTGTTCTTTGCCGTCGGCATCGCCTTGGCGCTCTTGCTCACGTTCTTCTCGTACTTCAGAGTCAGTGCTGACGGCTTGACGCATCGCCAGGAAGTGACCTGGCAGAGCTCCGAGATGCTTCAGCTCACACAGCCCGGGTGCGAATACTGTCGAGCCGTTCCCGCGGCGACGACCAACCTCTCCTGGCTAACAACGCTGACGACCGTGTACGCACAGATCGCCAACGGCGACGCACTCCGAAGGAGAGTCTTCCGTGGCCACCAGACTGACGGGGACTACGTCGCGGCTCCCGTCCAAGACCCTGTCACGCCGGGTCAGACTCAGTTTCTGACATTCGCTGGTATGGCAACGTCCCCGGCCGAGGCTGTCCGCATCGCTCGGCGAGCGACGTCGACATTCCTGAGCTATCTCGACGAACAGTCGCAGGACGCCAGGGTTTCCCGCGGCGACCGCGTCGTGCTGAAGGTCGTGACGAAGGCGAGGCTTGGCAATGCCAAAGTCATCGCGGACAGGAAGAAGACGATACCGATCATCGTGTTTCTCTCTGTCCTGTTGATGACGTTCGTCGTGACGTACGCGCTAGAGAACCTGTACCCGCGGGCGCGCACCGATGAAGCGCCAGATGAGGAAGCCGAAGCAGGGTTCGGGCGCGCAAAGCCGTCACGGGGCTCGCCAGCCCGGGCCGGCGTCGCCGACTGAGTCGACGCAGAGATCGACGTGATCGGCGCTGTCGCAGAGCGGAGACGACGCGAACGCATCGCTCTTGCTGCGATCGTGTTGGCGTCTCTTGTAGTTCTCGTCGGATCTGTCGGGACCGGGCAGCACATGCGGGCGACGGGGGGCGTACTCGCCGTCCTCGTGCTCATCACGGTTTTCTACGAGCGGCTGGTCTCTTTGCGGGCGCTGCTGGTCCTCGCCGTGCTCACGATCCTGTTTGTCCCGATCCGGCGTTACACGCTTCCAGGAGCTCTTCCATTCCACCTGGAGCCGTACCGCGTACTCGTCGCGTTCATGATCGCCGCTTGGATCCTGGCACTCCTGGTCGACCGCCGCGTGCGGCTGCGGGCCAGCGGACTCGAGGCGCCGCTCTTTTGCTGCCTCGGCGCGATCGTGCTTTCGCTGGTCGCGAACCGCTCACGAGTCGAGGCTGTGGGGAGCTACACGTTTAAGAACTTGTCGTTCCTGCTCAGCTTTGTCTTGGTCTTCTACGTGTTCGTCAGCATTCTGCGGAGCGCAAGGGACATCGACTTCTTCGTCCGGCTGCTCGTCGCAGGAGGAGGCGCGCTCGGTTTCTTCGCGCTGGTCGAGTCGGCGACGCACGTCGACGTCTTCAACCACCTGAGCGACGTTCTCCCGGTGCTCCACTACGACGGGACGCAGACCCCCGAGACGGCGCGCGGAGGTGGACTTCGCGTCTATGGCTCCGCGCAGCACCCGATCGCCTTAGGAGCCGCACTAGCCCTTCTCCTTCCGCTTGCCGTCTATTGCGCCCAGCGCACTCAGCAGTGGCGCTGGCGGCTGGCCGGCGTTCTGATGCTCCTGGGCATCTTTGCCACGCGCTCGCGCACCGGCATCGTCATGCTCCTGGTCATCGGGGTCGTGTACCTCGTGCTCCGCGGGCGCGAGACACGCCGCTTCTGGCCTGCTCTCGTCCCGCTCGTCCTCGTGGTCCACTTTGCAGTCCCTGGCGCGATCGGTACGACGTGGCATTCATTCTTCCCCGAGGGCGGTCTCCTGGCCCAAGAGGAGAAGAACCAAGTGGGGAGCGGCCGCGTTGCGACTTTCGGCCCCGTCTTCCATTCCGAGGTAACGCCGAACCTGATTCTCGGCGAAGGCTACGCAACACGCGTCGTGACGCCCGAGGCGGGGGTCGACGTACCGCTCGCGCCCATCACCGACGACATGTGGTTGGCGATACTCGCGGAAACCGGGATCGTGGGCGCGTACATGCTCGGCTGGCTCTTCGTGCGCTCGACACGGCGATTTGGTGGTGCGGGAAAACGCGACCCATCGCCGCGAGGCTGGCTGCTCGTCGGCACGGCTGCCGCCGTGGTGGCATACGCGATCGGCATGATGACGTATGACTCCTTTGCCTTCATTCAGGTCACATTCTTACTCTTCTTCGTCTTAGCAATCGGCGCCGCCGCCTTACTTACAAAGCCAGAGGAGTGGGACGCGTTGGACAATTCAGGCAGACAAGCGCCGTCTCTGCCTAAAGGTCTCGCGAGCACGTAGCGGAAGCTGCTTCAGGCTCTGCTGGCGCCGGAGGTACGTTCGAGCGGCGACATCGTCACAGCGCTTCTCTCGGGCCAGGCTCGCCGCGCCGTAGCCCCAGACCAGACCGAGCGCTCCCGGGTCGCGAGGGGCGTGGCGAAGAGCTCGGAGCACGAGGTACCACGAGCGATAGCCGAGGTAGTACGCAGCGCGTCCCTGGGAGGCCCTCGCCCGAAAGCTGCCGCCGTCGCGATGGCCCTCAGGACGGTGATGCCGGAAGGGCAGATCGACGAACGTCTTCGTCGTCCAGCCGCGGGCGTTCGCCTTGATCTCGTCGATCCCGTCCCAGGCGAACCGCTCTTCGAGCGGCAGGACGGCCTGAAGGCAGCTCCAGCGCCACGTACGAGAGGCGCCCCAGACGGTGCTGCCGGTGACGTGCCGTTGCGTCCAGACGCCGCCCTCGAGCTCGTAGCACGTACCGCTCGCTATGCCGAGGGACGGGTCGGCCGCGAATCTGCCGAGCAGATCCTCGAAGTACCTCGGGTCGAATGAGATATCGGCATCGAGGCTGACGACAAACGCGGGCGGCGATTCTTCGAGCGCAGCGAAGCCGGCATGGAGAGCGCGAACGATCGGCGCTCCGCGAACCGGAACCTCCTCGCCGGGGACGGTAAGGACGCGAATCCAGTCGTACTCGTTGGTCAACCGCTCTGCTACCACGAGTGTCTCGTCTGTCGATCCGTTGTCGACCACGGTCCAATTCGTAGGCGGCACGGTCTGGTCGGCGAGGCAACGCGCCAGGCGCGGCAGGTTCTCTGCCTCGTTCCGCGCCGGCGTGATCACCGCGTAGGAGACGTCGCGGTGCTGGGTCACGACCGCACGATTTCGGGCACGTCATTGCCGGACTCGTCGGGGGCGAGCGCTCGAGGCAGGAATGTCGACAGCCAGACCTCGAGCATCAAGATCGACAGCAACAGCTGCGACTCGGCCTTTCCGGAGCGGGGCCCGTGTGCTGCGACGAGCCTCCGCACCTCTCCGGGATCGAGTAGCTCCGCATAGCGAGGCTGCGGCTGCAGGAGGAAGTCCGGAATCGAGCGAGTCGCCTGCGCCTGGAACCAGCCGGCGGCGGCACCTGCGAAGAAGCCGACCTTGCGCTTGTCGATCGCTTCGTCCGGGATCATGCCCCGGGCCGCCTGCCTGAGCACGTACTTGGTCGTTGTACGGCGCACCTTCAGGTCCGGAGGGATTCGCGCGGCGAGCTCGACGAACTCGTGGTCGAGAAACGGAACTCGCACCTCGAGCGAGTGGGCCATCGACGTTCGATCGAAGTAGTGGAGCAGCTTGTCGACGAGCGCCAGCTGCCCGTCGAGGTAGAGCGTGACCGGCAAGGGGTCGTCAGCGAGTCCGTCGAGGCGCGCGCTCACGGCGCGACGAGCCGCCTGCCCGTCGAGCGCCGCAAGGTGGCCTCCGTACAGCCTCCCACGCAGACCGTCATCGACGCGACCGCTCATCGACAGGAGTCGCTCGACCGGATCGCGTGCGGTGAGCGTGTTTGCCGCACGCCGGATACGTCTCGGCGCATGTGGAGCGAGGAGCTCGCCTGCCCGCTGGACTGAGACAGGAAGGCGCTGCCATTGCCCGACGAGCGAAGCCGCCTGGTGCTTTCGGTAGCCGCCGAGAAGCTCATCCGCCCCCTGGCCGGAGAGCGCGACCTTTACATGTCGCGACGCGAGCTCGCACAGCGCGAGGAAGCCCAGGGCAGAGAGATCGGCAAGAGGCTCGTCCAGGTGCCAGACGAGCTCGGCGAGGTCGACGGTGTCGTCGACGAACGAGAGCTCGAGCTCATGGTGATCCGTTCCGAAGTACCGGGCAACCCTGCGCGCGTCCGCGAGCTCGTTCTCGGCTCCGGCCTCGGCAAAGCCCACGGAAAAGGTCTTCACCGGTTGGCTCATCTGCTTCGCCATCAGGGCGACGATCAGACTCGAGTCGAGCCCCCCACTCAACATCGCGCCCAGGGGGACATCGCTCATCAGGCGTAGCCGCACCGACTCCTCGAGCTTCTCTACCAGAAGCGTGCGGTACTCCTCCTCCGTCCGTCGTGCTCCCACTGACGGTTCGGGGTAGCTCCAGAATCGGTCCACCCGCACCTCGCCGTTCTCGACGACGAGGACGTGGCCGGGCATGAGCTTCGAGACGCCGGCAAGCGGCGTCCGCGGCGCGGGGATGAAGTCAAAGGTCAGGTAGGCGTCGATCGCCTCATAGTCCAGGGTCGCGTCTATCAGCCCGCTCGCGAGCAGGCTCTTGAGCTCCGAGGCGAATACCAAGAGGTTGCCGCGGCGCGCGTAGTAGAGCGGCTTGATGCCGAGCCGATCTCGCGCGATGACGGCTCGACGCTCACGGCTGTCCCAGACCGCGAGTCCGAACATTCCGCGCAGCTGAGTCGGAAACGAGGTGCCGAAGCGCTCGTACAGATGGGGCAGCACCTCCGTGTCGCAGCGACTCCGAAACGTATGGCCCTCGCCCTCCAGTCGCGCACGGAGAGTCGCGTGGTTGTAGAGCTCGCCGTTCTGAATCGCCCATACATCGTTCGTCTCGTTGGACACGGGCTGGTGCCCGCCCTCGACGTCGACGATGCTCAGACGCCGAACGCCGAGCGCGACTCCATCAGCAAGATGCAGGCCCCGGTCATCGGGCCCACGATGGGTCATGACGTCCGTCATGACGCTCAGCCTTCGCGTGCTGATCACAGGCTCTCGCCTGCCGTCGATCTGGACGACTCCGCAAATCCCGCACATCGCTGCTCAGAGGCTAGTTGTTCCCTTGCGCACCGTCGATGGCCGGCGGCCCAGACTGGGAGCTAGCCGAACGGCTAGCGGGACGTTGCCGCCCGCACGCAGTACGGAGCGCTCGGAGGTGTCCCGCTCGAACCGCCTTTCCCTTGGTCGAGACCGCAGCGTGCGTCAGCTCCCCCAGGGCGACGCCGACTTGCTCTGCGAGGGCATAGCCGCGGTTGTGGTGCTGCCTGGCGTAGCGAATTCTGCTCTCGGCGAGCATCGGCAGTAGGTCGCTGCGGGGGGCGGAGACACCGCCCACGTGCTGCACCTGGGCTGAGGGCTCGAAGCGAATCTCATGGCCTGCAGACCAGAGCCTCCTGCAGAGGTCGATGTCCGAGCCGTAGTGGAAGAACTCCTCGTCCCAGCCGGAGAGCTGTTCGAGGGCTGATCGCCTGACGAGAAGGCAGGCGCCGGACGCCCACTCGACAGGCCCCGCCCGCTCGTAATCGGTCGGGTCGCGCAGCACCTCGTCCGCCCAGCGCGCGCGTGGAAAGACGCGATGGAGGAAGAAGGCCCGCGAGTATGTCGAGTGGAGACGAGGAAATCGGCGCTGGGAGAACTCCAGCGAGCCGTTGGCATCTACCAGCCGTGGAGCAACCAGGCCGACGGCCCTATTGGTCTCGAGCACGCTCGCGAGTTGCCGGACGGAGGCTGCGTCGACCCGGGCGTCCGGGTTGAGAAAGAGCACGTACGGTGCCGAGCCGGCTCGCCAGCCTCGGTTGCAGCCGGCCGAGAAACCGATGTTTGCCTCCAAGACGAGCCTCGCCCCGGGCAGATCTGCAATCGCCTCGAGGCTGTCGTCTGCCGACGCGTTGTCGACGACGATCACGTGCATGTCGTCCTGGTGGGCGAGTGGCTCGACACAGCGTCGAACCGTGTCGGCGCTGTTGTACGAAACGACGACGACGTCGACGAGCGCCACCTTCTGACGGTAGCCGCCGCGGGCCCGGAAGCCAAGCCCCTTCGTGACGAACGGCTCTTTTCTCGGGCAAACACCCTAGGGTAATCGACGCATTCCCTCCGCGCGAATTGCTAGGGTCGTCCGCTCATGCCCCCCCAATCGGCTAGGAGGCTAACCGTGACCCACGCCATTCGAGGGATATCTTGAGGAGCGGCGAAGGCATAGCAAAGATGCGTCGTCCCGTTCGCCGCGCTCGATTGTATCACTTCGCTCTGCTGGGATTGGCGGCGGGCGCGATGCTTGTGCTCCGTACTCGGCGCAGTGCGTCGAAGCCTCCGGCGAGAGCTCGCAGCAGGCCGGTCACGGGCGAGCCATCACGCCTAGACCCGGGCCCGCGCCTCGATGTACGCCCGGAGCGCACCGTCGTAGGCGTCGCTCCGCGTAGCCGCCTCCGCCGCGCGCGACCGTACCACGTCGCTCTGCTGGGGCTGGCGGCGGCGACGGCGGCGATGCTCGTGGCCGTCGGTTCCGTAGCTGTGGAGGCTTCGCCGGGCGCGACTGCCAACTCACCACCTGAACCTTCTGGTCTCGCGGTGACGGCGACCGATACGAGCCTCACGCTGACGTGGAACCCGGTCCTGGGCGCGACCGGATACGCGTTGTATCTGGACGGCTCGCTCGCTGGGACGACCCAGCCGACATCGTTGACGTTCGGCAATCTTCAGTGCGGAACGACTCACCTCGTCCAGGTGAGCGCACGCTATTACTCACTCGAGTCGACCAGGGCGGCGCTCACGGCGTCGACGAATCCCTGTTCCCAAAAGCGACCGCCACCGCCACCGCCGCCGCCACCGCCACCGCCACCGCCACCACCACCACCACCACCACCGCCACCACCACCACCACCGCCTCCGCCACCGCCGCCGCCACCGCCACCGCCACCACCGCCTCCGCCTCCGCCTCCGCCTCCGCCTCCACCACCACCACCGCCGCCTCCTCCGCCAGGGGCGAGAGTCTTCGGTACGACGACGGTCGGGGCGCTCACCGATACCGCGTCGGCCGACCTGAAGGAGGTTTCGCTGTATACGGCGCCGGAGCCGGCGTTGGTGAGCAAGCTCACCGGGTATGTGTCGGGTTTGGCGTCAAGCGGGTCTCAGCCGGTGCGGGCTGTCTTGTATGCGGACAGCAGGGGGAATCCCGGGTCGTTGTTGGGTGTCTCGAATCCGGTGTCGATTGCGGCCGGCAAGCCGTGGGGTTGGGTTGACTTCCAACTTCCGCAGGCGGTCTACGTGTCGCCAGGGACCGTGTGGATGGGCTACATCGCCGGTTCGAAGGGTGACCTGACGCAGCTTCGCTATGCCAGTTTGGCGGGCGGGCTGCGTTACAACTTCAATCCGGGCGGCTACGGGGCGGGGCCGTCCAACCCGTTCGGCACGACGGTCACGTCGGGAAAGCATTACTCGTTGTATGCGACGTATACGGCTACAGGGCCACCCGCGCCACCGCCACCACCACCACCACCACCACCACCACCGCCGCCGCCGCCTCCGCCACCGCCTCCGCCACCGCCACCGCCACCGCCGCCTCCTCCGCCACCGCCACCGCCACCGCCACCGCCACCACCCGCGCCACCCGGTGCTGGGCAGGCGAACTTGTGGGTGGACACGAACGGAGGGACGTGTGTTCGTCAGGCGACACCGGCCGCCTACAGTGATGCCCAGGCGTGCTCGAGCCTGAAGGCCGCCTACGCCGCCGCGCAGATAGGCGATCTCGCCCTCATCAAACCGGGCTCCTACGGCAACCAGACGATCGACGCCACCTCGAAGGTGGGTGGGTCATGTGACGGCTACACCATCGGCGCGAGCTTGAGCGGCTGCGTGACGTTGCGGGCGGAGACGCCGGGGACGGTCACGGTCGGCGTGCTGCGCCCCGTGGCGAACTATTTGCGCGTAGCCGACGTAAATGTGTCGAACGCTTTCATCCAGCCGGGCGCCTGCGCCAACGTTTCGCGGGCGACGAACATCGTCTTGCAGAACGTCTCCGGTGCCTACATGGCAACGGGCAACGTCGACCACGTCGGCATCCTCGGCGGCTCCTGGGGCGGCATCCAGGGTACGCCGGTGCAGATGGCCGACTGCGCGCTTGGCGGTGCACACCGCACCGCCTTCGTCCGCTTCGACGGCGTGAACTTCCACGACGCGATCCAGACCGGCACAGGCGATCACCTCGAATGCCTCCAGTCCTTCACCGGGGGCACCGAGCACGCCATCATCCGCAACTCGAAGTTCACGAACTGCGCCCAGTGGGACATCTCGGGAGACTTCCTCTTCTCGCTGCTGGTCGAGAACAACCAGATGTCCGAGCCCTGCTCGGGGCAGAGCCAGCCTCCCTGTGCAGGTGGGATTCGCGCGCCTATCTCGCTCAAATGCGCCGACGCGGGCAACGTCACCGTCCGCTTCAACTCGATGCGCGGCGGGCTCATCTTCTTCGAGGCCTGTTCCCTCAAGGGCACCAACCGCTTCTACGGCAACGCGACCGACTGGCCGATCTCGCAGTACGACTGCAACGGGTTGACGAGTAACGGGTTTCAGTTTTCTTACAACGTGTTCGGCTCAGGCGGCGTGGCCTGCGGGCAGAACGCTGTCGTGGCAGGCAACCAGTGGGTGAACGCCGCCCACTCGACCTACAACTTCCACCTGTTGTCGTGCTCGGTTGCGAGCGCGAACTTCGTTCCCACCAGCGTCGCCGGCGGCTATCCGGCGACCGACTACGCCGGTGTTGCCCGCCCGAAAGGCGCCAAGCTCGACGCCGGCGCCTACGAAGACTGCTCGTAGCTTGACCAACTCGCCGTCTCGGTAGAGCTCGTGTAGGGGGCCCCCCGTATGGGGGCCCTCTGCCGGGACGACAGTGTTGTCTCACTCCTCGCTTTGGTCGATGGACGGGAGCACGTGCCCCGGAACGGCCTCCGATCCAGTTTCGCTGCTCTTGCCATCGTGGCGATCGCGCTTGTTCCGATCGCATTGGCGGAAGGCGGAACGCCCCCATCGAACACCGTCAAGCCGGCCCTGTCGGGGATCGCCAAGGACGGCCAAACGTTGTCGACGACGGATGGAACCTGGTCCGGTACTTCGCCGTTCACGTTCTCCTACCAGTGGCTGCGCTGTGATCCGGTGACGTGGGTGTGTCCGGCGATCGCCGGTGCGAGCGCTTCGAGCTACACCCTGACCTCGGCAGACGTCGGCTTCAAGATCCAGTCGTCGGTGACGGCCACGAACGCTGCCGGACAAGCGACTGCGAAGAGCTACGCCAGTGCGGTCGTGAGCGCCGCGGCGCCTTCAAACACGGCGAAGCCCGCCTTGTCAGGAACGGCGAAGGAAGGCCAGGTCTTGTCGACGGCCGACGGCACATGGACCGGCACCGCGCCGATCACGTTCTCCTACCAGTGGCTGCGCTGTGATCCGGTGACGTGGGTGTGTCCGGCGATCGCCGGCGCCACGCGCTTCCAGCTACACGCTGACCGCGGCCGACGTCGGCTTCAAGATCCAGTCGTCGGTGACGGCCACGAACGCTGCCGGACAAGCGACTGCGAAGAGCTACGCCAGTGCGGTCGTGAGCGCCGCGGCGCCTTCAAACACGGCGAAGCCCGCCTTGTCAGGAACGGCGAAGGAAGGCCAGGTCTTGTCGACGACCGACGGCACATGGACCGGCACCGCGCCGATCACGTTCTCCTACCAGTGGCTGCGCTGTGATCCGGTGACGTGGGTGTGTCCGGTGATCGCCGGCGCCACCACCTCCAGCTACACGCTGACCGCGGCCGACGTCGGCTTCAAGATCCAGTCGTCGGTGACGGCCACGAACGCTGCCGGACAAGCGACTGCGAAGAGCTACGCCAGTGCGGTCGTGAGCGCCGCGTCGCCTCCACCGGGATCGAGCGTCTTCGGCACGACATCGGTGGGGTCGTCGACCGATACCGCGTCGGCTGATCTGAAGGAGGTGTCGCAGTACACGGCGCCGGAGCCGGCATCGGTATCGAAGATAACTGGGTACGTGTCCGGCCTGGGGTCGTCGAGCGGATCCCAGCCTGTGCGGGCCGTGTTGTACGCCGATAGCGGCGGGAACCCGGGCTCGCTGCTCGGTGTGTCGAATCAGGTGTCGATCACGGCGGGGCAGGCGTGGGGCTGGGTCGACTTCTCGTTTGCGCAGGCCGTCTACGTCCCCGCTGGAACTGTGTGGATGGGCTACATCGCGGGCTCGAAGGGTGACCTGACGCAGCTTCGCTTCGACGGTTCGGCGGGAGCATTGCGGTACAACTTCAATCCGGGCGGCTACGGGGCGGGGCCGTCCAACCCGTTCGGCACGACGGTCACGTCGGGAAAGCATTACTCGTTGTATGCGACATATGCGCCTGCGGGGGGACCACCGCCTCCGCCGCCACCGCCTCCGCCGCCACCGCCTCCGCCTCCGCCGCCACCACCACCTCCGCCTCCGCCGCCCCCACCACCACCGCCCCCACCCGGTGCTGGGCAGGCGAACTTGTGGGTGGACACGAACGGGGGGACGTGTGTTCGTCAGGCGACACCGGCCGCCTACAGTGATGCCCAGGCGTGCTCGAGCCTGAAGGCTGCCTACGCCGCCGCGCAGATAGGCGATCTCGCCCTCATCAAACCGGGCTCCTACGGCAACCAGACGATCGACGCCACCTCGAAGGTGGGTGGGTCATGTGACGGCTACACCATCGGCGCGAGCTTGAGCGGCTGCGTGACGTTGCGGGCGGAGACGCCGGGGACGGTGCACGGTCGGCGACGCTGCGCCCCGTGGCGAACTACCTGCGCGTAGCCGACGTAAATGTGTCGAACGCCTTCATCCAGCCGGGTGCCTGCGCCAACGTTTCGCGGGCGACGAACATCGTCTTGCAGAACGTCTCCGGTGCCTACATGGCAACGGGCAACGTCGACCACGTCGGCATCCTCGGCGGCTCCTGGGGCGGCACCCAGGGTACGCCGGTGCAGATGGCCGACTGCGGGCTTGGCGGTGCACACCGCACCGCCTTCGTCCGCTTCGACGGCGTGAACTTCCACGACGCGATCGAGGTCGGCACAGGCGCTCACCTCGAATGCCTCCAGTCCTTCACCGGGGGCACCGAGCACGCCATCATCCGCAACTCGAAGTTCACGAACTGCGCCCAGTGGGACATCTCGGGAGACTTCCTCTTCTCGCTGCTGGTCGAGAACAACCAGATGTCCGAGCCCTGCTCGGGGCAGAGCCAGCCTCCCTGCAAAGGTGGGATTCGCGCGCCTATCTCGCTCAAATGCGCCGACGCGGGCAACGTCACCGTCCGCTTCAACTCGATGCGCGGCGGGCTCATCTTCTTCGAGGCCTGTTCCCTCAAGGGCACCAACCGCTTCTACGGCAACGCGACCGACTGGCCGATTAGCCAGTCCGAATGCGACGGGTTGACGAGTAACGGGTTTCAGTTTTCTTACAACGTGTTCGGCTCAGGCGGCGTGGCCTGCGGGCAGAACGCTGTCGTGGCAGGCAACCAGTGGGTGAACGCCGCCCACTCGACCTACAACTTCCACCTGTTGTCGTGCTCGGTTGCGAGCGCGAACTTCGTTCCCACCAGCGTCGCCGGCGGCTATCCGGCGACCGACTACGCCGGTGTTGCCCGCCCGAAAGGCGCCAAGCTCGACGCCGGCGCCTACGAAGACTGCTCGTAGCGCCCCGGCTCTCTCGCAGCGCGAGCTCACTAGCCGCACGGAGGAGCCACCCGCCTCACATGTGCTCGCCGCCGCATCGGCTGAGTACGATTGGTGACGGTGCTCGAGCTGTCGAATCGGCTTCGTCCCGTGCCGAGCTGCGAGCGACGCCTGCAATGCTGAGGGCCCTCATTGTCGCGTACCACTTTCCGCCGCTTGGCGGAGCTGGCGTTCAGCGTGCGCTGCACCTGGCCCGGTACCTACCTGAATTCGGCGTGCAGCCTCTCGTCTTGACGGGTCCGGGCGTGCACCCGGGTCAGTGGACGCCGGACGATCCAGCGCTGCTGACCGAGCTACCGGACGTTTCCGTGATCCGAGCAAGTGGCCCGTCTCCCGCTCCAGGCTTGGGAGCGATCGACAAGATGCTGGCACGACTGAGTGCATTCAGTCGATGGTGGATCGATTCAATCGTGCAGTTCGGACAGGTACGAGGTGAGCGCGTTGCTGTCGTCCTCAGCGAAATGGGCCCATACGAAACCGCCTTGGGAGCACGAAAGCTTGGGCGCATCCTCGGAGTGCCCTGGGTTGCCGACCTCCAGGATCCGTGGGCGCTTGACGAGATGTGGCTCTATCCCTCTGCGATCCAGCGGTTCGTGGATCGCTCCCGCATGCGCTCCACGCTGAGCGCCGCGGCGGCCGTGGTCATGAACACTCCCGAGGCCGCGGCACGCCTGCAAAATGCGTTCCCGGAGTTCCGATCGCGGCGCGTCATCTCGATCCCGAACGGGTTCGATGCCGCCGACTTCGCTGCACCGGTTCCGGAACACGCCGACCGCGTGTTTCGCATTGTGCATTCCGGTTCCATGCACACGGAATTCGGCCTTCGGCATCGGCAGACGCAGCGTCTTCGTCGACTTCTTGGCGGCATGCCGGTCCCCGGCGTCGACTTCCTGCCGCGGTCTCACATCTATCTGCTGGAGGCCGTCGATGCTCTCATCCGCAGTGAGCCCGAGCTTCGAGGCACGATCGAAGTACACCTCGTCGGTGTTGCGACCGCGGCGGACCGCGCCGCTGCGGCGCCGTACCCGTTTGTCCGCTTCCACGGCCACAAGTCGCATCCCGAAGCGATCTCGCTGCTCAGAGCGGCCGATTTGCTCTTCCTTCCGATGCATGATCTCCCCAAGGGGGTGCGCGCCGGTCTGATCCCCGCCAAGACCTACGAGTACATGGCGTCTGGAAGGCCGATCCTCGCCGCGGTTCCTGACGGTGACGCCCGCGATCTCCTTCATGCAGTGGGAACGGCGACGGTCTGTCGACCAGCCGATGTCGGCTGTCTCACCGAGGGGCTTCGGGCGCGAATCGATAGCTGGCGCGACGGTGCACTTACGCCGAACCCGGACCCGGAGGTCTTGGAGCAGTTCGAGTGTCGTCGCATGACAGAACGCATGTCTGGTCTCCTCCGCGAAGTCGTGGACAGCGCATAGACGGTTCGAGGAGACGATGCTGCTGAGGAGCGACCACAAAGCTCAAATCAGAACGACCCGGGTCGCGTCCTTCCCACCGCCCATACGTGAGAACCCCTATCAGACGCTCCTCTACAACTCGTTGCACGAGCACAGCTTCGAGCTCGTGGAAAGCAGACGGTTCTACGCAGGTTGGCACTTCGAGCCGCGCAATGCTGCTTCGTTGACCGCCGCACTCGAGACAGCCCGCCCGCGATAAAGCTGCGGTGCGAGCGAAGGCGGAAGTTGCGGCGAAGCTGGGCGCAGCGATGCGGTGGAGCGAGACCGCTGCTCGCACGGCCGCGGTCCTACGCGGTGCTCCGTCGCGTGAGTGAGGCCGGTCAACCAATGTGCCAGACGCGCAGTCTGACGCTCTCCACGGCTTCACCCGCGAGGAAGCTCGCCAGTCGAATCCATCGGCCGCGGCGTTCGTTTCCGCGAACAAGATCGACCACGTGCGGGACTACTGCCCAGGCGAACCGTACGGTCTCACCGGCTGTCGTGCGAGGAAGCGCCATCCGACCACGAAAATGCGCGTAGTTGATGGTCGTCACGCGACCGTAGCGATACCACTGCCGCGCGAGGTGTCTCAGGCTGTCACGGTGCCTGTAGTGCATGATCGCATTCGGTGCATACCGAAGCTCGTAGCCCGCCAGTTGCAGCCGAATGAAGAAGTCGACTTCCTCTCCGCAACAGAACTCCGCAAGCTCGTCGTTGAAACCCCCCAACTCTCGGAATACGGCGGTCCGTATTCCGCAGTTACCACTCGGAGCGAATGGAAGTGTCTTGAATGCAACCTGCAGCTGTCCCGGGGTCGCTGCAAAGCGCCATGCTCGAACGCGCGGCTCGTTCAGCAGCTCATCAGAGAGAATTCCACCGGCCGCTGCAGCCTCTCGTGTCGCGTCGACAAGTGCTGAGATCCACATTGGATCTGCGACGTCGTCGTCGTCGCAGAAGAGCAGTACCTCGCCGCGGGCGGCATTGCCTCCGACGTTCTTCGCGCTCGACAGCCCGACCGGGCGACCACCGCCGTTGGTGCTGACCGTACGAAGAGGCAGACGGTCTTGCCAGGACTCGGCGATCGCTACTGAGTCGTCCGTCGAAGCGTCGTTCACGAACACGAGCTCCCACGGGCCCGTGTAGTCCTGCTCGGCGAGCGCCGCGAGCTGTTCTGGGAGAGTCCGCGCGCCGTTGTGGCAACACAGCACGACGGAGATGAGACGCGTGTCGCTGTCGGGCGCAGTGTGACTCAATGCCCCACTCGCCAAGCCACGGCCGAATCGAAGGCCTTTCGCCCAACGACGCTCGAGGCCAGGAGCAATGCCGACCAGGGCGACCACCATAGACTCGGCTCGACCCTGGCGGCTTCGCGTAGAGATCGCGCCGTGAGAGCCGGACTTCTCGCAGCGAGCGTCTTTTCCGCGACCATGTGCTTGAGCTCCGTCCGCGCGCGATCCTTGGTGGCCCATGTGAGCGCGCGTCGCACACGAACGGGCGCGCCGTACTCATTGAGGAACCGAAGCTTTGCGGTTCGCGCTCCCTTGACCATCTCGGGTGTCGCTATCAGGCCGTCGGTGGCGATGTCGTACAGGCCAAGTGCGCTGCTAGCTGCGCCCGGATGAACGCGGAACGTCGTGAGCGCCTCGTCGACGAATGCGAAGTCCCACGAGGTCGCGATTCTCAGCCACAACCCGAGATCGGAGAACGCTCCATCGCGTTCGTCGTGGCAACGCTGTGCTACGGCGGATCGTTGCACCAGCGCAGAAGACACGCAGATCCTGTTTCCCAAGCCCATGGCGAGCTCGATGAACTCTCGTCCTGTCTCAAAGTGGGTCGCCGGCCCCGACCAGCGGATGTGTTGGGCGACGAGCATCCCTGCGTCATCGATGTAGTCCAGTGCGCTGTGGGCGACCCCCACCGTGGGATATTGCTGAAGGAGTGAGAGCTTCTTCTCCAGATTTGTGGGATACATCGTGTCGTCGTCGAGCAGAACAGAGACATACGGTGCCGAGCCGAGGTGGAGACAGCGCGTGAGGTTGCCGTGGATCCCGATGTTCTCGCGTAGAGGCGCGTACGCAATGCGGGGGTCGCCATACGATTCGACAAGCTTTCGAGTTGCTCGTGAGTTGGCGTTGTCGGAGACGATGATCTCGAGGTCCGTGAGCGTTTGGCGTACGACGCTGTCCAGGGCGTCTTTGAGAAAGTGATCGCGCTGGTACGTCGGAATGGCCACCGTCACGGCGGCCGTACGAGTCACGTCGGCCGCTCGTAAAGGCGCAATCGGACGATCCACAGTAGACACGCATCTCCCCCGTCTTCGTGCTTACGGACTCCCATGCTCATTAAATGCCAAGGTATCCAACGTGTAAAGCCTGGCCCGCCATGCGCGATGCGAAGGTTGGAGCAGGCGCCGGTACCAAGATCCTTGACGTAAGACCAGCTAGACAGGCGCTAGGCCCCCCACAGGTGGCTGGTCTTTCGATCCAAACTGGAGTCGAGCGCGATTCCGCACTATCGTTCAACGAGAAGTCGACTGGGACGGAATGCGGCAAGCGGCAACCCAGTCGAAGGGGAGAGCAAGGGTGGCAATAAGCACGGGCTCTCGCGTGGGCGAGGGGGCGACGCATCGACTTCGAGCGGCGGGCGGACTGACGCCTACCTCCGACGGCGCGGTCGGCCTTGCGCTGCCGGAGATACTCAAGCCTCGTTCAGAGGTGCGAGGTGCACGTGGGCGGCGGTGGTTGATTCATCGAACGTTGCTGGTCGCGGACGTCTTCGGGCTCAGTCTGGCCTTCTTGCTCTCCCTGTACTTCTTCGGGTCGGATGCGTCGAACCCGGACACCGTCGCACCTGGGCTCGAGGTTCTGATCTTCGCTGCCACGCTCCCGCTGTGGGTGATCATGGCCCACCTCGGCGGGCTCTACGGGAGGAGTGGGCAGCGCGCCGACCACTCGACCGTCGACGACGTCGTCGGCGTGTTCGCCGTGATCACGATCGGGGTCTGGATGCTTTCAGCGTTCACGTGGCTCACGCATGCCGTCCGGCCGAACGCCCCTCGCATGGTGTTGTTCTGGGCGATCGCTGTCGGCTTCGTCGTAGTTGCGCGCGCCGTCGCACGCGGGGCTGTGCGCCGAAGCCCGATGTTCTGGGAGAACGCCGTGATCGTAGGGGCCGGAGACGTTGGCCAGCTAATCGCTCGCAAGCTCCAGCAGCACCCCGAGTACGGAATCCGTCTTGTCGGCTTCGTCGACGACGATCCGAGAGAGCGTCGCTCGGATCTTCGCGATCTCCACCTCGTCGGCTCACCCGACCAGCTACCCCAGCTCGTCGAGCGGTTCAACGTCGATCGTGTGATCATCGCCTACTCTTCGGACTCGCACGAGCAACAGCTGGAGCTGATCCACCGCTTGCGGGTTGCCTCAGTGCAGATCGATCTCGTACCGCGCCTGTTCGAGGCTATCGGGCCGAAAGTCGACATGCACGCGGTCGAGAATCTCCCGCTGATCGCGCTTCCGCCGGTCAGCCTTTCTCCTTCTGCTCGTATCGTGAAGCGCTCGATCGACATCATCGGAGCGTCGATCGGCCTCGTGCTCACTGCGCCGCTCTTCGCGTACATCGCCTGGCGCATCAAGCGCGACTCGCCGGGCCCGGTCTTCTTCAGGCAGACGCGGCTCGGGTTGAACATGACCGAGTTCACTGCGCTGAAGTTCAGGACGATGCGTGAAGACACGAGCGATGAGGCTCATCGCGAGTACGTGAAGGGGTCGCTCAGCTGGCGGGCTCCAATTGGCAGTGGCGGTACATACAAGCCGGAGTTCCACGAGCTCGTCACGTCCTTCGGCCGCGGGCTGCGCAAGACGAGTCTCGACGAATTGCCCCAGCTGATCAACGTGCTGAAAGGCGACATGTCACTGGTCGGTCCGCGTCCATGCATCCCGTACGAGACCGAGCTTTTCGCACCCCACCACTTCGAGCGCTTCCTCGTCCCTGCGGGGCTGACGGGTCTCTGGCAGGTCGCGGCTCGATCAAGCTCGAGCTTCGGCGAGGCGCTGGAGATGGACGTCGCCTATGCCCAAAGCTGGTCGCTGGGCCTCGACCTTCGACTTCTGTGCCGAACCCCGTTCGCCGTCATTCGGCAACAGACGGCGACCTCCTGACGCCCGGTTCTGCAGGAAGCGGCAGCTAGGCCGCTGTCAGGACCAACACCCAGTCGCCCGCTCCATCCGCGTTCGTGCCGGAAGGCGTGAACTCGCGGCGGCCGGTGTTGGGGAAGGGCGAGCCGGCGACGGAGGCGTACGTCCCCTGCGTCGGGTCGAACCAGCGAGCCCGGACCAGCCCTGAGAGCTTCGTCATGTCGACTGTGATCGGGCGGACACTCGGGAGGTAGGCGACGACCAGCTTGCCGTCTTGCGTCCGGGCCGCCGTGACGTAATCGTTGTCGTTGAGGGCTCCGTCGGTCGCGAACGTCCCGTAGCCCGCTGTCACCACCTTGTGCCGGTCGTCGGGGATCAGCTTGAACCACGGCCTAGCGGCGAAGAACCTGCTCGCGTAGATCATCTGTTGCGAGCCCGGCGTGTCCAGGTGGTCTTGCCATCCCTTGATGAACTGCCACGTGTACTTGTTGCCGTAAAGCTGCCCGGAGGCGCCGCTCAGCATCGACCAGTACTCCTGCCGGCGCAAAGTCTCGAGATTCGTCGGATAGTGCCAGGCCTCGAACTCGTAGTTCGCCTCGATCATCACGGTGGGTAGGTAGCGACCGCGGCGGTACTCCTTAAGGAGCTCTGCGTACGTCGGTGCGTACGTGTAGACGGAGTCGACGCTGATGATGGGCCTCCAGGTCTCGTCGTCCAGGGAACTACTGACCTTGTAGTTGAGCTCGACGGTGTGAAGCTGCTTCGGGGCCACTTTCCTAATGCCTCGCGCGACCGCCTGGACGAGTGCGGTGTCACGCCGGTTCCGCCAGGTCTGGAAGTCGTTGCCGCTGAACCAGATGATGTTCGGGAACTTCCCGTAGCGCTTGCCGAGGTAGCGTCCATAGCCATACGCCTTCTCGACGCTGTTCTTCCTCAGGACTTGTAGCCACCCGGCTGTCTCGATCGGGTTGAGGAAGAGGACGATCCCGTACTTCTGAGCCAGCCTGATCATGCGTTCCGCCCGGGCGAAGTAGGCCTTGTTCGGCGTCGAGAGGTCGCCGGGAGTCGTGAAAGGGGGGATGCCGTCGTACGTCGTGCCGTCCGCCCGCCCGCCCGCCAGTGTCGTACAGATGATGCAGAGCAGGTTCACCCACATCGCGTTGTATCCCGCCGCCCGGCGGTTGGCGAGGAACCGTTCGGCGTCCGCCACCGAGAGGTTCACGGTCAGCGCCTGCGGCGAGTCACCCACGAACATAAACGGCACGTTGCGCTGGTCAACCAGGAATCGCCTGGTGGGGCTGACCTTCAGCGGGTAGACGGGACGTGAGCCCTTCGCAGAGGTTGTCACAGAGACGGTCGAGGAGTCAACGACCTCTCCCGCACGATTCACGATTGCCACCCTGTAGGCGTACCGCGCTCCGGCACGCAGGCGCGTGTCTGTATAGCCCGCCCGCGATGTCGTCCCGACGAGCGACCCGTTGCGGAAGATGCGAAAGCGTTCGCCGGCAGAAGGCTCGCCCCACAAGAGTCGAGCCTGTGATGACGAGAGCGCCACGCCCGTCACCTGCCGGGGTGTGGCAGCTTCTGCCGTCAGGCGAACAGCGAACAACGCCACGGCTGCCGCGCCACACGCGACCAGGATCCCGACAAGGATCAGACCCCGACGGCTAAGGACTCGTGCCACCGAAGCTCGAAGATCAGTCGGCGGAGACCGACTCCGCGACGGCCGCCGTGCGTTCGCTGCGGACGCCGTTCGTCGTCGGCAGCAGACCGTTCAACTGTGCCCAGCGACTGGCTTCGGTGCGATTGGCGACGTGGAGCTTTCGGTAGATGTTCGAGAGGTGGAACTTCACCGTCTGCTGCGTGACCCAGAGCATCTTTGCCAGCTCCGCGTTCGAGAAGCCTTCGGCGACGAGCCTGAGGATCTCGAGCTCCCGCCGGGTCAGGTCCGGGTGATCGAGCAGGGGCTCATGGGATGAAGCCATGTCCGTGATGCTCGCAGACGCGCCGAAGTAGATAGAGGACTCAAACGTCTGGCGTACGGCTACCGCCAGGTCGTCCGGGTGCGCCTTCTTGACGACGTAGGCTGCAGCTCCAGCCGCGAGTGCAGCGTTGACGTCCGCGGGGTCACCCGAGTTCGACAATACGATTGCTTTGAGGTCCGGATACTGCTGTAGCACGGCGCCGAGCCAGGAATGCCCGCGCGAATCGTTCTCTCGTGTCGTGGTTTCCAAGACGAGCAGCTCAGGTTCGAGCTCCTCGATCAGGCGGCTCGCCTCGTCGAAGGATGTCGTCTTCCCTGCGACCTTGACAGACACGCGTCCAAGCACTTCTTCCACCGCATCGAGCCACAGTGGATGTGGGTCGACAAGTACAGCCTTTCGCTCCCCAAAACCAGACATCTCCGCCCCTTATGGTTAGTTTCTCCCCTTGCCGACATCATTTAAGGGCAAGGAGGGCTGCCTGTAAAGGGCAATGAACCTGTCATTAACATTCGGTTGAGCAGGCGTTTTTTGGCGCGAAGCCCCCGTCTGGGGAATGTTCTGTGGAATGTTGTCCACAGGACGTTCGTCCAGTCCAGGTCGGAAGCACGGTCCACGCTGCGCTTGAGCAGCGCTTCGCGGCCGCGGTACCGCTTCAGCTGCCGTTCAGGTCTCGGCTGGCTTGGAGCTCGCTCAAGAAGGCGTAGCCGACCCGAGCGCTACGCATGTCCGCAGCAGATCGAGCGGTCCGGATCCGTCCTCTGCCCCTCGGTGGTCACCGCGTCCGCGGCTCGGAGGAAGGAACACGATCGTGGCCGACGATGCGACACGCCCAGCGGCCTCCGTAAACGTGGGGTCGGCGACGAGCACGTCTGGTTGGAGCGCGTCGAGCATCTCCACCGTCTCGTCGGCGCTCTCCGCTCTTCCAAGGATCTCGACGTCAGGGTCACGGAGGAGGTCGGCGACATCCTCCGCCTGTCCATCCCTCGCCGCTAGCAGTATGCGCACTCTATGGCCTCTCGATAGATAGCTCGGGTGTGGTGCGTCGTGTGCATCGATTCTCGTTCACGCTCGGAGTCGCGGCAACGTGCAAATGGGGAGGTTGACCTCCCCGAAAGGAAAGGCATTGCGGTACTCAATCAAAGCTGGCCCGACTTCGCAGCCGAGTCCTCGGGAGCGGTCGGCGCTCGCTCGCGCGCGTGAGGTGCGCGCCGGCGCTCGGTGAAGCCGAACGTCTCGCAGAGCCATTCCACCGCCTCGCCGACCTCCTCGTACGCGAGGATGGGATGAGGGCCGACGTTGGCATCGAGCGGTTTGCCAGCATGGGGTCTCCTCTCTGCGTCAGTAGCGGTCCATCTCGACGAGCCGCTCGTCCGAGATGCCGAAGTGGTGTGCCACCTCGTGCAGCACGACGCGCCGGATCTCTCGCCGCAGCCGCAGCGGATCGCCGCCGTACAGGCGCTCGAGCGGCCCGCGGAAGATCGTGATCTTGTCGGGAAGCGCGCCGCCGTAGAACGCCCCGCGACGCGTCAGCGGAATGCCCTGATAGAGACCGAGTAAAGGCATGCCCGCGGGCGGCTCCTCCTCGACCACGACCTCGACGTTGGACATCGATGCACTGATGTCCGGAGGCAGCGATTCGAGCGCGTCACGAACGGCGTCGTCGAATTCGAGCCCGGTTGTGTCCATCACGCCAGGCTACCCATGGCCGCCTCCGCCCCGAGGCGGCCATGGGTCAAGGCCGTAGACCGCGAGCCGGGCCTACGGCGTCTGGTTGACCGTCACGTTCGGGTTCGCGAAGTACGGAGCCACCACATTGAGCGACAGCACCATGGAGCTGAGGTTCAAGATGCCGTCAGCCGCGTTGTGGTGGAACCGGCTCAGCGTGATGACGGCGTTCAGCTTGCCAGGACCGCCCTCGTTCACCCGCAGCCCGTCGCGGTCGCTCACCGAGAAGCCGTTGTCCTCGAAGTTGGACGCGGTCACCCACACGTCCAGCGCCGCGTCCGACCCGTTCGAGTTGCCGTGGATGCCGTTGTCCGGGTCGCCCGTGTCGTCGGGGTCCTCCTGATCGTTGATCAGCACCCCGTGGCCGGCGTTGCCCTTGATCTGGACGCCGGTGAGGACGACCTTCTTCGTGCCGGTGCCGTCGGTGGGCACTTCGTAGGTGAGTCCCTCCTGGGCCGAGTTCTTGATCGTGAGCAGGGCCACAGAGAGATTTCCACCACCGATTGCCACGAACCCGCCACCGTCGATGACCGCCCCGCCGCCCAGGATGTCGAGCGACTGCGCGCCGGTGTAGACGACCGGTTGCGCGAGCACGATCGGCGTCAGGCCGAAGCGCAACACGACTCGCCCGACCGACGAGTCCGCGTTCGCCTTGTCGATTGCGGCCTGGAAGGAGCCAGGCCCGGCGGCGTTCGAGTTGGTCACCTGTACCGAGCTGGCGCTTCCCGCGGCCGGTGCCGTGCCTGCACTCAGGGCAGCGACGACAGCCGCGGTCACAACGGGTAGAGCTGCCTTTCGCACGAAGATCGTCCTTGTCTGGTGCGTTCCGCGCGGCAGCATCACGACGATCCGATCGCCGATGGGTTGCGGACTGGTGAGAAACCTGTGAAAGACCGGCCGCGCTACGCCGGCGGCGCGATGCCGTCCGGTAGTAGCGGCAGCGAGCGAAGCCGCAAGCCGGTGGCGGCAAAGATTGCGTTGGCCACAGCCGGAGCGACACAGACGATCGGCGTCTCGCCGGCTCCTGACGAGGGAACGTCGGGTCGGTCGAGCAGGACGACGTCGATCGCGGGCACGTCGCTGAAGCGCGGCACGCGGTACTCGGACAGCGATCGGGTGACGAGCCGTCCCTGCGCGAATCTGACCTGCTCGAAGAGCGCCCCGCCGAGACCCATGATCGTGGCGCCCTCAATCTGGTTCACGAGGTTGTCGGTGTCGACCACCGCTCCGCAGTCGAAGGCCGAGACCAGCTTCGTGACGCGTATCGTCCCGTCTCGCTCGACGCGCACCTCGGCGCAGGTCGCGACGTAGGAGCCCTTCTCGACGCCGCACGCGATTCCGAGCTCGTGTTGCTCGTTCCAGCCCGCCCGTTCGGCCGCCGTGCGGAGGACGTCGGCGAGCCGATCGTCCTCCAGATGCCGCAGCCGCAGGTCGACCGGATCGGCGCCGAGGCTGTGGGCTAGCTCGTCGACGTGGGACTCGCGGGCGAAGTGGTTGGCGGTCGCGGCGATGCCACGGTATGCGCCCTGACGCAGTGGCGAGTCCGCCGGCTGGAAGGTGATTCTCTGGTTTGGAATCACGTACGGACAGCCGATCCCCGCAGCCCCGGAGCCGACGTTCAGGAACTCCCAGGCGCTGACGATGCCGTCGGAGCCTGCGCCGCTGCGGACGTCGATGACTGCCGCGTGGCGGACATACGCCGCCTCGAACTCCTCGGCCCGGCTCCAGCGGACCCTCACCGGGTGTCCGGTGGCACGGGCGAGCCGGGCGGCTTCGATAGCCGCCTCGCCACGGTGCTTGCCACCGAAGGCCGCTCCGGCCGTCGGCGCGACCACGCGCACGCGCTCCTCGCGGAACGCCGAGCTCCTGCGCGAGCTCTCCGCGAACGCCGAAGGGGCGTTGCGTCCCCGTCCACACCGTCAACCGCTCGCCCTCCCACTCGGCGAGCGCGGCGCGCGTCTCGAGTGGCACGTGCGCGATGTAGGCAGTCGTGTAGGTCGCGTCGAGCCGGACGTCGGCCTCGCCGAGTGCGAGCTCGACGTCTCCCACATCCTCGGCTGACGAGCCACCCCAGCCTTCCCGTTCCGCCGGGTGCTGGCGCAAGTACTCGGCCAGCTCGTTCTCGTCCGGTCCTGTCGGGAGCTCCCACGCGGCTGCGAGTGCCGTTACGGCCTGCTCCACGGACTCCCGGTCGCCGCCGACAACACCGATGAAGGCTCCGTCCTCGACGACGTTCACCTCGGCGATCGACCGTGCAGCGTCGAGGTCGGCCGAGCGCAGTTGAGCCCCTGTGGTCGGCGGCTTCAACGCCCGGCCCTGCAGCGCGCCCGGCCGGGTCATGTCGCTGGGATAGAGGGCTGCGCCGGTCACGATCGCCAGCCCGTCCTGTCGGGTGGGCGGCGCCAACGTCGCGGCCGGCGCGCCGACGTCAACGGAAGCAAGCTCGACGCGGCGCTCGCCAGGTTCGAGCGGGCGTCGTTCCAGCGACCGCCGGGCGGCAGCGGCGGCCGCGCGGAGCAGCGGGCCGGCATCCGCCATCGAGCGACTTCCGAACGTGCCTCGGTCATACGGGCAGAGATCGGTGTCACCCATCACCAGCCGCACCGCATCGGATGGGACGCCGAGCGCCGCGGCCACGAGCAGCGAGAGCCCCGTCCGGTTTCCTTGCCCGACGTCGACTTTGCCCGTGAACGCGGTCACGGCTCCGTCGGCATCGACATGGAGCCAGGCGCCTGCGCTGGTCGACCAACTCTCCTCCGCAGGGTCGGGCTCGACGGCAACGACGAGCCCGTCGGGCAGCACTGCGAACCAATCGCGCTCGGCCGCGGGCACGAGATCCCACGGTTGCGCCGGCCGACCGAGCACGGCTCTTGCGGCGACGGCGCAACGCGCAAGCAGCACCTCCTCCTGCAACTCCGCGGCCGAGCGTATGGCCCGGACGATCCGCGGATAGGCGCAGCACCGGCAGATGTTTCCGTCCATCGCGGTGACGATCGCCGCCTCGGTCGGATCCGCGTCGGCTGCCAACAGTGCCGCCGCCGACATGATCATCCCCGGCGTGCAGTACCCGCACTGGAACGCAGCCACGTCGAGGAACGCCCGCTGCAACGGATGGAGCCTCCCTGTCGGCGCCAGCCCCTCCAGCGTCGTCACCGGCTGGTCAGCCACGTCGGCCGCCGTCACCATGCAGGATCGCACCGGCTTGCCGTCGACGAGAACCGTGCAAGCCCCGCATACGCCTTCCCCGCAGCCTGGCTTCGCGGCGGTCAGTCCCAGCTGCTCGCGGAGCACCGACAGCAGCGTCCGCTCCGGCCCGCCGGCCGGGTCATGCCCACCACCGTTGACGACCAGCAGCACCGCTCGACTAGCCGACATCCACCAGGCCCACTCTATCGCTAGGGCCCGGCGTTGCGGCCGCAGCGGATCCCCGGCCGCTCGCGGTTCGTAACGAGCCGGCCGTCGTCGAGGACGGCGCAGTAGATGACGATGTGCGGCTCGCCGAAGTTCACGTTGCAGCGAAAGATCGTGCGGTCCTCGAACGAGCGTCGCGTTCGCAGGCAGTAGACCCACTCGAACGAGAGCTGCTTGCCGACGAGCCGTGCTTCGAGCGCTTCCTTGACCTCGGCCGGGCTCGTTTCGCCGCTGCCGCCACAGCCGGCGAGAAGGACAAGCGCCGCGGCGACGGCCGCCGCGCGCCTCACGGGGTCATGACGATCTTCGTCGCCTCACGGCTGTCGAAGAGGCGGTAGGCCTCGGCAGCGTCAGCGAGCGCCATGCGATGCGTGACGACCGCGGGTGGGTCGAGCCGGCCGGCGGAGATCATCTCGATCAGCCGCTCGCGGTGGCCGAGCGAGTCGCCGATCGACCAGCGCATCGTCAGCTCCTTCGCGAACATCCGGCCGTTGTCGAGCGGGAAGTCGGGCTCGAAGTGGGCGCCGACGACCGAGACCATGCCGCGTCCCGCGCGCGAGGCCGAGCGCCGCGTCGAGCGCGCCCGGCGAACCGGCCGCCTCGACGACGACGTCGGCGCCGAGGCCGTCGGTCTCCGCCGCGATCGCCTCCCACGCCTCGTCTGGCTCGAGCGCGCGGGCGCCGAGCCCGGCGGCGAGCGCCCGGCGCTCCTCGATCCCGTCGACCGCGAAGACCGTCGCGCCGATGTCGAGCGCGACCATCACCGCCATCAACCCGACCGCGCCGAGGCCGACGACGCAGACGAGGTCGGTCGGCTTCGTCTCTCCGCGGACGACCGCGTCGTAGGCGGTCGGCAGGTTGTCGGCGAGGAAGACGGCCGCCTCGTCGGAGACCGCGTCGGGCAGCGGTGAGAGCACCGTGTCGGCGTGGGGGACGCGGACGAGCTCGGCCTGAGCGCCGTCGAGGCGCGGGTAGACGCCCGAGTAGCCGAAGAGCGCGCGGCCGGAGCACTGCGTGACTCGGCCGGCGCGGCAGGCGGCGCACGTTCCGTCGGCGACGAGGCTCATGTTCACCACGCGAGTCGCCGGTCCGGATCTTGGAGACTTCGGCGCCGACTTCGACGACCTTGCCCGCGAACTCGTGCCCCATGATCGTCCCGTACTCGAAGCCTGGGACGTGCCCGTGGAGCGGGCCGAGGTCGGCGCCGCAGATGGCCGCGGCGTCGACGCGGACGATCGCGTCGGTCTCCGCGAGAAGCACGGGATCCGCGACGTCCTCGACCCGGACGTCGTTCGGGCCGCGGAGGACGACGGCCTTCACGCCGGTTGCTCGATCTCGACGAGGTAGCCGTCCGGGTCGACGCAGAAGAAGCGGCAGCCGCCCCACGGCGGCTCGTAGGGCTCGGCGAGGAAGCGGGCGCCCTTGCCTTCGAGCTCGGCGTACGTCGCCTGTGCGTCTGTCGACCTCGACGACGAGCACGACGTTGGCCTTGCGCGGGTCGTCGGGCGCCGTCATCGTCACGCCGGGGCGGTCCTCGGCCGGGTGTCCCTGCTCGGCGAGCGAGAGCCGCGTCCCGGCGAGCGTGAGCGTCGCGTAGGGCGGGTCGTCGTACGTCGCCTCGACCTCGAAGCCGATCAGGTCGCGGTAGAAGGCGAGCGAGCGGTCGACGTCGGAGACGGCGAGGATCGCTCCGGCCCGGGTCGCCATCAGTTGTGGGACATGCCCGCGTCCGAGACGAGCATCTGCCCGGTGATCCAGCCGGCCTCCTCGGACGCGAGGAAGGCGACGGCGGGCGCGATGTCGGCGGCGACGCCACGGCGCGGGATCGCCTGGAGCATCTGGACGAACTCGAACGCCTCCTTGTGCGGGCTCGCCATGACGCCCTCGGTCTCCGTGAGCCCGGGTGCGACCGCGTTGACGGTGATGCCGTACTTGCCGACCTCGCGCGCGAGCGCCCGCGTGAAGCCGAAGATGCCGCCCTTCGACGCCACGTAGTGGGCGAGGTTCGGCGTGCCCGGCGAGCACGACGTTCGACGCGAGGTTGACGATCCGGCCGTAGCCCGCCTCGCGCATCGGCTTGTGCCCGTAGTGGCACGCGAGGAACGTCCCGTCGAGGTTGACGGCCATGATCCGGCGCCACTCGGCGAAGTCGATGTCGTCCCACGCGGTGAAGGGGACGATGGCGGCGTTGTTCACGAGCACGTCGAGCTTCCCGTAGGCGCCGACGGTCTCGTCGACCATGCGCTTGACGTCCGTCCTCCTTCGAGATGTCGATCTCGAGACCCATGCCGCCCTCGGGTGCCGCCGCTTCCGCGCCCTTGATGTCGGCGACGACGACCGTCGCACCCTCCTCGGCGAGCTTGTCCGCGATCGCCTTGCCGATGCCCTGCCCACCGCCGGTGACGATCGCGACCCTGCCGTCCAGCTTGCCCATCGTCTTCCTCCTCTTCCTCCTAGAGCTCGTAGAAGTCGGGTGCGTGCTTGTACGTCGGGAATGCCTCCGGGTCGTGCGAGAAGAAGACGTCCGCGCCGTGCTCGGCGGCGACGTCCTTCACGCGCTGGATCGAGCGCACGCCCGCCCGCGGGTCGATGTGGAACCCGGGCTGGATGCCCCGCTCCATCGCCGCGCCCGTGTAGACGACGTCGAACGCGAACAGCATCGGCGTTCGCGCCCGAGTCGCCGCTGACGAGCAGCGAGTAGTGCCCGATCGTGTGGCCGGGCGTCTCGAACAGCCACGAGCCCCTTCGCGAGCTCGACGTCCCCGGACACCGGCTGGAACTGCGCGCCGTCGTGATCCCACGTCTTGTCCGAGTAGCCGAAGAACTCGAACGGCTCGTGGTCGCGCGCCTGGGCGAGCTCCTGCTCGTGGACGACGTTCGGGATGCCCGAGAAGTGCTTGTTGCCGCCGACGTGGTCGAAGTGGAGGTGGGAGTTGACGAGCGTCGTCACGTCCGAGACGTCGAGAAGCCGGCGAGCTCGAGCTGCGCCGGGATCGTCTGCTCCGGCGTCTGCTCGGGCAGCTCGAACGGGAGCACGGCGTTCGTGTGCTCGAGGTCGAAGCCGGTGTCGAAGAGGAAGAGCCCGTCGTCGTGCTCGACGAGCACGGCGTACGACGGGATCCGCACCTGCGGCCCCGGCACGTTCCACATGAACTGCGTGTGCTCGATGACGATCGAGCCGTTGTCGAGCAGCCAGACCTTCATCTAGCTGCCAGCTCCGCCTCGAGAGCCTTGCGCACGGCGACGAGCTTCGCGGCGCGCTCGGCCCGCGAGCCGGTCGATGTCCTCGGGCGTGTAGTCGTACATGCCGCTGCCCGTCTTCATGCCGAGCTTGCCCTCGGCGATCCGGTCGCGGATCGTCGACGAGACCTCGCCCGACGTGGAGAGATCCTGGTTGAGATACGAGCCGACGGCGTTGTAGATGTCGAGGCCGGCCATGTCGAGCAGCTCCATCGGGCCGATCACGGCGAGCTTGTAGCCGATGCCCCAGCGGACGTTGAGGTCGAGTCCCTCGGGGTCGATGATGCCCCGGTCGACGAGGTCGAGGCACTCGCGGAGGATCGCGTAGAGGATGCGGTTCTCGACGAAGCCCGGCACCTCTTTCTCGACTACGGGGTGGTAGCCGATGCGACGAACGAGGTCGCACGTCGCGTCGACGACTTCCTGCGACGTCTGCTCGCCCGGGATCACCTCGATCATCGGGATCAGGTGCGGCGGGTTCGACCAGTGCATGCCGACGACGCGCTCGGGATGGGCGCAGACGGTGGCGATCTTCGTGATCGGGATGCCCGACGTGTTCGAGGCGAGCACGGCGTCGTCCGCCACGTGCTTCTCGAACTCCGCGAACACCTCGTGCTTGAGCTCGATCTTCTCCGGCACGGCCTCGAGCACGAAGTCGGCGCCTTCGAGCGCGGCGGCGAGGTCGGTCTCGAAGCGGAGCGACCCACCGTCCTCCTGCGCGGCGTCGAGCCGTTCGAGCACGCCTTCGGCCATCGTCACGCCGCCCTTCGCGCGCTCGAGCGCCTCTTCGCTGACGTCGTAGAGCGCCGTCTCGATGCCCGCGCGGGCGAGCACTGCACCCATGCCGGGGCCCATCGTCCCGGTCCCGATCACTGCTGCGCGTCGTACCTCGGCCATGATCCCTCCTCCTTCAGGTCCTGGATTCGCCGCCACACGCGCTCCGGCGTCAGCGGCAGCTCGGTCACGGGAACGCCCGCGTCGGCGACCGCAGTCGCCACGGCGGCGGTGACGGCCGCCAGCGCTCCCTCGCCACAGCCCTTGGCCCCGTAGGGCCCCGGGCCGTCCTCGTTCTCGACGATGATGCAGTGCATCTCCTCGGGCAGGTCCTCGAAGCGCCGGCACCCGGTAGTCGAGCAGGGTCTCGTTCAGCAGCAGGCCATCCTCGTAGACGATCTCCTCGTAGAGCGCGTTGCCGAGGCCCTGCAGCGTGCCGCCCTCGTCCTGCCGCTCGACGAGCTGCGGGTTGATGGCGCGGCCGACGTCGGCCACGGTCGCCGTCTTGAGGACGCGCACGCGGCCGGTCTCCTCGTCGACCGCCACCTCGGCAGCCCCCACGCAGACCTCCCAGAAGACCGGCCCCTCCGCGTAGGAGCCGGAGCCCTTCGGGCGCCACCTCGCCGCGGCCGATCAACTCGCCGCCCGCCAGACCGAAGTGGCGGACGAAGAGCTCCGGGTAGGAGTCGGACTCCACGTCGTCTGAGCCGGCGATCGCGACCAGCTGAGTCGCGAACCTCCTCGGCTGCACGCTTCACCGCGAGACCGGCCACAGTCGTCGAGCGGCTGGCGCCGGTCGAGCGGTCGTAGGGCGTATAGCGGGTGTCGGCTCCGCGCACGGTGACGCGCTCCGGCAGGCAGCCTCAGCTCCTCGGCTGCGATCTGGGCGAAGACGGTGCGGGCGCCCTGGCCCACCTCGGTCGTGCCCACGAGGACGACCGCGTTCCCGTCGGCCTCCATGCGCACCACGGCGCTCGAGACCGGGTGTGCTCCGGCGGCGAGCAGGCCGACCGACACGCCACGCCCGGTGCCGGGCTGCCGCTCGTCGTCCCAGCCGATCGCGTGCGCGACCTTCTCGACGTCCCCGACGAGGTCGGCGTCGAGCGGCTTGCCACCTGCGCGCAGCTCCTCGCCCGGTGTACAGAGGTTCTGGCGTCGCACCTCCAGCGGGTCGATGCCGGCGCGGCGCGCGAGCTCGTCCACCTGTAGCTCGCCGATCCACTGCAGGTGTGTCGCTCCGAAGGCGCGGTAGGAGCCGGCCGGAGCGGTATTCGTGTAGACGCACGAGGCGTCGACGCGGTACGCCTCCCAGCGGTACGGGCCGGGTGCGGCGTCGCCGGCGGTGGCGGTGACGCGCGGTCCGTTGTCGGCATACGCACCCGTGTCGAACCAGCACTCGACCTCGCGACCGAGCAGCCGGCCCTCGGCGCTCATCCCCGTCCGCATGCGGCAGCGCATCCCGTGACGGCGCGTCGTCACCATAGACTCGGCGACGCGGTTCTGGATCCGCACAGGGCGCCCCGCCTTCCGCGCGAGCGCGACGGTGACCGGCTCCAGCTTCGTGTACGACTTCGAGCCGAAGCCGCCGCCGAGGTAGGGGACGACGATGCGGACACTGGCGATCGGCACCTGGAACAGGGCCGCGATCTCTGCGCGCACGAGGAAGGGGTGCTGACACGAAGCCCAGAGCGTGATCTCGTCGCCCTCGACCTGGGCGACCACCGTGTGCGTCTCCATCGCGTACTGGTAGACGGCGGGGAACGTGTACTCGCCTTCGACCACGTGCTCGGCGTGGGCGAAGACAGCCTCGATCTCCCCACGGTCGATGCGGTAGCGGTAGCAGACGTTGCCTTCTGCCGGCTTCAGCTCGCCGAGGCCGTGGAAGAGACCCGGCCGCAACGGGCCGTCGTGGAGCTGCGGCGCGTCCTCGGCCAGCGCCTGCTCGACCGTGCCCACGACTGCGAGCTCCTCGTACTCGACGTGGATGCGCTCCAGGGCTGCCAGCGCCGTCGCCTCGTCCTCGGCGGCGACCGCTGCTACGGGCTCGCCCGCGAAACGGACGCGATCGACGGCCACGACAGGCCGGTCCTTGATCGCATGACCCCAGTACGGGTCGATGTCTCCGAGGTCGGCTGCGGTGAGGACGCAGACGACGCCGGGCATGCGCTCTGCCTCGGACGCGTCGATGGAGACGATCCGGGCGTGCGCAACCGGCGAGCGCAGCACCTTCCCGTGCGCCATGCGCGGCACGACGATGTCGCCCGCGAACAGCGCCTGGCCGCGTAATTTCTCGGCGGCGTCCCGACGCGCGACGGAGCGGCCGACGGCGCCGCGGGGCGCGGTGGAGACGACCTCGCTCACGCGGCCACCCCGGCCAGGTCGCAGACCGCCTCGACGATGCCGCGGTACCCCGTGCAGCGGCAGAGGTTGCCGTTGAGACTTCGTCTTGACCTCCTCCGCGCTCGTCAGCTCGCCAGTCTCCAGGAGCGCAGCCACCGTCAAGAGCATCCCGGGCGTGCAGAAGCCGCACTGGAGGGCGGCGTGGCGCGTGAACGCTTCCTCCAGCCGCGCGAACTCGGCCCGCTCGGCGAGACCCTCGACCGTGAGCACCTCGCGGCCCTCGGCGTCCGCCGCGAGGAAGCAGCACGAGGACACGGGACGCCGATCGACGAGCACCGTGCACGTGCCGCACACCTGCATCTCGCAAGAGCGCTTGGCGCCGGTCAGCCCGAGACGCTCGCGCAGAAAGTCGAGCAGCAGCTCCTGCGGCTCGATCTCCCGAACGACCGGCCGATCGTTGACCTTAAGCTCGAGCCTCATTCGGGGGCATGCCGTTGTCGGCGCCTGCTCCCCGGACGCTCCGGATCCAGGCCGCCCAGTACTCGTCGACGAAGCGATCCTGGTACTTGTCGGCGCGCATTCGCTCCGCGTCGTCTCGCGAGATGGGGCGGAGCTCGCCTAGCCCCGTCGCGATCGCCTGCAGCCGCACCGCCCGCTCGAGTGTGATCGAGCTGAGCACGGCCCAGCGCACGTCCGCGTCGGCGACGACGACGCCGTGGTTACGAAGGATGACGGCGCGACGGTGGCCGAGCGCCTCGGCGACAGCCCGGCCCTGCTCCTCTTCCGTGATCAGCTCGGAGGTCTCCTCGAAGTACGCAACGCCGTCGGCAAACAGGACGGCATCGTGCGTGAGCAGCTGCAGCTCGGCGGTGGTGGCTCCGAAGGCAGTCACGTAGGGAGGATGGGCGTGGACGATTGCGCCCACGTCGGGCCGCGACGCATAGATCTCCGTGTGGATGACGGTCTCCAGGTGGAGGGCCGCGGAGGGGTCGTCAACCTCGACCACGTCGTCGGGCCCGACCTCGTCCAGCGCGAGCCCTTTGCGCTTGATGTAGATGGTCTCGCCTCCGGCCGGCCGCGCGCTGACGTGGCCGAGCGTGAGATCGGAGAAGCCCTCCAGCGCGAGGATGCGGCAGGCCCACGCCACCTGCTCGCGCACCGACTGTGCCGTCGCGGAGATCGTCACCGGCGTTCCGTCGGCGGGTAGTCGGGATGAGGGAAGCCGAAGACCATGACCACGTCCTCGTCGCCCGTATTGGCGACCGCGTGCCAGACGCCGGCCGGGATCGTCAGCGCGTCGCCCTCCGCGAACGGCACCGCGCCGTCGTCGAGCCGAAGCTCGCCCGAGCCGGCGACGACGTACGCCACCTCCTCTGTCTCGTGGCACACCGACGGGAGCGACGGTTCCCGGCGTGAAGACCGAGTAGCCGAGCGAGCTCGCCTCGCCCTTCGCCACCATCCGCGACCAGCTGCCGCCGGGCAGCTCGATCGGCTCGACGTCCTCGAGATGGACGACGTCGACTGCGGCAAAGCACCCACTCGCCGTCCCTGAGGATGTAGGTGTCGTCGTCCTCGATCCACATCGTCGCGTCGAGGAAGACGCCGTCGAGGTGGAGCGAGCAGACGTTCTGCCCGCCGGGGTACGCGTTGTGGTTGTCGCCGAGGGCCAGGTGCACCGTGCCGATGCGACCCTTCTCGGACGGCGTCCCGAACGGTGCCTTGTCGCTCGTGCCGAAGGCGAACTCGCCGACGACCTCGACGTTCTCGACGCCCTCGATCGCCTTGCGCAGGCGCTCGGCCTCCTCCCCTCCCTCGATCGCCACGCACCGGCCGCCCTCGAGCGTCCAGCGGATCGGCTCCTTGACCTGGCCCTCGAGCCCGATGCCGAGCATGACGCCGTCGACGACGGCCGTCCCGTGCGTGAAGTCCTCGATCGCCGCGAACGCGACCTCGGTCCAGAGCGGGATCGGGCTCATCATCTGGCCGCGCGCCTTGTACGGCGTCAGGCAGAGCGGCTCGCGTCCCTCGATCGAGACCGTGAAGTCCGTGCCGAGCGACGTCGTCACGCGGACGCGCTTCTTCCCTTCCAGGGCGGCCACCGCGTCCTTCGTCCGCTGTGCGGAGCGCTCGAGATCCTCGCGGGTCAGTCCCCATTCGCCCATGCCCGGCTCGATCGACGCGATCTTCCCGTTCGCCTCGCACGTCTCCCGGACCGCGCTGACGTGTGCGAAGCGGTTCGCCCACTCGAGGTTCGCGATGATGATGACCTCGTCCGAGCCGACCATCGCGCGGTGGAGGTTCGCCGGCGGCGCCATCGGGAAGCGCACGTCCGCCCGCCCGCGCCGCACCTGCGTCTCGTTGTTCATGATCACCGGCCACGCGCCGCGCTCGACGCAGACGGCGGCGACGGCGGCTGCCTCGTCGGCGCGGTCGTCGTCGCAGATGATCGTGACGACGTCGCCCTCCTCGACGGAGAAGCACACGTCGACGATCAGTGCCGCGTCGCTCAGGAGTGCGTCGCTATCGACCATCGTTGCCATCTACATCACCCTTTCTTGCTCGCGTGTGAACCGTGGCAGCACCTCGCTCGCGAAGCGGCCCACCTGGTCGAACTGGTCGATGGCGCCGAAGCGGCAGATGAAGTGGTCGACCCCGGCATCGGCGAACGTGCGAATCCAGTCCGCGATCTGCTCCGGAGTCCCGACCGGGCCCCAGTTGGAGAGGTCCATGGCCTGCGAGAGCTCCGGGTAGTACTTCGAGATGTAGTCGCCGAAGGCGGTGCGGGCCTCGTCCTCGGAATCGCCGATGTTCATCGTCACCTGGTAGGAGATGACGAGGCGGTCGAAGTCGGCCTCGTACTGATCCGCCGACCTGCCGCAGCCAGTCGAGCTGGTCGACGAGCTCCTCGGGATGCTGGGCGCGGCAGCACGTCATCCAGCCGTCGCCGTAGCGGAGGATCCGCCGCGTGGCCGCCTCGAGCCGCCGCTGCATCACGTCTGGCGGGCGCGTCGCCCTTCAGCCTCGGGTTGGAGACGACCCAGATCGGCGGCGGTTGCTGCACCGGGCAGCAGCGGGCCCATCTCCGTGCCCGAGTAGAAGCCGACGTCCTCGTAGTCGAAGAATCGCCCCTTGAACGTCACCGCGCCCGTCGTCCAGAGCTCGCGCAGTACGGCGAGGCCTTCCTCGAAGAGGGTGCCGCGCCGCACGTAGTCGAGGCCGAGCGCCTCGAACTCGCGGCGAACGCCCTCCTCCGGGTTGCCCATGCCCGTACCGAAGATCGTGCGGCCGCCCGAGATCTGGTCGAGCGTCGCCCACTCGAGCGCGAGATAGAGCGGGTTCCGCGTCGACGAGACCATGCACGCGGTACCGAGCTTCACGCGTGTCGTGCGCTGCGAGATCGCAGCCAGCAGCGCGATCGGCTCGTACCGCGGCTTCGAGAAGAGGCTGTCGCCGACCCACACGGAGTCGAAGCCTGACCGCCTCGACCACCTCGGAGAGGTCGAGCAGCATCTGGAGGTCGTAGTCGGGCGCGATCAGCGGCTCCCGGTTGTTCAGGTTGACGCCGAACTCGAGCGCCGGCCTCATCCGGCGGCGCTCCTCCACGTGGAGGCGGATCTGGGGCACGCGGATGTGCTCCGACACGAGGTGGACGGCGCGCTCGACGTCACCTGCTCGGGCCGCGCGCAGGATCGCCTTGTGCTCGGCGATCGAGCGCTGGACGTTGCCGCGCAGTTCGAGCGAGCGCTGCCGGTGGCGGTCGATCTGGCCGCGCAGCTTCCGGTAGAGATCGGCGCAGCATCCGATTGCCGGACATGTCGAAGAACGCGCGGTGGAAGCCGGTGTTCGCCTCGAAGAAGCCCTGCGTGTCGCCGCGCTCCGCGCAGGAAGTCATCTCGTCGACGTGCTCCTCGAGCACCGCCAGGTCCTCGGGCGTGAGCCGCGGCACGGCCAGCCGCACGGCCATCACCTCAAGCGCCTCCCGCACCTGGTACGCCTCGAGGAACTCGTCGGTCGAGAGCGCGCGCACGATCGCGCCGCGCCGCGGTCGCACGGTGACGAGTCCCTCCGCTGCCAGCCGTCCGATCGCCTCGCGGATCGGGCCCCGGCTGACCCCCAGACTCGCCGAGAGCGCGACTTCCTGGAGCTCGCTACCGGGCGGCAGGGCACCCGAGAGGATCTCGCTGCGCAGGTGCGTGTAGACACGCTGCCAGAGCGTGAGGTTCTCAACCGGGGTCGCCGTCTCCGCCGTCATCTGTTAGAAACCGTTGGCGTTGACTGTCAACACTCAGCAGCCGACCCTAACAAGCTTTAGTGGAGGGCGACAGGGCGGATGAGGCTGACGTGATCTTCGACGCGCACATGCACGTCGGCGACTTCGGGCCGATGTTCGGGGTCTCGCTCGACCGCGACGGCCTCCAGGCGATCGTCGCAGAGCATGAGTACGACGGCTGCCTCGTCTTCCACCCCGACAACGAGTACGTGCGGACCGTGGTGGAGTCGATCCCCGAGGCGTACGCACTCGCCTGGGGAAACCCCCGCGCGCCCGGGAACCTCGAGGAGGTGGAGCGCTTCCTCGAGCACCCGAAGTTTCTGGGACTGAAGCTCCACCCGCTCATCGACGGCTACCTCCCCAACGACCCATCGGTGCATCCGCTGATCGAGCTGCTTCGCGCTCAGGGTGGTCTGCCGGTGCTCGTCCACTCCGGCCACCCCATCTTCACGCTGCCGTGGTCGATCGAGGAGCTCGCCGTGTCATTCCCCGACGTACCGCTCGTAATGGCGCACATGGGGCACGGCAACGTCGTCTACATCAACGCGGCCATCGACATCGCGGAGCGGCGCCCGAACGTCTACCTCGAGACCTCGGGCATGCCCATGCACACGAAGATCAAGGAGGCTGTCGAGCGGGTCGGCGTGGAGCGCGTCATGTACGGCTCGGACGCCCCGTTCCATCATCCTGCGGTCGAGATCCTGCGGGTTCGAGTGAGCGGTCTCGACGCCGCCGAGCTCGAGGACGTGCTACACCGCAGCGGACGAAGGCTGTTCTTCCGGGATGATATGGAGCAGAAGGAGGAGGTGACGAGCCTGGGAGCGACGGGATGATCGCCGTGGCAACACAGTCACCATTCGAAAGGAACAACAAGGGAGGAACGATGGGTAGAAGGTCAAAGGTGGCGAGCCTGACGGGAGTCGCGCTCGTCGCCGCAGTCTCGCTCGTCGTGGTTGCTGGCGGCGCAGCGAGCACGCAGAAGGTGACGAAGGTCGGGTTCGCCTCGCCCGAGAAGCCGACCGACTACGGCTGGAATCAGCAGGGCTACATCGGCGCCAAGAAGGCCGCGGCGGCCAACGGCGCCACCGTGCTCGACGCGACGGGATCGGGTTACGAGAACGTCGAGCCGAACCTCAAGCGGCTGGCCCAGCGCGGCGCCGGCCTGATCATCGCCCACGCATCCGGCTACAACGAGGCGGGTCCGACGATCGCACAGCAGTTCAACGTGCCGGTGGTCGTCTGGGATGCGAAGCCGGGCACGGTGAAGAAGGGGCTCGTGTCGAACGTCATCACGAAGGCACAGGACGGCGCGTACCTCGCAGGCGTCCTCGCGGGGCTGACGACGAAGACCGGCACGCTCGGCATCGTCGTGTCCGCCTCCGACGAGAACTGGTTCAAGCAGTCGGGCGGCTACTGCCAGGGTGCACGTTCCGTGAACAAGGCTGTGAAGTTCAAGTACGCCCGCATCGGCCAGGCGTCCTACGCCGACCAGCCGGGCGGCAAGCGCATCACCTCGACCGTCATCGCTGCCGGGGCTGACGTCGTCTTCGGCATGGGCGACGGCTCGTCGTTCGGGATGTTGCAGGCTGTCTCGACGGCCAAGGCACCGGCCGGGGCGACGAAGGTCTGGTTCATCGACGTCATCGGTGACAAGAGGAGAATCGACAAGAAGGGCGTTCTGCTCTCGTCCGAGCTCTGGGACTTCGCGCCGATCTACTCGCGGGCCATCAAGGCCGTGAACGCGGGAACGTTCGGCACGACGTACACGCTCGACGCGAAGAACGGCCTTTCGCTGCTGAAGACGAACAAGGCGCCGGCCTCGGCGTGGGCGAAGGTCGCCGCCGCGCAGAGGAAGGTCGCCAACGGCTCGGTGAGGGTCGTCTCGACCGCCACGGAGCCCGCGGTCAAGAAGTACTGCAAGGCCTAGCGGAAGAAGCGAACGTGGGCGGGGCGACTCGATCGGTCGCCCCGCCCACATCACCGGCCGATGAGCAGCCTCACGACATCCGACGCGAATGGCCGTACGGCGGTCGAGCTCATCGAGATCACGAAGGAGTACCCGGGCGTCCTGGCCAACGACCGGATCTCGTTGACGGTGCGCCGCGGCGAGGTGCACTGCCTACTCGGCGAGAACGGCGCCGGCAAGTCGACGCTCATGAACATCCTCTCGGGGATGGTGCGCCCGGACGCCGGCCGGGTCCGGCTCGACGGGCGCGACGTCCACATCCACTCGCCAAAGCACGCGATCGAGCTGGGGATCGGGATGGTGTACCAGCACACGTCGCTCGTGCCCCAGCTGATGGTGCTCGAGAACCTCATGCTCGGCGAGGCGGAAGGTGTCCGTCTGAACACGGCGGCGGCTCGCGAACGGCTCCGCGACCTCGGCGGCTCGATCGGGCTCGACGTCGACCCCGGCGCGACGACCGGCCTCCTCGCACTCGGCCAGCAGCAGCAGCTCGAGATCATCAAGGCGCTCTGGAGAGGCTCGAAGGTGTTGATCCTCGATGAGCCGACGTCGATGCTGACACCCAAGGGTGTAGCCGAGCTCGAGCAGATCCTCGCTCGCCTCAAGGCACAGGGGCTAGCGGTCATCTTCATCACGCACAAGCTCCACGAGGCGATCTCGATGGGCGATCGTGTATCGGTGCTCAGCCAGGGCAGGCTCGTGGGCGCGATCGGCCCCGACGAGCTTCGCTCCGCAACCCACGAGGAGCTCCAGGAACGGATCATCGCGCTCATGTTCGGCAGCCAGGCGAAGGAGACCGCCGGGGTTGCCGAGCTGACGGACGACGTGGAGTGGCATCGGCCGCAGCGTCCGATCGACGACGAGCCCGCGCTCGAGCTCGAGGGCGTCACAGTCGAGCCGGGGCCAGGCGAGATCGGCGCCTACGACGTCACGCTCGAGGTTCGCAGGAGCGAGATCATGGGCATCGCCGGCGTGGACGGCAACGGCCAGCGCGAGCTGGCTGAGGCGATTGCGGGACAGCGGCCCGTGGCCGCGGGGGACATCCGACTCTTCGGCCAGTCGCTCGCGAAGCGCAAGGTTGCACAGCGCGAGACGCTCGGGCTGCGCTACGTAACCGACGACCGGCTGCACGAGGGGACGGTCGGAGGGATGTCCGTGGCCATGAACATCGTGCTGAAGCAGATCGGCAAGCGGCCGTACTGGGAGCGCGGCCGTATTCGCAATCCCGTCATCCTCGCCAGGGCACAGGAGCTGATCTCCCGCTTCGACATCCGCACTCCCGGGCCCGACACGCGCGTCGCCGCCCTGTCCGGCGGGAACATCCAGAAGGTCGTGCTCGCCCGGGAGCTCTCGTTCGACCCGAAGGTCGTCGTCTACAGCAAGCCGACGTACGGGCTCGACGTCAAGACGACGCGCAGCGTGCGCCAGACGATCCGCGAGCAGGCGGGCGAGGGCGTCAGCTCGGTCGTCATCTCGACGGACCTCGACGAGCTGCTCGACCTGTGCGACCGGATCGCCGTCCTCTCGCGCGGCCGCGTTGCGGGTGTGGTCGACAACGGCCCGAATGCGCAGCGCGAGATCGGCGAGCTGATGGTGGGCGGGAAGGCGGCATGACGGACACCGCTGCCGTCGCGACGGTTCGCGAGCCGCCGCTCCGAGCCAGGCGACCGAGCGCCAGGCCGGCCTCGGGCCCGTAACGGACTTCCTCCTGCGCTCGATCCTCCCGCTCGTGCTCGCGCTCGGGACAGGGGCGATCGTCCTCGCGGCGATCGGCGTCGACCCGATCCAGTACTACAAGGACATCTACTCGGGGGGCGTCGAGTTCGCGGCCTGGCAGGACTCCGCGATGCGCGTCGCACCACTACTCCTGATCGCCGTCGGGCTGATCGTCGTCTTCAAGGCGGGGATCTGGAACCTCGGCATGGACGGGCAGTTCCTCCTTGCCGCTGCTGTGATCGCAGGCATCGGGCCGCGCCTCGAGCACCACCTGCCGAACACAGTCAACCTCATGCTCCTCTTCCTCATCGCGGGCGCCGTCGGCGCCGCCTGGACGATCCCGCCCGCGCTGCTGAAGGCGCGCTACGAGCTGAACGAGATCATCACGACGCTGATGATGAGCTTTCTCGGCATCAGCCTGGCGGGCGTTCTCGTCAAGGGGACGTTCCAGGACCCGACGACGACGACGCCGCAGACGAGAGCACTCGACTTCGACGCCCTCCTACCTCCGATTCCCGGCTCGAGGTCGACATCGCACCTCTGGCCTGGCATCCACATCGGCCTCCTCATCGCCCTCGCCGCGGCGGTAGTCGTCTGGTTCCTCATGAGCCGTACGTCGTTCGGGCTCCGCCTCGGGGTCCTCGGCGCCTCCGTGCGCTCGGCCCGGCACATGGGCCTCGACGTGCCGCGCCTGATCGTCGTCTCCTTCCTCCTCTCCGGGATGTTCGTCGGCTTCGCGGCCGCGACGGAGATCCTCGGTGTCAAGGGCTACGTGCGCGCCGATTGGAACCCTGCCTTCGGGCTCTGGGTCGTGCCGCTCGTCTTTCTCGCGCGGCTGAACGCGATCGGAGTCATCCCGTACGTCGCGCTCCTCTCGCTTGCCTCCATCGGCGGCGACTTCGCGGCGCAGAACGCCGGCCTGACGTCGAAGTTCACGCTCCTCCTCGTCGGGCTGACACTCCTCTTCATGGCCCTCACGGAGTGGATCGCACGCCGCGCGCAGCTCGGCGGCAGCTACTTCCCCGGCGTCACCGCCCGTAGACGAAAGACGGCCGAATGAGCCTGCTGCTCGCGAGCGGGGCCTTCTCCAAGGCGGGATTGACCGCGCTCCTCGCGGGTGCGCTCCTCGTGTGCGTGCCGCTGCTCTTCGCCGGGCTCGGCGAGCTCGTCTCCGAGCGTGCCGGCGTGCTCAACATCGGCCTCGAGGGATTCATGCTAATGGGCGCGTACGCAGGCTTCGTCGCCGCGTACCACGGCGACAACCAGTGGTACGGGTACGGGGCGGGCATTGCTCGCCGGCGCGGGAGTGTCGCTGTTCATGGTGCTCTTCTGCGTCCGCTGGGGCCTCGACCAGATCGTCGTCGGCATCGCCATCACGCTCACATGCGAGGGCGCGACGGCGCTCATCTTCGAGTCCGAGTTCGCCGAGAGCCGGCCGACGCTCGGCGCGACGGACAAGCTCGCGATCCCGGGTCTCGCCGACTTGCCGGTCGTCGGCGGCAAAGGGGAATCGAACGGAAGCCTCTTCACGCAGCCGCTCGTCGTCTACCTTGGGCTCGGCCTGACGGTCCTCGTCGCGTGGATGCTGCGCCGCTCGCACGCCGGGCTCAACATCCGCGCAGCGGGTGACGCGCCCGGTGCGCTCGACGCGGCCGGTGTCAGCGTCTTCTCGACGCGCTCGTGGGCGGTGCTGTTCGCAGGGGCGATGGCGGGCCTCGGCGGCGCCTACCTCTCGATCGCCGTCGCGGGCGTCTTCCAGGACACCATCGTCGGCGGCCGTGGCTTCATCGCCATCGTCTTCGCGATGCTCGCCCGCGGTCGGCCGCTGTGGATCCTCATCGGGACATTCCTCTTCGGGCTCTCGCTCTCGTTCGCCGACTGGGCACAGGCGTACGGGATCATCAACATCAACACCGACTATTTCCTCATGCTCCCGTTCATTTTCATCCTCCTCGTCCTCGTCATCTTCGGGCGCCGGGCGTACCTGCCGGCTGCGCTCGCGCTCCCCTACGAACGCGGCACACGCTGAAAGGAGCGAGCCTTATGCGCGATCCAGACATCACCCTGAGCGCCGGGCCGACAATGGCCTATCCGGAGGTGCTCGCCGCCCAGGGCAGGCAGATCACCTACCACTACGACCCGGCCTTCATCGAGCTCTTCCGCCGCACCGAGCACAAGGTCGGCGAGCTGTTCCTCACGCAGAACGACGTCCTGCTCATGCAGGGTGAGGCGGTGCTCGGGCTCGAGGCCGCCGGCCGCGGTCTCGTCCACCCGGGAACGCCGGTGCTCAACCTCGTGTCCGGCGTGTTCGGCAAGGGCATGGGCTACTGGCTGAAGGATTTCGGAGCCGAGCTGCACGAGCTCGAGGTGCCCTACAACGACTCGGTCGACCCGGCCGACGTCAAGCGGTATCTGGACGAGCATCCGGAGATCGAGGTGCTGACGGTCGTCCACTCCGAGACGCCGTCCGGAACGCTCCACGACGTCTGCGGTGATCGGCCCCATGGCGCACAGCCGCGGCGTGCTGACCATCGTCGACTGCGTCTCGTCCCTCGGCGGCATCGAGTTCCGCACCGACGACTGGCAGATCGACATCGCCGTCGCGGCGGCCGCAGAAGTGCCTGGGCGGTCCGCCGGGCATCACGCTGATGACGGTGAGCGACGCGGCCTGGGACCGGATTCGGGCCAACCCCAGCGCGCCGCGGGCGTCCTTCCTGTCCATGCTCGACTGGAAGGAACAGTGGATCGACGGCGACAAGTTCCCGTTCACGCCGTCCGTCGTAGACATGCACGGCATCGAGGCCTGCTGTCGACGTCGTGCTGGCGGAAGGGCTCGACGCCTCGATCGCGCGCCACGAGCTCTGCGGTCGGGCCGCGCGGGCCGGCGTTCGCGCCATGGGCCTCGAGCTCTGGCCGCGCAGCGACGAGGTCACGGCGGCCTGCGTCACGGCGATTGCGGTTCCCGACGGGCTGACCGACATCCAGGTGCGGTCGCATTGCCGGGAGCGTTACGGCGTGATGATCTCCGGCGGGCAGGGAGCGGGCAACCTCGTGCGCATCGGCCACATGGGACCGACCGCCCGGTCGCTGTACCCCGTCGTCGGCCTGCTGGCGGCAGGCCGCACGTTTGCCGACCTGGGCGTCCCCGTGAAGCTCGGGGACGGTGCCGAGGCGGCGCTGGAGGTGCTCTCGGAGACAGCGTCCGTCACGGCATGACGCTGCCGCCCTTCGAGCTGCACCGCCCGCGCTCGCTCGAGGAGGCGACGGAGCTCGCGGCGCGGTACGGCGAAGACGCCGCGTTCTACTGCGGTGGTACCGAGCTGCTCCTGCTGCTCAAGCTCGGCTTCGCCGCGTTCGGGCACCTTGTCGATCTCAAGGGCATCGAGGAGTTGCGTGGCGTACGCTCGGAGAACGGCACGCTCGTGGTCGGAGCGGCCGTCACGCACCGCGAGCTCGAGCGTTCGGCCGGTCGTCCACGAGCGGCTGCCGGCTCTGGCGCGGATGGAACGCGGCGTCGCCAACCTCCGCGTCCGCGAGGTGGGCACGCTCGGAGGGAACCTCTGCTTCTCCGACCCGCACTCGGATCCCGCGACGTTCCTGCTCGCGGTCGACGCCGAGGTCGAGTGCCGGCGCGGTGGAGAGCAGCCGCGGCGGCTGCCGATCGCCGACTTCGTCGTCGGTCCGTACCAGACGAGCCTCGAGCAGGGCGAGCTGCTGACGGCCGTGCAGTTCCGCCGCCTCCGGAGGGCGCGTCGGTCGCCCATGCGAAGTTCTCCTTCCACGAGCGGCCGACGGCGACGGTCGCCTGCCTGGCGCGGGTCGTGGACGGCCTCGTCGCCGAGGCTCGCGTAGCCGTCGGATCGGTGGGCGTGCGGCCTGTCCGGTCGCGCGCGGCCGAGGAGGCGCTGACGGGAGCGCCGGTGGACGAGCTCGACGACGTGCTGTCAACTGCGGGTGAGCACGCCGCCGAGGACGCGGCGCCCGTCGACGATGCCACCGGCTCGGCCGACTACAAGTCGCAGCTCGTGAAGGTGCTGGTGGAGCGGACGTTCAAAGAGGCGCTCGCATGACCGATCGCGCAGGCGGTGCTCGGACGCCGTCGCAGCGCAGACCGGCGCCATCTCGGAGGTGAGCCGGTTCGTCCACGACCATCCCGAGCTCGGGCACGAGGAGCACGAGTGCTCTCGCTACCTCTGCGACACGCTCGCCGCCGCCGGCCTGGAGGTCGAGCGAGGCGTGGCCGGCATGGAGACGGCTTTCCGCGCGACGCTGCACGGCTCCCGCCCAGGCCGGACGACCGGTTTCGTGTGCCTCTACGACGCTGTCGCGGCCGTACGGCCGGATGGGCGGACCGAGGCCGTCCACTCCTGCGGACACGGGCCGATCGCCGGCGCCGTCACCGGTGCGGCCCTCGCGCTCTCTCAACTTCGCGACGGCCTGGCGGGCTCGGTCGTCGTCGTGGGCTGTCCCGCCGACGAGATCCACGCCCCGGGCACGATCGAGCGCGGAGGCGGGAAGGCGATCAGCGCCGAGGCGGGGCTCTGGGACGGCGTCGACGCGGCGCTCTACGCGCATCCAGAGTTCATCGACACGGTGTCGCTCGAGTCGCGCTGGATGCGTCGCGCCACAGGGACGGTTGCTGGCACGCGGTCGCTCACGACAGCCGACCAGCCGCCGTTGCGCGCGGCCCTGGCGGCGCTGGAGACGACTCGCTCGCTCGTCCCCGACGATGTCATGCTCGAGCGGCTCGAGTTCGAAGGAGACGTCGAGGGAGACACGGGCCTCGTGCTCCAGGCCACCTTCCTGCTGTTCGGCGACGAGGAGCAGGCAGTGGATCGGGGACTGGCGACCGTGCGGGAGGCGCTACCCGGCGCGAGTTGGAGCGTCGGTGGCCTCGTCGAAGCTGTAGTTCCCAACGACCGCGTCACAGCCGCGGTCGCATCGGCCTTCGAGACGCTCGGTCGCGACTTCGTCGAGAATCCGCCGCGGCTCCCGTTCGCGACGGACTTCGGCAACATCTCGCGGCGCTGCCCCGCCGCGCTGATCGGTGTCGGCCGGACGGGCGGTTGGGCGTTCCACACGGACGAGGGCGCGGCCGAGTTCGCGTCGCAGGACGGCGACGACGCGGCTCTGACGATCGCGCAGGTGCTCGCCCTGGCGGCTGTCGAGCTCTGCAAGCCGAACGGCTAACCGCGCCGGAAGAGCCGCCGCCAGAGCGACCGCAGCAACAGACGCAGGCCGCCGATTGGCTTCGCCTGCGGTGACTGCTCCGCCGGGCCTTCCTCCGCGAGCATCGCTGCCAGGCAGGCCGCGAACTGCCTCGTCAGCTCCTCGGCGACGCTGCCGAGCACCGGCCGGCCGTACTGGGCGACGGCTCCGCGGAGCTCGAGCTCTGTGGCGAGATCCACTCGCGTGCCGCTCTCCGTCGGCTGCAGGCTGGAGCGGATCGTCGCCTCTACGCCGCCCTTGCCCTTGACCTCCTTTGCCTTCACGGCGAGCACGGCGATCCCGTCGGCCTCGGAAAGCTGCTCCTGTTTCACCTCGGAGCGGAACTGCAGCGATATCGGCCCCAGCTTGACGGTCTGCAGCACCTCCCACGTGTGGTCGTCGATCGTCCGCTCCAGCTTCGCGCCCGGCATGCACGGCACGACGCGCGGAACGTCGGTAAGCAGCGCCCAGGCAGCTTGCTGCGAGGCCTGTACGTCGAATCCGTTCTCGATCCGCACTCCGCGAATCTATCCACGCGGACGGCGACGCGATCCGGCGAGAGCGCCGGATTCGCATTCGGGACGTCGGGTTAGCCGATCGAGCCAGCCTTGACGATCGTCATGTTTGCCGTGAACGTCAAGCTCCCCGCGAAGCCGATGGTGCGGGTGGAGAATCCCAGCTGGCATGTCACCTGCGGCGTCGTCGGCTCCGTGGCGGTGTAGGCCCCGGTGAGGGCGAGCGACGATTCCCTGAAGAACGGCGCGGGCTGACCGGCGGTGACCACCGTTCCTCCATCCTCCAACGGAGTCGTTGCTCTGAACAGCGCCGGCTCGAAGTTGCCTGGGGGGTTCTTCCGAAGGAAGCACTCGAAGCGGGGCTCGCCGACGCCGCCGCCGGTCGTGTTGGGCGGAAGTGAGAACGCGCCATTCACTCGTCCGTTCACGGTGGCCGTGACCACGTATGAGCCGGCCGGGACCGGCTCCTCCACGAGCGTGTGAAAGCTGCCCCAGACCTCACTTTCCACCGACGTCGTCGTCAACGCGGAGTCAGCGAACGCCTCGACGGTCGCATTGGACCCCTCCGGCCCGGACGGGCCCGTCGCCCCCTGGTCGCCCGTCGGGCCCTGCTGATTCCAGCTCAGCCCGGTCTCGCTGTCCTTGCAGCTCCCTGTCGCGGTGTCGATCACGCGAAGGGCGCCGTTCTTGAGGCAGCTGTGGATCACGCCATGGTCATCGGGAATGGTCGCGTAGGCGATCCCGGCAGCGAGCGGGAGGGCTACGAGCGCCAGCGTGACCATGGCCAGTCCACGGCAGCGGCCCCGGAGGTAGCGTCTCATCTTCACTCCTCTCGTTGAGGCGCTCTGGCCGGTCCGGCGCGAACGAGCGCCACTCTTGTCGCCTAGGTAACAACATCCCAGGCTCGCTCGCCAGCCGTCCTCCGGCGAGTCTCGCGTGGCACGTTACGCTTGGCATGAGCATGGCCGTCGTGGTGCGGCAGCAGAAGAGCTTGATCCTCATCCTGGCCCGGGCGTTCGCATCGAACCTCTCGATGGCCACCTCGGTGCACGACCCGACGGGGAGGATCGTCTTCTACAACCAGTCAGCGGAGGCCGTCTTCGGCGTGAAGTTCGCAGAGACCGGCGAGCTGTCAGCCGCCGAGTGGACCGCGCGCTTCTCGCCCGAGGAGGCCGACGGGACGGCGATTCCGCTCGAGGAGCTCCCGGTGGGGGTTGCCCTCACGGAACGCAGGCCGGCCCACAGAACCGTGCACTTCACGCGTCCAGACAGGGTTCGCTACGCAGCTGCGGTGACCGCTTTCCCGTTGATGGGACGCGAGGAAGAGCTGTTCGGAGCGGTGAGAATCTTCTGGGACGAGGCGGTGGTCTTGCCTCGAGCGCCCATATCCGGAAGGCGGCCCGAGGAAGCCGCACTTGAAGAGCGTGCGACACGCCACCGGCGGCAGATAGGTCTCGTCCTGATCCTGGCCCGCGAGTTCGCGTCCAACCTCGCCACACCCATCTACGTCGCTGATGCCGACGGCACGCTCGTCTACTTCAACGAGGCGGCCGAGAGGATTGGTGGCCGGTCGTTTGCGGAGGCGGGGCAGCTGTCGATACGCCAATGGTCGGGGCTGCTCAGGCCACGGAGCGTCCACGGTACGCCCCTCCAGCATGTGGAGATGCCCGGCGGCATCGCTCTCTATGAGCGCCGCCCCACTCATGCGCGGATGCGGATCGCCGGCCTCGACGGCGTCGAGCGGGGGGTCGCCACGACGGCGTTCCCGCTGTTCGGGCCGGACGGGGCGTTCCACGGGATCACGGTCATCTTCTGGGAACAGGAGTAGTGATCGGTCGTGCGGGTGAAGATCTGGGGGTTGTGAGGCAAGGGGATCGAAGGTGCCCCCGGCATGAATCGAACATGCGCACGCGGTTTAGGAAACCGCTGTAGCGGCGGTACATCGAGAAGCGGTCATTCGAGTTCTGGACTGGGCTCGCCGCGGTGCCGGCACGCCGGCGGTTAGCTCACCAGGGGCCGTAGATGCCGCTGTTGGCCTCCCGCAGCGCGCCGACGTAGCCCGCTCGCTCGTAGAGAGCCTCGTCAGTGCCGGGCGGCACGGCGAGCGTCCCGCGCAGCTCGTCGAGGGCTGCGAATCCCTTGCGGGCCATCCAGTCCGACAGGCCGTCGAGCAGCACGGTTGCGTGCTCGGGGCCGTGGCGCAGCAGCGCCGAGGCGGTCATCACGACGTCGGCGCCGGCGAGGAGGTACTTGGCCACGTCCGCCGGGGTCTCGACGCCGGTGGTCGCCGCGAGCGAGGCGCGCACCCGTCCGTGCAGGAGCGCGATCCAGGTGCGCGGTAGCCGCGCCTCGGCCGGGTTGGAGAGGCCAACGTGGGGCACCACGGCGAGCGTGTCGGCGTCGATGTCGGGTTGCAGGAACCGGTTGAACAGCACCAGGGCGTCCGCGCCCGCCTCGTCGAGGCGCAGCGCCATCTCGCCGGTCGAGCTGAAGTACGGGCTCAGCTTCACCGCCACCGGCACGCTGACCGTGTCCTTGACCCGCGTCAGGACGTCGACATGCCGCTGCTCGACATCGCGGCCCGAGATGCGCGGGTCCCCGGGAAGGTAGTAGATGTTCAGTTCGATCGCGGCAGCGCCGGCATCCTGCATCGCCCGGGCATAGTCGGCCCAGCCGCCGGGCGTGACACCGTTGAGGCTGCCGATCACCGGGATATCGACGGCGGCGGCCGCGCGCTCGAGCAGGCTCAGGTAGCGGTGCGGGCCGGCCTCCTCTTCGGCGGCGGCTGGGAAGTAGGAGAGCGACTCCGCGAAACTCTCGGAGCCGGCGTCGACCAGCCGCGCGTTCTCGGCCGCCTCCCGGCGCAGCTGCTCCTCGAAGAGCGAGTAGAGGACAACCGCGCCGACGCCGGCATCCGCGAGCCGCCGCACGCCGTCCACGGTCTGGGAGAGCGGGGACGCCGACGCGACGAGCGGGTTGCGCAACGCAAGGCCCATGTAGCGGGTCGAAAGGTCCATCAGCGATCCTTGCGGGCATCGGCGGCGAAGTGCTGCGCGCCGCGGGTCGCCATCTCCTCGTACACACTCCAGCGCTGATCGACCGCCTGCTCGGCCAGCGCATGTAGCCGTTCGGCCTCGGCCGGGTCGCTGTTCGTCAGCGAGCGGTAGCGGAGCTCGCGCTTGGTGTAGGCGGCGAGCGGGATGCGCGGTCGCGGCGAGTCGAGCAGGAACGGATTGCCGCCGGCTGCACGCACGACCGGGTCGTAGCGGATCAGTGGCCAGTAGCCGCTGGCCACGGCGCGGTATTGCTGGTCGAGCCCGTCTCGCATCTCGATGCCGTGTGCGATGCAGTGGCTGTAGGCGAGCACAAGTGAGGGGCCGTCGTAGGCCTCCGCCTCGCGGAACGCCGTCAGTGTCTGCTGGGGATCGGCGCCCATCGCGACCCGAGCGACGTAGACCGAGCCGTAGGCGATCGCCTGCAGGGCGAGGTCCTTCTTGGGCACGGTCTTGCCGGCGGCCGCGAACTTGGCGACCGCGCCGAGCGGGGTCGCCTTCGACATCTGGCCGCCGGTGTTGGAGTAGACCTCAGTGTCGAGCACGAGCACGTTGACGTTGCGCTCGCTTGCGAGGACGTGGTCGAGCCCGCCGGAGCCGATGTCGTAGGCCCAGCCGTCGCCGCCGACGATCCAGACGCTGCGCCGGACGAGGTGATCGACGACGCTCCGCAGGTCGGCGACGGCTGGCCCGTCGAGCGCGTCGAGCCGCCGGTGGAGCTCGGCGACCCGTTCGCGCTGTGCTCGCAGATCCGACTCGCGCAGCTGCGGCGCCGCCAGGATCTCGTCGACCAGCTCCGGGCCGATCTGCTCGCGCAGCTCGGCAAGGCGTCGGCGGGCCAGCTCGGTGTGCCGGTCGGCGGCGAGCCGGAAGCCGAGCCCGAACTCGGCGTTGTCCTCGAAGAGGGAGTTCGACCAGGCTGGACCGCGCCCGTCGGCGTCGGTCGTCCACGGCGTCGTCGGCAGGTTGCCGCCGTAGATCGACGAGCAGCCGGTCGCGTTCGCGACCATCAGCCGATCGCCGAACAGCTGCGAGAGGAGCTTCAGGTAGGGCGTCTCGCCGCAGCCTGTGCAGGCGCCAGAGAACTCGAACAGCGGCTCCAGAAACTGGGTGCCGCGCACCGTGCCGAAGTCGACCCGCGACCGGTCGCTCACGGGCAGCGTCTCGAAGAACGCGATGTTTTTACGCTCGGCGGAGACCAACGGCTCGCGCGGCGCGAGGTTGATCGCCTTCCGGCCCGCGTCGCCGGGCGCGACGACTGGGCACGCCTGAACGCAGAGCTCGCAACCGGTGCAGTCCTCGACGTAGACCTGCAGCGTGTACCGGGTGTCGGGCAGCCCGACGGCCTCGATAGGTGCCGACTGGAATCCCTCGGGTGCGCCCTCAAGGCGGGCCTGGTCGTAGTACCTGGAGCGAATCACGCTGTGCGGGCAGACGAAGCTGCAGTTCCCGCACTGGATGCAGAGATCGGCGTCCCAGACCGCGACCAGCTCCGAGATGTTGCGCTTCTCGTACGCCGCCGTGCCGCTCGGATAGGTGCCGTCCACCGGCAGCGCGCTGACCGGTAGCTCGTCGCCCCGTCCGGCGAGCATCTCCGCGATCACGGTGCGAACGAACTCGGGCGCATGTGCTGGGATGACCGGCGGCAGCCCGCGGCTCGCGGTCACCTGCACGGGCAGCTCGACCCGGTGCAGGCTGTCCAGCGCGCGGTCCACCGCAGCCTGGTTGCGC
>CAWBAD010000005.1:0-48778 GCA_963786725.1 uncultured Actinomycetes bacterium | reverse complement strand
ATCCCGAGGAGCAGCCGCACCGTTCGCGCCCGCTGGAGGAGACGCGGATCGAGGGCGCGCGTACCCATCGGCGTCCGGTGCCGCTAGCCGAGGTCGCCGACGACGCCCACGCGGAAGCCGACCCAGGGGTTGATGTTGGCGAGCACGGCGTCGCCCTGGGGTGTCACGCCGAAAGCCGAGATCAGCATCTGGTACGACGGCGCGTTGGCAACGCCGCCGTGCAACCGCCGCCAGGTCCCGGGAGTCGTCTGTCCCGGCGGTGGCGGCACGATCGTGTCCTGCCACTCCACGACGTTGCCTCCCTGGTCCAGGGTGCCCCACGGCGAGCGGGTTCGCGTCTGGCCGACGGTGCTCACGTTCGCCTGATAGATCGCCTGGTACGCGACCCCGATGCCCGGAAGCAGCTCGAGCGGGTTCACCTCGTCGCAATCGGTCTTGCCGGCCTGCGGCGGACACCAGGTCGGAAAGGTCCCGGACGGCGCATTCGGACCCTTGGGGTTGTAGGTCGAAAGCGGTTGATCCGCACCGTTCACAACATCGCCCGTGTCCGCGTTCAGTGAGGACGCCGCGGGGGCATCGTCGGGTCCAGTCGGGTATTGCCAATAGGAGAGCGTCCCGCCGCCCTTGGGGTCGTAGTAGGCAGCCTTAACCCACTCGTCGTTGCTCGGAATGACGAATCCCGATGGAGTTGGTTCGGGTCGCTGCCGAGTTTGTCAGGTCGTACATGCCCATCTCGGTCTCCTGGGCGAGCCGCACCGTGTACGTGACGTACTTGAAGCCGTCCGAAGAGGACTCTTCGCGGGAGAGGATGTCGCCGTTGACGAGCGAGTTGACGAAGCGAGCCGCTCGCAGGAAGTTCGCGAAGCCGAACGGCTTGTCGGCCCACTCGGGGTAGGCGACAGAGTAATGCTTGCCTGGAGCGGTACCGGATCCCGACACGTAGCGAATCGAGCCATATTTGGGCCAGACCGTCGGGGCTCATGGAGCCGAAGTAGAGGTTGTGCGGGTTCGTGCCGTCGGCATCGACCGTGTTCAAGAACGTCACGTACTGGTCGACGGTGACCTCGAGCTCGCCGATCTCGTACGTGTCGTCAACGCCGCCGACGGTGAGGCAGTTCGTCGGCCCCGGAGGCGCATCGGAACAGCTCTTGTAAATGCCACCGTTCGCGGGCGGGTTCACGAAGTCGCCCTGCGCGCCGAAGGCCGAGACAACGCCCACCGAGGGGTTGCCGGGATCGCCGACGGTCACCATCCGGATCGTTACTACGCCCTTCTTCGCTTCAGGGAGAACCGAGGTCGTCGTGGTGGAAGACGTGTCGCTTCCGCAAGCGGTCGCACCGACCGAGAGCGCAACCAGGAGACGCGCGCACGCCGCCCGGCGACACGTATTGAAGACCCGAGGGTGGCCGTTAGGTCGTTCGCTGACGCCTGGGTCTACTCGGCCCAACCCATCGATCATCAGAGACCTTCCGTCGCGGGAGCGGGGACGCTATCACCGTCGACGAGCAGGCCAAGGTCCCTCAGTTCCCGCTGCGACTTGTTGTGGAGCTTGCGGCCGAGCAGTGGCCTACCGTCCGAGTGTTGGTACACGCCGGTGGGCTCTTTGGCCAGCGGCTCCTCCCACGCGTACCACAGCGCAGCGACACGCACGGTGTAGCCGACGAGGAATGCGACCCCGAGAGCGATCCACGTGTTGTTGGTTGCCCAATAGGTCAGGATCCAGACCAGTCCCGTCAGAGCAGCGATCGATACGAACCACTCGCCCCGGATGAACTGCTTCGGCGTGACGCCGCTGGAGATGTCGACGAGCCAGCGGCCCGTGGTGGGGCCCACGATCGCCAGGAGAATGCAGCCGAGCACGGGAATGCCGTTCACGACTCCCTTCTGAACGCCGACGATCGCATACCACGGCAGCGAGAACGACGTCACGAACTGGAAGATCCCTTCGCGGAAGAGCTGACCCTCGGCGTACGCCAGGGAGTAGCCGACCAGGCCGAACGCGAGCGCGAGGGTGATGTAGGCGGGGTTCGTGAGCGCCGCGGGAACCTGGGCGAGCATCACGTCGCGGGTGATCCCGCCGCCGAGCCCTGCCAAGAGGGCCATGAGCAAGATCCCAACGATCGTGTAATTCTTGTAATGGTCGGGCCGCCGCGCGAGCAGTGCACCGTTGAGCGCGTTCGTCGATGCCGCTACGAGATCGACGAACGTGTAGTTCCCGGTCAGGTCCCAGCCCTTGAGGAACGTGACCGTGCCCGTGTCAGCCAGCAAGTGGGAGAGCATCATCCGAGCTCCTTCGTTCGCGGGACGTGTTCAGGATCAACGCAGAGCCCGTTCTCTCGGCACCGCTACAGCCGAGAGCGCGCGCGTTGATCAGCTCGAGGGGCGGAGCAGCGGCGGTCAGTCCGGGGCACCGGCATCCGGCGGCTGCCGGAGGACGCTGTCCGCGAGGCCGTCGACAAACTCCTTCGCCTGCTCCTCGAAGTCTGAGTTGAGGTTGGGCGGGTACATCTTCAGTAGGAAGACGCGCTCTTGCGGCTCGCCGTGCTTCATGTACCCGAGCCAAGCGAGCATCGACTTCACCTGACCGCCCGCCGAGACGAAGTGTGTCTTGCCGATCCACCGTCCGCCTGCCTTTTCGCCGAGCTTCTTCTGCTGCCCGAGGTTGAACCTGCGGTAGCGGCGGGAGATCGACACGCAGGCGAACGGCTTTCCGCTCAGTACCGTCTTCGCCTCGGGCGACTCGAGATACGAGCGCATGGGCATGCTCGTCTGGAACCACCAGGTGGGGGATGCGAGCACGACCAGGTCGTAGTCGCCCGCCTGCGCCTCCGGTGGAATGCGGATCTCGCCGGTCTTGTGGCGAGCCTGCGCCGGGAGAATCGACGGGATCGAGAGCATCGGATGCTTCATCGGGAACTCCGAGAGCTTCTCTACCCACCGTTCGTCGGTGAACTCGATCGGTGCCTTCGTGGCCGCGCAGCCTCGTGCCTCGAACGCCTCCGCCATTGCGTCGGCGACCCGGCCCGACTGCTTCGTGAGTGTGAAGTACACGAGAAGCACCTTCGGTTTCGTGTCGTTGCTCATGCTGTCTCCTTTCGGGTTCCCTACTCCGGCTGCGGGAGCCCGAGCTCGTGCACGAGAGCGCGATCCCTGAGGTGGTCGGGGAGCGCAGCCGCGACTCCGACTGCCTTGGCGCCGTGGCCGACGAGGTATCGCGTCTCGGGTTTGTCCGCCGTGAGCGCGTCGAGGATGGCTTTCGCGATCACGAGAGGTGAGTCGCCGTCCGCCTCCGCCTGCTCGACGCTCTTGCGGATGGCGGCGATCTGCTCTTCGTACAGCCGGAAGCCGTCCTCGCCGAGCCTTTGCTCGAGCGCATCGAACTCTGCGTACGTCTTTCCGAAGATCGCGGTCTTTACGGGCGCGACCTCGATCAGGGACACGTGGATGTTCCACTGCCGCAGCTCGAGCCGTAGGGCATCGGTGATGGCCCTCATCCCGAACTTCGACGCGCTGTAGGCACCGTTAAGCGGCAGCACGAGTAGACCGCCGATCGACCCCACGTTCACGATCCGGCCGCCGCCACGGCGGATCTGGGGCAGGAACGCCTGAACCATGGCGACCGGGCCGAAGAGGTTGACCTCGAGCTGTGTCCGGAAGTCCGCCATTGGCTGGAACTCGATCGGCGCCGGCTTGCCGATGCCGGCGTTGTTGACGAGGCCGGCCAGGCCGCGATCGCCCACGGCATCCGCAACCGTGGCTGCCGCCGCCGCGATCGCCGCCTCGTCCGTGACGTCGAGGATCAGCGGCGTCAGGCTCTCCGGGGCCTGCGCTCGCAAGGCCTCGCCGTCCTTGTCCTGCCGGACGCCGGCGAAGACGTGGAACCCGTTCTCGGCGAGGTGGAGCGCGGTGGCGGCGCCGATGCCGGTGGACGTGCCGGTGACGAGGACGTAACCGCGGTCCCGCTTGTCGTCGCTCACGACGCCTCAGAGCCCACAGGCTCGTCTCCGACGCGGTGGCGGAACACGTAGTAGGTCCAGCCCTGATACACGAGCACGAGCGGGACGAAGATCAGGGCGACGACGCTCATCACCTGCAGCGAATAGTGCGACGAGGCTGCGCCGTCGACCGTCAGGCTGTTGCCGAAGTCCGGATTCGACACCATCACGCGCGGATAGAGGCTCGTGAAGAGCGTGGCGACGAACGAAATGGTGGCCAGGGCGGTCATCCCGAACGCCCTCCCGTTCTGCTTGCGGAAGAGGAACGCGAGCGCGAGCACGACGGCGGCGATACCGAGGGCAGCCGGAAGCACGGGCGGGAAGACGTCCTTGTCGTTCCGGTCGACTGCGACCGCGACCGTCCACACGAGAAACGCTGTCAGCGCCACGGCTGCCGGGATCGCGAACCGCCGGGCCGCGCGCTCGGCGCGATCGCGCAGATCCGCCGACCGTACGCAGCGTGAGGAACGTGGCGCCGTGGAACGCGAAGAGCACCACCGACGGTGACTCCCGCGAAGACCGTGTACGCGCTGAAGAGATCCCAGAAGTTGCCCGCGTAGTCGCCGTCCGAGCTGATGGGCACTCCGTATACGAGGTTCGCCAGCCCGACGCCCCACACGAGCGCGGCGCCCGCGCTGCCGATCGTGTTGCACCACGTCCAGAAGCTCCGCCAGCCCTCGCTCTCGCTCTTCGATCGCCACTCGAACGACACGACGCGGATGATGAGGAAGAAGAGAACGAGGAGCAGCGCGATGTAGAAGCCCGAGAACATCGTCGCGTACCAGGCCGGGAACGCCGCGAACGTCGCGCCCCCGGCGACGACGAGCCACACCTCGTTCCCGTCCCAGACCGGCCCGATCGTGCGCAGCATCGTGCCCCGCTCCGCGTCGTCACGCCCCAGGAACGGCAGCGACATGCCGACGCCGAAGTCGAACCCTTCGAGGGCGAAGTAGCCGGCCCAGAGGACGGCGATGAGGACGAACCAGAGGAGCTGGAGATCCATGGCTAGTAGCTCGACCGCCGGGACGCCGAACTCGTCGCCGTCACCGCCCGACGTCGGGCGGGTCGATACGCGCGTAGCGACGCAAGAGGACGAAGTTGAGGATGGTCAACGACAGGTACAGGAGGCCGAACACGATCAGGCTCAGGGTGATCGTGCTGCTCGACACGCTCGGCGAGTTCGCGTCGGCCGTCTGGAGCAGGCCCCAGACGATCCAGGGCTGCCTGCCGACCTCGGTCAGCATCCAGCCTGCGAGCGCGGCGAGGTATGGCAGCGGGATCGTGCAGACACCGACCCAGAGGAACCATCTGCTCCGCTCGAACCTCTTCCGCCACCAGAGCAGCGCGCCGACGCCGAGCACGAGGAAGACGAGGCTGCCGAGGTACGCCATGACCCGCATCGACCAGTAGGTCGTCTCCACCGGCGGCGTGTAGTTCCCGCGCCCGTAGTCGCGCTCTGCCTGTTGCTGGAGCGGGTTGAGGCCCTGAACCTCGCCGTTGAACGAGCCGGTGGCGAGAAACGAGAGGAGTTTGGGAATCTCGATCGAGAAGCGACGGCTGTCTGGTCCTCCTTCGTGAAGCCGCCGATCTGGAACACGGAGAACGAGGCCGGCTGCTCGGTGTCCCATAGGGCTTCGGTGGCGGCGATCTTCATCGGCTGGTAGTCGGTGATGACGATCCCGAGGTGGCTGCCCCACCAGAGGTTGACCGCCGAGATCGGCACGCCGACGATCAGTGCCAGCTTCGCGGCTTTCGTGAAGAGCTCCTGGTTCCGCCCGCGGACGATGTGCCAGCACGCGACGCCGAACATCACGACCGCGGCCGTCGTGATGCCGACCATGATCACGTGCCCGTACGCCCAGAGCGCGAGCCGGTTCGACAGGAGATCCCAGATGCTCGTGAGCTCCGCGCGACCGTTGACGACGTCCGAGCCGACCGGCCGTTGCATCCACGAGTTGGCCACGATGATGAAGAACGCCGACAGCCAGGTGCCGAGCGCGAAGAGCCACACGGTCGCGAGGTGGACGCGCTTCGAGAGTCGACCCCAACCGAAGATCCAGAGCCCGAGGAAGGTCGACTCGAGCATGAAGGCGGCGAGGCCCTCGATCGCGAGCGGGGCGCCGAACACGTCTCCAACGAACTTCGAGTAGACGGACCAGTTCATCCCGAACTGGAACTCCTGCACGAGCCCGGTGGCGACGCCGATCGCGAAGTTGATGAGCATCAGCGTCCCGAAGAAGCGTGTGAGGCGCAGCCACGCCTCGTCGCCTCGTCGATACCAGACCGTCTGCATGATCGCGACGAGCAGTGCCAGGCCGAGCGTCAACGGGACGAAGAGGAAGTGGTAGAGCGACGTCATCGCGAACTGGATGCGCGCGAGATCGACCGTACTGGCGGCGAGCGTCAACACGAGGGCCTCGGAACTCCCGGCGTCGGCTCCCACGCACTCCTGCTCACTATCCGGGCACCTCCCGTCGTTGCCCCCGCCGCAATCGTTTCATGGCTGACCTCGATCAGCAAGCCGTCGGGAACTCCCGCGGGTGAGTCTCTCCGTCGCGGCCGCCGAGTCAGCCGCTCAGCCCGCCGGAAGCTTCCTCGAGCCCGGCCTTGAGCTCCTTGGCGCTCTTCGAGTCGATCTGCGCCACCGAGCTCCGGATGGCGTTCGGGATCGCCCCCTTCACCTTGTCGGCGTCGTCCGAGTCGTAGATCGCGATCAGCGCAGCCGAGCCGTCGGGCAGCACGTCGTCCAGCTTGTCCCCGATCCCGCTCGCCGCCCGTTTCTTGGCGAACTTCCCGGCCACCGCTCCGACGCCGGCTCCGACGGCCGTCGCTGCGAGCAGCGGCGGCGCGAAGAGGCCCACGACGAGACCTGCGCCTCCGAGCATCGTGGCGCCCTTGCGCACCGCATGGTCGCCGGCCTCGATCACCTGCATCTCGCCCTGGTCGTCCTTGCTGGCGAGCACCACGCCCTGGACCTCGACCTCCTTCTCCTCGACGAGGTCCATGACGGCGTCGTAGTCCTTCCTTCCCAGATCCTCGAAGAGGTAGATGGCGATCAATACGTCCATCTGCTCCTGCTTGCTCATTGTCAACCTCCAGCGTTCCTAGGCACTGGCCGCGTGCGCCGCAAGCGCCTGCTCGGCGTGCTCGTGGAGGGCCTGCCGGTCCTCCTCGCTCATGTGGGGGGCGATGTCGAACGTGACCTGCTTGATCTCGCCCGTGAAGCGGAACGGCGCCTTGTCGGCGTAGCTGCGGTCGACGACGAGGCCGTTGTCGCAGCCGATGTCCATTCCGGCGTATCCGGAGAAGCGCGCGGGCACGGTGTGCTCCATGCGCCCCGAGGCGACCGGCTCGCCGTTCACGAGCAACGTCACCTCGCCGCCCGTGGCCGGCTTGGGCTCGTCGGCGGCGAAGACCACCTCGACGTTGACCTCACCCGACGGGAGCGGCGTCTCCGCCTCCTGCGTGTACTCGAGCACGCCCAGCATCGAGTAGTGGTGCTTGAGCTTGCCGTCCTGGACGTAGAGCGCGAAGCCTCCCAGGTGGTCGAACGCGGCGACGATCACGCCCTCGGCGCCGCCTTCCGGGACGACGATGTCGGCGCTGATCGTGTACGAGTGGTTGTAGATGCGGGGGATCATCCCGGCGGCGACGTTCTCGATCCGCCCGCGGTAGGTGAACTTCGACTCCTTGGGGATGGGCGGCACGATCCCGTAGAAGGAGGAGAGCCCGCCGAGGATCGGCAGCACCTGGTAGCGCTCGGCCTCCTCCCAGAACAGCTTGCGGAGCTCCTCGACCTTCTCCGGATGCTCGGCCGACACGTCCTTGGCCTGCGCGAAGTCGTCGGGCAGGTAGTAGAGCTCGACGGGGTCCGCGTCCGGGTCCCAGCCGGGGCCGAAGCCGCGCAGCACCTCGGGGTCGAGCTGCCACGGGATACGGGGCAGCCGCATCGCGAGCCACCAGCCGTCCTTGTACATCGCCCGGTTGCCGACCGCCTCGAAGTACTGCTGCGTGTGGCGCTCCGGCGCGTCGGGGTCGGAGAGCGAGTCGGCGAACGTGAAGCCGTGCAGCGGCTCCTGCTCGATCCCGTCCACCGTGTCCGGCGCCGGAATGCCCGCGATCTCGAGCACGGTCGGCGCGACGTCGATCACGTGCGTGAAGTGGCTGCGGACCGAGCCCGGGTCCGAGACGAGCTTCGGGATAGCGGATGACGAGCGGGTCGCGCGTGCCGCCGAGATGGGAGGCGACCTGCTTGCCCCAGTCGAACGGGCAGTTGCTCGCCCATGCCCAGGCCGACGAGTAGTGCGGTGCCAGCAGGTCACCGCCCCACGCCTCGAGGCCGCCGTGCTTGAAGAGGAGCCCGAGCTGCTGCTCGGTGGTGAGCGGGATGCCGTTCAGCGTCGTCAGCTCGTTGAACGTGCCCGAGAGCGTGCCCTCCATGCTGGCGCCGTTGTCTCCCCAGATCCAGATCACGAGCGTGTTATCGAGCTCGCCCATCTCCTCGATCTCGGCGAGTACGCGGCCGACGTTCCAGTCCGCGTTCTCGGAGTAGCCGGCGTAGACCTCCATCTGCCGCGCGTACAGGCGCTGCTCCGTCTCGCTCAGGGAGTCCCACTTCGGAAACGCGTCGTTCTCCGGCAGCTCGGTGTCGGCGGGGACCACGCCGAGCTCCTTCTGGCGCGCGAGCGTCTCTTCACGTTCGACATCCCAGCCCTGGTCGAACTTGCCCGCGTACTTGTCCGACCACTCCCGCGGCACGTGGTGCGGCGCGTGGCTACACCCGGTCGCGTAGTACATGAACCACGGCCCGCCGGCCGCTCGGCACGTACGCGGTGCAGCCAGTCGATCGCCTTCTCGGCCATGTCGTCCGGGAAGTAGTAGGGCTTGTCCGTCCGTGCCTTCGGGAACGCCCTGCACCTTCTGGTTCTCGGTGATGAGCGGGTCGTACTGGCCCGCTTCGCCGCCGAGGAAGCCCCAGTAGTAGTCGAACCCGAGCCCGGCCGGCCAGCGGTTGAAGGGCCCACTAGACCCCTGCTGATTGTCCGGCGTCAAGTGCCACTTGCCGATGGCCGCGGTCATGTAGCCGTTCTCCTGCAGGATCCGCGGCAGCGTCGCGCAGTCGCGCGGGATCGTCGCGTTGTAGCCGGGGAACGGTCCCGAGAACTCGGCGACGAGGCCGAACCCGACGCGGTGCTGGTTGCGGCCGGTGAGCATCGCCGCACGTGTCGGCGAGCACACGGCGGTCACGTGGAAGCGGTTGTAGCGGAGCCCCTCGTCTGCCATGCGCGTGTAGTTGGGGGTGTCGATCGCACCCCCGAACGTGCTCGGGTTGCCGAAGCCGGCGTCGTCGATCAGGACGACCAGGACGTTCGGAGCCCCTTCCGGCGGCTCGACGTGCGCCGCCTGGTTCCAGTCGGGCTCCGAGCCCTCGAGCGTCTTCTTCGTGACGCCGCCGAACGGCGGCCGCCGGATCGGCAGCTTCGAACGGTCTACGGACTGGTCGCTCATCCCCCACTACCTCCTCGGTCGCTACTGGCATCTTTGCAGGCTTCGCGACGGCAGTGTGCGGGTCAGCCACTCATCGCCGTGTCTCTCCGCGTGGTAGGCGGCCAGCAGCCGCCGCTCGTCGTCTCGCTTCGGGAACATGAAGAACACGAGCGCCGCGCCGCCGAGCACCGCGACGAGGCCGGCCGTGTACGCCCACTGGTCGCCCTGGAGGAACGCGGTCTTCGCGCCGGAGATGATCGCGTCTGCGTACTGCGGATGCTGCGGCGGCCACATCCTCCGCGCCCGCGAAGGACTTCGTCAGCTGCGCCTGCGTGCTGTCCGTGATGTTCTTGTCCGGACGCGGCGATCGCCGCTCCGGCGCCGCCGCGTAGCCGGCCGTGAGCAGCGCGCCGAAGATCGACTGCATGATCGCGCCGCCGAGGTCGCGCTGGAGGTCGGCCGTGCCCGAAGCCATGCCGGCCCGCGTCACCGGTACGGAGCCGGTGAGTGAGTGCGACGCGGGCGTCCCCGCGAAGCCCGACGCCGATTCCGATGAAGGCATAGGCGATCGCGATCTTCCAGTACGCGGATGTCCTCCTTCCAGAGCAGGAGCATGCGACAGGAACGCCAGCACGAGGAAGACGTAGCCGCACGAGGAGCGTGAAGCGCGCACCCCGTGCCTCCGACGAGCTTCGCGGAGCGCGGCGCCACGATCACCATGATCAGCGCCGCGGGCAGGATCGACGCCCCGGCTTCGAGCGTCGAGTAGCCGAGGACGTTCTGGAGGTACTGCTGGCTGATGAACGCCGCGCCCATGAGCGAGCCGAAGACGATGATCCCCGCGCACGCAGCGACCCAGAAGATCGCGCCTGGCGGCGACGTCGAGGTCGTAGAGCGGGTTCCTCGCCCGGCGCTGTCGCAGGTAGAAGCCGACGGCGGTCGCAAGCGCGACTCCGCCGAGCAGCCGAGCACGAGCGTCGTCTCGTTCGGGACCGGCGCGAAGTTGATCGAGAGGATGAGCGACCCGACCATGACGAGCGACAGGACGCCGCCGAGGTTGTCGACGGCCTCGGTGGTCTCGTTGATGTGACTCGGCACGAAGAAGAACGCCATCAGTAGCGCCACGACGGCCAGCGGCAGCGTGACGAGAAACACCGATCCCCAGTCGAACTGCTCGAGCAAGGCACCGGAGATCAACGGTCCCAGCGCCGCGATCGCTCCGCCGATGGCTGACCACAGGGCGATCGACTTCGTGCGCCCTGGCCCCGACCAGAGCGCCGCGATCAGGGCGAGCGTCGTCGGATACGCCATCCCTGCCGACAGGCCGCCGCCCACGCGGGCGACGAACAGCACCTCGTCGGACGGTGCGAACGCGGCGAGCAGCGACATCGGGACGGCGAGGGTCGTGCCGAGCAGCAGCATGAGCTTGCGGCCGTAGCGGTCGCCGATCGCCCCGAAGTAGAGAACCGAAGCGGCGAGCCCGAGCGAGTAGCCGACGGCGATGAGGTTGAGCGATCGCCTGGCCGGCATCGAACGTCCAGCGCGATGTCGGGCAGCGCGACGTTGGCGACGGAGAGGTTGAGGTTCGCGACCGCCGCGACGAGGATGAGCGAGACGAGGACGAGGCGCGCCCGATCAGGCGCGTCGGCCCTGGCCGTTGCTCGTTGCCATCCGCGGAGTCTCTCAGAGGCGCGAGTGCGTCGGCTCTCGGTCACAGGCCCTCTTCCGCGGTCACGCGCCCGCTCTTCACGGCCTCGACGAGCGCCTGCGTAGTCGCGCTCGTTCTGGTCGGCATACGTCTCGGCGAACGTCGCCAGGGAACGGTCGAACGAGTCGCTCGACCCGAGATAGCTCGCGATCGCGACGGAGTCTCCCGAGCGCGCGTGTGCCTTGGCGAGCGTCCAGCCGCAGATCTCCGCGTACGTCGCCAGCGTCTGCGGCTCCATCGCCTCGATGATTGCGGAAGCCTTCCCGTCCCAGAGCTGGCGGACGTAGAAGTCGCGCTCGACGCCGTCGATGCCGGTCACGCGAAGCCAGCCGAGCATGATGTCGCTCGCCGCCTGCATCAGCCGCTGGCCCTCGACGACGCGTTGGCCGCTGGTCGCGAACTCGCTCCTGCCCGAGGAACGGCTCGAGCACCGATGGCTCCGCCTCCTTCGCCTGGAGGAAGAGCGGGTCCTGCTCGTCGTGACCGAGCATGAGCACGATCCAGGCACGCGTGCCGACGCTTCCCACGCCGACCACCTTCCGCGCGGCGTGGACGTAGCGGAAGCGCTCGAGCAGGCGCCGCCGGTCGCCCGGCGAGCGTTCGGCGGTACGAGCGGATGATCGTCCGCATCGTCTGGTCGATCTGCGCCGCTTCCATCGCCCCGCGACGTCCTCGACCGGAACGATCAACGGCGGGTCGCTGACGATCCTCGGCTCGCCGTCGACGAGCTCGGTGAGCTTGTCGAATGCGCGCAGGCTGTCCTTCGTTCGCGCCTTCGCGACGTTCTTGTCGAACGTCTTCACCGCCTTCGGGCTCGCCTGCTTGCGGAAGCCCTCCGCGAACCGCTCGACGTCGACACGGGCGTACCAGAGGTCGAGGGTGCGCATCTTCGAGAAGCGCTCGCATCGCCTCGCGGTACGCCTTCGCGGCGGTGAGGCAGATCGTCTCGCGTTCCTTGTCGTCGAAGCCGCGGTCGCGGGCGGCGACGGCGAAGCTCGCGACGAGCCGCTTCACGTCCCACTCGAACGGGCCCGGAAGCGTCTCGTCGAAGTCGTTGACGCTGAAGACGAGGTCGCGGTCCGGCGCCATGAAGGCGCCGAAGTTCGAAAGGTGCGCGTCGCCGCAGAGCTGTGCGTGCAGGCCGGTACGCGGGCCGCCCGAGAGGTCGGAGGCCATGAGATAGGCGCCGCCGCGGAAGAACGTGAACGGCGACACGAGCATCCGCCCGTAGCGGATCGGGCACGAGCTCGGGAACGCGCGTCACTCGCCTGCTCTTCGAGCAGGTCGATGGGGTCCGGGCGGTGCGGAGACGGCGTCCACTGGCCGTGGCTCGAGCGTGGTACCTCGGCCCGGGCGGCCTTTCCGCGGGCAGCGCGCTCGGCAACGGTGAAATGGGCTACGGCCGCCGTTGGGGCGATCCCGTCTCGTCGCAAGCCCCGCTGGCGCCTGCTTCGTCGTCATCGCGTGCCTCCTCTCGCCGCCGTACGGCTGATCGTGTCAGGAAACGCTTGGCCCATCATCCCGCCGCCAGCTCGACGAGCACGAGGAAGAACGTGCCCAGCACGGCGCCATTCCTGGTTCGGATCCTCGAAGTTCTCGAGGGCTCGACCACGTTCCGGTCGATCAGGGAACCAATGACCTCATCCGTCTCCACGAATCGCTCCCTCCCGTGAGTCGATGCAGCGTTCGTCGCTGTGGTGGACGAGAACACTAAGCAGTTCCCGCAACGCGTGCAGCACGGCGTTTCCTTCCATAGAGTCTCCGCGTCCTGGCCGAGATCCTCGCACTCGTCGCAGCGTTCCTGTTCGCCGTCGCCGCGACCCTTCAGCAGAAGGGAGCCCTCGATCTCGGGATCTCGCCGGACAACCTGCGTGCCTTCGCCAGGCTGGCGGCAAGCCGCTGGTGGCTCGTCGGCACCGGCGCGCTGCTCGTCGGCTACGTCGTCCAGGCGATCGCGCTCGATCACGGACAGCTCGCGATCATCCAGCCGCTGCTCGTCACGACCGTCGTCTTTGCGCTGCCGCTCGGCTACTTCCTGACGAACCAGTCGGTCGGCCGCCGAGAGATCATCGGCGCCATCGATCGTCGTGCTGGGGCTCGCGCTGTATGCGATCTTCGGCGACCCGCAGGCGGCAACGACACCGCGCCGAACAACGAGTGGGCGATCGCGCTCCTCGCGATCGGAGCGACTCACTGCCGCGCTGATCGTGCTCGCCCGCCGTGGGGAAGGAGCGCGACGGGCCGCGTACTACGGCGTCGCCTCCGGGATCCTGTTCGGGACGTCGGCCTGCCTCGTCAAGCCGACCCTCGACGCGCTGCATGCGGGAGGCGTGTCCGAAGTGCTGTCGACGTGGGAGTTCTACGCCATGGCCGGCGCCGGGATCTACGCGTTCGTCCTCCAGCAGATCTCGCTCAGCGAGGGCTTTCTCGCCACGTCCGTGGCAACGGTTTCGGTCGCGAACCCGATTGTCTCCGTGATTCTCGGTACGCTGCTCTTCGACGAGCGGCTGAGCAGGCCGGCGTGGCACGTCTTCGTCGCGGTCTGCGGGCTCGCGCTCGCAATGTTCGGCGCCGCCATGATCTCGATCGCCCGCGAGAAGCATCAGGACGCCGCCGCCGAGCCGGCTCTCGCCGGCTCTTAGGCCAGCTCTCATGGCCCGGGGCTCAGACGCGACCACTGCACCTATCCCAGCCGCGGAGACGCCGCGGGCCGCGGGTATCGCCGGCCTCGTCTTCAGTGTGCTGTTCGTCGTATCGATCGCGTTGTTGCGCCAGCAGCCGCCACGGGGTGCGAGCGCGCAGGAGATCGAGCATTGGTACTCTCGTCAGCCACGTTCGTGATCTCGCCCTCGTCGGCGTCTACGCCGCGCCACTCGCTGGCATCGCGTTTCTCTGGTTCATCGCGGTGATCAGGGCAAGGATCGGAGAGCACGAGGATCAGTTCCTGTCCACGGTCTTCATCGGCAGCGGCCTGTTGTTCGTGGCGTTGATGTTCGCGGCTACGGCCGCGGCGATCGCACCGGTCGCGACGGTGAAGTTCCAGGGAGCGCCGCTGCCAGGCCCCGATGCATTCGGGCTCGCACGCGGCCTTGCCTACTCGCTTCTCTACATCTACGCAGTGCGTGCGGGCGCGGTGTTCATCATCGTCACCTCGACCATCGGGCTGCGAACGGGCACGCTGCCGCGCTGGCTCGCGTTCAGCGGCTACGCGGTCGCGCTGACGCTGCTGTTCGCCGTGTCGCTGTTCCGGCTGAGCGTGCTCCTCTTTCCTGCGTGGGTGGCGGCCGTGAGCATCGTGATCCTGCTCACGGCCCGAGGTAGTGGCCACGACTCGGGTCGACGCGGAGTGCCACAGCGTCTATCGTGAACGGGCGCCCACGGATTTCGACGTGACGTGGCCAGCCGGCTAACGAAAGGGAGCGAATGACGACAGATACAGCCCTGGAAACGACGAGCACAGCCCTGGATGAGCTCGGTCCCGTCGACTACGTGGTGGTCGAGTTTCCGGCGGGAGCGAGCAACTTCACGGGCGAGATGGCAAAAGAGCTGCTCGCATTGGTCGACTCCGGCACCATCCGCGTGATCGACGTGCTGATCCTGACCAAGGGCGAGGACGGCACCGTCGAGGCGATGGAGCTCTCCGACGTCGAGGAGCTCGGAGAGCTCGAAGCACTCGAGGCTCAGCTGGCGGAGCTGTTGGCGGCCGACGACGTCGTGCACCTGGCTGCTGCCATGGAGCCGGGAAGCACCGCCGGAGTGCTCATCTGGGAGAACCTCTGGGCGGCGCCGTTCGCAGCAGCGGCGCGGCGTTCGGGTGGCCAGCTGATCGCCAACGGACGCATTCCCATCCAGGCGATCATCGCTTCCATCGAGGCCGATGAAGCCGCTGCGACCGAAGGAGGCTGAACATGCCGCTTAGACCAGCACGTGTAGGAAGAGTCGGTGTTGTCGGCGCGCCGGTGGCGAAGACCGCGGTAGTGGCGAAGGCCGTCACGCCCGGACCGTCGCCGGTCGCGAAGACCGCCGTAGTGGCCGCCGCTGTCACGCCTGGACGGGGTCGCCGGCGGATCTAGCGCGCAACCGTCGGCACCAACACATACTTCGGCCCCGGAGGATCGAATACCGTGGCCGACGCACACCTGTCACCGGAGACACGCTTGCAGCTCGCGCCGGGAGTGCGAACGCGCTTCGATGCGGCGGGGCACGTCCTGCTCGATGCGCCGAACGGGACGATCGTCGACCTCGGGCCTCGCGGCTACGCAGCCCTGTCGCTCTTCGCGCAGCCGCTCGCTCTCGGCGATGCGATCGAGCGGCTCGAGCGCGAGGCGCCCTCCACCGACTTCGCGCCGACGATGCAGTGTCGTCAACATGCTGATCGAGGAAGGCGCCCTCGTGCGCTCGGACGGCAGGGCGCCCGCCAGCGGCTGGGCCGACCCGGTGGAGCACGCCCGGATGCTGCACGACGACCGCAGGACGGGCGACTACCTCGCAGCGCTCGTCGAGGCAGTGCGGCCGGGAGACGTCGTGCTCGACATCGGCACCGGTAGCGGCGTGCTCGCCGTTGCTGCCGCTCGAGCGGGTGCGCGGCGGGTCTACGCGGTCGAAGGCAGCGACATCGCGGAAGTGGCCGAGCGCGTGTTCGCGGCAAACGGCGTGGACGACGTCGTCACGCTCGTTCCCGGCTGGTCGCGGCACGTCGAGCTGCCCGAGCCCGCGGATCTCCTCGTGGCGGAAGTGATTGGAAACGAGCCGCTCGAAGAAGAGATCCTCGAGACGACCCTCGACGCGCGGCGGCGACTCTTGAAGCCGGACGCGCGGCTGATTCCCCACACGCTGACACTGCTCGCGCGGCCACTGCTCCTGCCCGAAGCGGATGCACGGCAGCGCGCGATCGGACGCGCCGCGGTCGAGCGGTGGAGGGAGCTGTACGCAATGGAGTTCCAGCCGCTCCTCGACGGGGCGCTTCCCGGTCCCGTCAACATGCCGACGGAGGCGGAGGTGGCCGCGACGTGGCCGCCTGTGGGCCCGCCGGTCACCCTCGCCGCGCTGGATCTGGCGACGTTCGACGGACGCCTCCGTGCGCGCCTCGGCCGACCTCGTCGTCGACGCTCCGGGCAGCGTGAACGCCGTTGCCGTGACGTTCCGGGCCGCGCTGTACGGGACGATCGAGCACACGCTCGACCCGTGGACGTGGCCGACGTCGAGCTGGGCGACCTCAGCGTGGGTCTTCCCCGACCGTGTCGATCTCGGAGCCGGAGAAGTGCTGCGGGTGCACTATCACCGCCGGTCGCCCGGCCGTCCCGACGGGCTCACGTACGAGGTCGTCGAGCCGGACCTGGAGTAGGAATCCGTACGCGATGTCTTAGACTGGCTGCTCCAGCCAACGGAAGAGAGGAGAAGGACATGGGAATGGTACGTCGTCGGACGCGCCGTCGGACCGCACTGGTCGTCGGAGGCGCGGCGTATGCAGCCGGTCAGGCACGGGGAGCGAACCCAGGCGGAGCACGAACAGGCGTACGAGGATCCGCCGCCGGCGCCTCCGCCTCCCGCCGAGCCCACCGAGCCGGACCCGATGGCACAGGTCTCCGAGCTGGCCAAGCTGCACGAGGCCGGTGCGCTCACCGACGAGGAGTTCGCGGCCGCCAAGGCCAAGGCCCTCGGCATCTAGCAACCGCAGTCCTACGGAAGGAGACGAAGGTTATGGCTGATGGCCGTGGTCGTAAACTCGCGCTCGCTCTCGAGGCGGGCCTGACGGGCGAGACCGGCGCAATGTCGGGGTTGTTCACCGACGACGTGAGCGGCTGGTCGCCGAACATGTCGGTCAACTCGCTGGAAGAGCTCACAGAGGTGGTTCAGTCGCGGGACGACAGCCTCTCGGACGTGTCCGTCGCCGTTCAGGGCGTCGACGCTGGCGGGAACAAGGCTTTCGCCGAGTTCGTCCTCACTGCGAAGTTCTCCGGCCCGTGGGTGCTCGACGAGGACGTCGTGGTCGAGCCGAACGGGCGTGAGGTCGTTCTGGCCGGCGTCTGCGCGGCGGACTTCTCCGACGACAAGATCTCGGCGTTCCGGCTGTACTTCGACGATCTGGCGCTGATGGCGCAGCTCCTGCCGGAGGAGTAGCGCTCGAAGAGCAGACTCGGCCGGATGGAGGGCTCCTATCGCCTCGTCGTCGAGGACGCGCCCCCTCCGGCCGATCTCGCGCTGCTCGAGGATCGGGTCGCCCAGGCCGCTATCGCCGCCGCCGGCCTGGGTGACGACGAGGAGTTCGGGATCTTCGTCCGTGACGACGACGGCACGGTCGTCGCGGGCATCTCCGGGATCGTGTGGGGTGGGTGTTGTGAGCTCCAGGCGATGTGGGTCGACGAGCCGCTCCGCGGTCGTGGGCTGGCGCGCGCCCTCATGGCCGGTGCGGAAGCCGAAGCGCGACGGCGGGGCTGCCGGCTCGTCCAGTTCCGCGCCTACGACCTGCTGGCGTCCGGCCTCTACGAGCGGCTCGGCTACGAGACCGTCGGCGTGATCGAAGGCTGTCCGACCGGCAGCACCGCTCGCTGGTACCGCAAGGATCTGCCTAGTCCGTGAGCCCGGCGATGCCGCCGCGAAGCAGCGAGAGCGCGAGCAGGCCGACGATCACCATCGCCACCTGCATGGCGTGCCGCTCGAGCCAGCCACGAACTCGCTCGAGGACGCGCCCCGTCCAGATCGGCGCGAAGACCAGCAGGATGATTGCGGTAAGTAGCGGCAACAGCGAAACGACCGCGAAGAAGAGCCACTGCGCGATGTAGGACGTCGGCGCTGGGATCGGTCTCCGAGATCGTCTTCAGGGCAATGGGGATGAACATGCCGGGGTTCGCGAGCACCGCCCCCGCGCGCGATGACGGCGATCCACGGCGACGAGGCGACTCCACGCATCTTGTCGACCATCGCCGTCTCCTGTCCTCGGGTCGTACGGGCGGCGGGCGGTACGTGCCACCCAGAGCAGGAGTGCAGCCCACCGAGGGCGAGGTCGAGGACGGCAACCCACGTCTTCGGCTGCGACGGGTGTCGGACGCGGCGACGTCGTCGAGCACGAATGCCGCCGCGACGCCGATCGCCAGCGTCGCCGTGAGCGCGCCGGCATAGAAGAGCGCCCCGTGCGGAGCGGCCGGTCGCCGAGCACGAGCGCCAGCACGGAGAACATCAGCGTCGTCGGCAGAGAGCATCGCGCCGAGCGACACGAGGACGAGCTCGCCGTAGATCCAGCTCACGCTACCGGCCCGTGCTTGGCCTCGGCGCTTCGGCCTCCTTCTCGGCCTGCTTCTCGGCCTTCTTCTCCGCCTTCTTCGCGGCGCGCTCGGCCTTCATCTCGGCCGACTTCACCTTGGCGTCCTCGTACGACTCGCCGACGAGCTGCTTGCCGCCCGTCCAGCCGAAGACCCACACGACGAGGACGAGAGCCACGACCTGGTTCCACGCCGTCATGAGCAGCTGCTGGGCCGTCGAGTAGTCCACCGCCTGCTGGTACGGCACGTCGCAGCAGGTACCCAGTGCGAGCGCGTTTGTCGCCTGAGTGACGCCGATCGACCCGGGCGTGAACGACACCATGTTCGCGAGCGAGCCCGAGCCGGAGACCCAGATCACCGACTCGAACGTCACCGGAATCGCGAAGGCGGCGAGGAAGATGGCGATCACGCCGAGCTTGCAGCACCACGAGATGAACGAGGGCAGGAACGACTTGCGCAGGTAGACCCTTGGCTCGGAGAGGATGGCCCCGCCGTCCTTCGCCTGGTCCCAGGCCTTCGTCACCTTCGCCTTGATCCTTCCCCAGAACATCCGCACGAGGAGGTAGATGAGCAGGATCCCGCCGACGACGATGCCGAAGAACAGCCCCGGGTGCGACGTGAGGTTGCCGAAGCTGACGTCGAACGCACCCGGGACGCTCAGGAACATGTAGAGGTAGACGAACGTGCCCGATGATCGTGAAGAAGATCTTCTGCACGATGTAGGCGCCGAGCGCGCCAGCAAACCCGCAGGACGGGATGATGGCGATGAACATCATCAGTGTCACGAAGGTGCCGAGGTTCGCCGGCAGGAAGCCGTTCAGCGCCACACCGACGGAGTACGCGGCGACGATCGGCCACAGCTCCACCTCCGCGGGGTACGCGTACTTGAGGATGCCGTAGTACGAGACGCCGGCGAAGAACGTCTGGCCGAACTGGACGATGCAGGCGCCGATCAGGTACCCCGGCGGGATGTCCTTGACCTCGTCCCAGAGGCTGTCGAGCCAGCCGATGATGTCGACGCCGAGCAGGTTCAGCACGACGAGGAACATCGCGACAAGGAGGAGCCGCTCCAGGATCTTGAGCATCCGGCGCCTGCGCGAGGGAGGTGACGCAGTGGTCACGGGGTTCGCAGTGCTCATCGCGCGACCGTAACGCACGAAGGGGCTCAGCGTCATAGGATCGTCGCGGTTGGAGACGTCCCAACCCGAGGCGACGTCGATCCCGCTCACGGAGTAGCGCGAGAAGACCCCACTCGAACGGGTCAGTCCGGCTGGTTCCCCTCCGCTTCTGCTGCGTTCTTCTCTGCCTGCTTGGCGGCCTTCTTCTCGGCCTTCTTCTTCTTGGCCTCGGCCGCGCGCGCCTTCGCGTCGGTGTACGACTCCTCGACGAGCTGCTTGCCTCCCGTCCAGCCGAACACCGCGATCACGAGGACAAGCGCCACGACCTGGTTCCACGCGGTAGTGATCAGCTGCTGGGCCGTCGAGTAATCCACCGCCTGGCCCTTCGGGACGTCACAGCAGGCCCCCAGAGCGAGTGCGTTCGTCGCCTGCGTGACGCCGATGGAGCCCGGCGTGAACGACGCGACGCTTGCGAGCGACCCCGAACCGAAGACCCACATGATCGAGTTGAACGTCACCGGGATGGCAAAGGCAGCGAGGAAGATCCCGGTCACGACGATCTTGCTAACCCAGGAGAGAAACGACGGCAGGAACGCGTGCAAGAAGTAGGTCTTTGGCTCCGAGAGGATCGCCCCGCCGTGCTTTGCGTTCTCCCAGGCCACCTTCACCTTGCTCCACAGCATGCGGCCCAGGATCAGTATCAGCACTGCTCCCAAGCAGATAATGAGGATGGTGAGCCAGGGGTATGCCTTGAGGTTTCCGCCAAAGCTGACGTCGAACGAGTTCGGCACGCTCAGGAACATGTAGAGGTAGACGAACGTCCCGGCGATCGTGAAGAAGATCTTCTGGACGACGTATGCGCCGATCGCGCCGGCGATGTTGCAGGACGGGATGATGGCGACGAACATCAGGAGGGTGCAGAAGGTGCCGAGGTTTGCGGGCAGGAAGCCGTTCAGCGCGACGCCGACTGCGTACGCTGCCGCGATCTGCCAGAACTGGACCTCGTCCTTGTACGCGAACTTGAGGATGCCGTAATAGGAGAGGGCGGCAAAGAGAGTCTGGGCCGTCTGGAACGTGAGGGCCGCGGCCAGGTAGCCCGTCGGCATGTCCTTGACCTGGTCCCAGAGGGACCGGAGCCAGCCGATCACGTCGACGCCGAGGAGGTCGAGGACGACAAGCAGGACCACGATGCCGACGAGCCAGGTGAAGACCTTCGTCATGCGCTTCTTGCGCGACGGAGGTGGTGCGACGCCGGCCGTGGCGGTCTCGGTGCTCAAGAGGCGACCGTAGCGAACTCGCGCGGCAGTGTCGACGCGAGGCGGATCACGTCGAGCTTCCTAGACGCGGACGACGCAGCGGAAGCCGATGTGGCTCGTCGACGTGTCGACCGTCTCGCTCTGCCGCGCCGCGGGCCGGTAGCGGAGGCAGTAGTTGGGGGCGCAGAGATGGGAGCCGCCCTTGATCACACGCCGAGAAGCGTTTACTCCGGACTCGGCCGTCGGCGGCGCGCAGCACGGGCTGGTCGGCTCACCTGGATAGCCGATCGCGAAGACATCGCAGGTCCACTCCCAGACGTTGCCGGCCATGTCGAAGAGCCCGTAGCCGTTCGGGGGGAAGCTGCCGACGGGAGACGTGCCCGCGAAGCCGTCGATGCAAGAGGTTCTGCCACGGGAACTCGCCCTGCCATGTGTTGGCCTGCGGCTCGCCGTTCGGGAAGTGGTCGTCGCCCCAGGTGAAAGTTGCGCCGTCGAGCCCGCCGCGCGCCGCGTACTCCCACTCGGCTTCCGTGGGCAAGTCCTTGCCGGCCCAGGCAGCGAAGGCGGCGGCGTCCTCGTAAGCGACGTGTACGACCGGGTGAAGGTCGCGGCCGTCCACCGACGAGCCCTCCCCCTCCGGTCGCCCCAGCACGCACCCGGCACGTAGTCCCACCACGCGAAGTAGTCGGTCAGATCGACCGGGCCGTCCGTCATGTGGAAGACGAGCGAGCCCGGCACGAGCGTCTCTAGCTCCGCGCCGGGAAAGTCCGCCGGGTCGAGCGGTCGTTCGGCGACCGTCCGGTAGCCGGTCGCCGAGACGAACTCGCGGAAGTCGGACACCGTGACCTGGTGCTCGGTCGATCCAGAACCCGTCCACGGCGACCTCGCGGACCGGACGTTCCTCCGGGTAGAAGTCCTCAGAGCCCATGCGGAACGTGCCTTCGGGCACCCAGGCCATCCCTTCTGCGGGAGGAGGGCGCTCCGCGTCAGGAGGGCCCATTTGACAGCGAGTCGCTCACGGGTTCCTCCTGGGCATAGAGCGTGCCAGGGGGGCCGCGAACGGCCCCCCTGGCACGCAGTGTTTACGTAGCGAGCGCCTTGGCCTTGATCGCGTCGAACTCGGCCTGGGTGATGGCGCCGGAGTCGAGCAGCTTCTTGGCCTTGTCGATCTCGTCGGCGGCGCCACCCGAGCCCGCCACCGACTTGATGTAGGCATCGGACTGGGCCTGCTGCGCCTCCATCTGCTTCATGTTGCGCTCCGCCATGTGCCCGCTCTGTGAGATGAGGTAGATGAACACTCCGAGGAACGGCAAGATGATCACGAAGATGATCCAGAGCGTCTTCATCCCTCCGCCGATGTCGTGGCGCCGGAAGAGATCCGCGAAGACCGTGATCAGGAGCCAGAACCAGATGACCCAGGCGAAGAAGATGAGCATCGTCCACAGGACGTCGAGGAACGGGTAGTCCGCTGCGAGCATTGCGTCTCCTTTCGGGGGAACCGCGAGTCTAACGCCCCTCGGTCGTTCGACGACGCGTGCGAATTCGGCTAGCCAGGCTCCGCGGGAGCTTCCGGTGCTGCGGGAACCCCGAGCGCCGCCTTGGCCGCCGCGACCTTCTCGCGCCGGCCGGCCGTCAGCTCCTGGACGAAGATCTGGATCGTCGCCGCGAGCGGAACTGCCGTGAGCGCGCCGAGCACACCCAGCAGCGCGCCGAAGAGCGTGACGGCGATGATGATGAAGAACGCTGAGAGGTTGACGGCTGCGCCCTGGATCTTCGGCGTCAGGATGTTGTTCTCGACCTGCTGGTAGACGAGGATCACGACCAGCATGATGATCGCCGCGGCCAGCCCTTCCTCGGCCCAGAGCGCCGGCACGAGTATGAACCCGGCAAGGGTGGCGCCGATGTTCGGGATCATGTCGAGCAGCCCCGCGATCAGCCCCAACCCCAGCGCATAGCTCGATCCGAGCAGCCAGGCCGTCAGCCCTTGGGTTGTCCCGGCGATCGTGGCGATGACGACGAGACCTATCGCCCAGCGAGAGATCGAGGTCGTCACGCGCTCCCAGACTCCCAGCCAGCGCTCGTCCTCGCCCGGCATCAGCACGCTCCCCAGCGCCCGCTTCAGATTCGCGACATCGCTGAGCAGGAAGATGCAAGTGAAGATGATCGTGAAGCAGACGAGGAAGCCGGAGAAGAAGCCACCCGCGATACCGAGCACAGCCGAGATCGCGTCCGGCACCGTCGCCGAGGTCGCGTCGGCCCCCGCCTGCACGTTCTCGGCGGCCCCGCTGTCGCCGAGCCATGACAGCTCGTCGGATTCCCGCAGCTGCTCGACCGTCGCCGGCAGGTCCTGGAGAAAGTCGCGAGCCGAGCCGACCAGCGGTACCAGGAGCAGCAGCAAGAGCACCGCAATCAAGACGGCGGCGCCGAGCACGATCACGGTCGCCGCCAGCCCGCGCGACATCTTCGTCTTTGACATCAGATACCGCGTGGGGTACTCGAACACGAGCGCCAGGAAGATCCCAATGAACACGACCAGAAAGGTGTCGCCGATCGCCACGAACGCCGCCAGCACGCCCAGCGTGGCGGCGACCAGCAGCACCGTGCGCATCGGCAGCATCAGCTCGATGCGGCGTTGTTCACCCGCGTTCACTTGCTGGCTCCCTGATTGCGAGGTCAAGACGAAATCGTTCCCTTGGAGGAACTATGCGAGCGGGCTCGGCTGGTGTTCCTCTACACATCCGTGACACGCGGCGACATTCACGTGCCCTCGGTTCAGTCGAGCGCATGGATCGTGAACGCGACGGCGAATCCAAGCGTCGCCACGACGCCGACCAGCTTGCCGCTGTGCTCGTACGCCTCGGGCATCATCGTGTCGGCGAGCATGGTCAGGATCGCGCCCGCGGCGAACGCGAGAACGAAGGCGACGACGTTCGGCGAGGCGCCCTGGAACAGGCCGTAGCCCGCAAGTGATGCGAGTCCCGACACCAGTGCGATCGCGATCCACATCCAGACGATTCGCGCTCTCTCCCAGCCGCCACTGACGAGTCCCGCGGTCGACGAGATCGCCTCGGGCAGGTTGGAGATGAAGACCGCTGCCAGAAAGGCAGCGCCCACCGCTCCGCCTTCGAAGATCGTCACGCCGATCACCACCGACTCGGGGATCCCGTCGAGCACCGTTCCGAGCACGATGGCGAGCGCGGAACCGCGCTCCTGCCGGCCGGCTGCGCTCTTGCGCTCACTTCCCCCCAGGCGATCGATCAGCAAGTCACCGGCGAAGAAGACCGCGCAGCCCGTGAAGAGGCCTGCGATGACCGATCCATGGGATGCCATGTCGGCCGCCTCTTCGACGAGGTCGAACGCGACCGCGCTGATCAGCACGCCCGCGCCGAAGCCCATGATCAGCCCGATGGTGCGCAAGCCGATGCGGAAGCGAAGCGCGATGAGCGCGCCGATCACGAGCGACGAAGCGGCCAGCAGTCCCCAGCCGAAGGCTGCCGCCATCTGGGGCTAAGAGCGAATCTCGGAGAAGCGGATCAGCGTCACCGTGTCGTCGAGCGTGACGTCGCGGTTGTAGAGCCGGGCGAGGAAGTCGCGCCATCTCGTCGGGGAGCGGAGCGTCGGGTTGTCGTGCTCGACCTCGTTCGGGGACAGCTCGCCGAGCCGCTTGACCTCGACCTTGTCGATGACCGCGTCGAAGACCCGCTCGCGCGGGCTGTAGCGCGACCCGCACAGCACCTGGACGATCATCCCCTTGCGGTACTTCCCCGACTTGTCGCCGAGCCGGATCGTCGCCGTCTTGCGGCGGCTGCGGAGCTGGTCCGCGACGATCGGGCGAGTAGAAGTTGAGGGCGTACATCGGCACGGCTGCGGCGCATCATAAAGCGTCGCTCTCGAGTGCTGCGCGTGCCCTTCTCGGCCATCTCGCGCTCGCCTCCGTAAGCGAGGAGGCGCGGCGCCTCGTCGAGCGGTAGCCAGCGCACGTCCGCCACCTCGTGCGCATGCTCGGGCGGCACATCGCCGAGCCGGCCGCGCCCGTAGCGCAGCAGGTAGAAGCTGACGACCTTGAACACCCGCTCGCCCTGCCACGTGTACGTGTAGCGGACGTCGCCGAGCTTGCGCACGAGCCGGCCGGTGGCGCCCGTCTCCTCGTGCCACCTCCCGCAGCGCCGTCTCCTCCGGCCGTCTCGCCGGCGCCGATCAGCCCCTTCGGTAGGGCCCAGACGCCGTCGCGCTTGCCGCCTGGCCGGATCGCGGCCAGCCACCACTCTCCGCGCAGGCGGCGGACGAGCACGCCGCCCGCCGAGAACTCCCGTCTCACGCTGAATAACCTAAAGCTTGTAACGATGTGGTCGGCCGGAGGCTTGCGCTCGCCAGCAAACCGTTGTAGAATGGTCTGGCACTCTCGTATAGTGAGAGTGCCAGCAAGTGTCACAAAGTCAGTAGCAAGGAGGAGTGCGGATGGACCTGCAGCCGCTTGGAGACAGGCTCATCGTCGAGGCCCTCGAAGAAGAGGAGACGACGGCGAGCGGCATCGTCCTGCCCGACACGGCGAAGGAGAAGCCCCAGCGCGGCCGCGTGCTCGCGGTCGGCCCGGGTGGCCGTGACGAGGACGGGGAGTACATCGCCATGGACGTCGAGGTCGGTGACGAGATCATCTACTCGAAGTACGGCGGCACCGAGGTCAAGGTCGGTGCGGACGAGTATCTGATCCTTCGCGAGTCGGACGTGCTCGCCAAGGTCGTGGCCACCAAGGCCAAGGCCAAGGGCAAGCGCGAGCTGGCCGGCGCGAAGGCGTAGGACACCGAGGAGAAGAGGAGAGACATGGCTCACAAGGAGCTGAAGTTCAACGAGGACGCACGTCGCGCGATCGAGCGCGGCGTGAACATCCTCGCCGACGCGGTCAAGGTCACCCTTGGCCCGAAGGGTCGCTACGTCGTGCTCGACAAGAAGTTCGGCGCGCCCACGATCACGAACGACGGCGTCACGATCGCACGTGAGATCGAGGTCGAGGACGTCTTCGAGAACCAGGGTGTGCAGCTCGTCCGCGAAGCCGCCACGTCGACCGACGACGTCGCCGGTGACGGCACGACGACCGCGACGGTGCTCGCCCAGGCCATCGTCCGCGAGGGCCTGAAGAACGTCGCCGCCGGCGCGAACCCGATGGGGCTCAAGCGCGGCATCGAGAAGGCCGTCGACGCAGTCGTCGAGGACCTGAAGAAGAACTCGAAGGAGGTCTCCGGCAAGGAGGACATCGCCCGTGTCGGCACCGTCGTCTCGCGCGAGCGCGAGATCGGCGACGTCATCGCGGACGCCATCGAGAAGGTCGGCAAGGACGGCGTCGTGAACGTCGAGGAGGGCCAGACGTTCGGCCTCGAGCTCGAGTTCACCGAGGGCATGCAGTTCGACAAGGGCTACCTGTCGCCGTACATGATCACCGACGCCGAGCGCATGGAGGCCGTGCTCGAGGACCCGTACGTCCTGATCGCGAACCAGAAGATCGGCGCCGTCAAGGATCTCCTGCCCGTGCTCGAGCAGGTCATCCAGGCCGGTCGGCCGCTGCTGATCGTGGCCGAGGACGTCGAGGGCGAGTCGCTCGCGACGATCGTCGTCAACAAGCTCCGCGGCACGTTCACCGCCGTTGCCGTCAAGGCGCCGGGCTTCGGTGACCGCCGCAAGCGGATGCTCGAGGACATCGCCATCGTCTCCGGTGGCGAGGTGATCACCGAGGAGATGGGCCTCAAGCTCGAGAACACGAAGCTCTCGCAGCTCGGCACACGCGCGCAAGATCGTCGTCGACAAGGACACGACCACGATCATCGACGGTGGCGGCAAGTCCGACGACATCAAGGGCGCGGATCAAGCAGCTGAAGTCCGAGATCGAGAACACCGACTCCGACTTCGACCGCGAGAAGCTCCAGGAGCGGCTGGCGAAGCTGTGCCGGCGGCGTTGCCGTCGTCAAGGTCGGTGCCGCCACCGAGGTCGAGATCAAGGAGAAGAAGCACCGCGTCGAGGACGCGCTCAAGGCCACCCGTGCCGCCCTCGAGGAGGGCATCGGCTCGGGCGGCGGCGTCGCGCTGCTCAACGCTCCGGTCCGTCGGCGATCAAGCTCGACGCGCTTCGAGGGCGACGAGAAGACTGGCGCGCAGATCATCCTCCGCGCGCTCGAGGAGCCGCTTCGCCAGCTCGCGTACAACGGCGGGCCTCGAGGGCTCCGTCGTCGTCGACAAGGTCCGCCGCGCCAAGAAGGGCGAGGGCCTGAACGTCGACACCGGCGAGATCGAGGATCTCGTCAAGGCCGGGATCATCGACCCGACCATGGTCACACGCTCCGCGCTTCAGAACGCGGCTTCGATCGCGAAGAACATCCTCACGACCGAGGCCGTCGTCGCCGAGGTGCCGGAGAAGAACGGTCACGGTGGCGGAATGCCCGGAGGCATGCCGGACATGATGTAAAGGGTGTGGGGGAAACCATGTTTCCCCCACATGCCCCCTTCTTCACGTGGTCGGTCCGCAGCTGGATCGGTGATGCGGGAAGAGGGTTTGGAGCGACTGTTGCTCTAGCGAAGGTGCCGGCCTAGCCGGCACCTTCGTCGTTTCGCGAGAGATTTCACCTCTGCCGGTGCCAGGCACCAGTTACGTGTCTGTTCCAACTTCGTGCCATTAGAGATTCCCTCTTACGGGGTACGAGAGCAGTGGCCGCTCGCCCGATACCATTCTTGCCCACCTCCCCATCTCCAGATGGCAGAAGGGCCGCCGAGAGGCGGCCCTTTCTCGTGGACCTTCGTCAGTCAGCACGGCCATCAGCGGCGAACCCCCGCACCACTGTCGTGAGGGCATTCCGCCAGGCGTCCTCCTCGCTGCCCTCGGGCAGTAACCGGAGTACGGCGCCTCGTAGCTCGGCGTTTGCCAGTCCCTCCATCATTGCGATGAATTCAACGGCGGCTTCTGGCACGGTCTTGCCCCCGAGGAGACCCGCGTGCTCGAGACGCTCGACCTTTGCCAAGAGCTGGTTCCAGGCCCGTTGCCTGGTCGCGACGAGCTCCGGGCCGGCATCGAGACCCGGCACGATGCGCTGGAAGGCGATTCGGTAGAGCGCCGGGTGCTCGCGGACGAGGCGGCGAAAGACAGGCACGCCGATCGCGATCAGGTCGGCTGCCGGGTCGTCGGTCTCGTCGAGCTTCCCGATCTCGGTGAAGAGGAACGCGAACGCGTCTCGGGCGAGGGCCTCGACGAGGAGACCGTCCTTGGAACCGAAGACGCTGTAGACCGCGCGGGTCGTCGTTCCTGCCCGTTCTGCGACGGCGCGGACGGACAGTGCGCCCGGCCCACCCTCGGCGACGATGCGCTCCGCCGCCGACAGCAGCGCGACACGTGTGCGCTCGTCGTGCTCTTTCGGCCGTCCCATGCTTGACAGTTATATCGTCACCTGTTACGTTACAAGTAACGTAACGTGTAACGAAAGGAGACGGACATGTTCGTGGTCGTCCAGCACACGCTTATCGGATCGCTCCCACCGCGTTCGCTCGAGGGGAGCGCTTGCAGCGTAGTGAGGGAGCTCCGCGGGGCACGCGCGTGCTCCAGTTTCTCCCCAGCCAGGACGGGACGCTCGTGACGTGTCTCTGGGAGAGCGACGCGGTCGCGGACGTCCAGTCGTACGTCGACGAGACGCTCGGGGACGCGAGTACGAACCTGTGCTACGCGGTAGAGGCCACGGCTGCGTTCGCTCGGCGGCCGGAAGGACTCGCCGAGGGACCGCCTGCTCTCGCAGCCTGACGAGGGTGACGGCTCGGCCGGCACCCTCGCTAGAGCAAACCCGCGCCGAGGACCGGTATCCGAATCACGTACGCAGCTGGCGACCTGCGACACGAAGAAGGGGGTCCGTGGGGGAAACATGGTTTCCCCCACGTCTTAAAAGCCGTACCTCTCTTCCTTCCAGGGATCGGCGTCGTTGTGGTAGCCGTAGCGCTCCCAGAAGCCCGGCTGGTCGGTCGAAAGCAGCTCGATCCCTCGCAGCCACTTCGCGCTCTTCCAGAAGTACTTGCCGGGAACGACGAGGCGCAGCGGGCCGCCGTGGTCGGGGGTCAGCGGCTCGCCGTCCGCGTGCGTGGCGAGCACGGCGAGCGGCCCCTCGAGAAACGAGAGGGGCGTGTTGGCGGTGTAGCCCTGCTCGGCGTGTGCGATCGCGAAGCGCGCGGTCGGCTTCGGCGCGGCGAGCTCGGCGAGCGCGCTCCACGGTACGCCCGCGAACGTCACGTCGAAGCGGCTCCACCGCGTGACGCAGTGAATGTCCTCCGTCACCTCGACCGTCGGCAGCTCGTTGAACTCCTCCCACGAAAGGGTCACCGGCTGCTCCACCTGGCCCCAGACGCGGAAGTCCCACGTGGCCAGGTCGGTGTCTGGCACCGATCCGGCGTGGAGCACCGGCCACTTGTCCGTCAGGTACTGGCCGGGCGGCAGCCGCGCGGGATCGAAGCCGGCCTCGACGACCTTCTTCTCCGCCCGGGATCTGAAGAGGGGCACGCTGCCTACACTAGCCACATGAACGGCGTCGCCCTCAGACCTCGCTCGTACGTCGCCGTGCGCGGGCCGGACGCCGAGGACTTTCTCCAGCGGATGGTGTCGAACGACGTCTCCCAGGAGGTCTGCGAGGCGCTGCTGCTGACCGCGAAGGCGCGCGTGATCGCGCCGCTCGTCGTCTGGCGGCGAGCCGACGACGACTTCCTGCTGCTGACCGAGCCCGAGCTCGGCGACGTGGTGCTCAGGCACCTGACGCGATTGCGTCTGCGCGCCCAGGTCGAGATCGAGCCCGAGCAGCACACCTCGCACGTCGTGCTCGGCGACGGCGACGGCATTCCCACAAACGACTACGGCACGCCTGCGGCTGAGGTGCTCGACGAGCCGCTGGCGCCGACGATGGAAGAGAGCGAGCTAGAGCGGCTGCGCGTGCTCGCCGGCACGCCGCGCTGGGGCCGGGAGATCGACGATCGCATCCTGCCCGCCGAGGCCGGCCTCGACGAGCGCGCGATCTCGTTCACGAAAGGCTGCTATCCAGGGCAGGAGCCCATCGCCAGGCTCCACTACCGCGGTCATGCCAACCGCGGGTTGCGCGTCCTGGAGATCGAAAGCAACGAGCTGCCTGCCTACGACGCCGAGCTGTCGTACGAGGGCAAGGCGGTCGGTCGCGTCACGAGCACCGTCCGCGACGGAGACCGCATCGCCGCGCTCGCCTACGTCCGCCGTGAGGTACCGGACGACGCAGAGCTCGAGGTGGAGGGAGCTCTAGCCTGGGCGATCGAGCGTCAAATCTTCACCACGCGAAGCCCCGGCACGACGTCGTAGTCCGCATCCTGCGTGAGGACGGCGAAGCCGTGCGCCAGGGCCGTCGCGGCAATCCACGAGTCGTTGATCGGCATGCGTTGCCCGCCCGATCGCAACATGGCGATCAGCCGGGACCACGCATCGCCCACCCTGTCGTCGATGGGCAGCGGTTCGAGCGTCTCTGCAAGGCGGAGGGTCGCGAGACGAGCAGAGCGATGCTCGAGGCTCGCTGCGAGCAGAACGCCGAGGCGGAGCTCTGCGACGGTAACGACCGAGACGGCGATCTCGTCGAGCTCGTCGAGCGGGGCGGAGTGGCTTCGATCCTGCTCTCGTGCGATGAATGCGGACGTGTCCGCAAGGGCGATCACGCCACGTCGTCGGTGTCGCCCTGGACTGCCTGTCCGAGGTCGGTGATCAACGCCGAGTCGGCGGGCCTCAACGTGACCTCGCCCAGGAAGGCGGGCCACGCCATCGTCTGCGACCGAGAGGCGACAGGAACGAGTTTTGCGACCGGTCGGCCTCGCAGGGTTACGCGGAGGTGTTCGCCAGCCTGCACGCGTCTGAGCACCTGGCTCAGGTCGTTGCGCAGCTCCCGAGCTCTCAGGTCAGCCATCTACGTAGTCTAGCAGCATACTGCTACAAAGTGCTACAAAAGTGCAACATCGACAAACGGGGCCATGCGCCCGGCACGATTCGAACGTGCGACCTCTGCCTCCGCAGGGCAGCGCTCTATCCCCTGAGCTACGGGCGCCTTGAAGACCAGTGTAGCCCCGAGTGCGGGAACCCCCGTGGCAGCTGCGGTGTAATCGCCGCACATGAAGGGCCTTGCAGCGTTCGTGCTCGTTGGTCTCGGCCTCTTGGTCGCCGGCTCGGTGGGCCCGGTTGCCGCCGCCAAGGAGCCGGCTGTCGTCCACGCTACGGCTGCGCTCGCGATCGTCGACGCCGACGTGCGACCGGCATTCGCACAACCGAGGCTCGTCTGGCTCCACCCGCGCACGCTTACGCCGCTGAAGCGGGGAGTCGTGAAGCTCGTCGGTGCTCAGAGCCCCGTGCTCGCTCCCGGAGCTCGGAGGGTTGCCGTGGGCGGCTCGTCTCTGGGGATCCGCATCGTGGACGTCGTCCGCATGAAACTGCTCGGCACCGTCGCCAAGCGGTCGGGCTGGAGCGTATCGCCGATCGCATGGCCCTCCGCGAGACGCCTGTTTGCACTCGAGTGGAGCGACCGACTCGGTCAGAGGCTGGTCGTCGCTGACCCGATCTCCCTCCGGGTCATCAGCCGGATCGCCGTCGATGGGTACACGACCTGGGCCCGCACGCCCACCGGCGTCGTCGCGCTGGGGCAGCTCCGGGAGGGCATCGGGCCGGCGTCGCTGCTCGTCGTCGACCGAAACGGAGGAACCCGGTCAGTCGCCCTCGAGCGCATCTCCGCCGGAGGTGAGCAGACGGGAACCGAAGATGAGCCGAACTACCGGATGGCCTCGCCTGCCCTTGCCGTCGATCTCGCAGCGCGGCATGCGTATGTCGTCGGCCAGTCGAGTCTCGTCGCGGACGTGGACCTCGAGACGCTTGCGGTCTCCTACAGCGCTCTCAGGCGTCCGGCGGCGCGCACGAAGGTGGTCACCGGCTGGCAGCGGCAGGCGGTTGCCCTCGGGGACGGACGGGTTGCGGTCGCAGGGTCGAACTACGACCGTCTGCGTCGGGATCCGTCGGGACTGGAGCTCGTCGACGTGCTGGCAGGAACGATGCGCCGCATCGACAGCCGCGCGAGCAACGTGCTCGTCGCCAGCGGCAGGTTACTCGTGGCCGGCGAATGGAGTCGTGGAGAAGGCGATTGGACGGGCATGGGTCTGGCCGCCTTCACGCTCGACGGCGAACAGCTGTGGCATGTGCTGGACGGTCAAACAGTCGGGTGGCTTCAGGCAACAGGCGGCTACGCGTATGTCGCGGGCCCGGAGGCGTACCCGCCGAGCGTGCGCGTGATCGACGTTGCCACGGGCGCCGTCCGTACTCTGCGCGGCCAGCTGCCGCTGTTCGTGCGGCTGACCTACTTACAGCGGCTCGCGAGTTCCTCGAGGTCGAGGATTGTCGTGCAGCCGCGAGTGAGCGCAACCGTGCCGCGGCGCTCCTCCTCGCGCAGGACGCGGTTCACCGTCGCGCGCGACGTGCCCGCCATCTCGGCGAGATGCTCCTGCGTCATCGAGATTGCCGGCTGACCCTGGCGTAAGGCAAGGTCGCGGAGGCGGCGGCGCACGCGCGTCTCGGCGTCGGTGTAGTGAGCCTCGACGATGCGGTCGCTGGCACGCGTGAGCTGCTCGGCGAGCAGCTGCAGGAGCACGTCTTTCACGCCAGGATGCTCTGCCTGGAGGAGTGCGAAATCGTCGCGGTAGACCGACAGGGTCTCCCCCTCGTCTAGCGACTCGATCGTTGCCGAGCGGTGCGCGCCCGGAGAGAGCAGCGCAAGCTCGCCGAACGCCTCGCCAGGGACGAGCACGTCCAACAAGGCCGTCTCGCCGAGCTGGGTCGTGATGCGCACCGCGAAGCGACCTTTGACGATCAGGTGCAGTGACTCCGCGAGATCGTCGCGGTGGAAGACCACCTCGCCCTTTCGAAACGTCCGTCGGCGGGCGATCGCCAACAGGCGACGGACATCCTCGGGCGGCAGGCCGGCCAGGATCGTCCACTCCACACCGCACAGTCTGTGTCACGGACGCGACATTCGCAACGTCGCGAACGCGAACGACGGCGCGCCGCGGCCCGCGTATCGTCGTGAGCCATGAGCGGACACCCCTCGACACACCACGAGATCGCCCGGCTGCGACACGAGGAGCGGCTCGTGCGCGCAGCGCTGGTGAACGCGCACCCGAACCCGGCAGATGGCGTGCGCGCTCGCCGGAGCCCAGGCGGTCTCGAGCGGGTGCTCGGGGCGGTGCAGGCTCATCTCGGCATGCGGCGCCCAGGGCCTGCCATCCGCGTGCCGCGGCTCCTGTCGTGACCGCCTTCCGCGACAGGACCACGTAACCAGCCGCCGGAGGGGCCGAGAGGCCCCTCCTGCACGTGGGCAATAGGCTTCGACCGTGGCGCTGTACCTGACCGAGGAGGACGTCGAGGCCGTTTTCACGATCGGAGATGCGCTGGAGGCGGTCGAGGGATCGTTTCGGCGGCAGGCCTCGGGGGTGATCGAGAACAGGCCGCGCTACCGGCTGCGCCTCGAATCCGGCCGGCTGGCGGTGATGGCGGCTTCCGATCTAGGGCTCGGAGTGGCCGGCGTGAAGTCGTACGCCGCGGGGCCCGACGGCGCGAAGTTCGTCGTCACGCTGTTTCACGCTTCGCGGCACGACGTGCTCGCGGTCATCGAGGCCGACATGCTCGGCCGGCTGCGCACGGGAGCCGCCAGCGGTGTGGCGGCGAAGTACCTGGCGAAGGAGGGTGCGGCCAGCCTCGGCGTGATCGGCTGCGGGCGCCAGGCGGAGACGCAGATCGCGGCCGTGCGGGCGGCGTTGCCGGAGATCGCGACGACCGTCGTGTACTGCCGTGATCCGAAGCGGCGCGAGGCGTTTGCGAACCGCATGGGCGCAGAGCCCGCCGAGAGCCACCAGGAGGCGGCGGTCCAGGACGTGGTCGTCACGATCACGACGTCGAAGGATCCCGTGCTGCGCGGGGAGTGGCTACAACCCGGCGCGCTCGTGTGCGCAGCCGGCGCGAACGTCGCGAGCAACCGCGAGCTGGACAACACGGTGCTCGAGCGTGCGGCGTTCGTCTGCTGCGACTCGCTGGAGGACGCCCGCCTCGAGTCAGGCGACCTGATCGAGCCCGTCGCCCAGGGAGTGCTGGACTGGCTGGAGGTCCACGAGTTGGCCGAGGTCGTCTCGGGCGAGCTGCCGGGTCGTCAGTCGGACGACGACATCGTCATCTTCAAGTCCAACGGCATCGCGGCCTGGGATGTCGCTGCCGGCGCGGCTGCCGTGACGCTCGCGCGGGAGCAGCGGGTCGGCCAGGAGCTGTGAGCCCTACCGCACGCGCTGCTTGGCACAGGCGGACAGACCGAGCGCGCGTGACCGCAGTCTGACGCCGCGCGCGGCGGTGTCGAGCCGCCGCACCGCGTAGTAGCGACGGACCCCGTCGTTGCGCTGCGTCGCGATGTGGATCTCGAGCAGCGCGACGTTGACCTCGGCGAGCGTGTCTGCCAGTTCCTCCGCCGGCGTCGTGAGCGTGGGTGGGGGCACGAGCGCACGGAACCTGTCTTCCTCACGCTTCCAGAGCGGGATCACCTCCGCTGTGAAAGGGAGGATCTGCGCCTCGGCGACCGGCACTCGCACGGCTCGGATCTTGGGGCCGATCTCCCGACAGACGGCGTTGGCCTCCCGCCGCCACTGGGCCGCCGTCAGCGTCGACGAAGCAGATCCCTCGCTCCCGCAGCCTGCGACGACCGGTGTTACGGCGAGGGCGACGGCCAGCGCAGCCAGTGTCTTCCTCACTACAACGTCTTGAACTGCTCGAAGGGCTGTCGGCAGGCGTTGCAGTAGCGGATCGAGCGGCACGGGCGTCGGCCCGAAGATGTTCTCGAGCTTCGTGTCGGTCGAGCCGCAGTAGGGGCAGCGGAAGCTCCCGTCTGGAGCTGGACGAGCGTCGTCTCCCCGGCCGAGCGCGGGGCCGGTGGCGCGAAGCCGGCCGCACGGAGCTTCTCGCGTCCCTCGGGCGTGATGCGGTCGGTCGACCATGAGTCGTCGCGGATCACCTCGATGTCAGGCTCGGCACCGAGCTCGGCCACCTTCGCCGCCAGCTCGTCGCGCATCACGTCGAGTGCCGGGCAGCCGAGGAACGTCGGCGTGAACCCGACGTGCACGCGATCGTGCTCGACGCGCACGTCGCGGACGATGCCGAGGTCGACGAGCGAGACGACAGGGATCTCCGGGTCGGCGACCTCCGCGAGGGCCGCCCACACCTGGGCTTCGGTCACCATGCCGCACCCGGGACAGAGCGCCGCACGATCGTCATCTCGTCCCACAGTGCCGGCCACTCGTCGATGTGCGCGCCACGCTCGACGGCTTCCACGTCCGCCATCCCCACGCGCTCGGCGAGGACCGCCCGGAGCTCCGGATCGACGACTCCGAGCGCGTACGGGAAGAGCTCCGCGACGGCGTCCCGGTAGCGCGGCTCGTCGGCCAGCCGGTCGGCCCACATCTGCGCGTGCATGCGGTGGTAGGTCTCTTCGCGGTCGATCTTCGCGGCGAGTCCTGCCACATCGGCGTTGCTCGACGCCTTGAGCCGCTCCAGCCGCAGCTCGTCGGCTGCCTCGTACAGCACACGGCGGGCGATCGTACGCGCCCAGTCGGGCACGAGCCGCAGCTCGACGAGCGGCGCGGAGACGTACGCGTCCGGCTCGCGGTCGAAGGCCAAGCGCGTCGGCGTCCTCGGCGAGCAGCTCGTAGATCGCGCGTGCGTGGCCGATCTCGTTCTGGGCAATCGACGAGAACGCGACGTCCTCCTCGAGGAAGGGCGCGATGCCCGTCCACTCGGAGTCACGCCAGCCGACGACGAGCTCGTCGTCAGCCAGCTGGAGCAGCAGTTCCTGCTCGTTCACGCGCCTGCCCCAGCTTCGCTTTCAGGGAGTAGCCGTCGACGCGGTGGTAGTTGCGCTCCAGCTCGTCGACGAACTCGTCGATCTCGGTGACTTCCTCTCGTGGTACGACCCAGAGCGCCTCCGACTCGCCGCGACGCCCGTAGAACTCCCGCGCGTACGTCAGCGCGAACGCCTCGTCCGGCGCCTCGAACGAGCCGGCGTGCTGGAACGGCTGCCCGGCTCGCTCCTGCCGGAACACCTCGTAGATCACGACGCCTCGAGCAGCTCGACCACCGCCGCGCGCCTGCTCGCCGCCCTGCTGCGCATGCACGAGCAGCGGAATGCCGTGCGCACCCTTCGCCTCTCGCAGCTCAGGATGCTCCGCCAGCATCGTGCGCACGATCTCGACATAGCCGAGCATGGCGGCGGCGAAGAGATCGAGCGCTGCGCCGTTCTCCAGCAGGAAGAGCGCGATCTCCCGGTTGCCCATGTGCGCCGCCGCGCCGAGGCCGGTCTCGAAGTCGCCGCCGCCCCAGTCCCACGACGCCTTCACGAGCGCGGGCTCCTGCGCCGAGCAGCCGCTTCACCTCGTCGAGGTCGGCGTGCGCAACCGAGACGAACTCGTTGACGAGAGCCGGATCGAGCTGCGGCGGGCGCTCGTCGCTCATGCCGCCTCGGCGAGCACGACGTTCCGCACCCAGGCCGTCTCGTCGCGCGTCACCTTGCGGAAGCCGAGCCGCTCCTCGGTCATCGGGCCGTGCCCGGTGACGACGTGCTTCAGCTCGTCCCAGTCGGGCTCTGAGTACTCCCACACGCCGTCCTCGCGCTTGCCGGAGCTTCGGATCGGGCACCGTCAGCCCGAGCTCCCAGATCTGCGGGACGTAGCCGTCGAGGAACTGCTGCCGCGCCTCCTCGTTGGCCTGGCTCTTGATCCGCCACCGGTAGGTCGGGTCGTCCTCGGCGTCGATCGGGTTGCCGTGGAACTGCATCAGCGGCCCCCACCAGCGGTCGAGCGCCTCCTGGACGAGCTCGCGCTGCTCGTCGGTGCCCAGCATCATCGTGAGGATGACGTCGCGGCCGTGGAGGATGTGGAACGACTCCTCCCAGCAGATCTTCTTCATGATCCGCGCGTACGGCGCGTACGAGCACTTGAGCAGCGCCTTCTGGGAGATGATCGCCGCGGCGTCGACGAGCCACGCGATCACGCCGACGTCGCCCCAGCTCTTCGTCGGGTAGTGGAAGACGTTGTGGAACTTCGACTTGCCCGAGATGAGGTCGGCGAGGCAGTCGTCGCGCGGCTTGCCGAGATCCTCGACCACGCGGTAGATGAGCTGCGCGTGGCCGGCCTCGTCCTGCACCTTGGCGGTGAGCGCCAGCTTGCGCTGAAGCGTCGGCGCGCGAAGGATCCACTCGCGCTCGGGGAGGACGCCCATCAGCTCGGAGTTCGCGTGCATCTCGATGAACTTCACGAGCCGCGCGCGGTACTCGTCGGGCATCCAGTCGCCGGTCTCGACGAGCCCGCCGGCCTGGACGTGCTCGAGAAACTCCTGCTCAGTTCGCTGGTTTCGTCGTGCACGAGGCCTCCCAACCGAACGATCGTTAGGGTGCGAGCGTACCATGGCCACACGGCGCTCCGAGCTCACGCGCGAGGCAGCGCGGCTCTTCGCGGAGAAGGGCTACCACGGCACGTCGATCGGCGATCTCGCGGCGGCGATGGGCGTGCAGAAGGGCTCGCTCTACGCCCACATCGAGTCGAAGCAGGACCTGCTCTGGGAGATCGCTTCGAGTGGCGCCGCCGCGTTCCACGAGGCGCTCGACGACGTTCCCGAGCGGGTGTCCGCCGTCGAGCGGATCCGCCTCGCGCTCCGGGCCCACCTGCGGGTCGTGGCCGAGCAGCTCGACGTGGCGACGGTCTTCACGCGCGAGTGGCGGTACCTCGCGACGAGCGGCGCGAGGCCTTCGTGGCCGAGCGCAGGCGCTACGAGGAGCGGATCCGCGGGCTCTTCCGCGAGGGCCGCGAGCAGGGCGAGCTGCGCTCCGACCTCGACGAGGGCGCCGCCGCGCTGCTCTTCCTCTCGGCTGCGAACTGGGCGTACACGTGGCTTCAGGCCGGTCGTGACACGGAGGAGCTCGCCGACCGCTTCTTCCGCGCTGCTCGTGGACGGCATGCGCGGCTACTCGACGCCCGCCTGAGCGTTTACGCAGGGCCCCTCCCGGGGGATAGTGCTCCCGACAACCAAGGAGGGAACATGAGCCCCCGTCGTTTCCGCGTGTCCCCGGCGCTCGTCGTCGCCGGGTCTCGCGCTGCTCTTCGCCCTCGGCGGATCGGCGTTCGCCATCGGCCAGAAGCGGCCGTTCCGCAACCGCGCTGCCAGAACGGCGCCGTGCGCGCCATCGCCGTCGTCACCGGCGTGCCCGGACAGGGGATCGAGAACCTGCCCGGCACAGTACACGGCCAACCCGCAGGCGTTCGGTCGACGGTTCAACTGCACCGGCAGGGCGATCCAGGTGAAGCACGGCCCCGCCGGCGTGTACGACGTTCGCTTCACTTGGCATCTCGGGAGCGAGCTGCCTTGCCAGCAGCATGTCGCCCGAGGCGGGAAGCATCTCGTGTCAGCCGCAGGCCGACGGCTCGTACCGCGTGACGCTTCGCGGAATGGGCACGATCGAGAACAAGCTGCCGCCGATGAACGTGCCCTTCCTCGTGGTGATCGTGTAGCTCGCAGGAGCAGAATGCGGCCGTGCGCGACACGGCCGAAGTCGTCGTCGTCGGCGGAGGTGCCATGGGCGCGAGCGTCGCCTGGCACCTCCGTCGGCTGGGCATCGAGGACGTCGTCCTGCTCGAGCGCGACGTGCTCGCGTCCGGCTCGACGAGCAAGTCGGCCGGCGGCTTTCGCACGCAGTTCGCCGACGAGCTGAACATCCGCGATCGCGCTGCGCTCGCTCGACGAGCTCGAGCAGATGGACGGGCGTCGAGCTGCGTCAGCACGGCTATCTCTTCCTGCTCGACAACGAGGCGGACGTCGAGCGCTTCCGGGCCGCGCTCGCGCTGCAGCACGCGCTCGGCGTGCCGTCCCGCGAGCTCTCGGTCGACGAGGCGCTCGCGATCGTCCCGCAGCTCGATCCCGACGGCCTGCTCGCGGCGACGTACTGCGAGCTCGACGGTTAGGTCTACGCCCGAGGACGTCGTCCAGTGGTACGCGCGCGGCACCGATGTCCGGCAGAGCTGCGCGGTCACCGGGATCGACGTCCGAGCAGGCCGCATCGTCGGCGTGGAGACGACCGCAGGGCCGGATCGCGACGGAGACCGTCGTCTGCTGCGCCGGGGCGTGGTCGCAGGAGGTCGGCGCGATGGCCGGCGTCGACATCCCCGTGCGCGGCGAGCCGCGCTGGATGCACTTCACGCCGTCGGACGGCGGGCTGCCGGAGCGGCTGCCGCTGACGTCGACTTCTCGACGAGCTTCTACTTCCACCGCGAAGGGCCGGGGCTCGCGTTCGGCGGCCGCGAGCAGACGCTCGAGGAGCTGGCGGTGCCCGCCGCGCGCCGCCTGCCGGTGCTCGCCGAGCTGCCCGTGCAGTCGTCCTGGTGGGGCTACTACGAGGTGAGCCCCGACCACAACGCGATCGTCGGCGAGGCCGCCGAGCCGACTCGCTTCCTCTACGCGACCGGCTTCTCCGGCCACGGCTTCCAGCAGGCGCCGGCGGTCGGCGAGCACATCGCCGAGCTCGTGGCCGGCCGCGAGCCCACGCTCGACCTGTCGCCGTTCGCGCTCGAGCGCTTCGAGCGCGGACGAGGCGCGGCCGGAGGCGTTCGTCATCTGATGCCGCGCCGCACGCTGATCGTCAATCCGCACGCGAGCCGCGTGACGGAGGAGCGCATCGCCGAGGTCGAGGACCGGCGTGCGGCCGGTGGAGACGCTGCGGACGGAGCACCGCGGCCACGCGACGGAGCTCGCGCGGCAGGCGGCCGGCGACGAGGTGTGGGTGCTCGGCGGCGACGGTGTCGTCAACGAGGCGCTTGAACGGCATACGCGACGGCGTCGCGCTCGGCGTCGATCCCGGCCGGTGGCGCGAACGTCCTCGCGCGCGCGCTCGGCGGCGCGAGAGCGGCGGATCTCGGTCGGCCGCGTCAACGGACGCCGGTTCGCGTTCTCGGCAGGCATCGGCGTCGACTCCGAGGTCGTGCGGGAGCTGGAGACCGGGAAGCGCGCGCAGCAGCGGCCGGCGTTCCAGCGACCTCGCAGTACGCGCGTGCCGTGGCGGCGACGCTGCTTCGGGGCTACGAGCCGCGGCTCGAGGTGCGTCGGGCAGGGCCGGGCAGCGATCGTCTTCGTCTCGAACGACGCGGTGTTCACGTACGCCGGGCCGCTGCCGCTGCGCTTCCTGCCGCGACGCGCGCTTCGAGCTCGGGCCTCGACGTCGTCGCGCCCGTGCGCGTGACACGCGCTCTCGTCGGCCGGCCTGTTCACGCGCGTCGTCGCGGGCCGCGGGCATGGCCGGAGCGTCGGGCGTGCCTCCGCGGCCACGACCTCGACCGCATCGAGATCGCTGCGACGTCCCGCTGCCGCTCCAGGCGGACGGCGAGGACCTCGGCGACGTGACGGAGGCGGTCTTCGAAGCCGAGCGCGACGCCGTGACGGTGCTCGTCTAAGCCTCGGCGATCAACTCGCGCAGCGCCGGCGAGCCCAGCTCGACGAACCTCAGTCGCGGGACCTCTGCGAATGCGGCATCTGCGGAGACGAGGCCGTCCGCCTCGGCCTCGAGCGCGGTCGCTGCGAGCACGGCGTCGAACGCGCCGAGCTTCGGGATTCGCTCGAAGATGGACAGGCCCCGCTCGAGCGCACTGCGGCTCGACGGTCACGAGCGGCGAGAAGAGCTCTGCGTAGTCGCGGCCGGTGCGAACCGCGTCGGCGCGGCTTCTGCGGCGGGAGCGGACATGGACGAACTCTTGAATCACCTCGGTCGTGGTCGTTGCCGGGATGCGGCCGTCGCCGACAGCCGCGACCAGCGAGCGGCTCGGCTCGGCAAGCGGATGCCGGCTCCCCGACGGCGTAGACGAGGACCGTCGTGTCGACGACGATCACGTGCGGTCGTGCGCGGCCTCGCGCTCGGCGCGCAGCTCCTCGACGTCGGGCACATGCATCGGCTCGGCCGAGAGGATTGCGCGAGCGGCGCGAGAGCGTCGCGAGGACGTCGCCGGCAGGACCTGATCGATCGCGTCGCGGATGACGGCGGCGACTGACGTCTTGCGTTCGCGGGCCTCAGCGCGCAGGCGGCGATACCGCGGCTCGTCGATGAGAATTTGCAGGCGCCGTGTGAGCATACACATACATTAGCATGCATCACTCAGAGACACCACAAGTGGCCGCCGCCCCCGGCGTCGTGCCAGGGGGCGGCGGCCGGCAGAGCGCCGCTTACGAGGAGGGGAGCGTGCGAGCCGCTATCCCCACCTGCCGATACGTCATCACCGACTTTCCCGTGACGCGCACGTCCAACTGCGCTCGCCAGGGGCCCAGGATGCGCGGCCGTCCCTCGATCACGGTCGGCAGCCCTTCCTTCTCCAGGCCGACGAGCTCGACCGATGGGGCCTCCACCAGCCGGGACGTCGCCGCGCAGCGGAAGCGCTTGAAACGACGACCCTGTTCGGCCGTGCCCGAGCCCTTGCAGGCGGCGCCGTTGATCCTGACCCCGCCTTGCACTGCATCGAGCGCCTTACCGAATCTGTCGGCCAGGTTGCGGAACACTCCGGCCGCTATCGGGTCGTTCATTTCCAGGGCAGCCAGCGCGAGGCCGCCGTAGAGCCGGGCCGATGCCCGAAGCTGAGCCTCCAGAGCCCGATCGGGCCCTTGCAGCCGGACCGTCGCGTCGCGCGCCACGATCCGCTCCGCCTTCGGCTCGGTCCACACCCAGCTGGGGTTACCAGCCAGGGCGACCGCCGTGGAGGCAAAGGCGACGGCGACGACGGCGAGAATGACATTACGCATGATGGTGCTCCTTCCTGTTCGCTGCGACCGCCCGTTGGTCGCTTTGACCACGAGACAGGCGTGGGCTAAAACAAAGCCACGGGAAGCGCTAAAGGGCCGCTAAAGACGCAGAGGAGACGCGTGGAGTTCCGGATCCTCGGACCGCTCGAGGTGGAAGACGAAGGCCGGCTCCTGAAGCTCGGGGGTGCCCAGCAGCGCGCTCTGCTTGCGCTGCTCCTGCTGCACGCGAACGACGTCGTGCCCCGCGAGCGCCTGATCGACGAGCTGTGGGGCGGGGAGCCGCCCGACACCGCGCGCACAGCCCTGCAGGTGCACGTCTCACAGTTGCGCAAGCTCCTGGGCAGTGACCGGATCGAGACGCGTAGCCCGGGATATGCGCTTCGCGTCGAACCCGGCGAGCTCGACCTGGAGCGGTTCCAGGATCTCGTCGTCCAGGCGCGGCGCCTGGAGCCAGCCGCCGCCGCCGGCAGTCTCCGCCAGGCCCTCAGCATGTGGCAAGGCTCGCCGCTCGCCGAGCTCGAAGGTCACCCTTTCGCCCGGCGTGAGCGGCTTCGACTGGAGGAGTTGCGCCTCGCCGCCGTCGAGGAGCGGATCGAGGCTGATTTCAGGCTCGGCCGCCACGCGGCAGCTCGTGCCGGAGCTCGAGCGACTCGTCGCCGAGCACCCGCTCCGGGAACGGCTGCGCGGACAGCTGATGCTGGCTCTGTACCTATCAGGGCGCCAGGCGGAGGCACTCGAGGCCTACCGGCAGGGACAGCGGCTGCTGGCAGACGAGCTGGGCCTCGAGCCTGGAGAAGAGCTGAGACGCCTCGAGAAGGCGATTCTCGCGCACGATCCCGAGCTGGCTGCGGCCGCAGCCCGAGCCACGAGCGATCGGAGGTCCCGACAGGCACCGTCACTTTCCTCTTCACCGACATCGAGGGCTCGACGCAACTGCTCAAGCAGCTGGCCGGCGGCTACGGGGAGGTGCTGGCCGAGCACCAGCGGATTCTGCGTGCGGCCTTCGAGGCGCACGGGGGTTGGGAGGTGGACACGCAGGGGGACTCCTTCTTCGTCGCCTTCCGGCGGGCCAAGGACGCGGTCGCGGCTGCCGTGGCCGCCCAGCGCGACCTGGCCGCTCATCCTTGGCCGCACGGCGGGGGGGTCAGGGTACGCATGGGCCTCCATACGGGTGAGCCGCAGGTCGGGGGGGAGCGCTACGTCGGCCTGGGCGTGCACAAGGCGGCCCGGATCGGTGCTGCCGGCCACGGCGGTCAGGTGCTGCTTTCGCGCACGACGCGGGAGCTCGTCGAGGACGAGCTCCCGCCCGACGTGACGATTCGCGATCTCGGCGAGCGTCGGCTCAAGGACGTCGACCGCCCCGAGCGCCTCTCCCAGCTCGTGATCGACGGCCTCCCCAGCGAATTCGGGGCCCTGAACACGCTCGACGTCGAGCTTCGGCGCAAGCGGCGGCGCATGTACGCGGGCGCGGCACTGATCGGCGTGCTCGCCGCCGCCGTTGCCATCCCCGTCTTCGCCCTCGGCCAGGGCTCGGGTCCCGGCACGGTTGTGGCGCCCAACTCCGTGGCGATCATCGATCCCGAGTCGAACAGCGTGACCGGCTCGATCCCGGTGGGCATCCGCCCGTCGTCGGTCGCTGTCGGCGAAGGGTTCGTCTGGGTCGGCAACCTCGACGACCGGACGGTTTCCAAGATCGACCCAGGCACTCGCGCCGTCCAGCTGAACATTCCGCTCCAGGCCACGCCCACGGGGGTGACGACCGGAGCGGGCGCGGTCTGGCTCGCGAACGGGTTGCTCGGCTCGTTCTCTCGCCTCGATCCCGGCGTCAACGCCGTTGTCGAGACGCTCGATGTGACGTCCCGATCCAACGCGGGCTCGGCGGCGTTCGGGGAAGGGGCCGTGTGGTTTGCCTTCGGGGTCGGAGAGGTGGTGAAGGTCGACCCGTCCACGAATCTGCCTGTTGGAATAAGTGGAGTCGTGGGAAACAGCCCCTCGGCCGTCGCCGTCGGTGCGGGCTGGGTGTGGGTGACGAACGCCGGCGCCAACACGCTCTCACAGGTCAATCCGAGGACGGTCAGCGAGGTCAAGCCCTTCACCGTCGGCGGCCGCCCGCGCTCGGTAACCGTCGGTGCGGGTGCGGTGTGGGTCGCCAACGAGGCCGACAACAACGTCACGCGGATCGATGCATCCTCGGGCTCGGGGACGAACATCCCCGTGGGCACGGGACCGACGGGCGTCGCCTACGGCGCCGGAGCTGTCTGGGTGGCGAACGGGGGCGACGGCACCGTCTCGCGAATCGATCCCGCGACCGACGAGGTAGTCGAGGTCATCCCGGTCGGCAACCGCCCGACGAGCGTTGCCTTCGGCGAAAGCGCCGTCTGGGTGACCGTCCAGGCGCCTGTTACCTGAGGCAGACCGCGGCGAGGTCGAGGATCGAGTTGAGGACGACGCAGCCGGTCCGCGCGCTCACGAGCGTGAGCGCCCTGTCGTAGGCGAACGGGATCCCAGGGGCTACGTTACTGGCGATGTCGACGTCGAGCTCGCCGTAGTCGCGGTAGCGCTCCGGGCCCACTGGCAGCCGCGAGGCCGCTTCGAGGAGCCGGTTGTATTTCGGCGACGTCGAAGTACGAGTAGTTTCTCGAGTCCGGCTGGCCGATCGTCCGCCCGTCGAAGAGGTCGTTGAGCAATGACCCGTCGTCGATGTCGAGCCAGCCGATCCAGGCGATGTCGAACGGCTCCCCCGGCGTCGCGAGCTTGCCGAAGTGGACCGGTCCGGGGGAAACGCCTTGATCTCGACCTCGAGCCCGATCTTGCTCAGGTTGTCCTTGACGATCTCCGCCTGGGCAATCGCCGACCGGGTTCGCGGGGACGTACAGCACCGCCTTGCCGCTCCGCGTATGCCCTTTCGCTAGCTGCTTGGCCTTCTTCAGGTCGGGGCCATTGAGCGGGTAGATCCGCTCGTTCCTGAAGCCCGGCAGGCCCGGTGGCAGGTACTGGTCCGTCAGCGTGCCGGCGAACGGCCCAAACTCGCGTCTGAGCCTTCGGCGATCGACAGCGAAGTTGACGGCCTGCCGCAGCTTGGGGTTGTTGCGGAACAGCGGGCCGCTCGTGTTGAGGACGAACATCCGTAGGTTGTTGGCCGGCATGACCCAGAAGCGGGACTTGTTGATGCCGTACTTACGCCGGAACTCATCGGCGCGAGTCGCGAAGTTCTGGGTCGACACCGCGCCCCAGTCGAGCTCGCCGCGGTCGACGCGATCGAGCACCGTCGCTACATCGGCGCTCAGGTCGACCGTGAACCTGTCGACGTGGTGTGGTCGATCGCCGCGGTAGTAGCGGTTCCGCTCCAGCACGACCCGGACTCCGAGGTCGAACTCGGCGAAGTAATAAGGGCCGGCGCTCGGAGCGGGCGCCTTCACACCCTCCGGGTCGATGGGCGTCGATTCCGGGACGACGCAGACACGCGTCAATTGCACCGGCAGGTCTCCGACCGGCTGCTTCAGCCGGATGATCAGCTCGCGTCCGCGGGCGACGATGCCGGAGGCCGTCTCGGACTTGCCGTCGATCACCTTCCGTGCGCCCAGGATGTCGTCGAAGTACGACGCGCTGGGCGACTGCATCGTCGGGTTCAGCAGGCGGTTGATCGTGTGGACGAACGAGCGAGCAGTCACCGGCGAGCCGGTCGAGAAGCGGGCTTCCTTCCGAATCGTGAAGGTGTACGTCTTGCCGCCGTTCGTGAGCTTCGGGAAGTCGGCGGCGATCTCGGGCACCACGCGGAGTCCGTCCAATCTCATCAGCCCAGCGCAGGTGACCGAGGTGAGGATGACCGGAGCGGTGGTGACGGGATCGATCGAGCTGATGCCGCCTCCCATGCCGACCCGGAACGTGCCGCCCTCCTTGATCCCGTGCGTGCCCGCCGCCGGGATGAGGACAAGCGCCGCGAAGAGCGTGGCTGCGAGCGCCTTCGTCACTTGAGGCAGACCGCGGTCAGGTCGAGGAACGGGTTGACGACGACGCAGCCAGTTCGAGCGGAGACGAACGTGAGGCGTTGAGGTTCGCAATCGGGACCGCGGGCGCGGCATCCCGCGAGAGCTGCACGTCCAGCGCCCCGTAGGCCCTGTAACGCTCGTCGCCCGTCAGCCTCGCCGCCTCGTCGAAGAGTCGGTTGTACTTCGGCGAGTTGAAGTAGGACCAGTTCTGGTTGCCGGTCTTCGCCGATTGTCCGCCCGTCGAAGATGCCCGCGAACCACGAGGGGTCGGCGCCGGTGTCCGGGAAGCCGGCGAAGCCGATGTCGAAGTCTTGTCCTGTCGGTTTGCCAGCTTCTCGAAGACCAAGGCGCCGGAAACGTCACGATCTCGACCTGCGAGCCCGATCGCCTTCAGGTTCTGCTGGAGTACCTGGGCCTGGGCGACGTTCGGTGCGACTGCCGATCGTGTAGAGGACCGCCTTGCCACCACGCGTGTGGCCCTTCGCGAGCGCGCGCGCCCGTGCGCAGGTCGGGGCCTTTGAGCGGGTAGACGCGCTCATCCGCTGTAGCCCGGCCTGGGCAGGGGACAGGAACTGGTCGGTGGCGGTGCCCGCGAGAGCCCCGAGCTCGCGGGTCAGCGCCCTGCGGTCGACAGCGAAGTTGACCGCCTGCCGGAGCTTCGGGTTTTTGCGGAACAGCGGCCGGCTCGTGTTGAGCACGTACATGCGTATGCCGTTCGCCGGCTGGACGTAGAACTGTCCCTGCGACCTGTTCGCGCCGTAGCGCTGCTTGAGCTCAGCCGCGCGCTCCCGCAGGGTCCCAGCCGTCCAGCCCCAGTCGAGCTTGCCGCTTGCGATCTCGTCGATGATCGCGTTGTCGTTCACCGTCAGATCGGCGACAAAGCGGTCGACGTGGTGCGGCCTCGGCCCCTTGTAGAAGCGGTTTCGCTCGAGCAGGAGTCCATCCCCCGGCACGTACTCCTTCACGTAGTAGGGCGCTGCGCTCTGGAGCGGTGCCCTGGCACCCTCCGGATCGGCCGGGAGGCTCGGAGGAACCGCGCAGCAGCTCCTGCGCAAAGCCCAGGAAATAGGGGATCCGCCTCGTCAGCTTTAGCGTCAGCACCCTCCCCTTCGCGCTGACGCCGCTCGGCGTATTCGTCTTGCCGGCGAGCACGTCCTCGCCGCCGACGAGGTCGGCCGCGAGCTGCGACGCCCCGTCGGTCCGCATCGCAGGGTCGAGGAACCGCTCAATCGCGCGCACGAAGGCGCGTGCCGTGACGCGCGAGCCGTCCGAGAACCGGGCGTCCTTCCGGACCGTGAACGTGTACGTCTTGCCGTCTCTGGTAACGACCGGGTGAGCCTCGGCGAGCTCCGGCCTCAGGTGAGCGCCTTCTGGGAGCGGCTTGCTGGGGTACTCCATGAGGCTGCCGCACGCAGGTCTGAGGAAGCTGACCTCAGCGGGGCCGTTGACGAGGGCGGGGTCGATCGTGTCGAAGTTGCCGGCCGCAACACCGACGCGGAAGTTGCCGCCTTCCTTGATCCCGTGGGTGCCCGCCGCCGGGATGAGGACGAGCGCCGCGAAGAGCGTGGCTGCGAGCGCCCTCGTCACTTGAGGCAGACCGCGGTCAGGTCGAGGAACGGGTTCATGACGACGCAGCCCGTTCTCTTGGACACGAATGCGAGCGCGTTGACGATCGAGATCGGAATCGCCGGCGCGTAGTCTCGGGCGAGTAGCACGTCGAGCTCTCCGTACGCGCGGTAGCGTGCATCCCCGACGAGCCGCGATGCCTCGTCGAGCAGCCGGTTGACCTTTGGAGAGTTGAAGTGACGAGAAGTTTCCGGAAGCCGGAGCGTCGCCGATCGTGCGCCCGTCGAAGACAGTGGAGGAAACACGGGTCCGGGGAGGTGAACAAGCCGACGCGGCCGAGGTCGAACGGCTCCCCGGGCGTCGCGAGCTTTCCGAAGAGATCAGGAACGTTCCGTATCTCGACATCGATCCCGATCTGCCTCAGGTTCTCCTTGAGGATCTGCGCCTGGGATGTGTCCGACCGGATTGGCACTCGTGTACAGGACAGCCTTGCCACCGCGCGTTCTGCCCCTGGCGAGCTCGTGCGCCTTCTTCAGATTGGGCCCCTTGCGCGGGTAGATGCGCTCGTCGATGAAGCCAGGGGTGTTCGGCAGCAGGAACTGGTCGGTGGCCGTCTCCGCGTAGAGCCCGCCCTCGCGCGCGATCGCCGCTTTGCGGTCGACGGCGAAGTTGACCGCCCGTCGGAGCTTGGGGTTCTTCCGGAATAGCGGCCTGCTCGTGTTGAGGTCGAACACGCGCACGCCGGCGCCGGCCCTCACCCAGAACTGCGACACGTTGTTTCCGTAGCGGGCGGCGAGCTCTTCCGTTCGTGGGATGACGGCGTTGATCGCGGGCAGCGCGTAGTCGAACGTCCCGTTCGCGACCTCATCGACGACGGTGCCGGGGCTGGCGGCGAGGTCTGCGGTGATCCGGTCGACGTGATGCGGACGCTCGCCGCGGTAGAAGCGATTCCGCTCGAGCACGAGCCTCTCTCCGGGAACGTACTGGGCGACGTAGTACGGCCCGGCGCCGTGCAGCGGCGCCTTCGCACCCTCCGGGTCAACCTGCAGGTTAGGGGGCACCGCGCACAGGTACGTGATTGCGTCCAGAAGGCCGGGAGGCCGCGGAGTGGTCAGCCTCAGCCTCAGCGTTCTCCCCGTCGCGATGACTTCTCTAACGGTCTGAAAGGCGGGCTCCAACGCAGACTCCATCACGGGGTCACGGATGCGGTCGAGAGAACGCTTGAAGGCGCGTGCCGTCACGGGCTTGCCGTCTGAGAAGAGCGCGTCCTTGCGGATCGTGAACGTGTACGCCTTCCCGTCCCTGGAGGTGACGGGCTCGGCCTCGGCAAGGCTCGGCGCGAGGCGGAAGCCGGCCGGGGGTGACTTGTCCGGATACGCGAGGAGCGTTCCGCAGGCCGGCTCGACAAGCTGGCTTTCTGCGGGGAGGTCGACTAGCGCGGGGTCGATCGTGTCGAAGGCGCCGACGAGGAAAGCAACCTTGAATGTGCCGCCTTCCTTGATCCCGTGCGTGCCCGCCGCCGGGATCAGGACAAGCG
>CAWBAD010000004.1:0-14874 GCA_963786725.1 uncultured Actinomycetes bacterium | reverse complement strand
CACGGCGCGGACGCGTTGGAGACGGTCGCACTCGACTGTTTTGTCGGTAAAAACTGGGTCTTGACCGCTCACGCCTCGGAACTCGGGGCGATGGAGGATTTCCGCGAGCGGGCGGAATCCGCCCTCTCGATCATCAGCGGTCTGCGGTTAGGGGAGAGGCTGCTCTTGCTCGTCCTTCGTCAACGCTCGGCGAATGCGCAGCTGAGCCATCTTTCGGAGGTCAGCGATCGCGCCACAGGTGTCGCACGCACTGACGTGGACGGCTCCGTCAGAGGTGACGAAGCGAACACGGACTCCGCTCCCGCCGACAAGCGTCGCTGCGCGGACGGCGCCGTCGAACCCCCGCATGACGCCGAGGTGCTCGTGGGTCTTGGCGTCAAAGATCCGCACCGTGCCGTCCTCACTCGCGGTAACCACGTACCTCGGGTCAGGACCGTCGTCCCGGCTGAAGATCGCCGAGGTGAGCGCCTTCGAGTGCCCTTGCAGCGTTGGCAGGCGCCGCTTACCGCTCTCGGCGTCCCAGATGGTGGCGTTGCCGTCGTAGCCGGCCGTCACGACCGACTTCCCGTCTGAGCTGAACGCGGCGTCGAAGAGCGCCGGGGGCTTCGGTAGGTCGGTATGGGAGAGCAGCCGTCCTGTCTGTGCATTCCACACCCGCATGGTTCCGTCCTCGCCGGCGGTGGCGACCTTGCTGCCATCGGGGCTGAACGCGCTGCCATACACGTACCCCTCGTGAGCGTCGCCAGTCTCTTCGCCGAGATGACGGGGGAAGCGTTTGCCGCTCGTCACGTTCCAGATGCTCACGTCCGTCTCGCTCGTTGTGACCAGTCGGGTCCCGTCATCGTTGAGCGCCACGCTCAGAAGGCGGTGAGGCTCGCTCGCGGAAAACGTGCGCACCAGCTTCCCTCGGGTGAGATCCCAGACCCGCGCCTTCCCGTCGGCACCGGCCGTTGCGACCGTCTCTCCCGGCGCGTCGAGACTGGCGTCGTAGCAGTGCTCGTCGCCGTCCTTGCACCCTGCGCTGACGTCGAGAATGCGTTGGCTGGTCCGGGTGTTCCAAACACCGGCCGTCCCGTCCTCGGACACTGCGACAACACGACTTCCATCGGAGTTGAATGCCGCGGCCTCGACCGGCGAATCTGCATCCTCCAGTCGCAGGACAGTTCCCGTGCCCAGCTCCCACAGCCGTGCTGTCTTGTCCTCGCCTGCGGTCGCGACGAATCTGTCGTTGGGGCTGAAGGTTGCCTGCCAGAGTCCACCGGCGTGTCCACGCAGGACGGCTACCGGTTCGCCCTGCTGATCTGCCGTCGCGTCCCAGATCCTTGCGGTGAAGTCACGCCCGGCTGTGACGATTAAGTGCCCGTCCGGGCTGAACGAGGCGCTCGTAAGACCGCCGCTGTGGCCCGTCAACACGGCTTGCGCCGCTCCCGCAGCATTCCAGATGCGCGCAGTTCCGTCCTCGCTGGCGGTAACGACGAGACTCTCCTTCGGACTGAAGGAGATGCTCGTGACGGCGCCTAGGTGTCCTGAGCGAGCGCGAGCCCGTCCTGTCTCCACGTCCATCACACGGACCGTTCCATCGTTGTAGCCGAAGCCGGCAAGCGAACCGCTCGGGCTTACCGCAGCGGCGGTCACCGTACCGCTTGGTGGAAAGCTCCAGAGCTTCCCGTTCGCGTCCCTGACGATGGCCGCTCCGTCCTTGTAGCCGAGCGCAACGACCTTGCCGGACCGGCTGACGGCCGCCGCCTTCACCGGGGACCTGTGCCCGACGATCCGAATCGGTGGCTTCCTCAACACAGCTACCCGCCAGACGGTGGCCTGCCCGTCACCGCTCGCGGTGACGCCTGAGCGTCCGTCTGTGAACGCGAACGGCAGTGCCCGTCCAGCGGGGCGGGCTCGAGGCGTCCGCCACTCGAGCTGCCAATCCTTCTGCGTGCGATCCGCCGTCGCCCAGACGCGGACGACTCCGTCTGCAGCTGCCGTGGCGACGAGCTTTCCGTCACGGCTGAAACCCGCACTCGTCACCCCCTTAGTCTCGTCATCACCCTTCTTCCGGTCCGGCAACGACGCGAGTCTCCTCGCCGTCTGGGTGTCCCAGACCGCCGCAGTTCCGTCCTTGCTTGCCGTGACGAGATATCGCCCGTCGTTGCTGAAGGTGGCACTCCATACCCCGCCCCTGTGTCCGGTGAGCACGCCTCGGCCGCGAGAGCTCTCCAAGGCATCGCGCAGAGCCTGCTTCGCCTCCCGTGTCTCATCGAGGTCGGCGGCCGCAACGGCCTGCCGGAGAGCGAGCCCGGGCTTGATCTCTAGCTGCGTCTTCGAGAGTGCTGCAAGCCTTCGTGACTCAGACATGGCGCGCTGATCTGTGGCAACCCCTCGTTCGTACAACGCCCAGGCGGCGAAAGCTGCGAAGAGGCACACGAGCACGGTCAACCCGACGACGGTGCGAACGAGCCGCCTCCTCAGAGCCTTCTGCCGCCTGGCCTCGCTCTCTGCCTCGCGTCGCGCATCGAACTCCTGGCGCCACTCGAGGATCGGTTCAGCGAGGAGGTCGTGGAAGATCTCATATCGGATCGGTCCGTTACGACCACCTGGGCGTGCAATCGGTCGAAGAATGCGGCCGCTCTGACTCCCGCTCAGCTTGTCCAGGACGGCGGCGACCTCCGGCTCCGGTCGTTTCACCAAGTCGGCGAGGTCGGGCGCTGCGTGAGCGAATTTCTCGCCCGATCTCGTCACGAGGTGGCGAAAGACCTCGGCGGCGATCGCTTGCTCCTCCGGCTCGAGAGTGGCCATCATCTCGGTGACGTGGTTGTGGACGATTGCCTCGGCGCCACCCAGCTCTTCCAACGTGCGTAACGTCAAATCGTGGGAGCCTTTCGCGAGCGTCTCCCGCCACAGCCTCTCCATGATGAGCTGAAGGAACGGTGCTTCGACGGGCGGCGACGTGCTCACGGGACGGTTGCGTTCCTGGCGAGAGCCAATCGGCCGGCTTGCGTTGCCGCAAGCACGGCCTCAATGAGCGTGGGCTCGATGGAATACGGCGTCGCCCCGGCCGTTAACCGCTGGTTCAGCTGCTCAATAGGGCCCTCGATCGCTCGCAGCGCTCCTCCGCGGTCGAGCGGGCCGATGCGCAGATAATTGGTGAAGAGCTGGGGCAGCGGTCCCTTGAAGCGATCGAGCTTGGCCAGGGCGTCCTCGCGAAGTGCGACCAGCACGTTCACCCGCAGGCCTCGCGCGTTCACGATCCGGGGCAGCTCGCCCGCGAGTGTCTCCGGGCCGTCCTCATCCGAGCGGTAGATGAAGTAGTCCTCGAACTGGTCGAGCACGATCAAGAGCGTGCGTGCAAGGAGCGTCCAAGCGCGCAGCGTCTCGACCACGTCCGTTCCGGGTGTCCAGGGCGAAGGCCTTGGCGCACCGGGTGCCTCGGCGATAGACGCCCTGACGGTTTCCATCAGCCCCGCAAGCGGTGGGTCGTGCCAGGAACGGAGTGCGGCGATTGCGAACGGTGCCTGGCCCGCTACCCGCCCCTTGGCATGCTGCTCCGCAGCTAGCTCCCGCAATCGGGGGACGACGCCAGCCTGCAGGAGAGAGCTCTTGCCGACACCGCTTGGCCCATAGAGGAGCGTGAGACGGGTGGCGCGAAGGTTCGCAGTGACGATCGTTTGCTCACGCGCTCGCCCAAAGAAGAACGGGGCGTCGTCCGCAGTGAAGGGCGCGAGACCCACGTACGGTGTTCTCGTGGGTTCGATGGTGGCTGGAAGAGCACCGTCGCTCATGTGCTCGTTCCCCCGGCGTCCGTCGCCAGCTGCAGTTCGAGCGCGGCTACGTACTCGTTGAGCGGAACGTAGAACAGCTCGACTCCGTCGCCTCGGTTGCGCCAGAGCGTCTCTTCGATTTCCCGTACTCCGGGATCCGCGGGTTCCCGCTGAATAGACCAAGAGGTCAGATCGAGCTGCTGCGAGCCCCAGATCCGGTTCAGGACCACGCGGAGGTTCCAGTCGTGCATGCTGTAGCCGAGGAAGAGAAAGTGACTGTCGGCCATGCGTTCACGCAGGGTGATGGGCACCTGGCCAGCGATGTCGTCCCCGCTCAGATAGTCGATGTAGTGGTCCTCCGTGATCACGTAGCTGTCATGCGCCCGCTCGAGCCGGTCAATTGCGCCGTGAAGCTTGAGGATCACCATTCGGTCCTGGGGCGCGAGGTCTGCGTACTCGTTCGGTCGCTCGATGACGACAGGCTCCCCACCTGGCGGCCTGTGTAGGAACGTGCCTCGCACGCCGCCGCGCTTCGCCTCGTACCACACGAGGTCGTATTCCTCTCCTCGCTCTGCGCAGGCACGCTCGAGCGCGTCGTCATAGTTCGTCGTCAAGATGAGAAGCTGTGGCGATCCACGCTCACGGAGCAGCGGTGGAAGGCTCGCGAGCAGGTGATGGAGCGAGCTGGGCGGGTAATTTGCATCGAACAGCGTGTGCAGTGATTTGTAGAGCCCGCGCTCGCCGAGCTTCGCATCGAAGTACTGTGAGACGCGCGGGAGATCCAGGTCGGTGAGCGGGTACCGAACCCCCTTGGCGAGCTCGTCCGCAAGCTCCGAACCGCTTGGGAGGTAGTCGCCGCCGAGTTCAAAGACGGCATCGTCGGGGCGATCGCACAGGTTCGCTCCAGCTCCGAGAAAGGGAATGACCTGGCCCTCGCCGATGAGGTTTGCGACAAGCCAGTAATGGCGATCGTCCGGGGCCGCCATCTCCAGTCTCCAGCACGCTGGCAGGTGATTGACCGGGCGAGTGTACACCCGTTCGCGGCGGCGAACGACCCCAGGAGCCGGTGCTACCACGGCGGGTTCTACAAACGCTCTGCCCGGGCAACAAAGGGGCAACCACGCCCACCGAGATCAGCCGAGACTCAGAAGCGGAAGAACGCTGGTAAACGGCTTCGATCCAGACAGACCGAGATCAGCCGAAAAATCCAGCAGTCCTCTCGTAATGAAGGGGTCCTCGGTTCGAATCCGCGCGTCGGCTTCACAGACGGCGCGCAGGTCGCAGGCTTTCCTCCAGTGCGCATATATATGCAGCAGCGCGGCTTTTGACTGGCTAGTCGTCTGGTTCGGGCGACCGACGGAGCAGGTGTCGTAGGCGGCCGAGCCCGGTCCGACCGGCGATCGCGATCGCTGTGCCCATCGCCGCGCCGGCGCCGACGAAAGCCAGCACGCTCTCCTCGATCGGAAGACCCATGACGTGGCCGACCATCACTGGAAGATCTCCGTGGTGCAGTCGCCGTTCTGCAGGCGCACTTCGTGGGCGCGGGCGGGGCCGTCCGGGCGGTCGTGGAAGTCGACGAAGAAGTCGCGGTCGACTTCCATCCCGCCGCTCGGGTCGCAGTTCACGCGCAGCAGCCAGGAGCGCAGCTCCGGGTAGAACTGGTTGTCCCAGGTCGAGTAGAGCGAGTTGGTGACGTAGAGGCGGCGGCCGTCGAGCGAGAGCTGGATCATCTGCGGCCCGCCGCTGAGCTCGCGCCCCGCGTCGCTGGGTTTGTCGAGCACGCCGCCGAGCCAAATCTGCCCGGTGAGCTTCGGGTTGGCGGGGTCGGAGACGTCGTATTGGCGCAGGTCGCCGTGGAGCCAGTCGGAGAAATAGAGGAAGCGGTCGTCCATCGAGAGGACGAGGTCGCTCATCACGCCGGGCACCGGGAACGGCCAGCCCTCGAGCTCGACCGGCTCGACGGCGATCACCTGGTCGGCGGCCCAGCCGCCGTTGTCGCGCCGGAAGCGCCACATCGTGCTCGAGAGCGCAGCGCCGACGAAACCCTCCTCCGCCTCGGGATCGTGCTTCCAGCGCACCTCGAACGGAAGCAGCCCGCTTTCGCCGAGGTCGACAGTCTGCTCGAGCTTCCGCTCGGCCAGATTCCAGAAGTGGAGACGGTGCCCGTAGCGCCCCGCCTCGACGTCTGCGAGGTCGAACCCCGGCTCGTAGGCGTTCGGCTCGCCGAACTCGGACGAGAGGAGCACGTTCTTCCGCGGCTGGTACCAGAAATCGTAGTTGAGCCGTGGTGTCTCGCCGCCGTTCTCCCAGCGGCCGTTGACCTCGAACGTCTTCGCGTCGAGGACGGCGAAGCCACCGGCCCCGTTGCCGTCGGCGTCGCCGAGCATCGAGACGACGACGTTGTCGCCGGGCATGCAGTGGACGGTGTGCGGCCGCGTGTAGCCCGTCTTCGCGACGAGCTCTTCGGGCTCGATCACGTGCTCGATCCGCGGCCTGCGCGGGTCGTCGGCGACGTTGACGACGTGGATGCGCGAGGAGCGGAAGCCGGGCACAATCAGGTGCGAGCGATCGGGCCCATGGCAGGCCGACGAGCAGCGGTTCCAGCCGAAGTGGTGCAGCTCGTCGCCCACGTTCGGCATCGGTGTCTCATGGACGATCCGTCCGTCCGCGGCGTCGACCACCGCGAGGAAGTCCGGTTTCTCCATCCCGGTGTCGCCGCGCAGGCACGCCAAGTAGAGAAACTCCTCCGCGGGTGCCTGCATCGCCTCCTGCGGCGAGCTGTAGAAGGACGCGGGCTTATCGTGCGTACGCATCCGTTCTCCTTTCACTGGTGCTGGTTCGACCGTCGACCGGCTCCAGCTCCGCCAGCAGCCCCAGCTGCGTGAGCAGAGAGACCTGGTCGTAGTAGATCTCGCCACCGACGACCCGGCCGCCGGCGTCGAAGTGCCACATCTCGCAGATCGGCAGCGTCCATTCCTTGCCGGTGGCCGGGAAGGGACCTAGCGGGCCGTCGTTCGTACCCCGGCCGGTAATCCGCGCCACTACCATCGCGCCGGCGTCCGTGTACCGGGCGTGAGTGACCTGGCAGTCCGAGGAGGCCTGGACCCATCCCTCGAGGAACTCATCCTTGAACTCCTGGGGTGTGCTGAACGTGACGCCCCGGGCCTGGTCGATCCAGCTGATGCTCTCGGCGTACGCCTTTACCATCGCCTCGAAGTCGCGGCGGTTGAAGGCCTCGTGCCCTGCACGGTAGGTCTCGACGTTCCTGGATCCCATGGCTCCTCCCTCGTGGTCGTCACGAGCGATAGTCGCGGCCCGTCGTTTCCCGAACCTTTCGCCGACCTTTCTAAGCTGGTGGGATGGCGCCGGCGCGTGAGACGCGGATCCAGCTCTGCGGCCGGCTCGTAGTGCGGCTCGAAGGGCAGAGGGTCGAGGACTCCTTGCCGGGATCCTTGGGCCAGCTGCTGTTCGCCTACCTTGTGCTCAACCGGCACCGCCGGATCGAGCGTGACGAGCTACTCGTCGCCGTCTACGGCGAGGAGGCGTCTGCCGACCACCACCCTCGGCTCAGCGTGTTGCTCTCGAAGTTGCGCCGCGTCGTCGGCGCGGAACTGCTGGTCGGACGAGCGCAGATTGAGGTCCTGCTGCCAGCCGACGCGTTCGTCGATGTCGAGGCAGCCCTCGAGGCACTCCATCGGGCCGAGACGCATATCGCAAATGGCGAGTGGGCACAGGCCTGGGGCCCGTCCGGCGTCGCCTACCACACGGCCAGCCGCCCCCTACTCCAAGGCCACGACCGCACCTGGCTCGACGACTGGCGCCGACGCCTCGACGATGTCCGCGTGCGCGGGCTCGAGTGCTTCGCTGCGGCGAGGCTCGGACTCGGCGGACCGACGCTCCCGCAGGCTGCGGACTGTGCACGTCAGCTGATCGAGCTGGCCCCGTTCCGCGAAACGGGCCACCGGATCCTGATGGAGGCGCTCGAACAGAGCGGGAACGTCGCAGAGGCGCTACGCGCCTACGACCGCCTTCGCGTGATGCTCCGCGATGAGCTCGGAGTCGCGCCAAGCCCCGCCGTCCAGAAGGTCTACCGACGCCTACTCGGCGAGACGCCGACGACTGTCTAGATCTCTTCGGCCTGCGCCAGGATGTCCTCGCGCGACACGTTTCCAACGAGATCCGGGTGGTCGGCGGCTAAGTGCTCCTGCGCCTTCTCCCAGAGCTCGTCGTCGTCCTTGCCCTCGACAACCTTGCCGCACACGCAGTTGATTCGCTTGCCTTCGTTGGGGCTCTGCACGGTGCCATCGTAGGCACAGACGAGCCAGCCTTTGCACGTGACACGGGGCGGCGGTGTCGCCGACGATGCCGCGGAATCGCATCTCCTTGCGTAACCTCCTCTTAGCTTCGATGGAAAGGCCACAGGCGATCCTCTTCGACGTAGACGGCCTCCTGATCACGACTGGCGGTGCCGGTACGAGGAGTTGGCGTTGGGCGTTCGATGAGCTGTACGGGATCCCGGCCGACATCGGTGAGTTCACCGAGTCCGGGATGACCGACCCGGTGGTCGGCAGGCTCACTTTCGCGGCCGTTATCGGGCACGAGCCCTCGGCCGACGAGCTGGCCCGCGTCATAACGCATTACCTGATGCGGCTGCCGGAGGAGGTGGCAGAGTCGTCCGGCTACCGAGTGCTAAACGGCGTCGAGGCGCTGCTTCCCCGTCTTTGCCGGGACGGCTTCCTGCTCGGGATCACGACAGGAGCGGTCGAGGCGGCCGCCCACATCAAGCTTGCGCGCGCGAACCTGAACCGCTTTTTCACTTTCGGCGGCTACGGCTCCGACTCGGCCGACCGCGGTGAGCTGACCCGCAAGGCGATCGCTCGAGCGGGTGAGATCCTGGGCTCGCCACTCGACCCGCAGCGCGTCCTCGTGGTCGGCGACACGCCGAACGACATCGCGGCGGCCCACGCCGCGAGTGCGATCGGTGTCGGCGTCGCGAGCGGTCACTACGGCGAAGAGGAACTACGCGACGCCGGCGCCGACTATGTGCTCGGCTCGCTCGTGGAGGATCTGCCTGGGACAGAGCCCATGGGCAACTGATCCCCCGATTGCCCTACGGCGCTCGTCCGAACCTAGACGTTCGGTGCTTCTAGACGTCTCGCCCTCTTCGAGCATCCCGTGCGCCGGAACGAGTCGCTTCGGTCGACTCGAACCTGCTCTGCCAGAGCGGCTGGAGTGCGCGCCTTCGGGCTTCCGGACGGCCTCGTCGCGCTCGCGTCGTGCCCTGTTAACGCCATCGCCGACACGGCGAACGCCGTGACGGCCACGAGGAACGCGACCGCGAGCGCTACGCGCATCCGTCTCTTCATCTCACCTCCGATCGATGCACTCTTGCAGATCTCACGTGATATTCAAGGAGACCGCACGGATCTGCCCGCGGATCTCACCTGCCAGGTTCTTCTTCGTGTGGATGTTCACGTACGCGCGCCCATTCTCGAGCGCCGCCAGTCCTGCCGCAGTCAGGTTGGCTGTTCCGCGTGCGCCGTTGCGGCACGGCCCACAGAGCGGCACTGCGACGGGGCCGGCTTTCCCTCTCTGGCCGATGTGGATGTGCGCTGCCACAGCCGCTCCCGTCAAACGCGAGAACCTGAGGCGCCAGGCGATCGCACCGGTCGTCCCCGACTTCGTCACCGTCGCGGTGAACGTCCCGGTTGCGCGACGGACGGTGCCCTTCGGCTTCGGCCGTTCCTGCCGCGAATTGAGGTTTGTCGAGATGCTCGCGGTGGTGGCGAGCTGTCCGCGGATCTCGCCCGCCCCGTTCGTCGGGGTGTGGACGTTCACGTAGGCGTTACCCGCTTCGAGCGCGTCGAGTGCCGCCTGCGTAAGGTTGCCGGTCCCGGACAGCGGGCTCTGGCACGGTCCGCACAGCGCCAGCACGACGCTGCCCGGCGTTCCCGGTGCCCCCTGGTGGATGTGCGCGGCGACGGCATTACCCGTCAGGCCGCTGAACGACAGCTGCCACGCGACGGACGCTCCGGAATCGCTCTTCGTCACCGTAGCCGTGAACGCGCCTCGCGCACCGCTCACGTCCCCTGTCGGAGCGGGCACCTCCTGGGCCGCGTTCATCACCGTCCCGATCTGAACGGACGTCGCCTCCGGCCTTGCGGACGCGCCGGCGGTTACCGCGAGCGCGATCCCGAGCACGGCACTCGCCAAGAGCAGTGGTCGTCCCACGACAGAACCTCCTTCTCGGACTTCTCTCGGGTACTACGCAGAAGCGACAGAGGCGGTTTCAACTTCTTGTACCTTGTGCTTCTATGCATAGAGGTTCGAGCCGTGGAGGACGCGGATGCGCATCGACAAGGATCTAGTCGCGGCGTCGGCGACTCCGCTCGTGCTCGCAATCCTGGCGGAGGATGAAAGCTACGGCTACGCGATCCTGAAGCGGGTACGTGCGCTTTCCGGGGGTGAGCTCGAGTGGACCGACGGGATGCTCTACCCGCTGCTCCATCGCCTCCATCGGCTCGGGTACGTGACGACCGAGTGGCGAACGCCACCGGAAGGGCGTCGGCGCAAGTACTACGTGATCACCGACGACGGGCGAGCAGCACTCGCGGACCAGCGCCTGCAGTGGGTGACCATCACCCGTGCGCTGAATGACGTCTGGCCGGGCTCGGTTGCGCTGCTGACCGCCCTCGGCGAGGCGTGAGCAATGGAGAACGTGGAGTCACAGATAGCAGAATGGCGGGCCTACGTCGCCAACGCTCCGGGCGTCAACGGACACGACGTCGACGAGCTGGAGGATCATCTTCGCCACCAGATCGCCGAGCTGAACGCGGTCGGCCTCACGGCCGACGAGGCGTTCCTGGTGGCCGTGAAACGGATGGGCGACCTGGACGACCTGTCCCGGGAGTTCGCACGCGAGCACAGCGGCCGGCTATGGAAACAGCTCGTCCTGAGGGGTGACGACGAGCCGGCGCGCGCGTCCAGCGGCTGGTTCGAGGCGCTCGTCTTCGCTGTCGCTGCGGCCGTCGCGGTCCAGGTTGCGCGCCTCGCTGCTGACGCGCCCGTCGAGGAGTCGAGCTGGCTGGTGCGGAATCTCAGTCTGTTCGTGTTGCCGTTCCTCGCCGCGTACTTCGCCCACCGACGGCAGCTCGACACCCGGCACTGGGTGCTGACGGCGGTGCCGTTCGTGCTCGCTGCACTCGTGGTCAATCTCTACCCGTTCGGTGCGGACTCGGCCACCGAGGTCCTCGTCGCGCTCCATCTCCCCGTCGTCCTGTGGTTCGCGGTCGCCTACCCGTACATGGGCGGCACGCTCCGATCGCACGAGCGGCGCATGGACTTCGTCCGCTTCACGGGCGAGTGGTTCATCTACTACGTGCTGATCGCGCTCGGGGGCGGAGTGTTCATGGCGATGACCGCGGGGATCCTCGAACCCACGGGGGTCGACGTCGACCGGATCGCCGAGTGGGTGCTGCCCTCGGGAGCGGCGGGTGCCGTCATCGTGGCCGCGTGGCTCGTCGAGTCGAAGCAACGGGTCGTGGAGAACATGGCGCCCGTGCTGACGATGCTCTTTACGCCGCTGTTCGCGGTGATGTTGGCCGGCGCCGCCGTCGTCTATGCCGTAACCGGGCTCGGCGACGCATTCGATCGCGATCTCGTCACCGTCTTCGACGCCCTGCTGCTGGTCGTCCTCGCGCTCGTCCTGTACGGGATGTCCGCGCGGGACCCGTCGACGTCGCCGGACTGGATGGACGGCATCCAGTTGGTGGCCATCGTCAGCGCCCTCGTGCTCGACGTGATGGTCCTCGGCTCGATGATCGCTCGGATCGGCGATCTCGGGTTCACCCCGAACCGTGCGGCTGCGCTCGGCCTCAACCTGGTCCTCCTCGTGAACCTGGCCGGGGCCGCCTGGTTATCGGCCCGATTCCTCACACGACGCAGCACGCTCCACAGGCTCGAGCGCTGGCAGACCACCTACCTGCCCGTCTTCGCCCTGTGGGCCGCCACGGTCGTAGTCATCCTCCCACCGCTGTTCGCCTTCGACTGACCGCATCGACTTCGGGATTGGCGCGTGCGAATCGTGGGTAACGTCACCCCGTGGGTAACGGTGGCATCGGGCTCGGCGGCATCCTCGTGATCGTGGGGATTGTCTTGGCCATCGTCTGGAGCTTCTGGTGGGGGCTGATCATCGGCCTCATCGGCCTCGTCGCATTCGGTGGCTTCGCCAAGGGCAAGTGGTACTGATGCAGGTCGCGCCCCGTTAGCCGCGCTCAGACGCGAACCCTGACGGGCAATCCGACTCGCGGCTGCGGCCGTATATAGGGCGGGTGGTCGAAGGGCGGCATCCAATCCGCACGGACGTTTCGTGCCTATTACAACATGCAAACACCATCCGCCCGTAACAGTCGTCATGGGGAGAAACGCGTGGATCAGGCGCACGCCATCAGCTTGGCAACGCCCGCGGCTGCGAGACTCGCAGTCGTGCCACGCGGCCATGTGTCTGGTGAGGACGAGCGCCTGCTCGAGCGGATCGCCGACGGGGATCACGACGCATTCGAGATCCTCTACCGGCGGTACGCTCGACCGGTGTTGGCGCTCGCACAGCAGCGGCTCGGTGATGCCGGCAGGGCCGAGGAAGCGCTTCAGGAAGCGTTCGTGTCGGTATGGCGGTCGGCTTCTACATACCGTCCGGAGCGGGGTGCAGCCACGGCCTGGCTCTACACGGTCGCCCGCAACGCGATCGCCGATCGCGGCAGGCGACGTCAGGAGCAGCCCGCGGAGCCTGCGGACCAGCCATCTTCGGACGCCGGCCCCGACGAGCGGGCGGAGCACGAGTGGCTGCGTTGGCGCGTGCATTCGGCGCTCGAGACGCTCAAAGCGAGCGAGCGGGAGTTGATCGTGCTCGCGTACTGGGGAGGCCTTTCGCAGAGCGAGATCGCCGACCGCCTCGACATTCCGCTGGGAACGGTGAAGACCCGAACGAGAACAGGGCTGTCTCAGCTCGCGACACTCCTCGACGAGGAGCTTCGGTGACGCGGCCGCCCGACCTCCGCGACTTGATCGGCGACGAAGGCGCCCCGGACGAGCGGCTCGCGCGAGTCCACGATCTGCTCGTCGCTGCCGGCCCGCCGCCGGAGGCTGCCGTGCCCCAGCCGCCACATGTTGGAAGCCCAGCCGTTCGGGCACGTCCGCGCCGAAGGCGATGGGCCGAGCTCGCTCTGGCTGCGGCGTTGGCAGCCATCGCGCTTGCCGTCGGCTTCGTCGCCGGCAATCGTGGAGAGGGCTTCGACTCCGTGGCCACGATCTCTATGCACGGCGTTCCACCGGTGGCCGATGCGACCGCTGAGCTCGCAGTGGGCGAGCCCGACGAGAACGGGAACATCGGTCTCGAGATGGATGTCAAGAGCCTTCCGCAGCTACCGCAGGGAGGCTGGTACGAGCTCTACCTCTCGAAGAACGGGGTAATCGGCGACTCGTGCGGCACCTTCGTGACCGCCGGAGACGGGACGACGGTGCGTCTCAGCGTCGGGTACGACCTCGGCGCCTGGCGCGACGCGGGCCGCTTTGACGGCTGGGTCGTGACGGCGCACGTGCCTGGCCAGCCGGGCTCAGGCAAGCGAATCCTCCTGACCACCTAGCTGCCGTCAGGCCGTTTGCCGTTCGACGCCGGCCAGAAGCGACTCGGCCTCGGCGATGAACCGCGTCGCGCGGACGCCGCGATAGAAGTCGAGCGCGCGCTCGACCTGCGCGCGACCCTCATCCGTCTGCCCTTCGGCCAGTAGCCGCTCGCCGGCCCGGAGGCGAACGTACGCCTCGTCGCTCACCTTCCCGAGCTCCGCGAGCACGCTCGCTGCGCCGAGGAGATCGCCATCGAGCAGGGCGGCGGTCGCGCGCCGTCGAGGAGTGTCGGCGACCGTGGCGAGCGGTATCCCGAGATCTGCTGGATCGAGCTCCAGGAGCGCTGCCAGAAGCGCAGCCTCGTAATGGATGAGCTCGACCCCGATTTCGCTCTTGTCGCGTCGTCTCGAGCGCCGAGGCGAGCAGCTGCTGTGCGCCCGCGTGGTCGCCGGCACAGGCGGAGGTAGGCGGCGTAGACGGTGACGGGACCCTTCGCCTGGGGGTCGGTCGCCTCGGCTGCGAGCGCGAGTGACCGCTCGATCTCGGCGTCGAAGGTGCCGGCATCCCCGCGTGCGAACGTGATGGCGGCGCGGACGAGGCGGCATTGGGCTTCGGCGTACAGCGGATTGCCGGCCTCGACGTAGGCGATCACCGCCTCGGCGTGCTCGAGCGCCTCGTCCCATCGGCCGAGTTCGAAGGCCGTGTCGACGAGCTGGCGTGCGCGCCCACCACGTCTCGACGGACGTGGCCGTAGCGGCGCTGGGCCTCGTAGTTTCGCTCCTGCGAGCTCGTGAGCCCGCTGCATGTCGATGCCCGTGTACCTCCAGGCGAGGTTGTTGAGCGCGCGAGACAGCGGCAGTGGTGCGTTGGCTGCCTCGGCCAGCTCGATCGCCGTCTCGAGATCGGCATCGCCACGTGGATCCCCCAGGTCACCGCGCGCCGTGCCGACGGTCGCGAGCGCGTCGGCGCGAATCGCGTCGAGGCCGAGCTCCGCGGCCATCCGCTCCGCTTCCGTCGCCCGTCTCGATCGCATCGCTCCAGCTGCCGCCGAGCATCTGGAACCGGGCGGCCTGCGAGAGCGCCTGCGCGTGCGCGGCGAGGGTGGGCGCCCGTGCACGAGCTCGACGGCGCGGCGACGTGCTCGTCGCGCGGGGCGTCGCCCGTGTCGAACGCGATCTGGGCGAGGACGCACTCGGCCTCCGCTGCCGTCTCCGGATCGCCCGCTGCCACCAGCAGCTCGGATGCCTCGGCAAGGCACGACCCGGCCTCGGGGACCGCAAGGATCGCGAGTGCGCTACCCAGGCCGAAGAGAAGCTGTCCGCGTACGTCGTCGGCCGCAAGCTCGAGAGCGCGGCGGTAGAACCCTGCCGCCGCCGCATACGCGTTGAGCACTAGGGCTCGGTCACCGCCTCCCCCAGCGCACGCGCCGCGCTCCGAGCAAGCTCCGCGTCCGGCTCCGCGTAGTCGAGCACAGCGAGGTAGTGATGCGCGAGCAGCT
>CAWBAD010000003.1:0-145467 GCA_963786725.1 uncultured Actinomycetes bacterium | reverse complement strand
GACGACCATGAGCTGGCCGTCGAGACGATGAACGCCGCCGGCGAGCTTGGCCATGCGGGGATCGAGATCGACGGGGTTTTCCTCGCGGCCGTTATCGTGGAGTTTCAAGACCTCGCCGATCTGGTCGATCAGCAGGCCGTAGGAATCGCCGCGCAGATCGACGCCGACCGCCATCGGCGGCTTGCCGTCGTCGTTCTTGGGCAGCCCAGCCGGGCGCGCATGTCGACCACGGTGACGATGCGGCCGCGCAGATTGAGCACGCCGGCGATCTCGGCCGACGACAGCGGCACCCGCGTCAGCCGTTCCGGCATGAACACGTCCTGCACCCGCGAGATCGGCAGGCCGAACAATTGCCCGCCGATCACCGCGGTGACGTATTCGGCGACGGTGCCCTCGATGGTCTCGGTCTTGGTCTGGTCATGGTCTTGTTTCCTTATGCCCCGGCTAACTCGCTTATGCCGCGTGCCTGGTCTCGGCGGCCTGTTCCTTCAGCGCCGCGATCAGGCCGGGACGGTCGAACTTGGCGACGTAATCGTGGAAGCCGGCCTGCCGCCCGCGCTCGATCGCCGCCGGCGACACCAGCGAGGACAACGCGATGATCGGCATCATGCTCAGATTGTTGTCGGCGCGGATGGTCTCGGCGAACTCGAAGCCGTTCATGTCCGGCATCTCGATGTCGGTCAGCACCACGTCGAAGGTGTGGCTCGAGCGCAGCGCGGCGAGCCCCTCCTGCGCGTTGACGGCGACCCGCACCTTGTAGCCGGCGGCTTTCAGCACCGGCGCCAGCATGTTGCGGAAGAACGCGCTGTCGTCGACCAGCAGCACCGATTGCGCCGTCGATGAGGCCCGCATCTCCTTGCGCGAGAACCAGTCGGCGAACGCCATCGGCAGGAAGTGGCCGACGTCGATCACTTCCGTCGCCTGGCCCTTGATCACGGCCGAACCGAGAATGCCGTCCTTCTGGCCGGCGACCTCGATGTGCAGCCGCTCCTCGACGATATCGATGATCTCGTCGACCACGAGCCCCATCGAGCGGCCGTCATCGGCGAACACCAGGATCGGCTGCGAGCCCTGGCGTCTGGACCGTGACCCCGTTCATCTGCACCAGCGGCATCAGCTGGTCGCGGTACTGCACCATGTAGCGGCCGTTACTGAGCTCGATCTTGTCGGTGGCGATCTCCTCCAGCCGGGTGACGAGGCCGAGCGGCACCGCCTTGGGCTGGCTGGAGCCGGCGCGGAACACCAAGAGCGAGGTCAGCTGTTCGCCCATGGAGGCGTGCGAGGCGGCGTTCTCGTCCGAGATCTCGTTCGAAACCGAGCCTGCGGCGCCGAGCGCCTTGGCAATGCCGTTGGGGTCGATGATCATGATCACGGCGCCATCGCCCAGAATGGTGTTGCCGGAGAACATGTCGATGTGCCGCAGCTTGGTGGACATCGGCTTGACCACGATTTCTTCGGTGTGGAACACGCCGTCGACCACGATGCCGAAGGTCTGGCTGCCGACCTGCGTCACCACGATGAAGCCGTTCTCGGGATCGCTCGAAGAGCCGTCGTCGATCTTCAACAGCTTCTTCAGGTGCATCAGCGGCAGCAGCTTGTTGCGCAACCGCAGCACGGCGGTGTCCTTGATGCGCTCGATGCGGTGTTCGGAGTTGGCGCGGGCCCGCACCAGTTCGACCACGGACAATTGCGGAATCGCAAAGCGGTCGCCGGCGGCTTCCACGATCAGGGCCGAGACGATGGCGAGCGTCAGCGGGATCTTGATGGTGACGGAAGAACCCTCGCCGGCCACCGACTTGATGTCGATGGTGCCGCCGATCTGGTCGATATTGGTGCGCACCACGTCCATGCCGACGCCGCGGCCGGAGACCGAGGTGACGGCAGCCGCCGTGGAGAAGCCCGGCGCGAAGATGAACTTGTGGATCTGGGCTTCCGTCATCTTCTCCAGTTCGGCCTCGCTGACGAGACCGTTCTGGAGCCGCCTTGGCCTTGATCCGCTCGGTGTTGAGCCCGCGGCCATTGTCGGCGATGCAGATGATGATGTGGCCGCCCTCGTGATAGGCGGAAAGCCGGATGGTGCCCTGCTCGCCCTTGCCGCGAGCCAGCCGCTCGGCCGGGCGTCTCCAGGCCGTGGTCGGCGGAGTTGCGCACCATGTGCGTCAACGGATCCTTGATCAGGTCGAGCACCTGCCGGTCGAGTTCGGTGTCGGCGCCGTGCATCTCCAGTTCGATCTGCTTGCCGAGTTCGCCGGAGAGGTCGCGGACGATGCGCGGCAGCTTCTGCCAGGCATTGCCGATCGGCTGCATCCGCGTCTTCATGACGCCTTCCTGCAGCTCGGCGGTGACGTTGGACAAGCCGCTGCAGCGGCACCTTGAACTCGGTGTCCTCGTTGCGGCGGGAGATTTCCAGAAGCTGGTTGCGGGTCAGCACCAGCTCGGAGACCATGGTCATCAGATGTTCGAGCGTGTCGACGTTGACGCGGATCGACTGGTTGGCGATCTTGTCGGCTTCCTGGACGTCGGTGTCGGCGACCGCAGCGCGCTTGGCCGGTTTTGCCTTTGCAGCTTCCTTGGCGTTCCTTGGCGGCTTCCTTGGCGGCTTCCGGCGCTCGGCGGCGACTGCTTGGCTTCCGGCTTGGCGCGGCTCGGGCGCGGCGGGCGCTACTTCGGTCTCGGTCTCGCGGAAGGCGCGTTCGAGGTCGTCGAGCGAGACTTCGCCGGGACGCAGCGGACGTTCCAGCACCTGCTCGACCAGCGTGCCCTTGACGTCGATCGCGGGCTGCACCGGCGGGGCGGCGACGACGGGCGCGGGCGCCGGCTCGGCTTCCGCATGGCTGCCGCCTTCGGCCATCGCATGCAGCTGCTCGATCAGATCTTCGTCGGTGCCCTCGGGCTCGGTCTCGGTGGCTTCAAGGCCGGCCAAAATCTCCTTAATGCGGTCGATGCTGGACAGGATCAGCGTCACGGCTTCGGCCTTGACCGGCATGCCGTCGCGGAATTTGCCCATCAGCGTCTCGCCGGCATGGGCCAGCGCTTCGAGCCGCGGCAGGCCGAGGAAGCCGCAGGTGCCCTTGATGGTGTGAACCAGCCGGAAGATGTTATCCAAAATCTTCGCGTCGCTCGGGTCCTGCTCGAACCGCACCAACTGATTGTCGACCGTATCCAGGCTCTCGCTGGTCTCCGTCAGGAACTCCCGCAAAAGATCGTCCATATCAGCATGCCTTCCAAAAAAATCAGATATCGGCTTTCTGCAGACTAACCCTCCGGATTTCACGGCAACGTTAATTTCACGGTCCGTGCTAATACGGATATGGTGAACAAAATGTCCTCATGGGCCGTTCGCGGCGGTGCGGTCGACGACATTTGCGCAGTCGACGACGATGAAGCCGTAGCCTTGTAGCCCGGGCGAGCGAAGCGACCCCGGGAGCTGTGCCGGACGAATAGAATGTGGGAAGTTGTTACCGTTCCCCGGGGTCGCTTCGCTCGCCCGGGCTACAGCAGCCGGATATAACGATTTGGGGACTTGCGCGTGACGAAGGTCGAGCCGGTCAGGCTGCGAGCAGCTCGTCTTCGCGCTTCATCAGCTTCCTGATTTCCTTGAGCGCCTTGTAGAGCGCGCCGGCGGCGACATGGGCGTTGGCGGCGTCGATCGTGATGCGGGCGCCCGGATTTGCCTCGCGAAGGTCGCGCAGGAAGCCTTGATAGGCGATCCGGTAACGCGGAATGTCGTTCTTCAGATACATGGTCTGAACGCAGAGATAGAGACGCTTGGCCGGCGTATTGGCGGTCTCAGCCGTGATGGTGTCTCGCTCGCGAAGGATCGGCGCGTCGCCGTCGATCAGGAATGAGGTGCGCGTGCCGGAATTGACGAGAACGGTTTCGCCGATCACGATCCGTTCAAATGGTTTCAGTTCAACACGTAGCGGCACAATCGTCTCCCGTTCGAAGACGCGCGCGAGCGCGGCGGCTCACGACGTTTGCGAAACATCGTTCGTGCAAATGCGCGGCGATATGCCGCCATATAGTATTCAGGGATTTTGGATCGAAGGTGGCGGCGGGGTCTCCCCCGCCGCCTTGATCGTTGACGTCGCCGTCCCGCTTAGCGCAGGCAGCTGCAGCACGCTCTGCTGCGACTGGTTGGCCAGCGCCAGCGCGGACACCGCGATCGACTGGCGGGTCGACAGCGCCTGGCTGTTCGCCGCTTCCTCGTTGGTGTCGGCCAGCGTCAGGTTGGACGAGCCGGTCTGCAGCACGTTGATCAGGTTCTTCGAGAAGTCCTGACGGATCTGCACGATCGACAGGTTCGAACCCAAGGCGGAGGCCTGCGTACGCAGCAGCGGTCGAAGCGCTGCTCAGGTTGGCAATGACCTTGTTGGTGGCGGAGTTGTCGATGAAGTCGGTACCGCTCGTCAGGTTCGCCAGACCGAGACCCGCCGCATTGAACGTCACGCCGGTGATGTTCAAGGTCGACTTGCCGGTTTCGTTGAACGTCAGCTTGAGCTGATCGCCGCCGAGCAGGTTGACGCCGTTGAACGACGCGTCCTGCGCGGTGGTGGTGATCTGCGCCAGGATGTCGTTGTACTGGTTCACCAGGTTGCTGCGGACGGTCTGCGCCGACGCATCGACCACCGGAGCCGACGGGGTCGGTGAACGTGAGCGCGGTCGTCAGCGTGCCGCCGATCGCGCCACCTGCCGTCGCCGAACCGAGGGTCGACGAAGCGTAGTCGTTGGTGGTCGAGATCGTCAGCTTGCCGGTCGAGTCGACCGTCGCGGTCAGGTTGTTGGCCTGCAGCGTGGCGTTGAGCTGGTCGAGCGTCTTGACCGTGCCGTTGGTGCCGTCGCCGAAGGTGACGTTGACCGCCGTGCCGCCGTTGAAGGAGGTGAAGGTCAAGGTCTTGCCGGAGAGGCTGCCAGCCGCCGCGGTGCGGGCCGCGGTGAAGCTGGTGCCCGTTGCCGGTGGTGCCGGTGAGGCCGAGTGACGAGCAGCGCGTTGCCGGTGCCGACTGATCGACAGATCAGCGTTCGTGCCGGTGCGAGATCTGCAGCGCGCCGCTCGAGTTGATCGACGACTTCGTCTGCCCGGCAGCGGCTGCGAACGTCGCACCGCCGGCGGCGAGCGTCGCGGTCTGAACGCCGGTGGCAAGATCGATCGCGTTCAGCACGTCGGCGATCGTGCCGGCCTGCAGATAGACCGTCGAGTTGCCGTTGCCGTCGGTCTCGACCGCGCCGCTGACACCGGTGTGGGTCTGCGGAGGCGGTCGGGGTCGGCGCGTTCTTGAACGTGATGGTCTTGCCATTCACGTTCAGTGTCGAACCGTCCTGGATCAGGTTGCCGAGGGTAACCTGCAGCGGTGGTGCGGGCAGCGCCGACCGTGACGTTGCCAGCGCCGAGCGAACCCGTAAGCTTCAGCGCAGCGAGGCTGTCGGCCTTGCCGGTGATGGACAGATCGGCACCGGTCGAGCTCTTGAAGGCCAAGACGCCGGCGGTGACGGTAGAGGCGGTCTGGCCGGCATTCAAAGTCAATGTGCCGGACACGTTGCTCTGTGCACCGCTGGCAATATCGATTGCGGCCATCAGGTCACCGACCGATGCCATCGTCGGCGTGCCCGACGATCCGCCCAGATAGACGACCGAGTTGCCGTCCGCGTCGCTGTAGACGTTGCCGGTGGTACGCCGGCAGACACGGCCAGCTGGGTAAAGCCCGCTGGAGCGGTGTTGGTCGAGCCGTTTACGCCGGGAGCGTCGCCCGCGGCAAAGGTGATCGTCTTGCCATTGACGGTGAAGGTGTCGCCCGCATTGATGAGAGCGTTGGCGTCGCCCGCCGTTGCCGTGCCGTTCAGCAGCGAGGCCTTCGTCGTCGCCGCGTTGACAGCCGCGGAGCCGGTCAAGTGCCGACAACGCCGCCGAGCGTCGTGCCTCGAAGCCGCAGCGGTCGTGCCGCCGGCCGCACCGGAATACAGAACGTTCGAGGCCGCGGTCGCGCTGGTGTAGGTGGTGGTGCCGCGGAGGTCGGTCGCGGTGGCGCCGGTGATCGTCGCTGACACGTTCGACTTGGTCGAGTAGCCGACCGTGGTCTGCAGCGCCTGGTTGGCGATCGACTTCGCGGTGTCGACCAGCTTCTGCAGCGAGGTGATGCCGGTGTTGGCGGCCTGCAGCACCTGCACGCCGTTGCCGATGCCGTCGAGCAGGTTGTTGATGTCGCCGGCGCGCGAATCGAGCGACTGCGCGGTGAAGAAGTTGGTGGGGTTATCGAGGGCCGTGTTGACCTTCTTGCCGGTGGCAAGGCGGTTCTGCGTGGTCGCGAGCAGGTCGGCGGTCGACTGCAGCGAGAGAAGGTTCTGGCGAACCGACGACGAGAGAACAATACCTGACATAACTCATATCCTTCTGGATGAACACGATTGACGCAACGCCACAACTTCATTGGGCGACCGTGCCACACTGGTTCTGAAGCGCTACCCACAGGTTAACGCGCCGATCCGTACGAATACGAAAGGCCAAGAAATCTTCGTCAATGTCATTTATGGTAAACAGAGTCTTACCGATGCTACCCCAGTCCCGGCGCAGCAACGACGCCGATCGCGGAAGGCTGTGAGCGGCGCATCGAACAATCGATCGCCGGCGGCAGAATATTCGCGGGACCGCTAGTTCGACTGGACGACGCCGCTGAAACGCGACCGGGCTTCGGCAAGACATTCATCAACGACCGCCAGCAGCGCCCCCGGCGTGAACGGCTTGCGCAGGCAGCGCGTGGCGCCGAGTTCGAGCGCCATGCGCAGAAAGTCCGGCGCCAGCGAGTTGAGGTTGGCGAAGGCATATCCCGACATCGCAACCAGCGGAACCGTCGGCGCACGCTGGTGGAATATCCTGATCGATTCGAAGCCGCGCATGTTCGGCATGAATACATCGACGGTCATCAGATCGTGCCATCGTTCAGCGCGGCGAGGCCGCTCTCGCCGCCATCCGCGATCGCGACCCTGAACCCGCACTGCTTGAGCCATACGCCTATGGCAAGGCGGGTGTGCAGGTCGTTATCGACCGCCAGGACCCGCCGCATTGACCACCTCCCTCGTGGTGTCGGACGCGTTCAATGTGCCTCGTCAGCCATCCCTGTATAAAGGGACCTGTATAGAGGGACTTCCACACGATCGAGCGGGCAAGTTTTTGCCTTGCGAATTAGCGCACTATCGCATTTCTGCCGCAAATCGCCGGCCTGTCTGCCCTCCACGGTCTACAAGGCGGTTCCACAACCTGGCGCCATCGGACCGGTAATTTAATGCCCGGCCCGCACGCGGCGCGCGTTGCCTTGATTGACGCGAGCATTCGGTCTGCCGCCTTCGATCCGGGCCTATCGCGTCCTCCCAATCGATTGTTGCCGGTCTTCGTCAGCGGCGGCGTTGACGCTGCTCTGCCAGCATCTCAAACCCGCCGAACTGGCCAAGGGCGCCGCCGAGCGGCGGCCGCGCATTACAAAAACATATGGCGCGGCATGAGCGGCCCGTTGATGCAGGCCCGGCGATCAGCTCCGTACAATGCGTCTCACCCGACGGATCGCGCCTGTCGTTGCATGCGGGATTTGTGCGACGGAGCAGCACTGCCGCCGACCCGGCAATTCCTCGCACCGAAGATCGACGTGCGACGCACCGCGATCTCGATCGCGGCCCATGCATTTCAACGGGCCCGCCTCGCCACCGACAGCCGCGGGCAAATCGAAATCATCGATGTCGACGGTCCTGCGGAAGACCCAGTGCGCGCGCTCCCGGGCGATCCGACCGGCTGAAAAATGCGACGAGCGAATGCGGCCGGCCGCACGGGCGCCTGCCCAACGGCGCTCACGTCTTGGGAAGGCCTCGACGCCGCGCCGGTCGCGTGCGTCTATTTTGCCCATTCTTCTTGCCGGTAAAATGTGCAAGGATCATCCTGTATTTCGGATTGCATGCATTGGACGCCAGAGACCGGCTTGGCCCGTAAGGCAGGAGACTGCTTTGGATTCAGCCCCTCGTTCTCCGAATGGATTTTTGTCCTCGCTGACCGCGGACGACTTCGAATTGCTTCGTCCGCATCTGCGTACCGTCGATCTCAGCCAGGATATGGTGCTGGTCGAAGTCGACGAAACGCTCAAGCGTGCGTACCTGCCGCACAAAGGCGTCATCTCGCTGGTCGTCAAGCTCGCGCGCGGCGAGCATGTCCAGATCGCGATGATCGGCCGCGACAGCATCTTCGGTGCGTTCTCCGCGCTCGGCGACCCCGTTGCGCTGAACACCGCCGAGGTGCTGGTGCCCGGCGCCGCCTCGACGATCGATCTCGATCAGCTTCGTAGTGCCGCAGACCAGAGCGCCACGTTGCGTACCGCGCTGGTGCGGCACGGCCTCGCCGTCTATGCGCAAATCCAGCAGACGGCGGGCTGCAACGCCTCGCACACGGTGGAGTCCCGGCTGGCGCGATGCCTGTTGCATACGCGCGACCTCTCCGGCAGCGACAAGCTCGTCCTGACCCAGGAAGCGATGGCCCAGATGATCGGCGCGCGCCGCAACAGCGTTTCGCTGGTGGCCAACACGCTGCAGCAGGCAAACTTCATCCACTACAGCCGCGGACATATCGAAATCACCAACGTGGACGGCCTGATCAAGACCTCCTGCGAGTGCTACGCGACGGTCAAGTCGCAGTACACGAGGCTGCTGCATCCGCGCATCCACTGCGTGGCCGCATGACCGCTTCCCGCGATCGGCGGCGGCCGCAGCCCGATCTGTGATACGCATCGCGCCGTCGTTGCGCGCGAGGATTGCGCAATCCCCTGAATCCTTACCGTATTATTACGGCCAATCGCGCGCCTCTGCGGCGTTTCGACCGGCGCCGAGTTAACGCGCTGTTCAATGAGCCCTGATAGTTGTCACGGTGCTGACGGGTGCGGGTTCGGGAAAAGACAATCGAGATTCTTTTCGCGTGCAACGCGCATTCACCTGTGTTCGGCGGCTTGCTGATTGCGCGGAGTTAAGGACATGGCTTTTGACTTGTCGATGCCGATCCTGGTGGTCGATGACTACAGCACCATGATCCGCATCATCCGCAACCTTCTGAAGCAGCTCGGATTCGAGAATGTCGACGAGGCCAGCGACGGATCGGCCGCGCTCGCCAAGATGCAGACCAAGCGATACGGCCTCGTGATCTCCGACTGGAACATGGAGCCGATGACCGGCTACGACCTGCTCAAGGAAGTCCGCGCCAGCCCGGAATTCTCCAAGACGCCTTTCATCATGATCACGGCTGAATCCAAGACCGAAAACGTCATTGCCGCGAAGAAGGCCGGCGTCAACAATTACATCGTCAAGCCGTTCAATGCCGCAACGCTGAAGACCAAGATGGAAGCGGTGTTTCCCGGTTCAGCCGACTGACATCCGCCGGGAGCGCATCGCCGCCTCCAGCGGCCACGCCGCCCGTCCGTCGCCTCCGCCGCGCTGACGCAACGACTTGCAAGCGGCGCACCTCACAAGATGTCTTTTCGAGAGCCGACCGGTCCGCTCCGCGTCGCCGACGCGGGTCAGCCGTACTTCTACGGTTAGAGATTTTCACCTCCGGATAACGTTGACTGAGGATAGTGCGGGGACCAACGGAGTCCCCTCATGTTCACGTTTGAAACGAGCGATCAAAAGGAAGTACGGCGTTTCCGTATCGCCCAGTTCAATGGCAGGACCGCAACCGTGCGTTCGGCCGGATCGGCGGTCACCGGCCACGTTCGATCGATCGTGGAAAACAAGTCGAGCGTTCCGGCGGCGTGGACCATCACGATCATCCCGGAAGAGCCCAAGCCGACGCTCGCGTTGCGGCCCGCGCCGCGCGCTCGCGCCTTCATGGAAGATTTCCGCTGAACGGCAGAACGCGCGATCCGGATTTCGACGCGTTTCGCTCGATGCGAACCGGTTTCCACCCCGCATCAAGTGCGGGGCAGGCTTCGCTCGAAAACGCTCTGGCAGCCCCGCCTGGCCTGCCCGCTCACGGCATATCGACAGCTTGAAGCGGCGCGATCGAGCCGCGCATCGCAGGCATCATTTTCGGGAAAAATCAGGCGGGCTGCAGCAGCGCCTTGCGAACCAGATCCGCGGTGTTGCGGGCGCCAAGCTTGCGCATGGCCTCGGCGCGATGGCTCTCGAATGTCCTTGGGCTGATATTCATCCGCAAGGCGCCCTGCTTGTTGGAGCAGCCTTCGCTGATCAGGCTCAGCACCTCGCGCTCGCGCTTGGTCAGCGGCTTCTGGCCGGTCTCCGGGGCGAACATCAGGCCCGGCCTGCGGGCGCCATCCGCGGGGCGGCGGGCCTGGGCCTCGCTTGTCTGCTTGCCGCCGGCATCGGAGGCCGGCGCCGGATGATTGTCCGACATCTGCTTCACCAGGGCGCAGACGCGCTCGGTTTGCTGAAGCGCATTCTCCACCACCTGTTGCAGGTAGAGCCGGTTGCCGGGCGCTTGCGAAAACTGGTGGCTGTGCTGCTTGATCTCATTCATGTAGAGCAGCAACGCCGTCAGGGGTCCGTTCAACTGCCGGGCAATCGCAGCGCTCGCCTCTTCCGCGGCACGCGAGCGCGCGGCGGACAGTTGGACGATCTCAGGATTCTCTTCGAGAGGTGTGATGCTTTCCATCCACTTCGTGAAGTGCGAATCAGCGGCGCGATGGTCTTGTCCTGACATATAACTATTTTATCGGTCTCAACCTCCTTCATGGTTAATTTCTCAACCAGTAAGAATACGGAGAAATCGATCAGCACTGCCCCGTTGGTGGGCCGAAACTGACCAAAATTCACTCGAAATCGGCTGCTTTGGATCAAAATGGATGGTCAAAAGGTAAATGCCGTAGCCCGTTACCCCCGCATTTTTACGGTAGCCGCATTTACTTTGTTAATAGACTTCAACCGGGTCCTCTCCCCGCTTTCCGAACCGTTCGGCGCGCTAGTCCACGCCTCCGTTCCGACGCAGCATTCCGCGCGCCTCGGCATCGCCCGGAGTGAGAGATCGTCGGACTGAGGGGATGAGCCAGGATCCGGCCGTCGTCGCGGCGACGGATCAGGGGCGACGCAGCTTCAGGAATTTTTCGAGAAATCGTCCCGAGACGACGAACCTGAACCACCAATAGGCCATCCGCCGCGCTTTCATCGGTTCGATCCTTGCTGATCTGGGGCGGCCACTGCGCCAGCGGATTAGCGCAAGTTCCGTCACGTGCGTATGATTTGCTTCACAACCGGCCGCGAAAACGAGGCGGCGACGCCGCCATTTTCCGCCGATTCCGATTTACAGGCCCCGGTAGCCTCGCAATGATCGAGGCCCAAAATCATCCCGCAACGAATCCAAAAAGGAGACCGCGATGTCGCAAGCAAAGGGATCATGGATGAGAATGGCCGTGCTGGCCGGCGTCCTGGCGTTCAGTTCGGGCGCGGCGGCGCAAACCGCGCCGCCACAAACCGCATCGCCACCGGCGGAGAACGCGGCGCCGACGGCCGACAACGCCGTGATGCTGACCGTGTTCCTGAAGCACGACCAGTCGCGACCGCTGAGCGAGCTCAACGCGCAGCTCCAGCGCCAGGGATATTACAAGGCGTTCCCGCCTGAAGGCGTCGAGGTCGTGAGCTGGTATGTGATGATGGGAATAGGCCAGGTGGTGACGCTGCGGCTGCCGGCGTCGCGGTTGCGCGAAGTCAACCGCATCCTCGAGAACACCGCCTGGGGCAGCTACCGCACCGAGTTCTATCCGACCTATGATTACAAGGCGATCGGCATCGCGGCGCACGACAAGGCGCAGGCGCAGTAGGGCCGCGCTGAACAGTTCCGATGGGAATGCCCCCGAGGGATCAGCCGAGCCTGGAGATCTGTTCCTCGGTCACGACGCGCTCGATGTTCTCGGTCTTGCTCTTGATACGATAGCGCGGGCGGCCGTCGGACTCGATCGGCAGGCAGGTAACGATGGTGTAGATGCTGCGTTCCTTCGCCGTGGCGCGGCCCTGCGGGCCCTGCTGCTGGTGATGAACGTCGTCATTGATCGCGAAGTTATGGGCCATCGTCGGTCTTTCCGGTGAAAAAAGGCTTGTAGTCTCAACGGCCTCGCAAGGCAACAGATCGTTCGGCGGATTTGACCGGGACGATCTCGGGTTCCACCCGTCAGGCCATCAAGAGCGCCTTTCGCCTGGCCACCCGCGCGATCGATTTCTCGATTGCCGAACCGGACAAGGTCTTGTCGCGCAGGCTCTGTTCGACGTATTCGGCGATGGCGGCCATTTCCTGCTCCTGATCGAACAGGTTGTTGCCGATGCAGAGCATGTCCATGCCGGCTTTCAGCGATTGCAGGCTGGCCTCCCTGGTGCCCAGCGCCTTCTGCAATCCCTGCATCTGCATGTCGTCGGTGATCAGCAGCGTATCCGGAAGGCGCTTGCGCAAACGGCCAAGCCCCGCCGCGGACAGCGTCATCGGATGGTCCTTGTCCCATTGCCTGACGATGGCATGGCTGACCAGCACCGCATCGCCGAACATCTTTGGCGCGAGCGAATAGAACAGCTCTTCCTGTTCATCCCGAAGCGCATCGGAGATATCCATGAACTCCTGATGCGAATCGACGAGCGCGCCGCCGATGCCGGGAAAATGCTTCAGGCAAAGGCCGATGCGCTGCGCCCGCGCCACCTCGCTTGCCAGCAGCGCATTGGCTTCCACCTCGGCGATGTCGGCGGAAAAGGACCGCTTGATCCTGCCGATATTGGGATTATCGGGGTTGTAATCGACATCGATCACCGGCGCGAAATCATAGTGGATGCCGAGCCGCCGCATCTCGGCAAAGCTCGCGGTGAGGATCGCGCGCTTCTGATCCGGCGCGAGATGGTTGAATTCCTTTGCGCTCGGCAACGGCGCAAAGCCGCGGCTTTCCTTCAGCCGCCGCACCAGGCCGCCCTCCTGGTCGATGAACACCATCGGGCCTGACGGCAGCGCGGCAATCTCCGCGCAAAGGCGCTGCACCTGTTCGGGCGATTCGATGTTGTTGTCGTATTGTTGCGTCCGGCAGGAATAGTCGAACAGGATCACGCCGCCGAGGCCGTAGCGGGCGGCGAATTGCTTCAGCCACGCCGGGACGGTCTTGCCGAAGAAGCCGAGGATGAAGAGTTCGCCGATGCGCATGGGATGGCCTTGAAGCACGGCGCTTTGAGCCCGGTCAGGCCCGGTTCAGCCGATCATCGCGCCCCGCATGCGGAAGATACCTCACTCCCCGGTCATACCAATCGGGCGACCTGCCAGTTGAGTGACCCCGGTCACATTGCATCGCAGCCCGCGCCTCTAGGGGTGGATCATCGCAGGGCGATCCTCGCTCTGCCCAACCGAGGAGACGTCCATGACGAAGATCAAGACGATCATTACCGCCGCGATCGCTGCTCTGGCGCTGACCACCGCTTCTCTGGCCATCCCCGGTCAGGCTTTCGCCGGAGGTCACGGTCACGGCGGGCATGGCGGCCACGGCCACCACGGGCGATCACGGCATTGGCCATGGTCATTTTGGCCATGGCCTTTTTGGTCATGGTCATCACCATCGCCATTTCTTCGCTTATAACAGCTGCTGGAAATGGAGCCCCTACGGCCCGGTCAATGTCTGCTACCGCTACTATTGATTCCGAGACCGAGAGAAGAAGAAGCTCGTCCGGGCCGAGAGGCTCGGGCGAGTTTTTCGATTCCGTGACGATCAGCGCGGCATCGTCGGCCACGGTGCCGCCAATGATTCGCATCCGCCGCGATGCATTCGCCTGAGCGTCTGCGCGTGCCGTTTAGCGCCAGCTGTCCGATCCTGACGAAACCTGATCAGCATCGACCGGCCTTCAAAGCCCCAGGTTCGATTGCGAGCTTGAGCCTCAATGTTTGCTCCGAAGCGCCACATCCTCTGAACGCATTTGCCCTGGCTTCGCATTCGATGCGCGTCGAACGGAACTGGCAAAGAAAGCCCGGGTTCCGACGGCGGCAGGCCAGATGTGTGATGGGCCGCACATTTGTCGGCGCGCAGGTGGGCTAGGCTTCAATTCACGAGAGGTGCTGTGGGGAGACTTCGCCCGCGTCAGCGCGGCTCAGACGCCTTTCCGGCACGAACGATCAAAACCGAAAGCGTGTACAAGCCATGTCGCGCATCTCAAATTTCCGATCGATCAATCCTGTCGCGCACCGATCATTGCGGTCAGGATTTCGTTACGCGATTTCATCGGCCATGGCGCGAGCAGTTGTGGTTGCTGCCTGCTGCCTCGTCGCGCCGATCAACCTCCGCCCTGCCCTTGCCGATGCCGCGTCCGATCGGGCAATGGCCACGCGCTACGAGCAGTCGGCGCAGGCGGGCGATGACGATGCCCAGTTCTATCTTGGCGCGCTCTATTCGGCAGGCGTCGGCCGCCCGCGCAGCGACCAGGAGGCATTTCGCTGGTTCTCGCGCGCTACCGATCAGGGGCACGCCCACGCCATGCTGATCGTTGCCGGCCTCTATGCGAGCGGGCGCGGCGTCACGAAGGACAATGTGAAGGCCTATAGCTGGGCCTACATCGTCGCTTCGGCGAGCAAGGTCGACGAGGACCGCAACGGTGCGCGGCAACTGATGTCGCTGCTGATGAAGCGGATGACGAGCGACGAGATCGGCCGTGCCGTGGTGGCCGCAAGAGCCTGGCGCGCCGTTCGGACTGCCGGCGCCGGCAAGTCTCCGAGTATCGAAAGAGCCGGAGACGCGGACCAACCCGCGCAGGCTGCGCCGCCGCCCCCGCCTGCACCCGCGGTCGTGCAGCCGGCGCCCGCCGCCGTCGGCGGCACCTGCGGTCTCGCAGCCCGCGCCATCCACCGTCACGGTATTGCCGGCATCGCCCAAGGCCACGTCGGCGCTCCAGTGAAGAATGCAAAGCGAGACGATGCCCGCGATCTGATCGACCAGGTTCCGCCGGGCCTGCGCAAGCGCTTTGGCTTCTGATTTAAGGGGACGCACCATGAAATTGCATCATCTCATCGCAACCGGCATTCTGGCGATCGCCGCCGCAGGGGCCGGCTATTACGCCTACTCCCATTTCCTTCATCCGCCGCTGGTGACCACCAGCATCGCGAGCCTCGCGCCGGTTTCCGAAGCCGTTTACGGAACAGGCACCGTCGAGCCCGAGCGCTGGGCCAAGGTGGTGCCGCTGCAGCGCCGCCGGCTGGTCGAGCTTTGCCGATGCGAGGGACAGGTGGTCAAGGCCGGCCAGATCCTCGGCCGCCAGGACGACGCCGAGGAGCGCAGCGCGCTGGAGCAGATGGAAATCAATCGCGGCCAGCTCGAACGCGACCTGGCGCGCGCCGAGAAGGATCGCGACAAGAACGACGCCACGCGCACCGAGTACGAGCAGCGCTGGACCAAGCTCGAGGAAGCAAAATCGCGGATCGCCGCGCAGAAGGTGCAGCTCGACTCGCTGCTGCTGAGAGCGCCGCTCGACGGCATGGTACTGCGGCGCGACGGCGAGGTCGGCGAGATCGCCGGTCCCACCGATGTCCTGTTCTGGGTGGGACCGCCTGCTCCGATGCAGGTCGTTGCCGAAGTCAATGAGGAAGAAATCAACCGCATCGCGGCTGGCCAGAAGGCTTTTCTGCGCAGCGAGGCTTTCCCCGGAAGGGCGCTGCGCGCCACGGTCTCCCAGATCACGCCCAAGGGCGACCCGACCCGCAAGACCTTCCGCGTCTATTTGCGGCTGCCGCAGGATACGCCGCTGCGGATCGGCATGTCGGTCGAGGTCAACATCATCTTCCGCGAGAAGCCGTCGGCCATCGTCGTGCCGGCCGAGGCCATCGCAGGCGACTGCGGTTCAGATGGTCGATGACGGCCAGGTCAGACGCGTGCCCATTACCGTCGGCATCCGCGGCAACCGCAACACCGAGATCATCGGCGACGTATCCAAGGGCACCACCGTGCTTTCGCCCGCACGCAGGGATCTCGCCGACGGCGCCAGGATTCGCATCGACAACAGCCTGACCAGGGCCGTGGAACCCGCGGCCGCGAGTGAACCGACCGATCAGCCCGTCGCAACGCCCGAAGCTGCCGTGGTAGCCGCGGCCACCACAGCGCCCTCGGATCCCGACGATGCGGTGATTTCGGCAGCCATGACCGCCCACATCGATTCCGTCGTCAATGACGCGCGTCGCAACATCATCAGCAACAGCCGGTAACCGCCGTGAAACTTCTGTTCAACATCGCATGGACCCATGTCAGCTCCCGGGTGCGGCAGACCCTCGTCGGCATGGCCGGCGTGTCCATGGGGGTCGGCTTCACCATCATGATGGCGGGCCTGATGCAGGGTTCGCAGATCGACTTCCTGCGGCAGCTCGTCGACACCATGCCGCATATCACGGTCGAGGATGAGCGGCGCTCCGTGCCGACGCAGCCCGCCGAGCAGGAATATGGCGGCGGTCCAGATGTCCGACATCGCCAATGTCGGCAAACGTCCCGGCATCAAATATCCGGAATTGGTGATGAGCTCGCTGCGCTCCTGGATACCCGGCGACGTGGCGCCCTCGGTGAAGACCACCGCGATCATCAATCACGGCGGCGCGCGCATCGGCATCACGCTTGACCGGCATCGACCCCCGCCGCGAGCTTCAGGTCTCGAAACTCGCCGCGCAAATGCGCGAGGGAAAGCTCGACGACCTTTCGCGCGCGCCGAACGGCATCATCATCGGCGAGGCGCTGGCCGAAAAGCTCGGCTGAAAACCGGCAACACCGTCCTCCTGATCGGCGGCCAGGGCGTCCAGCTGAATTCGACGGTGACCGGGCTGTTTCGCTCCGGCCTGAAGCGCGTCGACGAGAGCCAGATCTATTCGCTGATGGGGCCGGCGCAGGTCATGATGGGCCAAAGCGGCGTCGTCAACCAGCTGCGGCTGCGGCTGACCGATCCGATGTTGGCGCAAAAGGTCGCGGCCCAGGTCGAAGCGCAGACCGGCTACAAGTCGGTGTCCTGGCAGGAAGCCAATGCCGACCTGCTGTCGACCTTTTCCGTGCGCGATTTCATCGTGCTCACCGTGATGGGCGCGATGCTGCTGACGTCCTCCTTTGCCACCTACAACATCATCTCGACGATCACCCACGAGAAGCGCCGGACATCGCGATCATGAAGTCGCTGGGCATGCGCGAATATGCGGTGCGACGGATCTTCATCATCGAAGCCGCCATGATCGGCGTGGTCGGCATCCTGTTCGGGTGGATCCTCGGTTACCTGCTCTGCTACGGCTGGTCGAAGATCACGATCTTCAATCCGCTGACCGGCACGACCGTTCCGCTGCAGATCTATTACTCGCCGATGCACTATGTGATCGCCGGCGGCATATCGCTGCTGTGCTGCGCAGGTGCGGCCTACTTCCCGGCGCGCAAGGCGACGCGGGTGCATCCGGTTGAAATCATTCGGGGGGCGTCATGACCGAGGTCGCATTGCAGGCGGTGGAGCTGGTCCGCCGCATCGAGGGCGACCATTACGCACACCCTCGTCAACGGCATCGATCTGGCGGTGAACAAGGGCGAGTTCGTCGCCATCACCGGGCCGTCGGGATCGGGCAAATCGTCGCTGCTCTATCTGCTGGGCCTGCTCGATGCGCCCAGCGAAGGCGAGGTCATCATCTGCGGCCAGCCGACCTCGAAACTGTCGGAATCGGACCGGGCCGATGTCCGCCTGACCAAATGCGGCTTCGTGTTCCAGTTCCATTTCCTGCTGCCGGAGTTCACCTCGCTCGACAATGTGCTGCTGCCGATGCGCGCCGCGGGCATGATGTCCGAAGCCCGAGATGCGCGAGCGCGGCCTTGCCCTGCTCGGCTCGCTCGGACTTGAAGAGCACGCGCACAAGCGTCCCAACCAGCTCTCCGGCGGCCAGCGCCAGCGCGTCGCCATTGCGCGTGCGCTTTCCAACCGCCCCGAGATCATCGTCGCCGACGAGCCGACCGGCGCGCTCGATACCGCATCGACGGAACAGGTGTTCTCGATCCTCCGCGACATCGCGGACCAGGGCCAGACCGTGGTCGTGGTGACCCACGATCCCGCACTGGCCGCCCGCGCCGACCGCCGCATCCACATCGTCGACGGCAAGATCGCGGAGATTACCGCACAAGGCGGAGGCGAGGTGGTTTGTGAGGCGGCGAGTTAGCAGCCGCGATTACCGGTCCAGAACCAAAATATCGAAAACAACCCCATGCAAAGTAGGATGGGGCCGGTTCGCAGCCCTCAGGCCGCGTGGATCGCCGCCGCTGAGGTTCCCCGGACGCCGCATTGGTCAGGCAAAAACCGGCTCTCGATGAATGCGTTCCGCGGTCTCGGCGACCACTTCGATCGCGAGCGTGGGCCTGACGGCGGTTTCGAGGCAGCGAATGTCCGCGGCCAGGTGCTTTGCAAAGGCAACGGCTTCCGACGCGCGTGAAAACTCGCGACCCACTTCGTCTTCGATCTTGAGCCTGTCCTGCATGTTAAAAAGAAACGCATGGGACCTCCAAGGCCCCAATCATAGCTGGCGCCGCGACCTGGACTTTGATTCTAGTCAACTAACTCCAAAAGGAGCGCGGAGCATCGTTCCCTTTGCGCGTCTTCCGGATTTGAGCTGTCTGAAATTGCTGGCGGAGAGGGAGTCCGACGAACTATTGGTTTTTCATCGTTCGCCACCGTTCGCCGATGATTTACAGTTCTCCATTAAATATAGGCCTTTCTGTCGCTCTTGTTCGCCACCGTCTATTTCCGTCCGTCCCAAGCCGTGCTATTTTTGGGGACTGACTTGGGGACCGGATTGGGGGACGCGACATGGCCAGCAAGCTCACCGCGCGCAAAGTCGAAACCGCCAAGCCGGGCAAATACAGCGACGGCGGCAACCTCTATTTGATCGTTTCGGAAACCGGTGCCCGCAAATGGGTTCTGCGCTTCACCTGGCGCGGCCGGGCGAAGGAAATGGGGCTGGGCAGCGCCGCCAGCGTTCCCCTCGCCGACGCCCGCGAGAAGGCCGCCAGCGCGCGGCGCAAGATTGCCCAAGGGCTCAACCCGATTGACGAGCGCAAACGCGACGGCGGCATTCCCACCTTTGGCGAGATGGCCGACGACGTGCGGGAAACGCTTTCTGCCGGCTTCCGGAACGAGAAGCACAAGGCCCAATGGAAATCGACGCTGGAAACCTATGCCGCTCCGTTGCGTGCCAAGCCGGTGGACACCATCGCCACCGATGACGTGCTGGCGGTCCTAAAGCCGATCTGGACGACTAAGGCCGAAACCGCCTCGCGGGTGCGCGGTCGGATCGAAAAGGTTCTGGACGCGGCCAAGGCCAAGGGCTTCCGCGACGGCGAGAACCCCGCCCGGTGGCGCGGCCATCTGGACCACCTGTTGCCGCGGCCGTCAAAGCTGGCGCGCGGCCATCATGCCGCGATGCCCTATGAGGACGTCGCCGCCTTCGTTGCCGAGCTGCGGAAGCGGGAAGCCAGCGCCGGCGCTGGCGCTGGAACTTTGCATCCTGACCGCCGCTCGCTCCGGGGAAATCTTGGGAATGCGGTGGCCGGAAATCGACCTCGACAAGAAAATCTGGACGGTGCCGGCCGACCGGATGAAGGCAGGCCGGGAGCATCGCGTTCCGCTGTCCCCGCGAGCGGTCGCAATCCTGCGCCAGCTCGAAAAGCTCAAGGCCGGCGAGTTCGTCTTTGCCGGGCAGGCGCGCAACAAACCGCTTTCCAATATGGCGATGGAAATGGTGTTGCGGCGCATGAAGATCGAGGACGCCACCGTTCACGGCTTCCGCTCCAGCTTCCGGGATTGGGCGGGCAACGTCTCCAACTTCCCGCGCGAAATCACCGAAACCGCGCTGGCGCATGTCATCGGCGACAAGGCCGAACAAGCCTACCGTCGCAGCGACGCGCTGGAGAAGCGCCGCAAGCTGATGGAAGCATGGGCTAGCTTATTGCGAGCCCAGAAAGGTCCGGCAACGTCCTTCAAATGCTTAGGCAGGGGCAAGCCGCCGACCACTAGCCACTGGCGGAGCTTCGGACCTCGCCAGCACAACACCGTCCGATGCCGCAAACAATCACAGAGGGGCTACCGGGTTATGGGGGCTGATCAGGGCAAAGCGTCCGCCCTAAGAGAAACACCCGGTCGATGCCTCCCATGCGCGACGACCACAAGGAAACCGAGTTCTTGATTTAACACCAGTGACTACTTACACCTATTCGCTGGCTAAATCATACTTACCCTCGATGCCCCTTCCGATTCATCGTCCAAGGTCCTACACAAACCGTCGGACGACATCAGACAAAGCTTGCCCTGCTCGGGTCGAACGTTCACTACACCCCGGTGCGCTGGTCGGTCCGCAGGGGCTGTGGAGAGGATGGCGAAGCCATCGGACGACACCCCGGCTCCCGCACGCGGCGCATTAGAGATTTGTTGGCTACTGAGACAACAAATCTCGCGGTGGCGGTGCGGTATAGAACACCCGCTCGGCGTGATTTTCGCTCAACGGAGCCGTTGAACCGGCGTTTTCATGGAGAGCAGTGGTTCCAAAAACTGCGGTAGTTCCATGGCTAATCTGAGCTGTAGGGTGGCAGTAGTTTCACGCTGGCCACGGAGCGGCGGACATGACCGCCTGCGCGTACTCGGCCAAGCGTTCATCGTCATGGCCGCGAATGTGCGCGAGAAACGGGAAGTCTTCCGGAGTGACCTGAACACGTGCGCGTGGCGCGACCGCGACGGGGCTCGCCAGCTGAGGTACGCGGGCAACGTGGCCGCCGTACGGCCCCGACGGCTGCTCGACGAAGCCCTGGGCCGACAAGAGGTAGACGTAGCCGGTTCGCCACGGTCGCTTCTCTAGTAGCATCGCTGCTGATCGAGAAGTAGTAGTGAGGCGGGCCAGGACGACCTTCTGAATCCAGCAGCGCGATGCAACCGTTGTTCAGCGTGATTGGGTAGCGAGCGCGGTCGACGATCGCATAGAACATCGCCCAGATCGGGTCGCTCGTGGCGAAGACGGCCTTCTGGTCACCGAACGGTGCGAAGTCGATCGGCTGCCGTGGCTCGAAAGCCTCGATGCCTGGATCGCCGGTCCCGTGAAAGGCGATCTTGCGACCGACGGCGAGCCCGCACAGAAACGTCCAACGCGTGACAGCGCCTAGGTCACGAAGCAGCTCGTCGACGTCCAGCAGGCCACCGGTGACCCGCGCCTCGGCCTGCAGGAACGCGTCGATCGCCGACTGCGTGGCCACGTCCATGCTCATCGGCGGGCGTCCGATCCAGTAGTCGGGGAGCACATCTGGATCGTGTCAGTTCGACCAGGCGCCCGGTAGGATCGGCGTCGCGAGCGGCAGCGGCGGGTATCGTCTACGCTTGCTCCAGAAGATCGAGAAGACGATCGAGAGGCAAGCGATGACGAAGGTTCTCACGCAAGGCGCCCTCGTTTTTTCCCTATCACTGGTCGCGCTGTTCCTGGCGGGATGTGGAAGCGACAAGTCGACGGCGGGATCCGGCACGGACGAGACGACCACCGAGTCGGCGGCTCCAGTCGCCAACGCGTGTCCGGCGGAGGGTTGCCAGATCAAGATCGTCGATGCCACCCGCCAAGGCGACGAGATCGCGATCACCTGGGAGCCGAACTTCGTTCCCGACGTCTCCAGGAACCACATCCACGTGTACTGGGACCGCTACACGGCCGATCAGGTGAGCAGTGACGCCGAGTCGCGCGGTGTGTCCCAGGGGGAGTGGGTTCCGACCGACGTCGGTCCCCACCTACGTGACCGAGTCGGCCGTCTCCGTCGCAACCCGTGGTGATTCCACGACCATCTGTGTCACGGCCGGTGACCGCGACCATGTGGTGATCGATGCGTCGCTCGTCGACTGTCGAGACGTAGCCGATCTCCTCTGAGCCGAGGGCGGGGACCTTGACTCCCCCAGCGACGCTCGACGCCGGCGGACCGACCCTTCAGATCTTCCTGATTGCCGACGTTCGCGGGTACACCTCGTTTACGCAGGAACGCGGCGACGAGGCCGCGGCCGCCCTCGCGACCAGGTTCGCGTCGATCGCTCACACGACCCTCGAGGCCGGTGGGGGAACGGGCCTCGAGCTCCGCGGGGACGAGGTGCTCGCCGTCTTCCACTCGGCCCGCCAGGCGATCCGGGCAGCAACCGACCTCCAGTCTGCGTTCGTCAGGGCGACGATCTCCGATCCGTCGTTGCCTCTCCCGGTTGGGATCGGACTCGATGCGGGCGAGGCCGTCCGGGTCGAGGACGGCTACCGGGGCGGTGCGCTGAACCTGGCGGCGCGGCTCTGCTCACTCGCGCGTCCGGGTGAGATCCTGGCCAGCCAGGAGGTCGTGCATCTCGCTCGCCGCATCGAAGGCGTGACGCAGATCGATCGCGGGTCCGTTCGGCTCAAGGGTCTTGCAGACCCGGTGCGAGTCACCCGACTCACCCGCGACGGGTGGGATCCCGAGCACGACGTCGAGTTCCAACGGGCCCTCGGTCCCAGGGCCGATCCGTCTGCGGGGGCGAACGTCTGTCCGTACCGAGGCTTGGCCGCGTTCCAGCCCGAGGACGCGGACCGGTTCTTCGGGCGGGAGAGGCTCGTCGCCGAGCTCGTCGCCCGGCTCGACCGAGAGCGCGTGCTGTTCGTGATCGGTCCGTCCGGCAGCGGCAAATCGTCGGTGGTGCGAGCGGGACTCATCCCGGCGGTTCAGGCCGGATCGATCTCAGGGAGCGATCAGTGGCCCGTTGCGCTCTTCTCGCCGCGAGCCGATCCGACGGCGGAGCTCGCGCACCAGCTTCGTCAACTCGCCGACGGCGTCTCGGGGCCGGACGGCGAACGCGACCAGGCGTCGTCGCTCGTGGGGCCCGACGAAGCGCGTCGGCTCGCCGACCTGATCTGCGGCGACAGCGGCGGGATGCTGATGGTGATCGATCAGTTCGAGGAGCTGTTCACGCTCAGCCAGCGACGCGCCCAGGAGCGGTTCCTGGAGACCCTTGCTGCCGTCGTGGACCCCACCGCCAGCCGCGTGCGCGCGGTGATGGCGATGCGCGCCGATTTCTACGGGATCTGTGCGACATTCCCTTGGCTCGCCAACCGGATCACGGCCAACCAGGTGCTGGTCGGGCCGATGAGCCTGGCCGACCTGAAGCACGTGATCGAACAGCCCGCACTCCAGGCGGGGCTTCGCCTCGAGGACGGGCTGGCAGACGCGGTGCTCCAGGATGCCGGGAGCGAACTGGCTGCACTCCCGCTCGTGTCGCACGCGATGGCCGAAACCTGGCGGCGCCGGGACGGTGAGACCTTGACGCTTGCGGGATACCGCGAGGCCGGTGGCGTCGCCGGGTCGATCTCCCAGACCGCGGACTCGCTCTACGAGTCCGTGTTCGACGACGCGGAGAAGCAGGCGTGCCGCCGCCTCATGCTCCGACTCGTGACCCCTGGGGAGGGCACGTCCGACTCGCGCCGCCGTCTGCAACCCAGCGACCTGGACCGCGATCCGAATCCCGAGGTCAGCACGTGGGTGGTCGACCAGATGGTGGACGCCAGGCTGCTGACGATCGACCGCGATTCCCTCGAGATCGCGCACGAAGCGCTCTTTCGGAGCTGGCCCCGTCTTCGGAACTGGGTCGAGGAGGCCCGCGACGATCTGCGAACGCGGCAGCGGATCGATCGTGCCGCGGCGGAGTGGCTCGCGCAGGATCGCGACCCCGATCTGCTGTACCGCGGAACCCTGCTCCAGTCCGCGCTCGAATGGGCAGTCCGTGCACGGCGACACCCTCGGGTCGGCCGAAGCGGAATTCCTCGCGGAGAGCGAGGAGGCGCTCGTGCAGGCGACGGCGCGCTCGGAACAGGCGGCGCGGCGCTCACGTCGGATCCGACGGCTCGCCGTTTCGGTCCTGGCGGTGCTGACGGTCGCGGCGGCGGGAGCCTCGGTGATCGCCTTCTCCGCGCTCTCCGAGGCCAGAGTCGCGGTACGGACAGGCTCTCGCGACCCAGGCGAGACTGCTCGCGGACTCCGATCCGCGGACGGCGATCGCGCTCGCGGCGGAGGCATCCGTGAGGACGGGAGAAGATCCGATCGACGCCCGGGTGGCGTTGGTGGATGCGAGCCAGACGCTCGAGGCCCCGTTCGTGCCCTCGGGCCCGCGGCTGCCGGTCGGAGATGCCTCGACGGTCGCGGTCAGCCCCGACGGGTCTCTCATTGTCACGGGGAACCGGGACGGGTCGATCTCAACCTGGAGCTCGACGGGGACGCGTCTGGCGACCAACGTCGCGGGGCACACGCTGGCAATCGAGGAGATGGACTTCACACCCGACGGTCGCTGGCTGATCACCGGCAGCGACGATGCCTCGATCCTGCTGTGGGATCTCGTCGATCCCGGAGACGTGCCGAAGCCGAGACTGCTGGGCAAGACGACCGGGATAGTGTGGAGCGTGGCGGTCGCGCCGGACGGGGCGACCGCAGCGTCAGCGTCCGAGGACGGCACGATCCGCCTCTGGGACCTGGGAACCCGGCGCCAGATCGGCTCGGTGTGGGTCGACCTGAAGTTCGACGCGCTCACGGTGGCGTTCAGTCCCGATGGGAAGAAGCTCCTGGTCGGGAACGGCCGTGGTCGAGGTCACGGGTTGGACGGTGGACGATCGGCGGATCGCGATCCCCACGTTCCATGCGCACAAGAGCGATGTCTGGGAGATCGAGTTCGCGGCCGACGGATCGAGATTCGCGACAGCCAGCAGCGACGGCCGGATCCGCATCTGGGATACGTCCACCCAGAAGATGGTCGCCGAGCCTTTCGCCCGTTCCGCTTCCGACGTGCGCGGCGTGCTCCTCGACGGGGACAACGTGCTCGCCGGCGACGAGAAGGGGCGTCTTCTGGTCACCTCGGCGGACCGGCCAGCGAGACCGACCAGCTTCGCTCCACTGGGCGCACAGGTCGTCGACGCGTCGCTGGCCTCGGGCACGCTGGCGACCCTCGGCAGCGATCAACAGATGCAGGTGTGGTCGCGGGGTGGCGAGCCAACCGCGCGGGTGATCGATGAACACGTCAAAGGCGCGTACGCGCTCGCGGCGAGCCCGGACGGGACGCGGATCGCGACGGGCGATGGGGTGGGCAACGTGCGCGTGTTCTCAGCGACGACCGGCGAGCGCGAGCTGGGGCCGATCCGGCTTCACGACGGGACGGTCTGGGGTCTCGCCTTCTCCGAGGACGGGACTCGGCTGGCATCGGGCGGAGAGGACGGTGATGTCCAGGTGATCGATGCGGAGACGGGTGAGCAGCTCGCTTCACCCCCTCGTTCCCGCGACGAAATCAGCTCCGTGCTCTTCGTCGACGGCCGCGTGCTCGCCGGTGGTGCCGAGGGGATCATCCGCATCTGGGACGGCGCGACTCTGGAAGGGGAACTCGGCCCGCACGCGGCAGGCGTCACTGCGATGGCGCGCTCGCCGGACGGCACATTGGCTGTGGCCGACCGGCAGGGTGGCGTAACGCTGTGGGATGTTGACCGTCGAGAAGCCGCCGGCGAGCCGATCGCCGCCGACGACAACACGATCTGGGGCTTGGCATGGTCGGCCGATGGGACGATCCTGGCGACCGCGAGCGACGACGAGGTGGTGCAGCTCTGGAACGTGGGATCGAGGACGCCGATCGGAACGCTCACTCCCCAGCCGGGCGGTGCCGCGAGCGCGGCCTTCCTGAGCGACGGGGCGACGATCGCGACCACCGGCCGCAAGGGATCCGTGCGCTTGTGGGATGTCAGCGAGGCGGTGTCCCTGGGACGTGAGCTCGCGGGCCACAAGGGGTCCGTATGGCGCGTCGTCGCACTCCCCGGGATGCGGTTCGCGACCAGCTCCGAAGACGGAACCGTGCGGATCTGGGATGTGCTCGACCCGAATCGAGCGTGCGAGCGCGCCCAGGGTTCGCTCGGTTTGGAGGCACTCGGGGCATTCCTCGGCGAGGGCGAGAAGCCGGCCGCCTGCAAGGACGGGTAGAAGCGACGCTCGGGAGAGGCCTTCTGCGTCCGACGTACCGCGATTGCGCTGACGGTTGCTACCGCTTCCGGTCGCCTTCGACCGGGGTTGCGGGCTCGATGCCGCGGGGGAGCGAGACGGGCTCGCCGTGGCGGTCGAGGTAGAGGAGGGGCTTCGTCCCGAGCCTGGTCTCGCTCGCACGGTAGATACAGCGCACAACCGGCACGACGTCCATGAAGAAGCCGATCGCCGGCGAATGGATCACACCGGCTTCGACACTCTCGACCTCGGCACCGCGTAGCTCTGCGGGCTTGAAGCCCTTCTTGACGAGCGAGGCCAGGACCCTTACCTCGGCGAGAACCTCCGGGGCGAGATTGGGCCAGTGGATCTCGAGTTGGCCGATCGTTCCTTTCTGCGTGAGTCCGATGACGGCATGCGACGACCAGACCGGCACCCCGGCTGTTCGTCGCTCGGCGCGCGCGAGCTTGCGCAGCAACTCCGGCCTCTCGACGCGAATCTCACCCGACTTGAGGCGCTCGGCGACGGTTCCCCGCTCGGAGACGACCTTGATCCGCCGGATCTCCGCCTCGGGGATCCCGGCGGCGCGGAGGATCTTGCGGGCACGGGCGATCAGGTCCTTGTCGGGGCCGGTCCACGCGCCCGCCTTCCGTGCGTACCCGTAGGTCTCGTCCCGCGCGAAGATGGTGAGGCTGTCACGGCGCCGGCTGAACACGAGCGTCTTCGTGCGGACGCCCGAGACATTCGCGGCCGTCGCGAACGTCGGCCTCTTGCCCAGGTCCAAGCCCGCGATGCGGCTTGCCGACCTGATCAGGTCCGGAGCCTCGAGGTTCGAAAGAGCGGGGTGGCTGGGCGGCTGATCGGCCATTACACGGTCACCCACTTCCAGGCAAACCAGTTCGGTGTCGGTTTGGGGCGACCGTCGGTGATTCGTTCGTTCTCACGGCGATCGATGGCGTCGTTGCGGTCGTTGCCGGCTGCCAGGGCGATGGCGGAGCATCCCGACTGGATGTCGATCGTCCCCGTGTCCATCCAGGCATCGCCCACGCTCTCCTGCGGGAACAGCCAGTCCAACGGGAAAGGAAGCCCGGCCGTGCGAGCGCCGAACTGCGGTCCGCGAGTAGGGCTGTTCAGCGTGTCGGCAGTTGACCTGCCCGAATGACCGACCGCCATGTGCAAGCCCGCGAAGACCGGGAACCAGTTGTTTGCCAGCGAGACGAGGTCCATCGGGCAGGACGCGTCGACGAAGAGGAACTTCAGCTTCCCCGGCGAGTTCCCCCATCGGGACTTGCTGCCGATGTTGACCGTATTCGGGCTGCCGAAGTTCCCGCAGACCGTGATGAAGTCCGGGTCGGTCGCCCCAGGTGGGTTCTGGCAGATGCCGTGACCGTTGTAGAAGTAGATGTCCGGCAGGTCGCTGCCGCCCGAGGGATCGACGTCGCCGCCGTCGTCACGAAAGTCCGCGCCCCAGACATCGCCGTTCTCCCAGCGGGTCACCGCCGTGTGACCTGCGAAGAAGTACCAGGCAGCGAATCCTCGCGTCGACGGGATGCAGAACGGCAAGTCCGGGCCCCCGCACTTGGGCGTGTACTGCGCGACGCCACCTGTGGAGAAACGCACGGGCTACGCAGCCTCCGGCCGGCAGCGCCCAAGCAGCGACGGCCTTGTGCCCGATGCCACTTCCATCACCGAGAAGCTAGGCGATCAGCCGTCTCCCGTCAAGCGGACCCAGACGGTGGAGCACATGCGGCTTGCGAACGCCTGCCGCTTCGTCGAGCTCGCGAGCTAGCGGGGCTTGATGGGCGCGTCGCAAAGCGAGTGCGAGGGGCGGCGCGGGCGCGCCACCCCTCGCGAAGCGCCTGACCGTTACGTCACGGCACGGAGTAGCCCGGGTAGCCGCCGCTCCCCATCTCGCTCGAGTCGTTATCGACCTTTGCTGGGTGAACGACGTCCCACGTGAACTTCTGGCCGCCGAACGCGTCGCGGAAGCCGTCTCCCGTCACCTTGCCCGGCTTGTCCAGCGTGAACGTGTAGAGCCGCTTGCCCCTGTACGTGACCTGCTTCGAGCCGTTGGGCCTCTTGGCGAGCCCGAGCTTGCCCGGCAACGACACGCCCTTTGGAGCTCCGCTGCTGATCAGCGGCTTCCAGAAGGAAACGCACTGGCCGACGCAGAGCACCATGCTTCCCGCGCTCCTGGTCGTTCGAGTAGAGCGCACGCCCCTTCGCGTCGACGAGCACCTTCCCCGCGGCGCCGAGCCGCTTGACGGACACGGTCGCGCCGCTGGACGCGCTTCCACCATCCGTCCCCGCGATCGCAAGCGCGATGCCGAAGGCGAGGCCGAGAGCGACGGCGACTCCGATGACGAGCAATCGCTGTTTCACGGTGATCCCCCTTCCGTGGTTAGAGTGCTTTCACCAAGGTCCGACGCCACCTCGCGTCGATTCCTTCCCGGCGCCGATGCGAGTTCCAAGCAGGCTCGATCCGGACCGCGCGGTGGAACACCTGCCGCGCCTCTACCGCGCCGCCCGCGCGTGGACGACGTCGCGAGAGGAGGCGGAGGACCTCGTCCAGGAGATGTACGCCCGAGTGCTCGCGCGGCCGCGGTTCCTGCGCGAGGAGGACGAAGTCGGCTACCTCCTGCGCGCGCTGCGGAACACGCTGATCAGCCAGCGGCGCACCGAGCGGCGGCGTCCCGCGACGACGGAGCTCGTCGACGACCTCGCCGGCGGGCGTGGAAGCGACGATCCCGCCGAGACGGTGGAGATCCGCCAGGTCTACGCGGCCATCGCCGAGCTCGCCGACGAGTTTCGAGAGGCGCTCGTGGCTGTCGACATCGTCGGGCTCTCGTACCAGGAGGCTGCGCGGGCGCTGGGCGTGCCCGAAGGCACGCTGACGAGCCGGCTCTTTCGCGCCCGTGACCGCGTGGCGCGCCGGATGAGCGGCGCTAGCTGACCGACCAGCTTGCGAGCGTGACGAGCTCCGCGCGCGTCGCGTCGCCGATCAGAACGCACGTGTGGCCGCCGCGCCGCCACGTCACGGCGAGCTTGTCGTTCATGCGGATGGTCTGGTACGGGATGCCGCCGATGGCCGTCGTCTGGCCGCCAGATGGGCTGGGCAGTCCGTCGCCGGAGACGATGACGTACGCGATTTGCCGCCCGCCCTTGCCGTAGTAGACGACGATCGCGTCTCGACCGTCGACGCGACCCGTTCGCGCGCCCAGCGTCTCCCATCCGTATGCGTGCGCGAGGTCAGGGAACGCCACGCCCTCGACCTCGAGGGCGAGCTTGGAGTCGCCTGTTGAAGCCGGCGCCGGCTCGGTGGGCGGCTTCGCTGCGAGCCCGGCCGCCTCGGCCACGCTCGGCGCTCCGGGGCCGCCTGTGAGGACGACGGCCGCGACGACTGCGGCAGCCACTGCGAGACCGACCGCGGCAAGCCTCGGTGCGAGGCGGAGGCCGGGCGATCGTCCGGGCTTCCGCCGCAGCGCCTCGACGCCGGCCTGCAGCGACGTCGGCGGCTCGTCCGTCTCGAGCGCCCGCGTGAGCGCTACCGAATGACGCTGGCGCTCGAGCAGCTCCTGGAGCTCGGGGGAGGCGGCGACGCGCGCCTCGACCTCGGCGCGGCGGTCGGCCGGGAGCGTGCCGTCCGCGAGCGCGGCGAGCTCCGCCAGCTCACGCTCGCTCAGCTGCGAAACCGTGTCGCTCATTGGCTCATACATGACAGCACAGGTTTGCGTCCTCCACTGAGTAGGACGCCTGCGCGCGCGAACTCTTCCCGCGCTCAGACGAGGGGGTTCACCACGCGATTCGTCTGCGGCTCGACGCGAACGCGCTGTGCCGCTTCGTCGAACTTGCTACGTGACGTCGCGCCGGTTGGTGACGAGCGTGCCTGCCAGTACGAACGCGACTGCATAGGCGGCCAGCACCGCGCCGCCGCCCAGCGCCGGCAGCAGGTGCACCGACGAGTCGCCGACGGTGTCACCGGTCATCGCCGTACCCGCGGCGCCGGGCGCGTATCGGGCAACGTCCGGCCAGTACTGGAAGAGCAGGATCTCGACGACGAAGACCCAGGCGAACAGGCCGACGATGGCGAACACCTGATTGCGCACGAGGGCGCCGATGCCGACGCCGACCGCTGCCCAGAGCGCGGACATCACGATCGTGCCGAGCAGGAGGCTGCGCACGTCGCCGGAGTCGATCAGCACGTCGAAGCCCGCGCGAGTCGGATCATCGCGACGCCGCTGCCGAGCGCGAGGCCCGCGCCGAGCGCGCCGAAGCCGATCCCGACGATGATGCTCGCGAGCACCTTGGCGGCGACGACGAGCGTGCGGGCGGGTGTGAAGACGAACGTCGCGCGGATCGTGCCGTGCCGGAACTCGCTCGTCATCGCCATCACGCCGATCATGGCGGCGAAGACCGCGGCGAACGAGCCGTTGCCGATCAGCTCTCGCTGGTTCTCGGGCAGCGAGAGATCGGACTCGCTGCCGAAGCCACCGGCGATCACGCCGAACAGGATCAGCGCGACCAGGCCGAGCAGCAGGCCGAGGTTCGTCCGGGTCGTCGCCATCTTGCGGAGCTCGGATCGGAGCTGGGCGATCACGGCTCGCTCCCGGACGTGAGCTCGAGGAAGACCTTCTCGAGCGTGGGCGACTCCGGAACGAGCTCGTGGAGCGCGATTCCCGCCTCCGCCGCGAGCTCTCCGACGCGAGCGGGCGACGCACCTTGCACGAGCAGCTCGTCACCGTCGAGCACCGTCGCCTCGAGGCCGGCGGCCTCGAGCAGCGGCAGCAGCGCTTGAATCCCGCGGTGCGCGCACCCGGACGCCGCCGGCCATGCGCGCGGTCAGCTCGTCGAGCGCGACGATCGTGACCAGCCGGCCCTTGTCGATGATCACCACGCGGTCGACGGTCTGCGCCACCTCTGCGAGAACGTGGCTCGAGACGAGGACGGTCTTGCCGGCCGCGGCAAAATCGCGCATGAACGTGCGCAACCAGTGGACGCCCTCGGGATCGAGCCCGTTGGCGGGCTCGTCGAGGATCAGGAGCTCCGGGTCGCGCAGCAAGGCGGCCGCGAGCCCGAGCCGCTGGCGCATCCCGAGCGAGTAGGTCTTGACCCGGCGGCGCGCGGCGCCTGCGCGAGCTCGACCAGCTCGAGCACCTCGTCGACGCGGGAGACCGGCAGCCGGGCCGCGAGCGCCAGCGTGATCAGGTGCTCTCGTCCCGAGCGGCCGGGATGGAAGTCCGCCGCCTCCAGCACAGCCCCCACCCGTCGCGCCGGATCCCGGTGCTTCCGGTACGGGCGCCCGAAGACGAGCGCCGTGCCGGCGGTAGGTCGCACGAGCCCGAGCAGCATCCGCAGCGTCGTCGTCTTGCCGGCTCCGTTCGGGCCGAGAAAGCCCGTGACTGTGCCCGCCTCGAGCCGGAACGAGAGGTCGTCGACCGCGAGCACGCTCCCGAACCGCTTGGTCAGGTGGTCGACAACTGCCACCTCGGCCGACCGCGATACGGCGGCGGCGCCCGCGTCGCGTAGCTCCGACGTGGCTTTGATGTCGAATGTCTGTGCCATCGCTGGCTCCCATAGCGTCCGCGAACGGCTTCTCGTGGACATCAGGGACGTCCCGGTTTTCTGGTCAGTAGTTCCAGGCAGCGACTTCGGTCGAGCCGGCCGGCTAGGCCACCTTGCGCGCGATGACGTGGAACACGTGCCAGTGCTTCGGGCCTCCGACAGACGTGCCGTCCTCGTCTTGTTCCCGGAGCTGCGCGATCTCAAATCCTGAAAGAAGCGCCTCGACGTCCTCGCGCGCGTGGAAGGTCATGTCAGGCTTGTCTGCCCACGTGTCGTGCGGACCGAAGAAGTGGCCCACGAAGAAGCCGTTCGGGCGTACGGCGGAGGCGACCGTCTCCCAGACAGCGTCGAAGTCGCGCGCTTCGCAAAATGGAAGGCTCAGCCCGGCGTAGACGAGGTCTGCCAGTGGCAGGCTCATCTCGGCGAACGGCGCGACCAGCGGCGTCAGTCGCGGGAGATCTGCAGGTGACACCGATTGCCGCAAGCGCGCGATCCCGGCGCTCGAGCCGTCGATCGCGACCACCGCCCAGCCGCGCCGCAGTAGCTCGAGAGTCTCGGCCCCGTCGCCGCAGCCAAGGTCAATCGCGACAAGCAGGCGCTCACCGGCGGTGGTCGTCGGCAGGTACTGGATCGCGTCGACGAAGAGGGGGCGCAGCTCGCGACCCTCGACGGCACGGTAGAAGTCCTCCCATTCGATCTCCGCTGCGCTCTGCCAGTCGTCGGGCATCACGTGATTGTCGCCCACGACCGAGGCTCGCCAACGCGTTGTGCCGCTTCGTCGAGCTGGCCGACGCGACTTAGCTCTGCGGCTGTTCTCTGGCGGCCTGCTCTGCCTTGTGGCGCTCGATCCAGTACTCGAGCCCACGCGGCTCCTCACCGCGTGCTGCCAGCTCGGCTTTCAGCTTCTCGATGCGCGCCTCGAGTTGGCGGGTGCGCTCGTCCCAACCTTCGTAGAACGCTGCCCGCTCCTCAGGGGTCTGGAAGAGTTTCCTCTTCTTCCTCTTCATCGTCGTCTCCCTCAATGTAGCCCACGATCTTGGCGAGATCGACGCGGAGATCGGCGAGTGCGCCCAAGATTGCCGTTACTTCGCCGCGGTAGATCCCCATCTCCTCGTCCATGTCGCCAGAGTGCCTTCGGCTCCGCCGGCCCAAGATGGCCAAATGGGCTAACCGCGACTCAGATGTGCGTAGCTTCCAGCTCGACGATCGGGGCCTCGTAGAGATCGGCCGACTCGAGGGTGAGACCCATCGAGCTCGCGACCTGGGTGCGCATCTCGGCGAGCTTGGGCTCTGCCGCCTCCGCCGTCTCCTTGCTCTCCCAGAGCAGGATGCCTTTCGCCCGCCCGCCGTCCTCGTCGTAGAGCCCGATGTAGCCGGCGAAGCCGTCATACCCGCGCAGCGTCGGAATCACCCGATCGCGGATCGTCGCGATCGCACTCTCACGCTTCTCGGGGTCCGCGCCCGAGAATGAGACCAGCCTTGCGTACATCATGCGCTCCTTCCAGTGGGGGTCGGCGCGGATCCTAGTGACATCGCTGCGTCACCGCTTTCCGAGTAGGCGCGAGAGTAGACCCGGTCGGCGCGGCTGCGTCCGGCGCCACTCGTCGAGCGTCGGCAGTCTCCCGGCTCGCCGGGCAGCCACCACGCACTCGGTGTGCGCGTGGCGCCGCCGCTCGCCGTCCCCTTCCGGCGCGATGAGCATGTGCGGGCTCATTGCATGCAGCTGCCGCCCGCACAGCGGGCAGCGGTACGAGGCCGGCTTACGGCTCTGGGCTCTTCGGGCCGCCCACCAACGAGCGTCGTCGGTCAGCTGGCGCTCATCGTCACCATGAGTGCCCTCGATCGTAGTGGGCGTTCAGAGCTCTGGCCAAATGAGCCGTCTTGCGGTGCGGAAGCGCCGTTCGCACAATGGCAAAGTGGAAGACGAAGAGGCGACCGCACTGATGCTCGAGGCGCTCTTCGAGATTCGAGGGCGGGTCCGCGCCATCCACTACGCTGTTGTGGAGGACGACGATGGGGAAGAAGAAGAAGCCGAGAATGACACCTGAGGAGCGTGCAGCGCTCGAGGCCCAGAGCGAAGATCTCGACCGGCGCATGCTCGAGATGATCGAGCGTTACCGCGAACGCATCGCCGCCCGCAAGCGCGCCGAGGGTCAGGTCTAGGCCGAACGCTCAGCCCCACGAAGGCGGCTCGTAACGCTCGTTGACGGGGACCCGAACGTGACGAAGTTCAGCCCGTCGGGCTTGCGCGACTCGCTTCCCCAAGCGGTGTGACCGCCAGCACGTCGTCCAGCCAGCTCTCGATCGAGGCCGCGATCTCCTCCCAGCCCTCGGCAACCATCATGAGATGCGGACGACCGGCGAACTCGAGGTAGTCCGTCTTGGCGTCTGACTTCTCGTACTTCTTGTATTGCTTGTGCGCGAGCGATGCGGGAACCGTTTTGTCCTCTTCCGCCCCGACGATGAGCAACGGAGCACGATCGCCGCTTTTGAAGCGCACCTCCGTGGGCGGGTGGAGGTGGAAGTTGGCGAAGCCGGCCTCGTAGAAGATCTGACCGGTCTCGGGCACCGCGTACTGCTCGTAGGCAGCCGCGGCGTCCTCCGGGGAGAACGTGTTAACGAACCCGAACGTGAACTCCTCGAGCGTGAGCGGAACGACTCCGTGCCACCTCGACGGATGGGCGAGAGCCGGAGATGCGGCCTTGAGCGAGGAGAACGGCAGCACGAGGATGCCCTTCGGTGGCGCCGGGCTCATCGCGACCCCGGCACGCCCCAAGCCGCGATCGAGCAGCAGCTCGACGATCAGGCCGCCGAACGAATGCCCGATCAAGACGGGCGGCTCGTCGGAGGCCCGGATCAGCGACTCGTAGTGGTCGACGATCTCGGTCAGTCCGAGGCCCTTTATCTCGTCGACGTTCTCGCGCAGCTCTGCGACGTCCCCCTCCTTGCGCGGCCACTCAGGTGCCGAGACCGCAAAGCCGCGGTCGCCGAAGTAGTCGGCGAAGTTCTGCCAGCTGGCGGACGACAGCCAGGCTCCGTGAATCAACAGCAACGGCGTTCGATCGATCCCGGCTTCCATGGGAGCACCCCTCGTCGATGGCCTTCGACGCTACCAAATCGCCGTTGTCATGATCCTCCGATGACAGACGTAACTCCGGGTGAGTGTCGCGTGCTCGTCTTGTCGGCATCGCTCCGCGACGAGTCGCTCAACTCGCGGCTGGCGGGACTGGCGGCCGACGTCATCGAGACGACGGGCGCCATCGCCGACCGCGCTTCGATGCGCGAGTTCGACATGGACTCGTACGACAGCGATGAGGAGAAGGCGAACGGGTTCCCTGCCGCCGCCGAGGAGTTTCGCAGCCGTCTCGAGGTCAGTCACGCGTTCATGATCTGCTCACCGGAATACAACGCCTCGATCCCCGGCGTGCTGAAGAACGCGATCGACTGGGTCTCGCGATTCCATCCACAGCCGTTTCACGAGCATCACGGCATGCTGCTGTCGGCGTCGCCCTCGATGATCGGCGGGAATCGCGGCTTGTGGGCGTTGCGCGTGCCGCTCGAGCATCTCGGGGCCCGGATCTATCCGGACATGTTCTCGCTCGCACAGGCCCACTCGGCCTTCGACGAGCAGGAGCGGCTCGCTGACCCGCGGCTGCAAGAGCGCTTAGAGACGACGATCGCCGGCTTCCTGGAACTGGCGGAGGCGGCGATGCTCTATCCGCGCATCAAGACGGCATGGATCGAGTTCCTCGGAGAACGCCCCGACCCGGTCATCGACCGGGTCGAGTGACGTTCGCCGTGCGGCCTACGAGCACGATCGTCTGATCCTAGGCCGCCTCGTCGAGCTCGAGCGCAGGCTCGAGCGCGGTGACAAGCTCCGGCTGCTGCTCGGCGAGATCCCTCCGCCGGACGAGGATGAGCGAGACGAGGACGCCGGCGAAGGCGATCGCCGCTCCGACGATGAAGGCGGCCCCGAAGCCGTCGGTGAGCGCAAAGGGGAGCGCCGAGCCGGCCGCGGTCGCGTCGTCGGTTCGGACCGTAGCCACCGTGGAGAGCACGGCGACGCCGAGGGCCCCTCCGACCTGCTGCGACGTGTTGAAGAGACCCGAGGCGAGGCCGGCGTCGGCGTGGCTTACGCCGGCGAGGGCGGCGATTGAGATCGAGACGAACGAGAAGCCCAGTCCGACCGCGATCAGCAGGAAGCCCGGCAGCAGGTCGGCCACGTAGGAGCCGTCGACCGAGACCTGTGTGAAGTACACGAGGCCTCCGGTCAGGATGCTCAGGCCGGCCACCATCACCGGCTTCACGCCGACGCGGTTCACGAGCATCGACGCCACGGCGGACCAGATGATCGCCGTCCCAGCGACCGCCAGGTACGCGACCCCGGTCTTCATCGGCGAGTACTCGAGCACCTGCTGCATGTAGAGCGTGAGCATCAGGAACATCGAGAAGACGGCCGTGCCGAGGACGAGTCCGGCGACGTTGGCGCCGGCGACGGTGCGGACGCGGAAGATCGAGAGCGGCATCAGCGGCTCGGCTGCGCGGGCCTCCCAGGCGAGGAAGCCGATGAGCAGTGCCGCCGAGACGGCGAAGATGCCGATCGTCTCACCCGAGCCCCAGCCGTAGTCGTGGGCCTGGGTGATGCCGAAGACCAGAGTTACGAGCCCGCTCGTGACGAGCACCGCCCCCGGAACGTCGAAGCTGCGAACCCGGAGGTCGCGGCTCTCGCCGAGCAACACGGGCGCGAGTACGAGCGCGGTCAGACCGACGGGGATGTTGATGAAGAAGATCCATTCCCAGCTCAGGAGATCCGTGAGGATGCCGCCGAGCAGCACACCGGCGACCGCTCCGAACGCGCCCACCGCGCCCCAGGCGCCGAGCGCACCGTTTCGCTCCTTGCCTTCGGCGAAGGTGGTCATGAGGATGGAGAGAGCCGCGGGCGTGATGACGGCTGCGCCGAGGCCCTGCAGCGCCCGGGCGCCGATCAGCGAGGCCTCGCTCCAGGCGAGCCCTGCGGCGAGCGACGCGACTGTGAAGAGCACCAGGCCTCCGATGAACACGCGGCGCCTGCCGAGCAGGTCGGCTGCGCGTCCTCCGAGCAGGAGGAAGCCACCGAAGAACAGCGCGTAGGCGCTGATCACCCACTGGAGGTTCTCCTGCGAGAAGCCGAGGTCATCCTGAATCGAGGGGAGAGCGACGTTCACGATCGCGATGTCGAGCACGACCATGAACTGCACCGCGCAGAGGAGCGCGAGCGCGAACCACTTGCGTTGGGCTGAGGCGAGCATCAGCAGTCCTTTCCTCGGGTTCGGTTCATGGATGCTTCACAAAATACACAACTAACTATCACTTAGCAAGTAAAAGCTGTACAACAGCAAGTAGCCGCGCTAGAATCACAAGCATGGCCAAGCGTTTCGACCAGTACTGCCCAGTAGCTCATGCCATGTGTCTCGTGGGCGAGCGCTGGTCGCTGCTCATCGTCCGGGAGCTCCTGCACGGCCCGAAGCGCTACACCGACCTCCACGACGGCCTCCCAGGGATCGGCACCAACATCCTCGCCGCGCGCCTACGCGAGCTCGAGGGCGGCGGCATCGTCCGCAAGCGCAAGCTGCCTGCGCCGGCCGCGTCCACCGTCTACGAGCTGACCGAGTACGGCGCGGAGCTGGAAGAGGTCGTCTACGCGCTCGCCCGCTGGGGGGCGCGAACGCTCGGCCCGCCCGGCCCCGATGACGAGCTGTATGCCGAGTGGGGCGTCAACGCCCTGCCGGCGCTGTTCTCCCATGAGGCGGCCCAAGGGCTCACCGAGGCCTACGTGCTGCGGATCGAGGGCGACGTCTTCTCGGCGCGCGTGGACAACGGGCACCTGCACGTGTCGATCGGCGCCGTCGAGGACGCGGACGTCGTGATCGAGACGGACATGGCGACGTTCTTCCGACTCACAGGTCAGGAGCTGTCCGCGGCCGAAGCGCTCGGGCAGGGCCTCGTCTCGGTGGAGGGCGACAGCACGGCGTTCGAGCGCTGCTTCGAGGTGTTCAGCCTCGCGCCGAGGACGCCGGGCGCGGCTGCTAAAGAATCCCTGGCGCCGTCGGCCTAACGTGCGCTACCCTCGCAGCACGATGAGCGCAGCAGAACGCTCCTGGCTCGCAGCCTGTTCGAACAAGACAGGCTGATCCGCCGCTCTCGGCATCAAGCGTCCGAGAGAGCGGCGGGAAAGGGACGCGCTACCGCGGCCGCGCCGGCGGCTGCGCAGAGCGCGCGCCTTCCCGCATGAGTTGAAGGGAAGGTGATCGCGATGCCAATGCCGCATCGCACGCAGATGCAGCTCATCAAGCGCCGGCTCGTCGGCAAGGACGACGCCGAGCGGATCAGGGAGCTCCGGCAGATCCTCACGGAGCTGCCCGGCTACCGGAACGGGCCGTACGCGGACATCCGCAAGTGGGTGAACGCGCAGATCGAAGCGTCGCGCGTCCGCAAGAAGGTCGTGCACCGCGATTCGATCTCGGTGCGCCGGGAGGGCGCGGCGCAGATCGCGTTCGTCGGCCCGCCGAACGCGGGCAAGTCGTCGCTGCTGCAGGCGCTCTCGTCGATCCAGATCAAGACGGGCGACTACGCGTTCACGACGCTCAGGCCGGTGCCGGCGCTGACGCGGCTGCGCGGCGTGCTCGTCCAGCTGGTGGAGATCCCGGGCCTGATCGAGGGTGCACACGAGCACCGCGGCGGCGGCCGCGCCCTGCTGGGGGTGCTGCGCGGCGCCGACGCTATGGTCCTCTGTCAGGACGCTTCGGCGCCGCTCGACGGCTTGACCGCCGTGCGCGGCGAACTCGAGAAGGCGTCGATCACCCAGCGCGCGATCGTCGCGGTGACGAAGCTGGACGAGGCGGACGACGGAGCTGTGGAGCGCATCGCGGCCGCCGTCGGGCTGCCTGCGGTGGGTGTCTCGGTGCTCGACGACGAGAGCCTCGACCGCCTGCGCGACGAGCTGTGGCGCCTGACCGGGCTCATCCGCGTCTTCCTGCGCCGGCCCGGCGACAGCGAGGCGGAGGCTGCCGCGCTCGCGCCGGGTGCCACGGTCGTGGAGGCTGCTGCCACGATCCACCACGACCTGGCAGCGGCCTGCGCGGGCGCGCGAGTGTGGGGGCCGTCCGCGAAGTTCGACGGCCAGCGGGTCGGCGCTGCGCACGTGCTCGAGGACGACGACGTCGTGGAGATTCTCTAGCGGCGTGACCCCGACATCTCTTGGGAACCGTCCGCAGTCAGGCGGTGTACAGCTGTACCGAATGCGTTGGGTCGTACTTCTCCTCGGGATCGTGACCGTCTCGTCGACGGCTGCGGCCGAGGGAGGAGCGGCGCCTCCCCTCGGCTTGCGTTTGCCGTACGACCTCGAAGCGCGCGGCGCCACGCTCTACATCGCCGACGGCCTTCGCCACCAGGTGCTTCGGCTCGACCTTCGCAGCCGCAAGCTGACCGTGTTCGCCGGCACGGGTGTGGCCGGCTCGTCCGGCGACAAAGGCCCCGCGCGGAAGGCGCGAATCGATGAGCCGACCGAGCTCGTGTTCGACCGCGCAGGCAACCTCTACCTGAGCGACTTCAGCCAGGGGCGGGTGCGCCGGATCAGCCCTCGCGGGATCATCGCCACCGTCGCGCGCGTTCCCGACGCAGCCGGTCTCGCCGTCCATCCTGACGGAGGCTCTCTGGCGATCGCGTCGATCGACGGATACGTCCGCCGGCTCGACCTGGCCACCGGGCGGCTCGAGCTGATTGCCGGCAACGGGACGCAAGCCTCGGGCGGCGACGGCGGTCCCGCCGCGCAGGCGCAGGTGAACCGCCCGCACGACGTCGCCTACGACACACGGGGCAACCTCCTCATTGCGGAGGCAGCCGGCGTTCGCCGGATCGACGCAGCCACCGGCGCAATCGAGACAGCACTGCGGCTGCCCGCGTTCAAGCTCGTCCCGGGCCAGCGCGGCACGCTGTACCTGATCAACGGAGGACCTAGCGGCGGCACCGTCACGCAGGTCGACGCGAGCGGCTCTGTGCTGCGCGTGATCGGAACGGGGAGGCTGTCACGTCACGTGGATCGAGTGCAGATCGGCAAGGTCGGATTCCTGCCGAGCGACGTGGAGCCCGTGTCGGGCGCCGTGCTGATCAGTCAGACGGAGCCGATCCCGGCCATCAGGCGGCTCGCCTCCGGCGGCACGACCCTGACGACGTTCTTGCGCTGACTCGCCGAGCCTGTTGACGACGTCGCGTCGAGAGCGTACGATTAACCGTACCGTTAACTGTACGGTTTAGCCATGCCTCGCATCGTCACCGCAGAAGATCTCCGTGCTCGTCTCGGACGCGAGCTCGACTCCCTGCGCGACTCCGACGAGGCGCTCTACGTCTCGAAGCGCGGTCGCCTGACCGGCGTCCTTGTCGACGTCGACCGGTACGCCGAGCTCATCGATCGCGTTGAGTATCTGGAAGACAGTCTTGCCGCCCTCCAAGCGCGTGATGAGGCCGAGCTCACGGTGCCATGGGAAGAAGTTCGGGAGTAGAGAACGCCTGAGCGGTCCTACGAGGTTCGTCTCCACCCTCTAGCGGCTCGTGCCTATCTGCGCCTTCACGGTTCTATGCGCGAACGGGTCAAGGCCGCGATCGACGAATTCGCGGAGAGTCCGCGGCCGTCCGGCGCCGTCAAGCTCGCCGGCCGCGACGATTACCGTGTCCGCGTCGGCGAGTATCGGATCGTCTACGCGGTCGAAGATGCGGAGCGGCTCGTCATCGTTGCGCGGATCGCCCACCGGCGCGAGGTGTATCGTCGCTAGCCAGGCAACCTACTGGGGCGGACCGGCGACTAGGCGCACGGTTGCGCTCGTCTTCCCTGCCGCAGGATCGAGCCACGTGATGCGCACGGTCTTCCCCGGCGAGGCTTGGAGGACGAGTTTTCTGAGACTCGCCGGCGACGAGACTCGCTTCCCGGCGAAGGACGTGATGATGTCGTTCGCACCGATGCCTGCCCTGTCGGCGGGCGTGCCCGACGCCGCGCGATCGACGACCGCGCCCGCGACGTCCTCGCCGGCGTCGCTCGCGCGCCTGAGTGCGACGCCCAGAAAAGCGGTCGGCCCGACGTGGACCGTCGACGAACGGCGGCCGGCCTCGATCTGCCCGGCGATCTTCAGCGCCCTGTTGATCGGAATCGCATACCCCTGGCCGCTGCCGCGGAAGAAGACATCGCCCGATGCAGCGGCGTCAATACCGATCACGCGTTCGCCCGAGAGCAGCGGGCCACCCGAATCCCCCGACCGCAACGGTGCCGTCGTCTCGATCAGTCCGGGCAGCGTGAACAGGTCGCCCTCGTTGCTGATGGTTATCGACTGTCCAAGCCCGGTAACCCTGCCGCTCTTCGTGGTCAGCTTTCCGGTGCCCCCGGCGTTTCCGACGGCCGTCACGCGGTCTCCGACCTCGACGGCGTTCGAATTGCCCGTCCGCACCGTCGCGAGACCGTGGGCGTCGCGGAGCTTGAGCAGCGCGACGTCCTTGGAGACGCTGTAGCCGGACACCGTGGCCGTGTAGCTGCGGCCGCTCGAGGGGACCGTGACGCGGATCGAGCCGGCGCCGCGGATGACGTGGTTGTTCGTCAGCACCGTTCCCGAGGACGTGAGCACGATCCCCGTGCCCGCGCCGCCTCCTCCGCCGTAGGCCAGACGCGTGTTGACGACCACAACGCCCGTCGTCGTACGGCTCGGCGCAGCGAGTGTGGACGAGCTCGTGGCGAGCACCATCGCAAGCACGGCTCCAAGAATCGCGACTCTCACGCACTAAAGGAAAGCAGCAAAGGCTAAGAACGGGCTGAGGATCCTGCGATGCTTCGTGTTGGCGCCGTACGTTCAGCCCCAGGAAGGCGGCTCGTAGCGCTCGTTGACGGGCGAGCCGAACGTGACGAAGGTCAAGCCGTCGGGCCCGGCGACGGGGCAGCGGACGGCTGACGGGTCGACCCGAACGAACCGGCCGGGCTTGAGCTCGATCTCGTCGCCGTCGATCCGCAGCAGCCCGGAACCGGCGACGATGAACATCACCTCTTCCTGGCTCGACTCCGTCTCGTCGTGCTCCCGTCCCTCGACACCGGGCGGCAGGTCGAAGTAGTTGAAGCCGAATGCGTGCGCGCCGAGTGCACGCCGGAGCTTCTTGACCGCGCCGCCGGGCCCCTCACCCGGCAGCTCGTCGACGTCCACGAACGAGTACCTCGCCATCGAATGAGGATACGCGCCGGCCGGCCGCGGGCGTGTCGTCGTGTAGAACGGAAAGCGTGATCGTGGTGATCGGTGCGGGTGCGGCGGGGCTAGCGTCCGCCGCGACGCTGCAGGGCGCCGGTGAGCAGGTCGTCGTGCTGGAGCGGGACACGATCGGCGCGCCCTGGTCGGCGCGCTACGACAGGCTGCATCTGCACACCGTTCGCTGGCTCTCCGGCCTTCCGGGTTACCGAATGCCCAGGTCGTTCGGCAAGTGGCCGTCTCGCGAGCGGGTGCTCGAGTACTTGCAGCGATATGCAGACCGGCATGCCCTCGACGTGCGGACGGGGGTCGAGGTCAAGCGAGTCGATCGCGGTGCCACGGGCTGGACGATCACGACCACCACGGGCGAATTCGAGGCCGACCGCGTTGTCGTCGCGACCGGCTACAGCAACGTGCCGTTCCTGCCCGACTGGCCGGGTGAATTCACAGGGCACCTCGTGCACTCAGCCGACTACCGGAAACCCACACCGTACGTCGGTCGGCGCGTGCTCGTGGTCGGCGCGGGCAACTCGGGCGCGGAGATTGCGGTCGACGTGGCGGACGGTGGCGCGGAAGCGACCTTCCTGGCGGTGCGAACGCCCCCGAGCATCGTCCGACGCGACACCATCGGCTTCCCGAGCCAGGTGCTCGGAGTCGCCACCGAGCACCTGCCCGTGCCGTTGGTCGATCGCATCGGCTCGGGGCTTCGCCGCATCTCCGTCCCGGACCTCGCGCCGTACGGCCTCCCGGCGCCTGAGCGGCCGTATACCGACTTCCTGCGCAGGCGCGTCATCCCGATCCTCGATGTCGGCCTCGTCGACGCGGTGCGAAGGGGTCGTGTTCGTGTCGTCGCCGCACTGGAGCGGTTCGAAGGCGGTAGCGCAGTGTTGGCCGACGGCCGCTCGGTCGAGGTCGACGCCGTGATCGCGGCCACCGGCTTCCGTACCGGCCTGGAGCCACTCGTCGGCCACCTCGGCGTGCTCGACGATCGGGGCGAGCCCGTCGTTCACGGCGCTCAGGAGCACTCCGCTGCCCCCGGCGTGTACTTCGTGGGCTACCGCGTCACGCTCGGCGGCACGCTCCGGCATGTCGGGATCCAGGCGAAGCAGCTCGCGCGGGCAGTCGCCGCAATGCCGGGCTGAGCGTCTAATCTCTCGCTCGTGCTGTCGCTGCCGGATGAGACCAAGCCGCGGCTGCGAGGCATCTCTCACCTCGCCGCGTTCGTGGCCGCGCTGCCGCTCGGTGTGCTGCTCGGCCTCTACGCGGACACCGGGCGCGAGCGGGTCGCCGTGATCTCGTTTGCCGCGGCTGTGGCAATCATGTTCGGCCTCAGCAGCCTCTACCACCGCGGCAACTGGTCGCTCACGCCCCGGCGGTGGCTGCGCGCGCTCGACCACGCCGGCATCTTCATCCTCATCGCCGGCACGTACACGGCCTTCGGGCTGCTCGATCTCGAGGGCGCATGGAAGTGGGTCGTCCTCGCGATCGTGTGGGCCGGGGCGGCATGCGCGATTGTCACCAGCCTCGCGCGGCCGGCGCCGCCGCGATGGGTGACCGGAGCGCTGGCGCTGGCGCTCGGCTGGGTAGGAGTCGTCGTTGCGCCGCAGCTCGTGTTCGAGCTAGGTGCCGGTGGCATCGTCCTCGTCGTCGCCGGTGGGCTGGCGTACACGGCCGGTGCGGTGATCTTCGCGACGCAGAGGCCCAATCCGTTCCCGGCGACGTTCGGGTATCACGAGATCTTCCACCTGCTCGTGATCGCGGCCGTCTCGTGCCACTACGTGGCCGTGGCGTTCTTCGCCGTGCCCGGCAGTTAGCCGGAGCCGTTGCCGACGTCGTAGGTGACGTGTACGACGCCGGGTGCGTCGACGGCCTGAAGCTGGCTGAGCTGTAGCCCGGCGTCTCCGAGGTTCTCGAACAGCCGAGCGCCTCCGCCCAGCAGGACGGGGGCGATCGAGATCTCCATCTCGTCGACGAGCCCTGCCGCCAGATACTGCTGGGCAACGGCTGCGCCACCGGCTAGCGACACGTCCTTGCCGCCGGCCGCGTCCCTGGCTTGCTCGAGGGCCGACTCGATGCCGTCGGTGACGAAGTGGAACGTCGTGCCGCCCTGGAGCTCCAGCGGCTCGCGGGCGTGGTGCGTGAGCACGAACACCGGGCGGTGGTAGGGCGGGTCGTCGCCCCACCAGCCCTGCCACGCGTTCTCGTCCCACGGCCCCGGGCCGCCGCCGAACATGTTCCGGCCCATCACGAATGCGCCGACATTCGTCCACCATCCTTCGAGGACCGGCGTGCTGGCATTGACCTCGCCGCCGGAGTCACCGTGTGGCTCGCGGAAGGCAGCGAGCGGATATGCCCATTGGTGCAACTCCTCGCCGCCTTTGCCGAGCGGATTCTGTTCGCTCTGATCGGGGCCGGCGACGAAGCCGTCCAGCGACATCGTGATGTTGAATCGCAGCTTGCTCATCGTGCCTCCAATCTCGCGGTACCGGTTGGACCGGCGGGACAGGCGTGACTCATCGCCGTCGCCCAGCGTAGATTTTGAGCGATGGTCGGCCAGATCCTCGCGATCGACGTGGGCGGGTCGCACGTCAAGATGCTGCTCTCAGGTGGTGGCGAGGTCCGGCGTTTCGCTTCCGGGTCGGAGCTACGCCCGGAGGAGATGGTCGACGGTGTCGCCGAGCTCGCCGGCGACTGGTCGTACGACCGGGTCACGGTCGGCGTTCCCGCGCCGGTGCAGGCTGGTTATGTCGCGGTCGAGCCGGTGAATCTCGGCCCCGGCTGGGTCGGGTTCGACTTCCAGGCCGCGTTCGGCAAGCCGACAAAGGTGGTCAACGACGCGGCGATGCAGGCGCTCGGCAGCTACGAGGGCGGCAAGATGCTGTTTCTCGGCCTCGGCACGGGGCTAGGCTCGACACTCGTCGTCGACGGCGTCGTCGCCCCCATGGAGCTCGGCCATCTTCCGTTCCGTACTGCGACGTTCGAAGACTATGTCGGGGAGCGTGGTCGAAAGCGTCTCGGCAAGAGGAAATGGCACGCCGCCGTTACCGAAGCGATCGAAAGGCTGACCGCGGCGGTTGAGCCGGACTACGTCGTGGTTGGTGGGGGCAACGCGAAGAAGCTAGGCGACCTGCCCCCGAACGTCCGGCTCGGCGCGAACCACAACGCCTTTCTCGGCGCGTTCCGTATGTGGGATCCGACGATGTCGTCCTTGCCGTCAGCGCCTATCCGGAGATGACGACTCCGGCCGAACGCTTGCGCCGGACGTAGCAAGGTACGACAATGGCGGGTGGTCCCTCGGGCGCGAGACGTCTAGATCGGAGGATCCAATGCTCGAGCCGAGCCGCACGGCTTTTGCAGCGTCTACGGAGGCGACCGAAAGGGCGCGCGGGACGTGGCGAGCTATAGCGAGCTGAGGCTTCGCTTCGAGCGGACCGAGGCAGGCTCCTACGAAGTGCTGGCGACCGGGCCCACCGGTGAGACGACGGGGCAGTTCCGCCTGCCGCTTTCCAAGCTCGAGCTGGAGAACATCGCCCTCAAGCTGAGCAGGGGGAGGAACGTCGTGCGGCGCGTGGACTCACCTGAGCTCGAGCTGGTGCGCGGGCTCGGCGGCTCGCTCTTCGAGGCGCTGTTCTCGGGCAAGGTCCGCGACCTGTACCGCGACTCGTTTGCCGTCGCTCGGCAAGAGGGGAGGGGGCTGCGGGTCACGCTCGCGCTGACCGGGGCACCCGAGCTGATGCACGTCCCCTGGGAATACCTCTACGACGATCCGGGTTTCCTCTCGATCTCGACGTGGACGCCGGTCGTTCGCTACCTCGACCTGCCGCGAGGCAGGCGGCCGCTCGTCGTGACTCCGCCGCTGCAGATCCTGGCAATGGTCAGCGGTCCTTCCGACGTCGTCGAGCTGGACACCGGCCGCGAGCAGGCCAACCTCGAGCGCGCGCTTGCCGAGCTGACGGCACGAGGCGCAGTGGAGATCCACTGGCTCAAGAGCGCCACCCTGCAGGAGTTGCAGCACGAACTACGGAAGCGCGACCACCACATCTTCCACTACATCGGTCACGGCGGGTACGACAGTGCGCTGGAGGACGGCATCCTGCTCTTCGAGGACGAGACCGGGAGCAGCCGCCGCGTCAGCGGGGCACAACTCGGGACGATGCTCGCCGACGAGACGTCGTTGCGGTTGGCCGTCCTGAATGCGTGTGAGGGGGCGCGGACCTCGAGCGACGATCCGTTCGCCGGCACCGCGGCGAGCCTCGTGCATCGTGAGATTCCTGCCGTCGTCGCCATGCAGTTCGAGATCACGGATCGCGCCGCAGTCGTGTTCGCCGGGGAGTTCTACGCCGCGCTGGCGGACGGGTACCCAGTCGATTCGGCACTGGCAGAGGCGCGCAAGGCCATTTTCGCAGATCAGAACGACGTCGAGTGGGGGACACCGGTGCTCTTCATGCGGGTGGCCGACGGGCGAATCTTCGACGTGGCAGCCGCGCCGGCCACGGATGAGCCGGCGATGGATGAGCCGACAGTACGGCGGCCCTTGGTGGTGCCGTTGCGGCCGCCACCTGGAGAGCCGGCTGCGCCGCCCGAGCCTGCACCTCCGCGCACGGAGCCACCACTTCCGGCCAGCGTGCGGAGAACCGAGCGCGCACTGCTAGGCGCCGCTGCCCTCTCGCTCATGGGGGCCGTCCTGCTCGCGATCGGCATCTTCTTCCCCTGGGATTTCTTCAGGGGCGGTCGCTCCTGGCTCGATCTGAAATTCGGCGTGGACGGTATCGAGCACTCAGGCCTCTTCACGGCGTTCTCCCCGGTGGCCCTCGTCCTCGGAACGTTGGCAGCGCTCGCGCTCGCGTTTCGGCCCAGGACGCGCGAGCTGGGCGCAGGGCTCCTGATCGGCTTTGGCGTCGCCGGCGCCGTCAAGTACTTCGGCCTGTGGGGTCGGGTCGTCGATGACAACGCAACCAGAGGGTCGAGTGCAATCGTCTTCGCCGGAGTCGTAGCAGGCGCCGCCCTCCTCATTGCGGCCGGCATTTGGCTGGCGCTCCTGAACGCGCCGTCAGGCGATCCTGCCGCGCCACTCGGCAACCTCGTGCCCGCGCTCCTGGTCGCTGCTGCAGTACTGGTCGTGCTGGGGTCGGTGATCCCATTCAACGGGGAGATCGACCGGAGAGTTGTGCCCGATGAAGGATGGTTGGCGATCGACCCGATCGTGATCCCGCTGGCCGCGCTCGCCGCCCTCGTGCTGCTTAGGTCGGGCCGGCGGCTGCTTGCGGCTGGTGTGCTGATCGCGCTCGGCATCGAGAGCGCGACCCTTTGGCTGAGGTACCTCGGAGTGCCGATCATCGCGCCCGACTCTGGGGGATCGTTCGGGCTGGGCGCCGCAGCCGGACTGGCCGCTGGAGTGGTCATCCTGGTCGCCGGCCTAGTCGTGTGGCGCCGCGAGGCGTCCGCTCACCAGGCAGTGCCGCGCTAGCGCTCTCCCCCGACCTGCCAATCGGCGTCTCCGAAGGCCGTAAGACAGAGCGCGGTCAGCTCGCCCTTCGCAAGCAGCTTGCGACGAATCGCCAGCAGGAGGTCCCCCGTCGCGATCGGGCGCCGCCGCTTCGATGCGGCTGCGAGCTCGGTCGCGATTGCGCGTGCGACGGGCGCCGCTCGCTGGCCCAGCACCGAGGCGATCGTGCCGACAACGAGCGCCGCGCCCAGATCCTGGAACTTCGAGACAAACGTCTGCAGCCCAAAGTCGGTGACGGCGGTCTCGCAGCCGAGCAGCAGGACAACGGGACGATCGCCGCTCGACCCTTTGATGTAGTCCGCGTTCAGCTGGGAGAGGAGGCATGGCTGGTCCTCGCCAATCTCGAGCGCAGCGCTCTTCTGCATCTCCTTCGTGTGAGAGAGCAGCACGAGCAAGGTCGGGCTGTTGCGGCCGACGTCCTCGACCCAGCTGTCCCAGGTCTCCGCGTAGGTCGCCGTATCGGCTATGCGCTCCAGTGTCTTCAGCACGCTCCCGATCTGCCCTTTCTTCACCTCGTCGACGCGACTGCTGGCCGCAAACAGCGCCACGCGCGGCGGCCGCAGCGACGGTCGCTCAGCCGTGGCGTGAGAGCGGATCGCGAACTCGACCCCGCGCAAGCCCTGCTGCGCCCAGCTCTCGGCTCCGACGACCTGACGCTCGATCACCTTCGAGAGTGCCCAGAACCCGAGCGGGCAAATCGTGTCGGCGAGGTGTCGCGGGCCTTTCGCCTCGTGATCCGACTCACACCGCCCCGTCTGGAGAGCGGCTTTCCAGCCGGGACACAGTCCGGCGTCGGTGCTGGGGGTGGGGAGGTCGTAGACAAGCTCGATCGGGAAGAAGTCGCTGGCGCTCTCGACGAGCACCTGCACCCGATCGAGCGTCCGGTCTCCGAGCTGGTCTCGTAACGGCCTACCGATGGCCTCGTCGAGCTCCCTGCCCTGGAACGCGAGCGCCCGCAGGCTCTCGACGACGTCAGGATCCGCCAAGTCCGCTCTCCGCGCGGCCTCACCGGTCGCGATGCTCTCGAGGATTTCCGTGAGGGTCGGCACGACGCCTTCGATGCGGTCGTTGTCGAACAGCACGAGCTCCTCGTCGGATACCCCGGTGGCGTGAACACCTGTGCGTGCCACCGCGAGATCGAACTGCTCTCTGCTCCCGAGATCGGCGGTCCCGGGCCTGATCACTGCGAGCTCGAGCTCGATCCTCGCATCGGGGCCGGCGTGCTCGGGATCTGCGACTACGGGGCCGCGCAGCAGGGCCAGCTGGATTATCCGATTGCGGTGGTAGACCTGGATCTGCGCCTCGAACGTGTCCAAACCGATCGGCAACTGGACGCTGAAGGTGCATGGTCGGCTCGTACCGGTGCGTGGCAGGAAGATCGTTCCGGTCTGGGGCGGGGAGATGGCCGGCGGCGGGATGAGCATCACGAGCAGCTGCTCCATATCGCCGACCGGGCCTAGCGCTTCGTCGAAGCTCTCGTCGCCTTTCGCTGCCAGTGCGCCCTCTTGCTCGGGACCGATGAAGACCGCGATCTCGTGGACAGCACCCGCACGGAAGGCACGCTCGAGGAATTGCCCCGGCTCGCTCACGTCGGTAATGGAGGTCAGGATCCAGCGCGGCTCCGTTTGCGGACCGCCTGCCGTCTCCAGTTGCTCCTTCGGTGGGCGCGGGCCCCGTGTTGGGGCAGGGCTGCGTGTTGGGGGCAGGCTGCGTGTCGGGGGCCGGCCGCGCGTCGGCCCCCGCGCCGGTGCTGACCGTTGCCCGCCACGTCCGTTGGCGGTAGCCACGTCGTCGATCAGCTCGACGTGTGGGCGCAGCTCCGGGGCGGTTGGCGCGCCGCCGAAGATCGGGGGCCCGCCGGCGCTGACGTACGCGGCGGACTGGGCCAGCAACCGCGCCGCCGCGAGCCGGTCGTCGGGCGACGCGAGCGCGGGCGCGAGGCCGACAAGGAGCCGGTCGAGGCCGGCGCCGGCGGCTGCCCAGGCGATCTGGGCGCCCACCCCTCCTGTCCGCCCCTCTGATGCCAGAGGCCGGTACGCGTCCAGCAGACCGTCGAGGTCGGGCGTGTAATCGTCGCCGAGCTCGTGAACGAGCTCGGCCACTGCGTTGCCGACCAGGAAGTCCTGGCTCACGGCCTGGCGAAACAGCTCGGAGACGACGAGCGACCAGACCAGCCGCCGGTCGGCGGTAGCTGCCAGCGAGTCGACGAGGTGCTCGACGTCCGCTCGCCACGCGGTCACCTCTTCCGCCTCGCCGAGGCGCGCTCTCCCGATCTCCGCTCGCACGCGTTCGCGCTCGGGAGCGGCCACCGCGGGGAGCGGCGGTGCCGTGAGGCGGGGAGAGGCGCTGCTCGCATCGAGCCTGTCGTCGGCTTCGAGGAGGAGTGACGCCAGCCGCCCGGCCTCCCCCTCCATTGTCGCGGCGCTCTCGCGCAGGTGCTCGCGAGCCGGCGTGGGCAGCGCCGGCCCCCGACGCAGCTCGGCGAGCAGCAGGCTGGGGTCGCCCCACATGAGCCGGAGCTCCGCGTCTCCTGCCTCGTAGTCCGTGAGGAAACGCCGAAGCTCGGAGTCCTCGCCCGTCCGAGCGAGTGCGAGCGCCAGCCAGAATCGCTGCTCGTCGCCATCTGGCCCGTGCGCGATCACAGCGAACCGGTAGCGGAGCGCGTCGAGGGAGTCTGAGACATCCAGCCGTGCGAGAAGCCGCGACGCATCGACTTGTCGCAGCTCGTCACCGAGCGTCGAGATCAAGGGCTGGACCGCCCGTCCGTCACCGGCTTCCGCGAGCGCCAACGCCGCCCGGAAGCGCTCATCGGGGTCGCCCTCCTCGGCCAAGGCCCACAGTCGCTCGCGAACGGAGCGGACAGGAACGCGCGCGGCGAGCTCGATCGCCTCGACGTGCTCGGGGGCGCTCTTGGTCTCGAGTGCCCAGACGGCGTAGTCCCGCACCTCGAGCCAGCAGTCGGGATCGAGCGGCAAACGTGTCAGCGCATCGAGCACCGCAAGGCGGGTCTCCGCCGTTCCGCCCTCGAGCGCGCTGAGCAAGGGCTGGGCGTCCGGGAGCCCGATGTCGTGCGGAGTGGCTTGCGGCCCGCCCGTGTGGTCGAGGCTCACCTACGACCTCCTTCGCTCGACCACGAACTGTACGGAATTGTCCGGGACTCCGACCCTAACCGTCGACCGCGGCTCCGACGACGACGTACGCCAGACCCTCGGGACCTGCGACGACCTGCCGCGTCTCGTCCGGCGAGACGAGCACGAACCGTCCCGGCTCCAGCGGGATCTCCTCCTCCCCGACTCGGATGACGCCGCTGCCCTCGACGGGGACGTAGATCTCTTCCTGGCCTGACTTGCGCTCGTGGTGCTCCTTACCCTCCTGCTCGGGCTGGGAGTCGAACCGGTTGAGGCGGATCGCCTGGGCGCCGAGCTCCTGCGCGATCAGCTTGCGCCGGCCCTCGAACGAGTCTGCATCGACGATCGTGTACGTCACCGAGGCTGCTCGACTCGCTGTTTGAGCGCCGCGTTCATCTGCTCGAAGCCCGCCTCGGTCTTGGCGAGAACGCCCTTGACGAGCCCGACGAGGATGCCCGTGAACCGTTCGCCGTGGACGAACCGGCTGCGTTCCCCGTCGAGGGGCTCGATCCGCAAGGTGTGCTCGCCGTCGAAGAGGCCGGGAACCAGGAGCCGGCCCTTCCACCTCAGCTCGCGGTCCGGCTCGACGGCCAGGACCGTCGGCGTGATCGTCATTCCCTTGCCGCCAGGCGGCTCCAGTCGAACTTTGAGTCGTTCGCCCTCTTGCGCCGTGCCTGCGATCGAGCGGATGAACGGGTTCCAGTCTCCGTAGGACGGGAAGTCGATCAAGACGTGCCAGACGGCCGCAGGAGGTGCGTCGATCTCGACCGTCTTCTCGATTTCTCTCAAGGCTTGGAGTCTGCCAGCCGTGTCGTATCCTCGCGCTGTGAGGGTGGTCTTCGTCGCGCTCTCGCTTGCGGCACTCGCCCTGCCCGGGTCGCTCAGCGGCGCGGAGACGGCAGCTTCCTACTCGGGGGTGGGGACGGGACTCCTCGATCGCAAGCAGCACCGTGAGACGAGCACGTTCACGGTCGACTCGAAGGACGTCTACAAGGGCCGCTTCACATACTCGTTCGAGATCGTGAACGGAGTCGTCAAGGGAAGCGGGACCGGCTCTTACCAGCAGGCGACGTGGCGGCTCGACGGCACACACCGGGGGCAGCGTTTCGGATGCAACGTCCCGATGACAGCCAAGCCGTTCAAGGTCGCTGTGTCCGGCTCGGCCACGGCCAAGACGATCAAGCTGCGGTTCCGGCTCGTCGGCGCGCGCGAGTCGAATGCCGCTTATGACTGTGGTGCGAACTTCACGGGCTACGCGTCGGACGACGACCGCCTCGCAAAATCGCTTCAGCTCGTCCAGGGCGCAGGCCTCACCGTCTCGCGCTCCAACCCGAAGATCCCGCCGCTGCAGAAGCTCGAGCAGCTTGGCCCCGACACCGCCCGCAGGATCAACCTCCACAAATGGACGATCACGATCAAGGCGCCCACCGGCCAGACGGGGCAGCCGGCAGAGAGCGAGCCCACGACGTGTTACGGCAAGGCGGCGACGGTTAGCACCACGACGGGCACTGCGGGCGACGACGTGATCATCGGCGGTGACAGCAACGACACATTGCGTGGCCTGGGCGGCAACGACCGGATCTGTGGTGGTGGCGGCAAGGACACGATCGACGGCGGTGACGGAAACGATCTCCTGGCAGGGTACGACGGCAAGGACACGATCAAGGGGGGTGCTGGAGACGACCGGCTGCAGGGCAACAACGACAAGGACACCCTCAACGGCCAGGACGGCAACGACTACGTCGACGGCGACTCAGGCAACGACGTGATGAAGGGCGGCGACGGGAACGACACGCTGAACGCGAGCGCCGACGGCGACGACAAGCTCTACGGAGGGAACGGCGACGACGAGCTCCGTGGGCAAACGGGGAACGACTGGCTACGCGGCAACAAGGGCCTGGACAAGGTCTACGGCGGTCCCGGTAACGACGTGCTCTCGGAGTCGTACGCGTCTTCGTATAACCCCGTGGGCACCGACTATCTCTACGGGGAAGACGGCGACGACAAGATCAAGGGAGGGCAGGTACGCAGTCGTATCGACGGAGGTCCGGGCGACGACAGGCTCGAAGGCGATTTCTATCCGGATGTCATCTACGGCGGCCCCGGGAACGACCGCATCGTCGTCGACTCCGGTCCTTACGGGGACGATGTGGTTTATGCCGGTCCTGGCGACGACGTCATCGACGACCGGTACAGCTCGGCGGACGGCGAGGATCGCCTCAACGGCGAGGAGGGCTACGATCGCATCGAAGGCGGCGACGGTGACGACACCATCATCGGCGGAGCCGGCGACGACACGATCTCGGCCGGCAAGGGGAAGGACACCGTCACCGGGGGGGACGACCGCGACACGATTGACGGCGACTCGGGGGACGACGTGCTCCGCGGCGGCGGCGATTTCGACACGATCAACGGTGGCTCAGACGACGACAGCCTGCACGGCGACGACGGCGACGACCGGCTGCGCGGGAACAGCGGCACGGATGTTCTCAACGGCGGCGCGGGCGTCGACGACTGCGACGGCGAGCAGGTCAGCGAGTGCGAGTAGGTAGCGCCTCGACGATTCAGTAGTTCTCGTTGTCGGCGAGGGAGTCACCGCGACCACGTGCATGCCCGAACTCATGTGCCGCCGCGGACTGGATGTCATAGCCCGCGCCCGGACGTAGTGACCACTGGACGGCAGCGTTGAAGCGGATGTTCGAAACTCGGACGGGTTGCCGTCGCCGTCGTACCAGGTCAGCAGTTCGAATAGCGGCGCCCGCTCGCGCGGGGCCCTCGACGTTGCGTGTGCACCCGAGGCCCCCGGACTGGGCGCGAATCCCAGCTGGGGCGTTCCGCCGCCATGTCTGTAACAATGTCCACATGCGGCTGATAGACCGGAAGCTCCATCGCCGGTTCCTATTCCTTCGTCAGGGAAGGAGATTGTGATGAAACGTCTTGTGACGTTGCTCACCCTCAGCTGTTCTGTGGCAATCAGTGCATTGATGTTCGTCCCGTCCGCCAGTGCCGACCCTGTTCCGGTCGGCGGTCCGTTCGGCGGTCTCTGGCAGGAGTTCGCGTTCGCGGGCCCGGGGAGCTTCGCGACCGCTTGCGTCGCCTGCACACCGAGCAGCGGCGGAAACTCGCAGTTCGCGCCGAATCCGCCCTGGACGTTCTTCATCCTCGGCCCCAAAGCAGGAAACCTGACCGTCACCGACGCGTTTGTGCGTGGCGATGTGTTCCAGGTCTACGATTTCGGGATGCCGCTGGGCACGACGTCGGCAGTGCCAACCGATGCCGGGTGCAATAACAGCGATCCCGAAAACTGCTTAGGTATCAACAGCAGCCGCGTGTATGCGTTGTCGCCGGGGCCGCACAGCATCACGATCCAGGCAGTCGAGAGCCCTTACGGCTCGGGCGCGGCGTACTTCCGTGCGAGGAGCGCCTCGTGCCCGCCCGTCCCGATAATGGGCCCCTGTCTTGTCGGTTCCGGGGGTTTGTTGCAGAGATAGCTGCTCGCTGAGCCTTCGGCCGTAGCAGACGAAACCCCCGCATTTGCGGGGGTTTCGCTTAGAGGCGCATACGGGATTCAGACAGCCCTGCAAACGGGCATGTTTTCAGCGCTGAGGTGGCACCGGGTAGGCACGGTTCGAGCACGATGCGCTTCGTACGCCTATCCCACTCACTGAGTCTTTCCTGGCGACGGCCTGGTGGTGAACGGGGCGGTCGCTGACTGGGGCGGCGAAAAGGCGCGAATAGGCGCAACTGGCACTTCGGCCGATGTTGCGTTCTCGCCTAAGGAAACGGAAGTCCCCGCTTAGCAGGGACTTTCCAGTGGAGCGTGCCGGGATCGAACCGGCGACCTCCGGCTTGCAAAGCCGGCGCTCTCCCAGCTGAGCTAACGCCCCAGTTGTCCCCAGAATAGGGAACCGTCCCATTCTAGGGACGGTTCCGGGCTCCTACGCGGCTGCGCGCTCGAGGCGCTCTTCGTGACGCGCCCGCGCGATGATGATGTCGCGCTCGCCGAAGCGGACACGTGCCCGCTCGGCGCGGTACTCGTCCCAGAGAGCGGCGAGCTGCTCGTCGATCTCCTGCCGCTGAGCGACAAGCGCGGAGTCGTGGCCCTCGGAGAGGGAATGCAAAATCTCACGCCGGTCATCGGACAGGCGCTGGATCTCTCTCTTGATTTCAAGCAAACGTGGCATCAGTTGGAAAAACGCATCGGCACCCCTCGCCATTCCCGTATTCCCTCACGCCGCGGCGAGCTCTTTCGAGCGGCATACCTCCTCAGCAGCCTGAATAAACATCTGCGCTGCGGGTGTCAGCTGGCGGTCCGCATGCCAGGCCACACCGATGATTCGCGGCGGCACGCGATCGCCGAGATCGATGACGGCGATGGAGTCGTCGAGGGGATCCACCGTCAGGCGCGGCACGAGCGCGACGCCCACCCCGGAGGCCACTAGCGCCTGCACGGTGCCGTTGTCATCCGAGCGGAAGACGACCTCGGGCTCGCGGCCGGCCAGCCGCAGCCGCTCCTCGACGCGGTGGGTGGTGCGGCACGTGCGGTAGCTGATCAACGGCAGGTCGAGGATCTCGCGGAGCGTCGGAGCCTTCTCGCGCTTTGCGAGCGGCGAGTCGTTGGCCACCACGAGCACGTAGGGATCGCGCATCAGCTCGACCGACTCGAAGGGGCCGCCCTCGAGCGGAAACACGCAAAAGCTGAGGTCGATGTCGCCGCGCTCGACGAGCTCGAGCAGTTCCCGGTCGTCAGTCGACTCGACGAGCCGAACGTCGACCTTGGGCCACTCGGCGCGGAATGCAGCCAGCAGCGTGGGGAGGACGCGCGCGCCGACGGACTGATACGTGCCGACGCTCAGCGGGCCGGAGTCGCCGTTGCCGAAGGCATCGAGGTCGGCCTGCGCGGCGGCCAGGCGCGCGTTGATGGCGCGGGCGTGCGTAAGCAGCAGCGTGCCCGCATCGGTCAGCGTGACGGGGCGCGGGCCGCCCGGGCGGTCGATCAGCCGCTGGCCGACGATGCGCTCGAGCGCCGCGATCTGCTGGGAGATCGCCGATTGCGTGTAGCCCAGGCTGCGGGCGGCACGGCCGAACGATCCCTCCTCGGCGACTGCCTGGAGGGCGAGCAGATGCCGCAACTCGACACCCAGCCAACTATCAGCTTGCATGATCGATGAATACGGTAACAAGACTTGTGCTAATGATCAAGACGGCGCCAAACTGGGCGTATGAGCATCGGGTTGACGGTCACTCTCGTCTTCGTCGCGCTGGTGGCGATGGCTCCCCTTCTGACCCGTGCGGGCGATCTCGACGATCGCGACCGGCGGGGCTGGTGGTCGAAGCACTAGCTTGGAGCTACCGGCAGGCGTGAGCCCGGCGAGGGTCTGGGCGGCCCTCGCCGTCGTGTACGTCGTCTGGGGATCGACGTACCTCGGCATCCTGCTCGCGATCGACACGATCCCGGTCTTCTTTTCGATGGGGATCCGGTTCGTAGTCGCCGGCGGGCTGCTCTACGTCTGGGCCGTGCGACGCGGGGACGTGACGGGCGACCGCATCGGGCGAAGGCAGTGGGCTGCGGCGGCTCTCGTCGGGGGCCTGCTGTTCGTAGGCGGCAACTCGCTCGTCGCCTGGTCGGAGACGCGCGTCGACACGGGCATCGCTGCGCTGCTGATCGCGGCCGTGCCGCTGTGGATGGCCCTCTTCGACCGTGTCGCGAACGGCCAGCGCCTCTCGCGCTCGACGCTGCTCGGGCTGCTCGTGGGCTTTGGCGGCGTGGCGCTCCTGGCGTGGCCGTCTGGCCCGAGCCGCGTCGACGCTCTTGGCGCCGCGGCGCTGCTCGTCTCGGGCGCCGCCTGGGCCGCTGGCTCGCTTGTTGCGCGACGGTCTTCGCTGCCGCGCCGGCCGCTCGTGTCGTCCGGCATGCAGATGCTCGCAGGCGGGATGTTGCTGATGCTCGTGGCCGGGGCGTCCGGCGAAATGACAGAAGTCGGGCACGTCTCGCTGACTTCCGTGCTGGCGATGGTCTATCTCATCGTCATCGGCTCGTGGCTTGCCTTCTCGGCGTACGTCTGGCTGCTCCGCGTGGCGCCGATGAGCGTCGTCTCGACGTACGCCTACGTCAATCCCGTCGTCGCCGTCTTCCTCGGCTGGGTCGTGCTGAGCGAACCGTTGTCGGTCCGCACGCTGGCCGCCGGCGCGATCATCCTCGGGGCCGTGGCGCTGATCGTGACGCCTGCCCGCGTCCGCTCCAGCACCGTGCCCGCGGCGGCGCCTGTCCGCGCCCAGTAGTTACGCTGGCGCTATGACCACGGTCGACCTTCGCCGGCTCGGGCTGCGGCCCGGCGAGGAGCTCACCGACGAGCACGAGGTGGCGATCGCGCCGCTCGAATTGGGCGGTCAGCGGTACGCCGCCGTTCCCGAGCTCGTTCCCGCCGAGCTGACGGTGACGCGGGCTGCCAACGGGACGGCCTTCAGGCTCCGCCTCACGACGCAACTACACGGCCCGTGCTACCGCTGTCTCGACGACGCCGCGTTCGACCAGCTGATCGACGTCAGCGAGTATCAGGCGGACGACCCGGAGGGAGACGACGAGCTGGAGTCCGTCTACGTCGCGGACGGCCGCATCGATCTCTCCGCCTGGGGCCGCGACTCGGTCGTGCTCGCCCTGCCGGACAAGATCCTGTGCCGCGAGGACTGCGCAGGCCTCTGCCCCGTGTGCGGCAAGAACCTCAACCGCGAGCCTCACGGCCACGAGGGCGAGGAGCTCGACCCTCGCTGGGCGGGCCTCGCCGAATTGCGAGACTCCCTGCAATGACAGCTGACCCGCAGCGCTGGAAGGCTCTGGCGGTGCTCGGCATCGCCTACCTGATGGTCATTCTCGACATCTCGATCGTGAACGTCGCGCTGCCCTCGATCCAGGAGGACCTCGACTTTTCGACGAGCGGCCTCCAGTGGGTGGTTTCGGGCTACGCGCTGACCTTCGGCGGCTTTCTCCTGCTGGGCGGGCGCTCCGGCGACTTGCTCGGGCGGCGGAAGGTGTTCATGGCCGGCCTGCTCTTGTTCGCGCTCTTCTCGCTGCTCTGCGGCCTTGCGTGGTCGGCAGCAGCGCTCGTCGTGTTCCGGCTCTGCCAGGGTGCGGCTGGCGCGATCCTCTCGCCGTCGGTCTTCTCGATCACGCTCGTGACGTTCGAGGAAGGTGCCGAGCGGAACAAGGCGCTCGGCGTGCTCGGCGCGATCGCCGGATCGGGCGCGGCGATCGGCGTCATGCTCGGCGGGGTGCTCACGGAGTACGCGGGCTGGGAGTGGATCTTCTTCGTCAACGTGCCGATCGGATTGCTCGCGCTGCTCTTCGTCCCGCGGTTCGTGCGCGAGAGCCGCGCTGACGGCCTCGAGCGGCACTTCGACGCCGCTGGGGCCGTCACGATCACGGCCGGCCTGATCCTCTTCGTCTTCGGGCTCACCCGCGCGCCGGACATCGGCTGGACGATCGCCAGAGACAATCCTCTGTTTCGTCGGCTGGGCGGTGCTCTCGATCGCGATCCTCGTCATCGAGCTCCGTTCGCGCTCGCCGCTCGTCCCGCTGACGTTCTTCCGCCGGCGCACGGTGACGGGCGCGAACGTCATCGGGCTCCTGCTCGGGACGGCCGTATTCGGGATGTTCTTCCTCCTCTCGCTCTACATGCAGCAGGTAATTGGCTTCTCGGCCCTCGAGACCGGCTTCGGCTACCTCGCCGTGGCGCTTGACGGCGGTCGTCGCGTCCGGGCTCGCGCAGGCGCTCGTGACGAAGATCGGAGTCAAGCCGGTGCTGGTCGATCGGGCATGCTCACGCTCGCGCTCGGCCTCTTCTACTTCACGCAGATCTCCGTCGACGGGTCGTACGTGAACGACCTGCTGCCGGGCTTCATCCTCATCGGCGTCGGTCTCGGCTTCTCGTTCGTCCCGGTGTCGATCGCCGCGCTCGCAGGCATCGACGTCACACGACGCAGGGCTCGCTTCGGGACTCATCAACACGAACCAGCAGATCGGCGGCGCGATCGGGCTCGCGATCCTCACGACGGTCGCGACGACGCGGACGGACGACGAGCTCGCCGCCGGAGCGTCGCATGCTCGCCGCGCTCGTCAGCGGCTTCCAGCTCGCATTCTGGGTCGGCGCGGCGTTTGCCGTGGTCGGCCTGCTGACGACGCTCGTCGTCCTCAAGCGGGACGACCTGCGGACGGAACCCGCCGCCGAGCCCACCGGCGCCTAGGTAAGCTAGGCGGCCGCTCATGGCTGTCCCGAAGCGAAAGACGTCGAAGTCACGGCGCGACAAGCGCCGCGCGCAGCACAGGATCGAGGCCCCGCGCCTCTCCGTCTGCCCTGTCTGCGGCCAGCCCAAGGAGTCTCACCGCATGTGCCCCACGTGCAAGACGTACCGTGGGCGTGAGGTCGAGCCTCTGCGCGCTCCTGCTACCTAGGTAGATGCCACCCATCCGCGTGGCCGTCGACGCGCTCGGCGGCGACCGTGCGCCGGAAGAGATCGTGGCCGGCGCGCTCGAAGCGCGCTCGGACTCCGTTCAACCGGTGCTCTTCGGCCCGTCGTCGATCGACTCCGCGGGGCTCGAGCTCGTCGAGACGACGCAGGAGATCGAGATGCACGAGAAGCCGGCTGAAGCCGTTCGCGCGAAGCCGGACAGCTCGCTCGTCGCGGCCTGCCGGTCGGTCGGGCGCGGCGACACTGCGGCCGTCGTCTCGGCGGGGAACACGGGCGCCATGCTCGCAGCGTCGCTGATGGAGATCCGGCGGTTGCGGGGAGTGATGCGGCCGGCGATCGCCGTCGTCATCCCATCCGTGCGGGGGCCGTCGGTGCTGATCGATGCGGGCGCGAACGCCGAGTCCCGGCCAGAGCACCTGCTCCAGTTCGCGACGATGGGGGCGATCTTCGCCGAGGAGATCCTCGAGCTCCCGGAGCCGGACGTCGGCCTGCTGTCGATCGGCGAAGAGGCCGCCAAGGGCAACCAGGCGACGCAGGAGGCGCACCGGCTCCTCGCGGAGAGCGACTTGCGGTTCAAGGGCAACGTGGAGAGCCGCTGGCTGCTGGAGGGGGCGGCCGATGTCGTCGTGACGGACGGTTTCACCGGCAATGTCTCGCTGAAGCTGCTCGAGGGCACGATCCTCTCGGTCTTCGACGGCTTGCGGTCGGAGATCGAGCGGACGCCGCGCGGCAAGCTCGGCGGGCTGCTGATCAGGCCGGCCGCGAGGCGCCTTCGCGCCCGGCTCGAACCGGAGGCCCACGGCGGCGCCTACCTGCTGGGATTGCGCGGGCTCGTGGTCATCGCGCACGGCAACTCCTCGCGTGTTGCGATCGCGAACGCGATCCGCCTGGCGACGCGTGGCGTCGAGCACGGCGTCGTGGCAAAACTCGGCGAGCGTCTTGGCCATGAAGCGCCGGAGGACCGTGTTAGCATCCTCGCTCCCGCAGAATCCGACGGCTAAGAGAGGTGACATGGCAGCGTCGCGCGATGAAGTATTCGAGCGAGTGAAGACAGTGCTGGTGGAGCAGCTCGGCGTGGAGGAAGGCGACGTGACCGATGCCGCGTCGTTCCAGGATGATCTCGATGCCGACTCGCTCGATCTCGTCGAGCTGATCATGGAGCTCGAAGACCAGTTCGGGATCAAGATCTCCGACGAGGATGCCCAGAAGCTCGTGACCGTCGGGCAGGCCGTCGACTACGTCACCGAGCACCAGTAACGAGCCCGTCCGGGGCGGGACCCTCGTCTCGCTGATCGAGACGCTCCCCGCCGACCGGCTCGCGCAGGTGTTCATGCATCCGTCTCGCGTCAGCGAGCGGTCGGAGTCGTACGAGCGACTGGAGTTCCTCGGAGACAGCGTGCTCGGGCTCGTCGTCGCGCGAGCGCTTTTCGACCGCTACCCGCAGGCGGCGGAGGGTGAGCTCTCGCAGTTGCGCTCGGCGGTCGTCTCCCGGCGCAGCTGTGCCGCGGTTGCGCGCGAGATCGGGATCGACCGGATGTTCGCCGAGCAGTTCGAGCTCACGGACGATCTCCGCCGGTCGGACAACGTTCTCGCGGCGCTGATCGAGTCGGCCATCGCCGCGCTCGTGCTCGAGCATGGCCTGGACGCCGTCGCCCCGGCGGTGCTCGAGGCCTTCGAGGGACAGATCGATGAGGCTCTCCACGCGCCGGGCGACTTCAAGACCCGGTTGCAGGAGGAAGCCGCGAAGCAGGGCTGGAAGGTGACTTACAGCGTTGTCGAGGTGGAGGGACCTGCACACGCGCGGCTGTTCACGTGCGAGGCGCTCGTCGACGGCGTGCCGCGCGGCCTCGGCACCGGCCGCTCGAAGAAGGAGGCCCAGCAGGCAGCCGCAGCCGAGGCGCTCGCGTCCCTTTAGGACACGTAGAGGGACAGTCACTGAGAGTGTCCCTGGGACTGTCCTGGGACTGGCACCTGGACACGTCCGCAACGGCCGTTAGCGTTGGGCCGCCGTGTACCTCCGCGCGATCACGATTCGCGGCTTCAAGTCGTTCCCCGAGCCCGTCGAGGTGCGCCTCGAGCCGGGCGTCGCCGTCGTTGTCGGCCCGAACGGATCGGGCAAGTCGAACATCGCCGATGCGCTGCTCTGGGCGTCGGGCAGCCTCGCGCCGAGCGAGCTGCGCGCGGAGAAGCCCGACGACGTGCTCTTCGCGGGCAGCGCCTCTCGCCAGGGAGCTCCCTACTGCGAAGTCGAGCTGCGCTTCGACGACGTGGGCGGAGCGCTGCCGGGAATCGACTTCGACGAGGTGTCGATCGCCCGCCGACTCCACCGCGGCGGCGAAGGTCAGTACCTCGTCAACGGAGCGACGGTCAGGCGGACTGACGTGGTCGAGCTGCTCGCAGACGTGGGCCTCGGGCCTGGGGCGGGTGCCGTCGTCGGCCAGGGCCAGGTGGAGGCCATCCTCTCGTCGTCCCCCGGCGAGCGTCGTGCGCTCGTCGAGGAGGCGGCTGGGCTGGGACGATTCAAGCGCCGTCGCCATCGTGCCGAGCTGAAGCTCGCGCGCGTTGCGCAACAGGTCGAGCGCGCCCGCGACCTCGAGCGCGAGGTCCAGAAGCGGCTGCGGCCGCTCGCGCTCCAGGCGAGCGCCGCGGAGCGCGCCGAGAAGCTAGGCGACGAGATCCGTCGCATCCGCGCCGGGCTCGCATCGCTCGACCTGGCGGAGTTCTCCAAGCGAGCCGGTCAGGCGGGCGTACGGAAGGCGGAGCTCCAGGCCGCACAGGCAGACGTGCAGTCACGGCTCGATACCTTGCTCGCGGAGCGCGAGCGCGCCGAGGGAGAGCTGGCCGCGGTGGCGGGAGGACAGGAGGGCGCCGCGGGGGCGCTCTATCGCCTCCGCAGCGCGCGCGAGCGCGTCGAGATGCGCCGCGAAGCAGCGTCGGATCTGCTGGAACGCCTGCGAGCGCCCGTCGTGCAGAGGCACGGCGACGACCTCGCCGAGCAGGCACGGTTGGCAGAAGCGCGTGCCGTCGCCGTCGAGCGCGCGCTGGCCGAGCGAGAAGGATTGCCGCCTGCAGCCCGTGCGCTGGCGGAGCGGGGCGAGACGTTGGCGCTGAGCGCGGTAGACGTCGAGCCGGGCCGTGAAGCCTCGGTAGCCGCGGCACTCGGCCACCGTGCGGCAGCGGTCGTCGTCGAGGATGCTGCTCGCGGCCTCGAGTTGCTCGAGCACGCCCGCTCGGCCGGGCTCGGCCGCCTGGTCGTGCTCGTTGGGCAAGACCCCGCCGAGCTCGCACGCTCGCTGCCGACGGTACCGCTGGCCGAGCTGCTCGCGACTCCGGTGCCGGCTGTGACCGCTGAAGGCTTCGGCTACGATCCGCAGCGGCGTGAGCTGTGGTTCGCCGGCGAGACCGCCGAGGCGTTCCAGCTCGAGCTGGAGGCTCAGGCACGCCGCCTGCGCGAGGAGGCGCACACGCTCGCAGAGCGCGCCGCGGCGGCGACACCCGTCGTGCGGTCGCCTGACCCTCGCCTCACGTCCCTTTGCGAGCGGCTCCGCGACGTGCTCGCGGCACTCCGTCCGCGAGGCCGCAGCGCGTCGAGCGGCCTCTCGCCCGAGACGCGCCGAGACCGGTGGCGCTGTCGCTGCCGTCGCTGGCAGCGGGGCTACGGGACCTCGCCGCGCGCGAGGCCGAGCTGCGACGGGAGGCGCACGAGGCCACGGCCGCGGTCTCTCAAGTCGAGATCGAGCTCGCGCGACTCGACGCCGAGTCGACTGACGCGCGGCGGCGCCTCGATGAGGCAGGCGACGACGCAGCCGAGGGCACGCGCGAGGAGCTGCAGGCCACGCTCGAGCGGCTCGAGCGTCGCCGGGAAGCGCTCGGCGGCGTCAACCCGTTCGCGAAGGAGGAGTACGACCGCGAGAAGGAGCACCTCTACGAGCTCCGCACGCAGACGGCCGACCTCGAGCTGAGCCTCGCCGAGCTCGACAAGCTGCGCCGCGAGCTGACGGAAACCGTCGACCGCCGCTTCACGGAGACGTACGCGGCGGTGGAGGCGAACTTCGCCGAAGTGGCTTCGACGCTGTTCCCCGGCGGCGAGGGACGGCTCCGCCTCACCGAGCCCGAGGGCGATGAGGAAGAGCCGGGGATCGAGGTCGAGCTGCGCCCGGCCGGCAAGCGCATCAGCCGGCTCTCGCTGCTCTCGGGAGGCGAGAAGGCGCTCGGCGCGCTGTCGTTCCTCTTCGCGCTCTTCCTCGCGCGGCCGTGTCCGTTCTACCTGCTCGACGAGGTAGAGGCGGCGCTCGACGACGCGAACATCGGCCGCTTCGTCGGGCTGCTGCGGCAGTTCTCGGAACGGGCGCAGTTCATCGTCGTCACGCACCAGAAGCGGACGATGGAGGCGGCCGACGTGCTGTACGGCGTGACGATGGGGCGCGACGGCGTGTCGCAGGTCGTGTCTCGCCGGCTGCCACGCGAGGATGCCGAAGCGGCGGCGGTCGCGTAGCAGGTCAGATGGCGTAGAGGCCGGGCTTGCCGACGCCGACCGGGCGTACCAGCCCGAACGCGTGGAGGTTGCCCGCAGAGTCCCCGATGAGCACCTCGTCGCCCGCGTAGGCGATGGGCGCCAGAGACGGCGCCGGGCAGCCCGACCGTCCACAGCATCGCACCCGTCCTCGCGTTCAAGGCGAACGCGTTCCTGTCGAAGCCGCCGGGGACGAACACGAGGTCGTCGACGATGAGCGGCGGCGACTTCGGTCCTCGCCCGACGCCGGGTGCAGTCCACGTCGGCCTTGCGGGAAGCTCGCAGTGCGGGCCGACTGGCGAAGCCGACCACTGCGTCGAACGTCCTCACCACACCCTCTTCGTCGTAGTCGCGGGCGTCGGAAATGAAGAACATGTTCAGCTCTGGTGAATAGCTCGGCTGGGCGAGGAACGAGGCGCCGAGCTCGCCCGGGCCGACGCGGGCGCTCCAGAGCGGTCCGGCGGCAAGATCCTCGCGCGACCAGATGTACGTCTTGCCGTTCTTCGCGTTCGCCGCTGCGAGCGGCGGACAGCCGGGAGGCTGGAAGAGGACCGGCGCCGCGCCGAAGTCGCTGTCCTCGACGATGGCGACGTCGTCGGGCCGGTTCCAGGCGACGACGTTGAGGTCGGCGTCCAGCTCGAGCACGGCCTCGGCGTAGCCCGCCGTCTCGACGAGACAGCCGCACTCCGGGTCGAAGACGAAGCCGTTCCCGGTCGCGGTCCACAGATGGCCGGTGTCCGGGTCGATCGTGACCCCGGCATAGCCCCAGATGCCGGCCATGTTGTTGGGTCCCTCGGTTACGTCGAGCGAGGCGACGATGCGCGGGTCGAGCACGTCGACCGCGACGAGTCGACCGTCGGCGTTATAGCCATCCGCGTCGGGCTTGTCGCAATAGCTCGCGACGGGCACGTACAGGCGGTTCCCGCGCAGCGACAGGCCGCCCCAGACGTACTCGGCGCCTGTCAGCTGGACGATGCGCAGCGGCCAGTCGCCAGAAACCTCCTCACCCTTGGCCATGCTCAACGCATGAAGGAGGCCGTCGGAGCCGATCGTGTACAGGCGACCGCGCGCCCGGTCGAGCACCGGCGTCGAGGAGATGCCGTACGTGATGTTGCAGGCGGGAATGAGCGTCGCGGCGCTCACCTGCCGCTTCCAGAGCACCGTTCCGTTCGACGCGCGGAGGGCCGCCACTGTGCCGGCGTTGGTCGCAACGAAGATCGTGTCCTGACGCGTGCCGCCGACCTGGATGTCTTCGGCGAACAGCGGTGAGGCCACGAAACGTCCTCCGACGTTGACGCTCCAGCGCGTGACGATGTCGCCCACCGTCTCCGACGACAGTCCGGCGGCGGCCGCGGCAGGCACGTGGTTCGTAACGGAGTCGCCGCCGCCGTAGCGCGGCCAGTCTGCTGCACCGGAAACAGCGGGCATCGACGAGCACGATCGCCGAGCCGCAGACGATCGCGACCCGTCGAAACGCGCTCTTCACCATCGGAACAGAATCACGGTTGCCTCAGACGTGTCGTAAATCCGAGGCAAAATCGCCCGATGCGAACGTGGGGAGAGCTGCTTGGCGACGAGGAGCCGTCAGCCGACTCCGACGAGGAGACGGCCGGGTTCTTCGGCCGGCTGCGGGGCTCGCTGGGCCGAAGCCGTCGCGGCATCTGGCAGCGGCTGTCCGGCTTCGATCCTCTCGACGACGAGTCGTGGGAGAACCTCGAGGAGGCGCTGATCGGCGCCGACGTGGGCGTGGCTGCCACGGACGTGCTCGTCGAGCGGCTGCGCGGGCGTCGCGATCTCGGCGAGCTCGACACGGCGCTCGCGGAGGAGATCGAGGCGCTGTTCGGCGAGCCGGGGACGCTGTCCGTCGACGACGCTCCCAGCGTCGTGCTCGTGGTCGGCGTCAACGGCACGGGCAAGACGACGACCATCGGCAAGCTCGCCTTCCGCCTGCGGGAGCACGAACGTGACGTCGTCGTCGCCGCAGCGGACACGTTTCGCGCGGCTGCCGGCGAGCAGCTGGAGATCTGGGCGCAGCGGGCCGGTGCGGACTACGTCGGGTCGGCCCGGGGCGGCGATCCGGCCGCCGTCGCCTTCGATGCTGTCGAAGCGACGCTGGCCCGGGGCCGAGACGTGGCGATCGTCGACACTGCCGGCCGACTCCACACGCAGGTGGGGCTGATGGAGGAGCTGAAAAAGGTGCGCCGAGTCATCGAGCGCCGGCTCGAGGGCGCGCCCCACGAGACGCTGCTGGTCCTCGACGCGACGACGGGGCAGAACGGCCTGCAACAGGCGCGGCTGTTCCACGAGGCGGTCGGCGTGACAGGTGTCTGCCTGACCAAGCTCGACGGCTCTGCCAAGGGAGGCATCGTGCTGCCGGTCGCGGTCGAGTTAGGCCTGCCTGTGAAGCTGATCGGCATCGGCGAGGGCGTCGAGGATTTGCGCCCGTTCGATGCAGGCGACTTCGCCCGCGCCCTCGTCGGGCGCGACGAGGACTAGCTGGGTGCACGACTTCGGCTCGAAGCTCCGAGAGTCGGGGCGAGCACTTGCGAGCCTCCGGGACTGCGCCGAGTACAGCGCGCCTTAGTCGGCTCAGTTGTCGGCGACTGGGCGTACGCGATTGCCGTCGCGGCCACCGTGACTGCGGAGACCGACGTGAAGCTGCACGCGCTCGAGCGCGACGTCTTCATACCTGCGGTCACCGGCCACCACGACGTCCAGGAGCTGGCGGAGACGGCGATGGCGACGCGGCTGGCGATGCTCTGACGCGCGGCTAGCGGACGGCGCGGAGCTCGGCGACGATCTTGCCGCGGCCGGACACCGTCGCCGTCACGTGGCAGATGTCCGCTCCGGCCGGCTCGACGGGGAAGCGGAAGAGCGCCGCGCGTGGTCGGTGGTACGTGTTAGGCGTCGACTCTGTCCCCACCAGGCAGTCGACGAGCACGGACGCGTCGCCGACCTTCCCGGTCAGCTTCGCGTAGAGCGCTTTCGGCGTGTTGACCTGACCGTGCGCGACGGCGATCGCGAACGGTCCAGACGCTCTCGCGATGGCTATTCGCTTGCCGGGAAGCGTCGCGGCTGTGACGGTCGAGGCAAGAACGACGGCGATCGCGGCAGCTCCGAGAGCGCGCTTCATCTGCCTGCCGAGGATAGCGCGAAGCCCACGTAGCTACCCTTCCAGGCCGATGTTCGACGCCCTTGGCGACAAGCTGCAGTCCATTCTCGGCGGCCTCCGCTCACGCGGAACGCTCGACGAGGAGACGATCTCGAAGGCCATGCGCGAGATCCGTCTCGCGCTGCTCGAAGCGGACGTCAACCTCGACGTCGTCAAGGACTTCACTGCCCATGTCAAGGAGCGGGCGCTCGGCCAGGAAGTGACGAAGAGCCTCACGCCAGGCCAGCAGGTCTTGAAGATCGTCCACGAGGAGCTGACGCGCACGATGGGCGGCGGCGACTCGAGGCTGGCCTTCGCCGGACGACCGCCGACGGTGATCCTCCTCGTCGGGCTCCAGGGCTCGGGCAAGACCACCGCGGCAGCCAAGCTTGCGCTGATGCTGCGCAAGGACGGTCGCTCGCCGCTGCTCGTCGCAGCCGACCTCCAGCGCCCGGCAGCCGTGACGCAGCTCGAGCAGCTCGGCCGTGAGCTGCAGATCCCGGTTGCCAGTGCGGAGCGCGAGGACCCGGTTGCCGCCGCACGCGCAGGCGTCGAGCAGGCACGCAGTCAGGGCAAGGACGTCGTCATCGTCGATACGGCCGGCCGGCTGCAGATCGACGACGCGCTGATGGACGAGCTCGCTCGCATTCGCGACGCCACCAAGCCGCACAACGTCCTGCTCGTGCTCGACGCGATGACCGGCCAGGAGGCGGTGTCGGTGGCCCAGGCATTCCAGGAGCGCGTCGCGTTCGACGGCATCGTGCTGACGAAGCTCGACGGTGACGCGCGCGGCGGCGCCGCGCTGTCGGTACGTGCGGTCACCGGCAAGCCGATCAAGCTCGCCTCAGTCGGCGAGAAGCTCGACCAGCTCGAGGTCTTCCACCCCGACCGCATGGCCTCGCGCATCCTCGGCATGGGCGACATGCTGACGCTGATCGAGAAGGCCGAGGAGGCCGTCGAGGAAGAGGACAAGCTGGCGATCGAGCAGCGGCTGCTCGCCGGGGAGTTCTCATTCGAAGACTTTCTCCAGAGCTCGAAGATGATGCGGAAGATGGGGCCGCTGCAGGGCGTGCTGTCGATGGTGCCCGGGCTCGGCAAGCAATTGAAGGGCGTCGACGTCGACGAGCGCGAGCTCGACCGCGCGGAGGCGATCATCCTCTCGATGACGCTCGACGAGCGGCGGCAGCCGCAGCTGATCGACGGCTCGCGACGCCAGCGGATCGCGCAGGGCAGCGGCACGACCGTCCAGCAGGTGAATCAGCTGCTGAACGCCCGCAAGCAGATGGCGAAGATGATGAAGCAGATGTCCAAGGGCAAGATGCCCGCGCTTCCCGGCATGGCCGTGAAGCGATAGAAAAGGAGAACGATGGCAGTACGCATGAGACTGACCCGCGTCGGGTCGAAGAAGAACCCGATCTACCGGGTCGTCGTCGCCGACCAGCGCTCGCCGCGCGACGGCCGGTTCATCGAGATCGTCGGCCGCTACAACCCGCAGCCGGACCCGTCGATCATCGAGTTCGACGAGGCGAAGGTGAAGGACTGGCTGAGCAAGGGCGCACAGCCGAGCGACGCAGTGGCGCGGCTGCTCAAGGCGAAGAACCTCGCCTAGCCGCCGACGTGCCCGCCGAGCTCGTCCTCTACCTCGCACAGCGGCTCGTGTCCGAGCCTGACGCCGTGCGCATCGAGGAGCTCGACGGGCCTGAGGGCGAGCTCGTGCTGCGGCTGCACGTGGCCGAGGGCGACCGCGGGATGATCATCGGCCGCCGTGGCCGCACGGTTCACTCGCTTCGCACCTCGCCCGCGCTGCCGGCGCGCGTCGGGACCGGCGGACGATGCTCGAGATCGCCGACACGTGAGGGTCGCAGCGCTCTACGACGTGCACGGGAACACGCCCGCGTTGGAGGCCGTGCTGGCGGAGGTTCCGGACGATGCAGCGATCGTCGTCGGCGGCGACGTGGCCATGGGGCCTCTGCCCTCCGAGACTCTCGAACGGCTCGGTCCGTTGGCGATCGCGTGCGGTGGATCCGCGGCAACGCCGACCGGGAGCTCGCGCCCGGCGAGGACGGATTGGCGCCGCCGGACGCGCTTGCCTGGGTGCGTGAGCAGCTTTCCGCCGAGCAGATCCAGTTCCTCTACGGGCTGCCCGAGCGCCTGGAGCTGGAGGTGGACGGCCTTGGGCGCGTGCTCTTCTGCCACGCGTCGCCGCGGAACGACGTCGACGTCTTCCTCGAGGGCACGGCCGAGGAACGTGTCGCACCGCTGTTCGCCGGCGTGGAGGCAGGCACCGTCATGTGCGGTCACACGCACATGCAGTTCGACCGGGAGATTGCCGGCATCCGCGTGATCAACGCCGGCAGTGTCGGCATGCCGTACGAGGACGAGCCCGGTGCGTACTGGGCATTGCTGGGCCCGGGAGTCGAGCATCGACGCACGGACTACGACGCGTCGGCCCTCGCGGGCATCGAGACTCCGATCCGGTACTTCTCGGAAGACCGGCCGAGCAAGGCCGAGGTCACCGAGTTCTTCAGCACGCTCGCCGTTGGTGAGTGAGCTCATCGAGGTCGGCCGGGTCGGCCGCCCGCACGGCCGAGACGGCTCCTTCGTCGTCGAGAACGCAAGCCAGGATCCTCGACGCTTCGAGGTGGACGCGAAGCTCTGGGTGGGCGGAGTCGAGGCACAGGTGGTCGCGTCGAAGCGCGCCGGAGGCCGTCCCGTGATCGCGCTCGACCGGGAAGTCCCGCGGGGCGCCGCCCTGGAGGTGCCGGCGACCGACCTGGCGGCGCCCGACGAAGACGCGTACTACGTGTTCCAGCTCGTGGGCCTCTCTGTGGAGGAGGAGGGGGGCAGGCCGCTCGGCCGGGTACGTGAGGTCGAGCCCGGTGTGGCCAACGACATCCTCGAGCTCGATTCGGGCCTCGCGCTGCCGCTGCACGAGGCGTGCGTGCTCGAGGTCGACGTCGAAGGCGGTCGGATCGTTGTCGCTCGGGGTTTCGCGGAAGCTGGCTAACCTCAGCACGCGCCCATGCAGCTCGACGTCTTCACCCTCGTTCCGTCCGCCTTCGCGTGGCTCACCGAACGCCGCCCGGTGGCCGCCGTGCTCGGGAGCGGACTGGACCTGCGGCTCCTCAACTACCGGGACTTCACGCCGCTCAAGAGCGCCCAGGTGGACGACGAGCCGTACGGCGGCGGCGCGGGCATGGTGCTTCGTGTGGACGTCGTCGCGGCGGCGCTCGACGCTGTCTACGGTGGCGTTCCCGAGCACCGCGTCGTGGCGCTGACGCCTCAGGGGCGGCAGCTCGACCAGGCGGTCGTCGAGGAGCTCGCGAGAGAAGAGCGGCTGACGCTGCTGTCGGCCCGCTTCGAAGGCTTCGACGAGCGCATCGTGCAGCACCTGTGCTCGGACGCCATCTCCATCGGCCCGTACGTCCTCTCCGGCGGTGAGCTGCCGGCGATGGTGGTCGTCGATGCCGTCTCGCGTCTCCTGCCGGGCGCGCTCGGCGAGCGAGGAGTCCGGTCGCATCGAGAGCTTCTCGGCCGAGCTCGACGGCGGCCTCGAGTATCCGCAGTACACGCGACCCGCGGAGTTCCGCGGCTGGCACGTGCCCGACGTCCTCCTCTCCGGCGACCACGCGCGGATCGACGAGTGGCGCCGGGCGGAGAGCCGGGCGCGGAGCGCGGCTTGACCGAGCAACGCCCGCCCTCAGACTTCGAGCCGATCCGCTGGGAGGACGAGGACGCGCTCTTCGGCGAGCCCGCCGGAGACGGGCACTCCGAGGATGACGCGTGGCTGCACGAGTTCCGCTCGCCCGAGAGCGAGGAGGAGCGCATCGAGCGCGAGCGGCGGGAGCGCGCGCGAAACTCGCGCAACCCTGTCGTCCGCGCCACCGCTGGGCTACCCCGCGGTATCAGGATCACCATCGACTGGGTGGTGACGATCATCGGCGCGATCGCCATCGTGCTGGCGATCAAGGCCTGGGTCGTCAACCCGTACCGGATCCCGTCCTCGTCGATGGAGCCGACGCTGCACTGCGCGCGACCGGGCTCCGGTTGCGAGTCGCGCTTCTCCGACCGCGTGCTCGCGAACCGCTTCATCTACCACTTGCGCGACCCCGCGCGCGGCGACATCATCGTCTTCAAGACGCCGCCGGCGGCCGAGGTGAAGTGCGGCGCGGGCGGCACGTTCGTCAAGCGGCTCGTCGGGCTGCCCGGCGAGACGTGGGAGGAGCGAGACGGCGTCGTGTACATCAACGGCAAGCGGCTGGTCGAGCCCTACGTGCGCGGCGACCGCCGCGACTCGAACACGTACGGCCCACGCACGATCCCCGAGGGGCGGTACTTCTTCATGGGCGACAACCGCGTGCAGTCGTGCGACTCGCGCGAGTGGGGGGCCGTGCCGAGGGAGAACATCATCGGCGAAGTGTTCTTCGTCTACTGGCCGCCGAAGCGGATCGGCTTCCGCGCTGCGCTCGTCCTCCTCGGCTTCGTCCTCATCCTGCCGCTCACGCGGCTGCGCTTCCGCTAGCATTGCCCCTCGGCCCTCGCGGCCGGTTTTTCCTATGAGCAAGGTGATCCAGGCACTCGAGCAGCGTCAGCTGCGCAAGGACCTGCCGCAGTTCAAGGCGGGCGACACCGTGAAGGTGCACTTCCGCGTGATCGAGGGCTCGCGCTCACGCATCCAGGTCTTCGAGGGCATCGTCATCAAGCGGCAGGGCGCAGGCGTTCGCGAGACGTTCACCGTGCGCAAGCAGTCGTTCGGCGTCGGTGTCGAGCGGACGTTCCCGCTCCACTCGCCGAAGATCGAGCGGATCGAGGTCATGCAGATCGGTGACGTCAATCGCGCGAAGCTCTACTACTTGCGCAAGAAAGTGGGAAAGAAGGCGCGCGTCCGTGCCAAGCAGTACGGTGGCCCCGTATTCTCGGCCGATGCCCCAGCCGCCGACGAGGAAGCCGAACAGCTCCAGGAAGGCGACGAGGCCGCCGAGAGCGATGAGCCGACGAGGACATCGAGCATCGAGCCCGCAGCCGAAGCCGAGCTCGAGCCCGGTGACGAGCAGCCAGAGCCGGCCGACGAAGAGCCCGCCGCCGAAGAGGACGGGGAAAAGGCTTCTTAGCTTCGACCGCCGCCTCGGCGTCCGCTACGTGGCGGGCGCAGACGAGGCGGGGCGTGGATCGCTCGCAGGGCCGCTGGTCGTGGCCGGCGTGCTGCTCGACTACGGGACGCTCCGCGATCACCGCGTCCGCCCGCTCGCGTATCTCAACGACTCGAAGCAGCTCGACCTCGCGCGCCGCGAAGAGCTCTTTCGTGCCGTCGTCGCGTGCGCCGAGCGCATCTCGGTCCGGGTCGTGACGCACGCCGAGATCGACCGCGCAGGCCTGCACGCGTCGCAACCTCGCCGGCCTCCGGCACGTGCTGCACGCGCTGTCGCCGCCGGCCGAGGTCTGCCTCGTCGACGGCTTCCGGCTCGGCAAGACGGCGCCCGAACACCTCGCCGTCGTCGACGGCGACGACCGGAGCGCCGCGATCGCCGCCGCGTCGATCGTCGCCAAGGTCGTTCGCGACCGCGTCATGCGCCGCCTCGACGCGCTCTTTCCGCAGTACGGCTTCTCGTCCCACGTCGGCTACATCACGCCGGGTCACTCGGCCCGCGTCCGCGAGCACGGGCCGTCTGCGATCCACCGGCTGTCCTTTGCCGCGCTCTGCTACGAGTCGGCCGACGCGGCGTAGCACTCGCGCCGTCGGGCGCAGGGCAGAGTGGCGTGCCGCCGTCCACTACCGCCTGCGCGGCTACCGCATGCTCGGCCGCAACGTCTGGGCCGGCGGATACGAGATCGACCTCATCGTGCGCCGCGGTCGCCGGCTCGTCTTCTGCGAGGTGAAGTCGAAGACCGGCGAGCGGCACGGGCGATCCGCTGGAGATGGTCGGCCCGGAGAAGCTGGCGCGCCTGCGGCGGGCTGCCGCGACCTGGCTCGCCGTCCATCCCGAGCTCGACGCGCTCGAGATGTCGTTCGAGGTCGTCGCCGTCCGTGGCGGACGGCTCGAGCGCGTCGTGATCGCGCTTTAAGGCACCCTGCGACGGCTACAATCCGGCGTGCCGAGGGGCACTATCCCCAACGGGCGCACTCGTCAGAACGGCCGTGAGGCCCGGGTGCGTCGGCCCTTCCGGGGCGGGAGAAACCTTCGGCTGTTCGTATCCTGTTACGTTCAGTCGAAAGGAGCCCCACCAGATGAACGTCACCCAAGCAAGTTCGGACGAGCAAGGCCCGGACCTGGCTGCTGCTCGCCGCCCTCACCGCGCTCTTCATCGGCATCGGTGTGCTGCTCGGAGGCGCGTTCCTCTGGCTCTTCGTCGGCTTCTCCGTCTTCATGAACGTCGCCGCGTACTTCTGGTCTGACAAGTTCGCGATCCGAGCCTCGCGGCGCGAAGCCGGTCTCCGAGGAGGAGGCGCCCGAGCTGCACCAGATCGTCGAGCGAGCTCGCCGAGCTCTACGAGGTGCCGAAGCCGCGCGTCTACATGATCCCGTCCGAGCAGCCGAACGCCTTCGCGACCGGCCGCAACCCGAAGCACGCCGCTGTCGCCGTCACGCAGGGGCTGCTCCAGCACATGCCGCACGACCAGGTGCGCGGCGTGATGGCGCACGAGTTCGCGCACATCAAGAACCGCGACATCCTCGTCTCGTCGATCGCGGCGATGATCGCCGGCGCGATCTCGGCGATCGGGAACATCTTCTTCTTCACGGCGATGTTCGGCGGCGATGACGACGACAGCCCGCTCGGCGCGCTCGGCGCGATCGTGCTGATGATCATCGGACCGCTCGCCGCAGCGCTGCTCCAGCTCGGCGTCTCGCGGCAGCGCGAGTACCTCGCCGACGCGACGGCGGCGCGGATGCTCGGCGAGGGGCGGCCGCTCGCCGACGCGCTGGAGACGCTCGAGTCGCGGCCGCCAGGTCGTGCCGATGGAGGTCAACCCGGCGACGGAGACGCTCTACATCGTCAACCCGTTCTCCGGAGCAGGGCGTGACGAAGCTGTTCTCGACGCACCCGCCGATCGAAGAGCGCATCAAGCGGCTCCGCGAGTACGACCGCGCGCGCCGGTATCCACTACGGCTAGACCTAGGAACTAGGAACTGCGGAGGCGCCGCCGAACGACGACTCGGTGGCGCCGACGCAGGACGCTCTCTACGCCGGCCTGGACCTCGAGCTCTCGTGGTCCGAGCGGGAGCTGCCCGAGCGCGAGCGTACGAAGCACGTCCACCGGCTGCATCCGTATCTCGGCAAGTTCATCCCGCAGCTCGTCGAGGCGCTGCTGGAGCGGTACGTCCGGCCGGTGGGACGCGTGCTCGACCCGTTCGCGGGCTCGGGAACGACGCTCGTGCAGTCGCTCGAGAGCGGCCGCGAGCGCCGTCGGTGGGGACATCGCCGCGTTCAACTGCCTGCTCATGCGGGTCAAGACCGCGCGCTACAACGAGTTCACGCTCGAGAAGGAGCTCCGTCGACGCGTGCGCGCGGCTAGAACAGACATGTCCAGGGGACAGTCCCAGGGACAGTCCCAGGGACAGTCTCAGTGACTGTCCCCTGTATGTCAGCGAGTGGTTCGCGCCGCGCGCCGCCGCCGAGCTTCTCTACTGGCGCGAGATCGCGGCTGACTACGAGCACGCCGACGTCATCCGCGTCGTCCTCGCCCGGGCTGCGCGCTCGGCCCGGCTGACGACGCACTTCGACCTCGACTTCCCGCGCGCGCCTCAGCGCGGGCCGTACTGGTGCCACAAGCACAAGCGGGAGTGCCGTCCGGTCGATCGCGCGGAGCACTTCCTGCGCCGCTACGCCCTCGACACGCTGGCGCGCGATCAAGGCGTTCGCCCGCGTCCGGGCGCGGGGGCGGGAAGCGACCGTGTTCCACGGCGACGCTCGCGAGCTGGAGTGGGGCGGGGGCTTCGATGCCGTCGTCACCTCGCCGCCGTATCCGGGGCTGATCGACTACCACGAGCAGCATCGCTACGCGTACGAGTTGCTCGGATCTCGACGACCGTCGCGAGCGGGAGCTCGGTGCCGCCGCCGTCGGGCACGAGCCGCGCCGCGATCGCACGCCTACGTCGACGGCATCGCGAGTCGCTCGCCAGCGGCCGCCGACGCGCTGCGACCCGGGCGCGCCGGTGCTCGTCGTCGTCAACGACCGGCGCGACCTCTACCCGGAGATCCTCGAGCGGGCGGGGCTTCGGCTCGAGGACCGCCTCCGCCGCCACGTGAACCGCCGTACCGGCCGACGCGCGGGCGAGTACTTCGAGGACATCCTCGTCGCGCGTCGCTAGACGGGCGCGAGGTGGAAGCCGCCGGCCTCCTCGAGGGCAGCGATCCGCTTCTCGAGCGGCGGGTGCGTCGAGAACAGGCCGCTCAGGCTCGCGCGGGGACCGCTGGCCTGTCGCAGCGGGCTCTCGATGTACATGTGCGCGGTCGCGCGGCTCGCGTTGCGGATCTCGCGCTGGTCGAGCTGAAGCTTGCGCAGCGCGAGCGCCATGGCCTCGGCGTCGTTCGTGATCTCGGCGGCAGACGCGTCCGCGAGGTACTCGCGGCGCCGCGACACCGCGAGCTGGATGACGACGCCGGCGATCGGCGCGATCAGCAGCGCGCCGAACGCCATGATCGTGATGATCGGGTTCGAGCCGCGCTTGCCGCCACCGAAGAACGCCATGCGGAGCAGGATGTCGGCGAGCAGCGCGATCACGCCGACGAGCAGCGCGACGAGCGTCATCAGGCGGACGTCGCGGTTGCGGATGTGCGACACCTCGTGGGCGAGGACGCCTTCCAGCTCGCGCTCGTCCATCGAGCTCGACGAGCCCGGTCGTCACGGCGACGAAGGCGTGCTTGGGATTGCGGCCGGCGGCGAACGCATTCGGCGCGGCGTCCTGGATGAGCCGCAGCTCCGGCGTCTGCTCCAGCCCGGCGCGCGATGGCGACGTTCTCGAGCAGGCGGTAGAGCTGCGGGCTGGTCCCGCTTCTCGACCTGCTGCGCGCCCGTGATGCGGCCGACCATCGAGTCGGACGCGAACCACGAGAAGAGCGCGTAGGCGATGCCGCGCGATGGCGACGACCGTGAGGATCGTCGGGTCGAAGACGAAGGCGAGCAGCAGACCGAGCGCTCGACGAGGAGGGCGAAGAGGAAGAGCAGCCAGATCGTGCGCCAGCGGTTCGCGCGGATCTGCTGCTGGAGCGTCATCGCTACCGAACGACGACGCTGACGGGTGCCTCGGCGTCCTCGCCGGCCTCGAAGAACTCCCGCGGCGAGAAGCGGAACAGTGCGCGCGACGAGCGAGCGTCGGGAACGTCTGCTGGCGCGTGTTGAACCGAAGCACCGTCGCGTTGTAGTAGCGGCGCGCGGCGGCGATCTTGTCCTCGGTGTCCGTCAGCTCGTCCTGGAGCCGCGAGGAAGTTCTCGGAGGCGCGGAGCTGCGGGTACGCCTCCGCGACGGCGAACAGCTTGCCGAGCGCCGCTCCCGAGCAGGTCGTTCGCTTCGGCCGCCGCTCGCGGCCCGGAGGCGCTCATCGACGGCGGCCCGCGCCCGCGTCACCTCTTCGAACACCTCGCGCTCGTGCGCCGCGTAGCCCTTCACCGCCTCGACGAGGTTCGGGATCAGGTCGGCGCGCCGGCGCAGCTGCACGTCGATGTTCGCCCAGCCCGTCTCGCACTCGTTGCGGACACGGACGAGGCTGTTGTACGCGTAGACGACCTAGAGGCCGAGCACGACGAGCGACGGCAAGCGCGACGATCAGCCCAGATGGACACGGCGTGCAGCCTACACGCGCGTAAATCGGCGCAGAGCTGTGACCAACGGGCGTGCAGCTCGCGGGCTAGCGTTCGGCCTGTGCTCGCGCGCACGGTCACCCACGCTCTCGTCGGTCTCGACGCGCGCCGGGTGGAGGTGGAGGCGAACGTCGAGAGCGGCCTGCCGGGCTTCACGATCGTCGGCCTCGCCGACCGCGCCTGCCAGGAGGCGAAGCACCGCGTGCGCTCGAGCGTCGCCGCCGCGGAGCTCGAATGGCCGACGGCACCGGATCACCGTCAACCTCGCGCCGGCGGGCCTGCGCAAGGAGGGCTCGGGCTTCGACCTGCCGATCGCGCTCGCCGTGCTGGCGGCGTCGCGTCAGATCCCGCCAGAGCGCCTGCGCGGGCACGCGGCCGTCGGCGAGCTCGCGCTCGACGGCCGCGTGCGTCCGGTAGGCGGCGTGCTCGCCGCCGCCGAAGGTGCGCGCAGGGGCGGGTTCGAGCGGCTGCTCTGCGCCGCCGACTCGGCTGCCGAGGCCGCACTCGCCGGCATCGAGCCCGTTCCGCTCCGGCATCTCGCCGAGGCTGCGGCCTACCTTCGCGGCGAGAGCGAGCCGCCTCCGTACGAGCCGTCGAACGGAGGCCCGCTCGCCGTCGTCGCATCCGGATCTCGCCGACGTACGTGGGCAGGAGCGCGGCCGGCGCGCGCTCGAGATCGCAGCCGCAGGAGCGCCACAACCTCCTGCTCGCGGGCCCGCCTGGCACGGGCAAGACGATGCTCGCGCGGCGGCTGCCCGGCGTCCTGCCCGCTCTCGCGCCGGACGAGGCGCTCGAGGTCACGCGCATCCACTCGGTGGCCGGGCTGCTCCTGCCCCGGGCCGGCCGCTGATCGTCTCGCCGCCCTTCCGCGCGCCGCATCACAGCGCCTCGGTGGCGGCCATCGTCGGCGGCGGGCCAGGCCCGCGTCCGGGCGAGGCGAGCCTCGCGCACCGCGGCGTGCTGCTGCTCGACGAGATGCCCGAGTTCATCCGACCCGCGCTCGAGGCGCTGCGGCAGCCGCTCGAAGACGGCGATCGTGAGCATCGCTCGCGCGCAGGGCATGGCGCTGTTTCCCGCCCGATTTCAGCTCGTGGCGACGATGAACCTCTGCCCGTGTGGCGGCCGTGGCGACCCGGCGGTCGAGTGCTCGTGCTCGGCCCAGCGCCTCGCCGCCTTTCGCGACAAGCTCTCGCGGCGCTCTGCTCGACCGGTTCGACCTCGTCGTCACGGTGCCGCGGCCGCGCGCGCACGAGCTCGCCGCGCCGCCGGCCGAGCCGCTCCGCCGCCGTCGCCGCGCGGGTGGCGACGGCGCGCGAGCTGCTTCGAGTGTCGCCGCCACGCCGCACGGCCGAGGCCGACGAGCTGCTCACCCGCGCGGTCGAGCGCCTGCCGCTCTCCGGTCGCGGGCGCGCACGCGTCGCGCGTGTCGCGTCGGTCGATCGCGGCGCTGGCAGGCGTCGAGGAGCGTGCTGCCCGAGCACGTCGCCGAGGCGCTCTCGTACCGCGTTCCGAGGGAGCTCGACGCGTGAGCGAGCTCGCCGTCGCCGCGTTCGCGGCCGAGACGGGATCGCACCTCGTGGCGGAGCCGCGCTCGGCGCGGTTCGGGCGATTCGCCCGCGAGTTCGACGAGCGGGCATACCTCGTCGCGATCGAGGCGCAGGGCGTCCGCTGGCTGCGGCCGCTCGTCGAACCTGCTTTTCCCCGTGGCCTGGCCTCGATCTTCGATCCTCCCGTCGGGCTGTTCGTGCGCGGTGGACGCAGACGCCGCGTTGCTCGAACGGCCGGCCGTCGCAGTCGTCGGAGCGCGGTCCTGCTCTCCGTACGGAGCGTCGGTGGCCCGGACGCTCGGTCGCGAGCTCGCCGGCGCAGGGCTCGTCGTGGTCAGCGGCCTCGCGCGCGGCGTCGACGGCGAGGCTCACCGAGGAGCGGTCGACGCGAGCGGCGCGACCGTCGCGGTACTCGGCTGCGGCGTCGACCGCGTCTATCCGGCGGCTCACGCCGAGCTGGCCCGGCGCATCGGGGAGCACGGCCTGATCGTGTCGGAATACGCGCCGGGCGTCGAGCCCGCGCCCTGGCGCTTTCCGGCACGCAACCGGATCATCGCCGGGCTGGCCGCCGCGACCGTCGTCGTCGAGGCGCGAGAGCGCAGCGGTGCGCTGATTACCGCCGATCTCGCGCTCGAGGAGGGGCGGGAGGTGTTCGCCGTGCCAGGCGAGATCACGTCCGCGCTGTCGGCCGGGACGAACGCGCTGCTGCGTATCGGGCGCTACGGCGCTCACCTCGGCGGCCGACGTGCTGGAGGCGTTCGGCATGTCGCCCGCGCAGCCGCGACGCGTCGAGTTGTCGCCATCGGCAGAGCGTCGTGCTGTGCGCGGCTTCGCGACCGCCCCGCAGCGGCGGACGAGCTGACGCGAGCGCTGGCCGTCCCTGCGGCGGACGTTGCCACCGCGCTCGCCGAGCTCGAGTTGGCCAGCCTCGTCGACGAACAGGCAGGTATCTATCGGCCTACCGCAGCGACATAGGCTGTTCGGCCATGGGCGTTCCCTACTGGCTCGACGAGCCGGCGCCGCGCGCTGCCCTTGCGGAAGCTCGAAGGGCCGGTCGACGTCGCCGTCGTCGGCGCCGGCGTCACCGGCTGCGCATGCGCGCTCGCGTTGGCGGAGGCGGGTAAGCGCGTCCGACTGCACGACGCCCGCGCAGTCGCCGAAGGCGCCAGCGGCCGAAATGGCGGCTTCGCACTGCGCGGAACTGCGGCGCCGTATCCCGTTGCTGGGGAGACGGTCGGCCGCGAGGCGGCGAAGCTGCTCTGGCGAGCGCACCGAGCAGGAGCTGGACGCGATGGAGAAGCTGGCAGGCGACGCCTTCCGGCGCACGGGCAGCCTCCGGATCGCGAACGACGAGGAGGAAGCTGCTGAGCTTCGCGAGGAGTACGAGGCGCTCGTCGCGGACGGCTTCGCAGCCGAGTGGCGCGACGGGAACGAGCTGTACCCGGAGGGGCGGTTCGTCGCAGCGATCTTCCATCCCGCCCGACGCCGCGCTGCAGCCGGGACGCTGGGTGCGACGGCTAGCGGTGCTTGCCGGCCGAGGCGGGGGCCGACATTCGCGAGCACGACCGCGTGGAGTCGGTCGACGATCTCGACGCGGAGCACGTCGTCGTCGCGACCGACGGCTATCCGAGTGGCCTGCTGGGGGACTTCGAGAGCCTCATCATCCCGACGCGTGGCCAGATGATCGCCACCGAGCCGCTCCCCGAGCAGCTCTTCCCGTGCCCCCACTATGCGCGGCACGGCTTCGACTACTGGCAGCAGACGCCCGACGGGCGCCTGCTGGCCGGCGGCTTCCGCGACGTGTCCCTGCTCGACGGAGCTGACGACCGAGGAGGTGACGACTCCCGCCATCCAGGATGCGCTGGAACGACACGTCGCCGGCCTCGTCGGCCGGCCGCTGGAGGTGACGCACCGGTGGGCGGGCCTGTTCGGCCTCGTGCTCGACTTCCTGCCGGTCGTCGGGCCGCGTCCCCGGCCAGCGACGACGTGTGGGTGGCCGGCGGCTACTCAGGCCACGGCAACGTGCTCGGCTTCATGTGCGGGCGCCTCGTGGCGAGCACGATCCTCGGGCGCAAGGCGCCCGAGGTCGCACTCTTCGATCCTGCGCGACTGCTCTAGCGGGACGGCCTAGCTCGGAGCCGGTGCGGACTCGTCGCTCTCCCAGAGCCCGAACGTGTTGCCCTCGGTGTCCTCGCAGATCGCAAAGTAGCCCATGCCGGGCACCGGGCTCTTCCGCATGGCCACCGTGCCGCCGATCGACTTCACCTTCTCCGCGGTCGCCTCGACGTCGTCGGTGTCGAAGTACACGGTGATGCCCGTCTGACCCTCCTGCCGGGCCTGAAGGGCTCCGCCGGGCGTGGGCGTCTGCGTTAGGTGGTACCCGCTGCCCTGGAACTCCTCGAAGTCCCAGCCGAAGAGCGAGTTCCAGAACGACGTCGCGCGTCCGGCGTCGTCTGCCGGGAACTCGAAGTGCACGAGGTTGCCTGCCATGCGCGTCTCCTTTCGTGGGGGTAGCTCGAAACCTACAGAACGCCGTTCGATCCGCCGCATCATGCGGCGCTTGGTCTTCGTGTGGGCCGAACCGGCAGGTTGGCGTTAGCTGCGGATGCGCCCGGGCCCGCCGGGTCCGCCGCTCGGGCACTACCCACTCCGATCGGCCGCCGGGCGCTACGGACTACAGATCGAGCTGCTGCAGGTCGAGCTCAGCCGCCCGCTCCAGCGCGGCCAGCGCGATGGCCAGGTCCTGGATGGCGAGGCCCGTGGAGTCGAACGCCGTGATCTCGTCCACGGAGCGGCGGCCTTCGGCCGCGCCCGCGAGCACTGCGCCCAGGTCGGTTACGTCGTCGCGCCCGAGCGCACCGGCAGCAACGGAGTGCGCGAGCTCACCGTTGTGGCTGGCCTGCTCCCAGTCGTCGCAGAAGACGTGCGTGCGCGCGAGCTCGGCGACGGCGATCTCCGCCTTCCCGGGACCATCGGCACCCATCAGGCTCACGTGCTGGCCAGGCGAAGCGTGCCTTCGACGATCACTGGCTCGTGGCCGGGGGTCATCGTCACCACGAGGTCAGCGGCGAGTGCCTCCTCGAGCGAGCCCGCCGCCTCCGCGCCGAGCTCGGCCGCCGCCTGCTCGGCGCGCCGAGCGTCGACGTCGTAGATCGCGACCTCGCGACCGCGGGCGAGGAACGTGCGAGCTGCTGCCCGGCCGTTGACGCCCGCTCCGATCACGGCGGCCCGTCGCGGCGTCCGGCCGCCCGAGCGTCTCCGCGGCGAGCACGGCCGCGGCTCCGGTGCGCAGCGCCGTGACCGCCGCCGCGTCGAGGCAGGCGACGAGCCTTCCGTCCGCGGCGCTCGAGAGCAGCACGAGCCCGGTCACGGTCGGCAGCCCCTTCTCGGGATTGCCAGGAAACGACGTCACCCACTTGAGCGCGGCGTAGCCGCCGCCGAGCGCCGGCATGGCACGGAAGTCACCGGCCGGGTAGGCGGGGACGTAGACCTTCGGCGGCATCGTCCACTCGCCACGGGCGTACGCGACGAACGCCTCGCGCACGGCCTCGACGGCCCGCTCGGGCGAGACGGCTGCCTCGACGTCTCGTCCGGTGAAGACCGGGACAGCTCAGAGCGCCTTGACCGCGGAGACGAGCGTCTCGACCGAGGACTTCGCGTCGCCGAACAGCATCGAGGTCTTCGGGTCGACGAACAGCGGGTTGTCGATCCCCGCGAAGCCCGGGTTCATCGAGCGCTTGAGCACGACGACGTTCTTCGCGTGATCGACGTTGAGGATGGGCATCCCGTAGATCGGGCTGGCGGGGTCACTGCGCGCGGCCGGGTTCGTCACGTCGTTTGCCCCGATGACGAGCGCCACGTCGGTCTGCTCGAAAGCAGGATTGATCTCGTCCATCTCGTGCAGCTGGTCGTAGGGGACGTTCGCCTCGGCCAGCAGGACGTTCATGTGTCCCGGCATGCGCCCCGCAACAGGGTGGATGGCGTAGCGGACGTCGACGCCCTTCTTGTCCAGCTCGTCGGCCAGCTCCCGCACCGCGTGCTGCGCCTGGGCGACGGCCAGGCCGTAGCCGGGCACGATGACGACGCGCTGCGAGTACGCGAGCAGGACGGCGACGTCCTCCGCAGTCGTCGACTTCACCGCCCCACCCGAGGCCGCGAGTGTCTCCTCCGTCACCTGGAGCTGGCCGAAGGCGCCGAATAGAACGTTTGTCACCGAGCGGCCCATCGCCTTCGCCATCATCAGGGTCAGGAACGTTCCGGCAGCGCCCGACGAGCATCCCGCTCACGATGAGCACGGTCTGGTGGAGCACGAAGCCCGGTGGCGGACGCCGCGATCCCGGTGAAGGCGTTGAGCAGCGAGATGACGACCGGCATGTCCGCGCCGCCGATGGGCAGGACGAATAGCACGCCGAAGGCGAGCGCGCCGAGGATGAGACCGACGAGCAAGGCCTCGGTACTCGACGCCGGCGACGATCGCGATGCCGAGCCCGATGAGCACCGCGAGCAGGAGCGAGGTTGCCGTACTTCTGGCCGGGATACGTGATCGGCCGGCCCGTCATCAGCTCCTGGAGCTTCGCGAAGGCGACCATGCTGCCCGCGAACGACACCGAGCCGATCAGCGCAGAGAGGACGATGGCGACCGAGACGTTGAGATCGAGGTTGCCCGGCGCTGCGATCGAGTCGTGGAAGTCCGCGAGGGCGATCAACGCCGCTGCGCCGCCGCCGACGCCGTTGAACAGCGCCACCATCTGCGGCATCGCCGTCATCTTCACGGCGCGCGCGGCGTAGGCGCCTATGGGCGCGGTCAGCGCCATGACGAGGATCACCCAGACGAATTGATCCGAGTCGAGGCCGGGCAGGAAGAACGTCGCGACGATGGCAACGGCCATGCCGACGGCACCGATCCAGTTGCCCTGGCGGGCGTGCGCCGGATCGGAGAGGAAGCGCAGCGCGAGAATGAAGCAGACGATCGTGACGATGTAGGCGAGGCTGACCCAATCCTCCCGAGCTCACTCTTCCGGCTCCTTCTTCGGGGGCTCGCGGCGCTTGAACATCTGCAGCATGCGATCGGTGACGACGAAGCCACCGACGACGTTGCCGGTGCCGAGCGCGACGGCCACGAGGGCGACGACTCGCACCCAGCCGGTCGTGTCCGGCAGCGAGGCGACGATGATCGCGCCGACGACGACGATGCCGTGGATGGCGTTCGACCCGGACATCAGCGGCGTGTGCAGGAGCGTCGGCACCTTCGAGATCACCTCGAAGCCGAGGAACGCGGCCAGGATCAGCACTGTCAGCTCGATCAAGAAGCTCGTCGTCATGCAGCGGCCTCCTTCCGGGTGACACAGGCGCCGGAGGTGATCTCGTCGTCCCAGTCGAGCTTGAGCTCGCCCTCGGGCGCGAGGTGCTGGAGCAGCGCCATGACGTTCCGGGCGTAGAGCTGGCTCGCATGGGCGGGCATCGTGCTGGGGAGGTTCGACGAGGCCGACGATGGTGACGCCGCTCTCCACGGTCTCCTCGCCGGGCTTCGTCAGCTCGCAGTTGCCGCCGGTCTCCGCCGCCAGATCGACGATGACGGAGCCCGGCCGCATGGCCGCGACGGCCGATGGCGGGAATGAGCTTCGGCGCCGGACGACCGGGGACGGCGGCCGTCGTGATCACGACGTCGAACTCCGGCAGCCGCTCCTCGAGCGCGGCCTGTTGCTGCGCCTGCTGCTCCGGGGTCAGCTCAGCCGCGTAGCCACCTTCGGTCTCCTCGCCGCGGATGCCGAGGTCGAGGAACTTTGCGCCGAGCGACTCCACCTGCTCCTTCACGACGGGTCGCACGTCGAAGCCGGAGACGACGGCGCCGAGCCGCCGAGCGGTGGCGAGAGCCTGGAGGCCGGCGACGCCTGCGCCCAGCACGAGCACCTTCGCCGGCGGCACGGTGCCCGCCGCGGTAGTCAGCATCGGAAAGAACTTCGGCAATCGCTCCGCCGCAAGTAGCACGCTCTTGTAACCGGAGACGGTCGCCTGCGACGAGAGTGCGTCCATGGGCTGCGCGCGCGTGATGCGGGGGATCGACTCCATCGCGAACGCGACTACGCCTTGAGTGCGCAGTCGCTCGACGCCCTCGGCGTCGGTGAGCGGCTGGAGGAAGGCGATGAGAACGTCACCGCTCCTGAGCCTCCCGATCTGCTCGGCTGAAGGCTTCTGCACCATTAGCGACGGCCTCGGCGTTGCCCAGCACGTCGTCGACCATGCTCGCGCCGGCCGCCTCGTACTCGGAGTCGGGGAAGCCGGCAGCCTCGCCCGCGCCCCGCTCGACGACGATCGTGAAGCCGGCGCCGGTCAGGCGAGACGCGATGTCGGGGACGAGCGCGACGCGGCGCTCACCCGGCGCCGTCTCTCTCGGGACCCCCACCTGCATGCCGGCGCAACTCTACGCGAGCGGCGAGCACGCCTTGCCGGAAGGGAACTGGGCTGGTGCCTGGAATCACGAGCGATGGCGCTCATGGACCTCGCGCGCGCGATCGAGGCTCGTGACCCGTATTCGTCCGGGCATGCGGCTCGCGTGACGGCAATCGCAGAGCTAATCGCCGCGCGTCTCGGCTGGGACGAGGAGCAGATCGACGTGCTGCGGATCGGGGCGGCGCTGCACGACATCGGCAAGCTCGCCGTGCCCGACAGCGTCCTTCGCAAGCCCGGGCCGCTCAACGAGGCGGAGCTCGATTACGTTCGCGCTCATCCTCAGGAAGGTGCGCGCATGCTGGGCCTGGTGGGGACGCTGCGTGCTGCGGTGCCGTGCGTACTCCACCACCACGAGCGCTGGGACGGACACGGGTATCCGACGGGCAGCGCGGGAGAGGAGATCCCGATCGAGGCCCGCGTGCTCGCCGTCGCCGACGCGTACGACGCGATGACCTCCGACCGGCCGTACCGGCGCGCTTTGAGCCAGGTACGGGCGGTCTCGGAGCTCGAGCGCTGCGCCGGCACGCAGTTCGATCCCGACGTGGTCGCTGTCTTCGCCGAGGCCTGGCGGCAGGGCGGGTTCGAGCTCCCCGCGGGCATTCCGCGCGCCGCCGCTTCCTGAAGCACGTCCCGGCAGGGATGCGACGCCCTGGCAGCCGGCGGTCGTAACTACTTCTCCTTGGCCTCGCAGGTCTTCGACCCGCGGATCCAGCCCGCGCCTCCGCCGACCTCGCCGACGGCCATTGCGCGGCCGCTCTTGGCCATGCGGACGACGACTTTCGTCCGGGACCCTTGTTGCGTCGTCGAGATGAGCAACGGGCCGGTTTCGAGGCAGCCGAACTTCCGCCCGAACGCCCATCCATCCTTCACGCGCGTGATCGGGCCCAGGCCCGCCAGCGACGGCTCCTTCAGCGTCCGCTTGACCACCGCGCAGCGCGACGAGGGCCGCGCGTTCGTGCCGGTGGCCCAACCGTAAATGTTGAGCCCCTGCTGGGCCGCAAAGCCGCCCAGGCTCCACACGACGATGATCGACTTCTTCTTCGGTGCGCCCACGGATCCGAGGGCACCTAGGTTCCAGCCCCAGTCGCGATCGCCGATCAGCTGGACGTTGAACGACCCCCAGACCTGCTTGCACGTGTAGGTGGTCGTCGCCGACGACGTCGCGTTGCCGACGGCCACGGGCAGCGCCGCCGCTGCGACCACGGCGGCGAGCAGTGCTTTCAGAGCGTTGCCCATACCTCGAGCTTCGCCAGCACGCGCCGGATCACCTCGTCGGTGAATTCGGTCGTCGACGCATGGCCGCCGAGGTCGGCCGTGCGCATGCCGTCGGCGACGGACTCGAGGCTCGCCTCGCGGATCGCCCGCCCCGCCTCCGCGGCGTCTTCGCCCGCGAACACGAGCAGCGCCGATGCGGCGAGGATCATCGCCAGCGGATTCGCGACGTTCTTGCCGAAGAGGCTCGGCGCCGTGCCGTGAGCGGCTTCCGCCAGCACCACGTCGGGCACGTAGTCGTCCCCGAACGCCACGACGAGCGACTCGGAGCCGGCGATCGAGCCGAACAACGGCAAGACGAGGTCGGACAGGATGTCGCCGTCGCGGTTGAGCGCGGGGATCACCATGGGGTCACCGCTAGCCGACAGGAGCAACGCGAACGTCGCGTCGATCAGCTGCGGGTTGTAGGGAACATCCGGATGGCGGGCGGCGGCGTCGTCCATCTCTTCCTTCAGCATTCCCTCGTAGATCGGGCTGACGGTGTACTTCGGACCGCCGAAGACCTTGGCGCCGGTGCGCTCCGCCAGCCGGAACGAGAACTCGGCGACGGCATGGCACACACGTCGCTCGATGCGCTCGGTGCGCAGCGCGACCTCATCGTCGCCCTCGCCCTCACGCCACTCCTGCGCGCCGTAGGCGTCTCCGACTGCCATGCGCACCACCGAGATCGGGGCGTGGACGCCTCCGACCGGTGCGACGCCGGGGATACGCCTGCCTGTGCGGACGATCACCTGTCCGCCGATCTCCTCGCGCAGGATCCTGTTCGGCGAGCCGACGTCGCCGGCGCCCTCGGGCGTGACCGTCGCGGCCTTCAGGCCGAGGCCCGCTTCGCGAACGGCCGCGGCCGCCTCGTGCACGACCGCGTTCTGCGTCGCCCGGCGGCCCGCGAGCGAAAGGTCGAAGCGGGGGAGGTCGAACTCAATGCCGATCACGTCCGGAGCGAGCACGCGCAGGGCCTCCTCGAGCAGCTCCTGGCCGGTCTCGTCCCCTTCGAGCACGACGATCGTCCGCGTTTCCACGGCGGCGGATTCTACGTGTTCGATCGTTGGCGAAATACTGCCCTCCGCTTTTCTCGCCGCTTATCGATTAGTCTTTCCGAACTCAGTCCGCTAACCGAAGGAGATTTCCGTGGCACGAAAGACGATTCTCGTTTGCGACATGTGCGGCGCCGAAGTAGAGGAGCAAAGGGGCGCGACGATGCGCATCACGTACACGGACGCGCGCCGCGGATCGAAGCAGGCCGACCTCTGTGACAGCTGCGCCGGCAAGCAGCCGGGCCGCGCCGTCGCCCGCCGCGGTCGCCGCCCCAAGGCCGCCGCGTAAGAGGCACGCACAGATAAGACGGCACGCGCCCGCTCTAGACTGGGTGACGTGCCGCTGACGCTGCTCGCGGGGCCTGCGAACGCCGGCAAGGTCGCTCTCCTACTCGACCGCTATGCCGCGGATATCGCCCGTGACCCGGTGCTGCTCGTCCCCAACCGGCGCCGAGGTCGAGCGCGTCGAGCGCGACCTGCTCGCCGGCGGCAGACCGTCGTCGGCGGCTCGGTCGACACGTTCGACGACCTCTTCGCGAGCCTCGCCCGCGGGAACGGCGACCATCGGCCAGGTGCTCGACGGACGCGCAGCGAGCGCTCCTCGTCGGCGCTCGGCAGCACGGCGGCACGCGGACGCGTCGCCCGGTTCGCCGGCTTCGCCGAGACGCTCGGAGCAACGCTCGCGGAGCTCGAGGCCGGGCTCGTCGAACCGGAGGATCTCGACGGCAGATCTGGCCGAGCTGCTCGCGTACCTACCGCGCCGAGCTCGACCGGCTGGGGCGTCTGGGATCGCGATCGCGAGCGGCGCTACGCCGCCGAGCGGGTGGCGAACGAGCTCGGACGCGTGGGACGGGAGGCCGGTGTATGCCTATGGCTTCGAGGATCTGACCGGCGCGCAATGGGCGCTCGTCGAAGCGCTGTCGGGACGCGCGGACGTCACCGTCTCGCTCCCGTACGAGCCGGGGCGGCTGGCGTTCTGCGTCGCTCGAGCGAACAGCCGCGACGCTCTCGCGGCAGGCGGCCGGAAGTATCGAAGAGCTTCCGCCCGCCTCGCACAGCTTCGCGCGACCGGCCTCGCGCATCTCGAGCGATGGCTCTTCGCGGAGGCGCCGCCGAGCCGCCGCCTCTCGAGGGCGCGGTGCGCTTCCTCGAAGGGGCCGGATCGCGCGGAGCGCTCGAGCTCGTCGGCGACGAGATCCTCGAGCTCGTCCGCGGCGGGGACCGATCCGGCAGCGATCGCGATCGTCGCGCCGTCGCTCGAGCGCTGGCGCGCCCCGCTGGAGACGACGTTCGGCGGCGCTCGGCATCCCGTACGCCATCGAGGGCACGGCTTCGCCTGGGCCAGACGCCGTTCGGCAGCGCGCTGCTCTCGCTTCTCCGCTTCGCCTGGCTCGGCGGCGAGCGGCGTGACCTCTACGCATTCATGCGCTCGCCGTACTCGGGTCTGCGGCGTGACCATGTCGACTTCCTCGAAGGTCGGCTGCGCGGGCGCGCCGTGCACACGCCCGAGCGCGTCGAGCAGGAGACGCTTCGGCTTCGCGGCCAGCCGTTGCCGTTCCTCGACGCGCTTCGCGCCGGTGGCGTCGAGCCACGACGGCCGTCCGAGCAGCTCGCCGCCTCGATGCTGGCGGCCGCGCACGGGCTCGGCGGCCCTCCCGTGATCGACTCGGCGCGGCTCGACCTGCAGGGCGTACGAGAGCGACGGCCGCACGCTCGACGGAGCTCGACGCGCTGGCGCGAGCTCGACGGCCGGGTCGACGCCGAGGACGTCGTCGTACGCCTCGAGCGCGCCCACGTCGGGCGCGCGGGCTCGGCGCAGCTGCCGTGGACGGGTGGCCGTGCTCGACATGCTGCGCGCGCGCACCCGGCACTACGAGATCGTCTTCATGCTCGGCCTCGAGGAGGGCGCTCTGCCGCGACGGTCGGCTGCGGCAACGCTGCTCGACGACGACGCGCGCCGCGACGATCGAGGAGCGCTCGCGCCGCGCGCGCGTCGTACGGCCCGACCCCGTCGCGCGCCGAGCGCTACCTCTTCTATACGGCGTGCACGCGGGCCCAGCGCCGGCTCTACCTCGTTCGCGAGGCAGCGACCGACGACGGGTCGCCGCGCGAGCCGAGCCCGTTCTGGGACGACGTGCGGTCGCTCTTCGAGCCGGACGACGTCGCTCGGTGGACGAGGCGACGCGCGCTCTCCGCAGGCGACCTGGCCGGTCGAGCGCGGCGCCGAGCGAGCGGGAGCGGCTGCGTGCCGACTGCGGCGCTGGCGGTGACGGATGCGCGAGGCGACGACCGCCATCGCCCGGGCGAACGGCTGGGAGCGGCGGCTCGACCGGGCGCTCGCGGCGTTCTCGACGACCGACGCGGCTCGACGCATCCGGCCGTCGTTCGCGAGCTCGAGGCACGTGGAACGTTCGGCGTCACCGAGCTGGAGCTCTTCGCGGACTGCTCGTCGATGTGGTTCGTCGAGCGCGTCATCGACCCGCGGCCGATCGACGCGCGGGTCGATGCTCGGCTGCGCGGCCAGGTCGCCCACCAGGCGCTCTTCCGGCTTCTTCTCGGGGCTGCCGAAGCGGATCGGCTTCGACCACGTCGAGGCGGACCGGCTCGACGACATGCTCGAGTTCCTCGGCGAGTGCGTGCGCGAGGCGCGTGGCCGGCCAGGCGCTCAGCCGGCTGGAGCTGACCGACGTCGAGCGGCTCGAGCTCGAGCAGGGTCTGCTCCGCGACCTCGGCGAGTTCGTGCGCGACGAGGCGCGACTCGGCGGCTGCCGCTCGTTCCGCGACGGTTCGAGGTGTCGTTCGGCACGCGAGCGCTCGGCGCCGGAGCTGCAAGGCCGGGCTCGATCTCGGCGGCTTCGCGGTGAGCGGGAAGATCGACCGCGATCGATCTCGATCCTCACTCGGCGCGCGGGATCGTCCAGGACTACAAGAGCGGCAAGGGCGCCCACTCGGCGGCGCAGATCGAGTCCGAGCTCCGGCTACAGATCCCGCTCTACATGCTCGTGCTGCGCGACCTGCTCGGCGTCGAGCCGATCGGTGGGCTCTACCGTGCGCTCGCCGGTGAGCGCAGCGCGCGGGGCGTGCTGCGTGCGAGCGCGCGCGAGACGGCGCTGCCGGGCTTCTCTTCGCGCGACTACCTCGACGACGATGCGTTCTGGGCACTCGTCGACCAGGCCGTCGGCCGCGCACGGGGCTTCGTGGGTCGCATCCGACTGGGAGACGTGCTCCACGACCCCAAGGGCGGAGCGTGTCCTTCGTGGTGCGAGCGCGGGCCGATCTGCCGCGTGAGGCGCCCATGAGCACCGTCGCTCGAGCCCCAGGCACCCAACCCGGAGCAGGCCGCCGCCATCGACGCCGCAGGCACGGTGTTCGTCTCCGCCGGCGCCGGCACCGGCAAGACGACAGTCATCGTCGAGCGCTTCCTGCGCGCGGTCGAGCGTGGCGTCGACGTCAACTCGATCCTCGTGGTCACCTTCACCGAGCGGGCTTCGGGCGAGCTTCGCTCGCGCATCCGGGCGCGGCTTGTGGAGACGGGCCGCACCGATCTCGCCCGCGAGCTCGACGGCGCCTGGATCTCGACCATTCACGGCTTCTGTCACCGCCTGCTGCGCTCCTATCCTGCAGCGGCCGGTGTCGACCCCAGGTTCCGCGTGCTCGACGAGAGCCAGGCGAGCGTGCTGCGGACCGAGTCTTTCGCGACCGCCCTGGCGGAGTTCTGCCGCGGAGAGCACCCCGACCGCGTGCGGCTGCTGGCGACGTACGGCGCCGACGGGTTGCGCAGGATGCTCGGAGGCGTCGCGGAGACGCTGCGGGCCGCCGGCAGGCCGCTCGAGCTCGGGCTGGAGCAGGAGCCCGATCTCGACGCCGGCATCGCGCAGCTGCGGGCTGCCGGCGCGGCCACGCTGGCCGAGACCGAGGGTGACGACAAGGCGGACGAGGGACGAGCGCAGGTGGCTCGCGCGCTCGACCTGATCGATGGGACGCCGCCGGTGGACCTGCTGCTCGATCTCTCCGTCTTCGCGGTGAAGGGACGCGGCAAGGAGCGGTTCGCGGCTTACGAGGACGCGCGACTCGCGCTCGAGCAGACGGCGCTGAACGTCGCAGCCGTTCGCGACCGCGACCTGCTGCAGGAGCTCCTCGAGCTCTTCGGCAAGGCGTATCAGGGCGCGAAGGACGCGGAGAGCGCGCTCGACTTCGAGGATCTCCAGCTGCGCGCGCGCGATCTCCTCTCGCGCGACGAGGACGTACGAAGCCGCGAGCGCCTCCGCTTCCGCTCGATCATGGTCGACGAGTTCCAGGACACGAACCGTCTCCAATGCGAGATCGTCGATCAGTTCGATCCCGAGGAGCTCTTCTTCGTCGGCGACGAGTTCCAGTCGATCTACCGCTTCCGGCACGCTGACGTCGAGGTCTTCAAGGAGCGGCGCGCCGGCTCGGAGGGCGTCCTGCCGCTGCGGGCGAACTACCGCTCGCGTCCAGAGCTGCTCGATGTCGTCAACGAGCTCTTCGCGGCGGACTTCGGTGACGACTACGCTGCCGCTCGTGGCCGCCGGGCGGTTCCCCGATCCGGCCAAGGGGCCAGCGGTCGAGCTGCTCGTCACCGACAAGCAGAGCTACAAGGACACGGACGTCGGCTGGCGCCGCGGCGAGGCTCGCGCGCTCGCCCGGCGAGTTCGCGAGCTTTGCGACTCGGGCGAGGCGACCCCCGGTGAGGTCGTGTTCCTGTTCGCCGCGGGCACCGACGCGGACGTGTTCGAAGAGGAGCTGCGCACGGCCGGTCTGCCGACGTACCGTGCCGCCGGGCGCGGCTACTTCGCCCAGCAGCAGGTGCTCGACGTGCTCGCGTATCTGCGTCTGCTGCACAACCGCTACGACGACGAGGCGTTGGCCGCCGTGCTCGCCTCGCCGCTCGTCGGCGTCTCCAACGACGCACTCGTCCTCCTGCGGCGCGCGGCCAGCCGGCGTCCCTTGTTCACGGGCGTCGAGCGTGAGCTGCCCGAGGGTCTGTCCGCACGAGACGAGCAGCTCTGCAAGGCCTTCCGCCAGCGCTACGACCGTCTCGTCGCGCTGTCCACGACGGCCGGGCTCGAGCGCCTGATCGATCAGATCGTGTCGGAGCACGACTACGACCTCGCCGTCCTGGCGCGGCCCGACGGGCGGCGTCGTTACGCCAATCTCCGAAAGCTCGGGCGGCTGGCGCGCTCGTTCGAGGATCTTCGCGGTCGCGATGTCGAGGGCTTCGTACGCTTCGTCAACGACCGGCAGTCGTCGGGCGCTCACGAAACCGAAGCGTTTGCAGAGGAAGAGGCGGGCGACGCCGTCCGCCTACTCACGATCCATGGTGCGAAGGGGCTCGAGTTCCGCGTCGTGGTCGTAGCGGACGCGGGGCGAGACCGGCCGATGCGTGGCGGCGAGGAGATCATCTGTCGGCCGGACGGCCTCTTCGGATTCAAGGTGCTCAACCCGGCGACCGGCAAACGCCACGGCGCGTTCGACTACGAGGCCGTGCGGCAGGTCGAGCAGGAGGCAGAGGAGGCCGAGCGTCTCCGCCTCTACTACGTTGCGATGACCCGGGCCGTCGACCGGCTGCTCATCTCGGGCTCCATCGATCCGGCACGCGCGCAGGAGGCGCGAACGCCCATGGGGTGGGTCCTCGACCGGCTCGGCTCGGTGGCGATCGACGACGTGGGTGACGAGCCTGTCGTCGTCGAGCACGGCCGGGCACGGCTCATGCTCCGTGTCGACCGCTATCGACCGGAGCCTGAGACGGCTCCTGTCGAGCCGGCCGCTCCGGTGGAAGAACAGCTCTCGCTCTTTACCGGTCCTGGAGGAGTCGTCAACGGCGCCGGCCGTGGAGCTGCCGCCGCTCGAGCCGCTCGAGACGCCGCCGATCTTCGAGCCGCGCCGTCTCTCGTACAGTGCACTGGCGACGTTCGAGCAGTGCTCGGCGAAGTTCTACGCCCGCTATGTGGCCGGCATGCGCGAGCGCCGTGCCGAGCGCGTGCTCGACGCGATCGGCGTTGGCTCGGCGGTGCACGAGCTGCTCGAGAGCATCGACCTGGCGGCTCCCTCCGTCCCCGACGACCTGGCTGCGCGGCAACCGGCCGCGACCGAGGAAGAGCTCGCGCGGATCGAACGCTTTCTCGCTGCGTACTGCGAGTCGGAGCTCGCCGCGCGGCTGACCACGCTCGAAGGAGCGCGGAGGGAGCAGTCCTTCTCGTTCGAGCACGACGGCGTCGTGCTGCACGGCTTTATCGACGTGCTCCACCTCGGCGAGCGTGCCCTCGTCGTCGACTTCAAGACGAATGCGCTCGAAGGCGAGTCGGCGGTGCAAGTGGTGGAGGAGGACTACCGGCTGCAGCGGCTGGTCTATGCCCTAGCGTGCCTTCGGGCGGGCGCGAGCGAGGTCGAGGTCGTCTACCAGTTCCTCGAGCAGCCAGATGCTCCCGTCGTGACGGTGTTCACCTCCGCCGACACACCGCGGCTGGAGGAGGAGCTGTCCGCGGCGATCGCGCGCATCCGCTCGGGGACGTTTGTACCGACCCCGAGCGAGTGGGCGTGCTCGGACTGCCCTGCGCTCGACGTCGTCTGCGCGGGCACTCGCTTGCGAACGGCAGTTGGCGCGTAGCTTCGTCTCGGAAGCTCGGCGACGCGTGGGGCCCAAGCGGGAACGCGTCGGCCCGGTCATTGCGCGACTGCGGGAAGCGCATCCGGACGCCGCGATCGCGCTGCGATCGGGCACCGACCTGGAGCTGCTCGTGGCGGTGATGCTGTCCGCGCAGACGACCGACGTGAACGTCAACCGTGTTACCCCGACGCTCTTCGAGAAGTACCGGACGCCCGAGGACTACCTCGCAGTCCCTGAAGAGGAGCTCCAGCGCGACATCTACCCGACGGGCTTCTTTCGCCAGAAGGCGCGGGCGATCCGGGGCACGATGCGGATGTTGATCGAGGAGTTCGACGGGCAGGTGCCTCGGAACGTGGAGGAGCTGGTCCGGTTGCCGGGTGTTGCGCGGAAGACCGCCAACGTCGTCGCCGCGGAGCTCGGCAAGCCACAGGGCGTCGTCGTCGACACGCACGTCCGGCGTCTCTCGCAGCGGCTCGGCTTCACGCGGCAGCACGATCCCGTGAAGATCGAGCGCGATCTGATGCGACTCGTGCCGCGAAGCGACTGGGGGATCTTCCCGCACCTCCTGATCTGGCACGGCCGTCGAGTGTGTGTGGCGCGGACTCCCCGCTGCGAGGACTGCGTGCTAACCGATCTCTGTCCCGCGGCGCGCGTTCAGCTGGGAGTGAGCGCCACGAGCAAGCCGCCGTCTTCGTCGTAGGCGGGGAAGAGGTCGACTGTGACCTGCTTCTGGGCGCCCGAAGCCGTTCGAAGCGCCAGTTTCTGGTCGAGCTGTCTCACGCCCCACTCGAGCGCCGTTGCGATCGGGCTCGCGCCCGAGCCGGACTCGCCGTCCAGTGCGAGCGCCTCCTCGACGTCATGACCCATGAGGTCGCGCTCGGTGTAGCCGGTCAACTCGAAGACCCCGCGGCCGACCGCGAGAATTCGCCCGGAGCGGTCGCAGACGACGAAGCCGGTCGTCGGGGCGGGGTAGTAGTCGTCCAGCAGCTCGAACAGGAACCCGAACCCGCAGCGGCTGCACCCGACCGCCGTCGCGTCGGTCAGGCTCGTTCGCCTGTCGTGGTCGATCGACCGCTCCTTGCAGTTTGGGCAGATGAAGTACGGCACGGCTGGTCAGATTAGCCGCGGCCTATCTGCCCAGGCGTGCCGGCAGCTAGGTACTCGCGCGCTCGGCGACGGCCGAGCGCGCGTGCGCCTGTTCGGTCAGGAAGCGCTCTGCGTCGAGTGCGGCCATACAGCCGGAGCCCGCGGCGGTGACCGCTTGCCGGTAGACGTGGTCTTGCACGTCGCCGGCGGCGAAGACGCCGGGTATGTTCGTCTCGGTCGAGCCCGGCTTGGCGACGAGGTACCCGGCCTCGTCGTGGTCGAGCCAGTCGAGGAACAGCGCCGTCGAGGGGTCGTGACCGATGGCGACGAACACGCCGTCGGCGGGCAGCTCGAGGGTCTCGCCCGTGTCAACGTGACGCAGTGTGACGCCCGTCACCTTGCCGACTTCCTCGCCCAGCACGGTGTCCACGACGTACGGCGTGAGGATCTCGATCCTCTCGTTCTCGCGTGCGCGGTCGAGCATGATCGGCGATGCACGGAACTCGTCGCGGCGGTGCACGACGGTCACCTTCGTCGCGAACTTCGTCAGGAACGTGGCCTCCTCCATGGCCGAGTCGCCTCCGCCGACGACGATGACGTTCCGGTCGCGGAAGAACGCGGCGTCGCACACGGCGCAGTACGAGACTCCGCGCCCCTGCAGCGCCAACTCGGTCTCGATGCCGAGCTGACGCGCGTTGGCGCCCGTAGCGGCGATGACCGCCTCCGAGCGGTACTCGTCGTCGCCGACGAAGACACGAAACGGCTGCTCGGAGAGGTCGACGCGCGTCACATCGTCCGTCAGGAACTCCGCGCCGAAGCGCTCGGCCTGCTGGCGGAACTCTTGCATCATCGTCGGACCCAGCACACCTTCGGGGTACCCCGGATAGTTCTCCACGTCGCTCGTGATCATCAGCTGGCCGCCCCACTGGACGCCCTCGATCACGAGCGGGTTCAAGTTTGCGCGCGCCGCGTAGAGCGCGGCCGTATAGCCGGCGGGGCCGCCTCCGATGATGATCAGCTCGCGAACGCCTTCTGCAGTCATCTCTACTCCACTGTAAAGGGCGGGGCGGCTCGCCCCGCTACGGGAGTAAACGTCAGGCGGCGTCGACGGCTTCCAGCTGCGGCGAGCCCGCGGAGGCGTCGATCGTGTCGTGCTCTGCGGCGCGCTCGAGCTTCGTGTCGAACTTGTCGAATCGCTTCTCTGAATCGACGTACTTCGTCTGCGCGTTCGAGAGATGCTTGCCCACGAGCTCGAAGTCCACGCGCATCTTCAGGAAGTCGTTCCGCAGATCTGCGACGTACGCCATCACCTCGTGGGCGTTCTGCTCGAACTCCATGCCCTTCAGTCCGAAGGCGATCACCTGCAGGTACGCGGTGAACGTCGTGGCCGACGTGGGGAAGACGCGGCGTCCGTGCGCGTGCTCGAGCAGTGCGCCGGTCTTGCCGCTCACGAGCTCGTAGTAGATCGCTTCGGCGGGCAGGTACATGAACGCGAAGTCGTACGTGCCCTCAGCCGGCTTGATGTACTTCTCCGCGACCGCGTCGACGTGGCCCTTCATGTCGCGAGCGAACGCCTTCTCGTAGAGGGTTCGCGACGCGTCGTCCTCCGCCTCGACCATCCGCTGGAAGTTGTCGAGCGGGAACTTCGCGTCGATCGGGATCAGCCTCTCGACGCGGATCACCGCATCGACGCGCTCGCCGCTCTTGAACCCGTACTGCATCTCGTAGGCGGACGGCGGTAGCCGGTCGCGCAGGAGGTTCTCGAGCAGCAGCTCGCCGAAGCCGCCGCGGGCCTTCGGCGGGCGCAGGACGTGCTCGAGCCGCGAGATCTGGCCCGCCTGCTGGAGCATCTGCTCGGTGGCGCCGTCGAGCTTGGCGAGCCGCTCGACGATCTTCGTCGCCGTTTCGCCGCTCGACTGCTGTGTGGAGAGCAGGCGCCCGTCGATGCCTCCCAGCCGCCTGTCGACGCGCTCGTCGAGCTCGCCGAGCCGGCGGTCGAGGCGATGCTCGATGCCGCCCAGGCGCTCGTCGACGAGCGTGCGGCCGGTGCGCGCGAGCGCGACGATGAGAGCCGCGAGCAGAGCCGCGGCGACGATCGTGATGAGAACGGCGACGATCACGAGGGCCGACCACCGTAGCCTTGGCGTCGGACGTCACCCCTAAAAGCACCAGATCCGGCTGGCCCGAAAGCCCGCCGGATCTGATGGCAGAACATTACGACCCTCGCGCCGGCGTCGTCAAGGGGCCGCCGAGCTAAAAAACTGCGCAACGAGCGAAGTTTTGCCGGCGACCGCCGCTGCGAGCCATACGCTGGCGCGCATGGAAGATGTCTTTGCCCCCGATGTGTTCGGTCCGGGCGGCATCCTCGCCGACACGCTGCCGGGCTACGAGCCGCGGGCAGAACAGGCCCAGCTCGCCCGGGCGGTGGCCGACGCCCTCGAAGCGGGCGAGCACCTGCTGGCCGAGGCGGGCACGGGCACCGGGAAGAGCCTCGCGTACCTGATTCCCGCGCTGGTCTCGGGCCGCAAGGTCGTCGTCGCGACCGCCACGAAGGCTCTGCAGGAGCAGCTGCTCACGAAGGACGTCCCGATTGCCGCGGCCGCCCTCGGCCGCGAGGTGAAGGTGGCCGTGCTCAAGGGGCGGCAGAACTACCTTTGCCGGAAGGCGTTACACGGGTTCGGCCTGCTCGGCAGCCAGCTGCTGCAACGGGAGGAGGACGTGGCCGACTTCGAGCGTCTACTCCCCTGGTTCGACGAGACCGAGACCGGCGACCGGGCCGAGCTCGCATTCGAGCCCTCCGACACGCTCTGGAGCGAGCTGGCGGTGGGTGCCGACGGCTGCCTTGGCCGCAAGTGCCCGTTCACGGCCAACTGCTTCTCGGAGCAGGCACGGCGCAATGCGCGGGCGGCAGACCTCATCATCGTCAACCACGCCCTCTACTTCGCCGATCTCGGTCTGCGCGAGGAGTCGGACGCCTCGATCCTGCCCGAACACGAGGCGGTCGTCTTCGACGAGGCACATCGGCTAGAGGACACGGCCGCGACATGGCTGGGCGGCGGGGTCTCGACGTACGGCCTGGGCAGGCTGGAGAAGGACGTCGCCCGTGCCTGTCTCGAAGCCGGCGTCCCCGTCCCGGTGAAAGCGCTCGACCGCGTGCGACGTGCCGGAGGAGCGCTCATCCGCTCGGTGGCGCCGACATCAGGAAGACGCCGGCTGCGCGAGCCGCCGCTCGTCAAGGGCCGGGTTCTCGTGGAACGGCTCTCCGAGCTTGCCGGTGCGCTTCTCGGCGCAAACGACGAGCTGGACCTCCTGGCGCTCCGCGCCCGCGGTGCCGCGTGGCACGCGCAGGCGTGTCTCGACGCCGACGAGCTCGACCGCGTGGTCTGGGCGGAGCCGAACGGCCTGGGCTGGGCGCCCGTGGACGTGTCCCGGCGCCTGCGCGAGGCGCTCTGGGAAGGCGGCCCGACGGCGATTCTCGTCTCGGCCACACTCACGACCGAAGGCGACTTCGGCTTCGTGCGCGACCGGCTCGGCTTGCGCGGCGCGCGCGAGCTGGCAGTCGGCTCACCGTTCGACTTCGGGAAGCAGGCGCTGCTCCACCTGCCTCGCGGCATGCCGGATCCGCGGACTCCCCGCGCAGTGGAGCGCATCGCCGAGGAGGTGGCCGAGCTGTGCGAGCTGTCTGCCGGCCGCGCGCTCGTGCTCACCAGCTCGTACCGAACGCTGGAGGCCGTGGCCGACCGGCTGCGCGGGCGGATCGGTCACGAGCTGCTCGTCCAGGGCGAAGCGCCGCGAGAGCGGCTGCTCGAGCAGTTCCGGGAGGACGTCAACTCAGTGCTCGTCGCCACCGGCACGTTCTGGCAGGGCGTGGACATCCCCGGAGAAGCACTGTCGCTGCTCGTGATCGACAAGCTCCCCTTCCAGCCTCCGGACGATCCGCTCGTCGAGGCGCGCTGTGAGCGGATCACGGCCGAGGGAGGGGACTGGTTCGCGTCCTATGCCCTGCCGTCGGCCGTGCTTCAGCTGCGGCAGGGGTTCGGGCGGTTGATCCGGAGCCGGAGCGACCGCGGCGTCATCTGCCTGCTCGATCCGAGGGTGCGCACGCGTCCTTACGGCCGTGCGTTTCTCGATTCGCTGCCGCCGTGCCGCGTCGCAGAGGACCGGGAAGCGGTGCGCGAGTTCCTCGGCGCTCGTGCGCTCCTAGCCAGCTAGCCTTCGCCGTCTGCATGGCCGATAAGCCCCGCACTCCAGACCCGCCGCGCAAGGTCCAGGCGCCCAAAGTCCGCCAGAAGCATCCGACGAAGGGCGGCGGCTTCGCGATGCCGGGCACGAACGTCCTCATCGGCGCCGGCCTGGTCGGCATCGTCGCCCTCGCCTTCGTCCTAATCCTGGCGTTGTCCGGGAACAGCAGCGGCGGGGGCAACGTGACCCAGGGCGACGTGACCAAGGTCCGTAACGCCATGACCGCGGCCGGCTGCACGCTCGACTCGGCGCCTTCGGGCGCGCAGCAGCAGCACATGTCTGACCCCAATCAGCATGTCACGTACCGGACGTTTCCCGCGGCGAGCGGCATCCACAACCCCACGCCGTCGGTCTGGGGCGATTACCGGCTGCCTGTCGACCCGCGGCAGACGGTGCACAACCTCGAGCACGGCGGGGTCGCCATCTGGTACGGGCCGGACATCTCCACCGCAGACCGCCAGGCGCTCGACAGGTTCTACGAAGAGAACGAGAACGGCATAATCATCTCGCCGATCCGCGACCCGTATCCGGGCGTGACGTATCCAAAGCACGAGCAGCTCGGCAGCAAGATCGCGCTGACGACGTGGACGGTGAGCGCGGAGACCGGCCGGGGCACGGTCTACATTGCTACGTGCCCGTCGTTCAACCAGAAAGCATTCGCGGCGTTCCGCGACTCGTTCCGCGGCAAGGGCCCGGAGCGCTACCCGATCAGCCAGATGATGCCCGGGGGCAACTAAGCTTCAGCCCCGCCGGGGTGGCGAAACTGGCGATACGCGCTCGACTTAAAATCGGGTGTCCCCCTCGGGGGCGTGAGGGTTCGAGTCCCTCCCCCGGCACTACGTGCTGTCGCGGAGCTCCTGGCACGAGTCGGCGTTCTCGAACCCGTCCTTCAGGGCCGAGCCGAGCTGCTGGATGTCGGTGACGAGCGTCCGCCCGCTGTCGATCGTCTGCTGAATGTTCGTCGCAAGGCCCGACAGCGCGGTGACGATCTCGGACAAGCCTGCGTCGTCCGGAAGGCCTGCGAGCGCAGTCCGGACCTGGTCGTCCGACGCCTGCACGTCGTCCAGGAAGGCGTCCACCGCGGCCTTCGCCTGGGCTCCCTCCGGCGTGTCCGGCGGGACCGAGGCGCGAAGCTCGTCGCCGAGCGTCTTCGTCGCATCGAGACCGCTGTCAACCGCAGCCTCGACGTCGGTGCGCGTGGCGCCCGGCTCGGTGATCGCGTCGGCCGCATTACCGGCAATCGACTCGACCTCGGTCTTCCACGACGCGATGCTCGTGCAGACCTCGTCGGCCCATGCCTCCTCGGCGCTCGTTCCGTCTCCTCCGCAGCCGACAACGGCTAGCAGGAGCACGAGCGAGAGGAGGGCGCCGAGCTTCACGCCCGCAGATTAGCTAGGCAGCGCCGGGCCGGCGGTTCCGGAGCAGGGCGATAGCCGCTCCGATATAGGCGAGCAAGGAGAGCGTCGCAGTGAATCTCAGCGGATGGCGCATCGCGGGCCCATTCGACGCGTACGACCTACACTCCTCTGCCATGGCTACGGTCGAGGAACCGACGACGCTTGAGTGGGACGCCCCGCTCTGGCGGACGGCGCTCGCGCAGTTCGAGCAGGCGCTCGAGCACGCCGATGTCTCGCCTTCCGTAGCCGAGCGGTTGCGCTATCCGGAGCGGGCCATGGTCGTTTCCGTGCCCATCCATCTCGACTCGGGCGAGGTGGCCGTACTTCCCGCGTATCGGGTGCAGCACTCGACTGTGCTCGGGCCGACGAAAGGTGGCATCCGCTACGACCCGCATGTCTCGCTGGGCGAGTGCGCGGCGCTCGCGATGTGGATGACCTGGAAGTGCGCGCTGTTGCGCCTCCCGTACGGCGGCGCGAAAGGCGGCGTCCGCTGCAATCCCCGCGAAATGTCGGTTGGCGAGATCGAACGGCTGACGCGGCGCTACACCTCCGAGCTGCTGCCGGTGATCGGCCCCAAGGAGGACATCGCCGCCCCGGACATGGCCACGAACGAGCAGACGATGGCCTGGATGATGGACACCTACTCGATGCAGGTTGGACATGCGGTTCCTGAGATCGTCACGGGCAAGCCGATCTCGATCGGCGGCTCGGTGTTCCGGCACGAGGCCACGGGCGCCGGCGTGGTGATGGTGATCGACCGCGCGTGCGAGCGGTTGGGCTGGAACGCTCGCGGAACAGCGCTGCGTCGTCCAGGGCTTCGGCAAGGTGGGCGGCGTCGCGGCCGCCGAGCTGGCCGGTCGAGGCGCGACAGTAGTCGGCATCGGGGACTACTCCGGCGGCCTGTTCGACGAGAACGGGCTGGACGTGGCGAGGCTCATGGAGTGGACCGCCGAGGGCTCGGCGCTCGCCGATTGGCAAGGGAGCGCGACCCATGTCACCAACGAGGCCCTGCTCGAGCTGCCTTGCGACGTGCTCGTGCTGGCGGCGCTGGAAGACCAGCTCACCGCCGAGAACGCGCCGAGGATCCAGGCACGGATGGTGGCCGAGGGCGCCAACGGCCCGACCTCGCTGGAGGCGGACGAGATCCTCGTCGAGCGCGGGATTCCCGTGCTGCCCGACATCCTCACCAACGCTGGGGGCGTCACCGTCTCGTACTTCGAATGGGTTCAGGACATCGGTCGCTTCTTCTGGGACCGTGACGACATCCGCTCGCGGCTGGCGGAGAAGATGGCCACCGCGTTCGACCGCGTCTGGGAGCTCTCCGAAGAGCGTCAGATCACGTTGCGCGGCGCAGCTCTCGTCTGTGGGATCCGCGAGGTTGCGGCCGCGCTGCAGGCGCGAGGGCTGTTTCCGTGACCTCGCTCGTGCGGGAGGCGATGGTGGCCGAGCCGGCGACGCTCCCGGCGACGGCGACCGCCGTGGAAGCGGGCGACCGGCTCGCCCAGCCGGACGTCCGCGCCGTGCTGGTCACGGACGGCGACAGCCGGCTCGTGGGCGTGGTGACGCGGTCGACGCTCGTGCGGGAAGTCGTCGCCGCCGGTCGCGACCCGCGCTCGACGTCGCTCGGCGACATCGCCGAAGCGCCCCGCTTCACGGTCGACGCCGACCTGCCCGTCGACGAGGCGTTCCAGCTGCTGGAGGACAGAAGACCTCGAGCGGGTGCCGGTGGTCGAGGACGGCAAGCTCGTCGGTGTGCTCTCGCGCAGCGTGCTCCAGCGACGCCTGGCCGAGGACGAGCCGCCCGAGCTGCCGCCAGCCGCCTAGCAATGAGCGATGGATCGCCCGCCCAGGTCTGCCTCGCCTGCGGGCAGGAGAATCCGGAGGAGGCGCGCTTCTGCCTCGCCTGCGGAGAGCCGCTCGCGGAGCCGGCGGCGGCGGCGGCCGAGGAGCGAAAGGTCGTCTCTGTGCTCTTCGTCGACCTCGTGGGCTTCACCGGCCGCTCCGATAGGGCCGACCCCGAGGACGTCCGCGCGGCGCTCCGGCCGTACCACGAACGGCTGAAGATCGAGATCGAGCGCTTCGGCGGAACCGTCGAGAAGTTCATCGGCGATGCGGTGATGGCCGTCTTCGGCGCCCCGGTCGCACACGAGGACGATGCGGAACGGGCCGTGCGTGCTGCGCTGCGGATTCTCGAGGCGATAGAGGAGCTGAACGAGGAGCGCGGCTTCGACCTCGCCGTGCGCGGCGCCGTCGCAACCGGTGAGGCGGTCGTTGCCCTCGGCGCGCGTCCGGAACGCGGCGAGGGCATCGCGACGGGCGACATCGTCAACATCGCCGCACGGCTGCAAAACGCTGCCCCGGTCGGATCGGTGATCGTCGACGAGACGACGATGCGGGCGGCCGAGGGCGCCATCGAGATCGATCCGCTCGAACCCGTGATCGCGAAGGGCAAAGCAGAGCCGATCCCGGTCTGGCTCGTCGTCGGCGCACGCAGCCGCTTCGGCGTCGACGCCGAGCCGCGGGCGCGGACGCCGTTCATCGGACGCGGGCACGACCTCGCCGTCCTCCTCGACACGTTCGCCCGAGCGCAGCGAGAGCCGTCGGCGCAGCTGCTGACGATCGTCGGCGAGCCCGGCCTCGGCAAGAGCCGCCTCGTGTGGGAGCTCAGCCGCGAGCTCGACCGGAGGGACGACCTCGTGCGCTGGCGCCAGGGCCGCTGTCTCCCGTATGGCGAGGGGATCACGTTCTGGGCGCTGGGCGAGATCGTCAAGGCCGAGGCGGGGATCCTCGAATCGGACTCGCCCGCCCAGGCGCACGAGAAGCTCCACGAATCCGTCGCGGAAGCGATCGACGACGCCGGTGAGCGGAGCTGGGTGGCGGACCGGCTTGCGCCGCTCGTCGGTGCGCAGGAAGACGTGGCCTTGGTGGGTCGCGAGGAGGCATTTGCTGCGTGGCGCCGCTTCCTCGAGGCGCTCGCAAGCGACCGGCCACTCGTGCTCGTGCTCGAAGACCTCCATTGGGCGGATGCGGCGCTGCTCGACTTCGTCGAGCACCTGCTCGACTGGGCGACGCCCGTCCCGCTGCTCGTCGTCGGCACGACGCGCCCGGAGCTCTTCGAACACCGGCCGGGGTGGGGCGGGGGCCGGCGGAACTCCACCACCCTCGGCCTGTCGCCACTCACCGACGAGGACACCGCTCGCCTCGTCTCTGCGCTGCTCGAGCGGTCGGTGCTCGCGGCCGACACGCAGGCAGAGCTGCTCGAACAAGCCGCGGGGAACCCGCTCTATGCGGAGCAGTTCGTCGGCCTGATGGCCGAGCGAGGATCAGTGCGGGAAGGAGACGTGCCTGAGACGGTGCAGGCGCTGATCGCGAGTCGCCTCGACGCACTGTCGGTCGAGGTGAAAGCGCTCGTTCAGGATGCCGCCGTCCTCGGGAAGGTGTTCTGGACGGGTGCGCTCGCCGTGATGGGCGATCGCGATCGGGAAGAGGTCTTGACGGGTGTGCGCGAGCTCGTGCGCCGGGAGCTCGTGCGCCCCGCCCGCCTGTCCTCGATGGTCGGGGAGGAGGAGTTCTCCTTCTGGCACGTCCTCGTTCGCGACGTCGCGTACCAGCAGATACCGCGAGCGCCTCGAGGTGAGAAGCACGTTCGTGCAGCGGAATGGATCGAGCACACGGCTGAAGAGCGGGTCTCGGATCACGCCGAGATCCTCGTCCACCACTACGACCAAGCGGTGGAGCTCCTGCGAGCCGCGGGGCAGAACGGATCACGACCCGAGCTCGAAGCGCAGGTCGCGCGCTTTCTCGTGCTCGCGGGTGATCGCGCCATGCCATTGGACATGACCGCGGCCGAGGCCGCCTACCGTCGCGCGGCCGATCTCACCTCCGGTACGAGCCACGCGTCCATCCTCGTGAAGCTCGGGGACGCGCTACAGGAGCAGGGACGCGTGATCGAGGCTGAAAGGGCATACGAGGCGGCGGTTCCGTTGCTTGAGGATCGTGCAGCTGGCGTCGCGAAGATCGGCCTCGCCCGGGCGCTCTGGCGGCACGGAGAGACGGCGCGTGGGCGGGACGTGGCGCTCGAAGCGATAGCGGTTCTCGAGCCTGGCTCGGGGCCCGATCTCGTCCGTGCATACACGACGGCCGGAGGCTCCGATGTCCTGGGCAGCAGGTCGGCGGAGGGCCTCGTATGGGTGGAAAAGGGGATAGCACTTGCCCGAGAGCTCGGCATCGAGAACGTCGTCCGGCTGCTCCAGTTCCGCGGCATCGCGCGTCTCGAGCTCGGCGACACTCGTGGTCTCGACGACCTGCGCGAGGGACTCGAGCTCGCGCTTTCGCTGGGGCTCGGGATCGAGACCGCGACCTCGTACGGGAACCTCGGAGCGACGATCGGGGACTTCGAGGATCTGCCGACTGCGCTCGCGATGGTCGAAGCCGGTCAGGAGTTCGCGCGCCAGCGCGGGCTGACGCACCACGTGATGTGGTCCCGGGCGGCGAGAGTGAACTTCCTCTACGAGCTGGGGGAATGGGACGAGCTCCTGCAAGAGACTGACGAGGTCGTGCGCTGGGACCGCGACCAGGGCCGAACGCAGATCGAGGTGGTGGCGCTGACGCTGGCGAGCCCCGTTCACGTACAGCGCGGCGCGGTTGAGCTCGCGAAGGAGCATGCGGCGATCTTCCTGCCGCGGGCCCGGGAGATCGAGGACCCGCAGACCCTCGGCCCTGCCCTTGCGGCGGCCGCGCTCGTTTCGGCGGCGGGCGGGGCGATGGACGATGCGGTGGCTCTCTTGAAAGAGCTGGAACGCCTCCGCGGCGGGAAGTACGACCTCAATCTTCACCTCAACACCGCGTTGCGTGTGTGCGCGGCGGCGGGAGACCTCGCTCTCGGGGAGCGCCTTCTGGAAGGCACGCCCACGTGGCCGATCGGCATACGAAGCCCCACCACGAAGCACATGGGGGCGGCGATCCTCGCGGAGGGGCGCGGAGCCGTGGACGAGGCGCGCGGTCTCTATCGCGAGGCAGCAGACGGGTGGCGTGAATGGGGATCGGTCGTCGAGCGCGCCTATGCCCTTCTCGGCCTGGGTCGCTGCGGCGACGAGGCAGCGCATCGCGAGGCGATGGCGATCTTCGAGCGGCTCGGTGCCGCGCCGTTCACCGCGATCGCCGCGTGAGTAGCGCTACGGGACGATGTTGTGGTTGTGATGGAAGACGTTGTCCGGGTCGTACCGCCGCTTCACCTCTAGGAGCCGTTCGTAGTTAGGTCCGTACGCGGCCCGCACGGCGTCGGCACCCTGGTCATCGCCGAGGTAGTTGAGCCAACGGCGCCCGGCGAAGTGCTCGGAGAGCGCGGCATACGTGTCCCGCGTCCACGCGATGTTCTCGTCGGTGTCGGCCGCATCCATCCACACCGAGGGTACGAGCAGGTTCCAGCCCTCTTGCCGGTGCGGGACGGCGGCCTCCGAGACGTCGATACGCGTGACGGCGCCGTGAAAGTGCTCGAGGAAGATCGCCGAGTGGATCGAGGGCACCGAGGCGTAGCGCTCAAGCGCGGTGTCGATGAACCCATCGGGAAGGCCGCTGACGAAGCTCGACAGCCAGTAGTTGAGTGCCCCAGCCGGAAAGCCGTCGTCGAGCAGGGTGTTCATGACGGGATACGGCATCGGGCCGACCTCGACCATGACGGGAGATCCCCACTCTTTGAACGGCGCGAGATCCCGCTCGGCTTCCTCCGGCGTTCCCATATGGAAGACGACCATCGCCGCAAGCTTCGCTCCGGAGCCGTCGGGCGCGTGGACGAGCCCCGCGAACACCGACAGGTCGTCCGAGCAGTCGGCGACAGCGTCGCGGTAGAAGCGCAGCATGTCCCCTCCGGCGTCGATGGGGTGGGCTATCAGGCCACCGGTGACCATCTCCAGGGGGTGGAGGCGATAGGTGAACGCTGTCGCCACGCCGAAGTTCCCCCCTCCGCCGCGAAGGGCCCAGAACAGGTCGGGATGGGACTCGGCCGTGACCTCGAGCGGGTCGCCGTCTGCTGACACCAGCTCGACGGCGAGGACGTTGTCGGCCGCGAGGCCGTGCTTGGCCATGAGCCAGCCCAGTCCGCCGCCGAGAGTGAGCCCGCCGATTCCGGTGGTCGAGATCGCTCCACCTGTCACCGCGAGCCCGTGCTCGGCGGTCGCAGCGTTGAGGTCAGCCCAGAGCGCTCCGCCTCCCGCACGAGCCGTCCGCGCTTCGGGGTCCACGGCGACGTCTCTCATCCGGGACAGGTCGATCACCACGGCGTCATCAGCCACTGCCCTCCCAGCGACGTTATGGCCTCCCCCGCGGACGGAGATGTCGAGACCCGATTCGCGCGCGAAGCGCACCGCAGCGGCCGCGTCGTCCACGTCGTGACACTGGACGATGACGGCCGGCCGGCGGTCGATGAGGCCATTGTGGACACGGCGCGCCTCGTCGTACCCGTCGTCCCCCGGGGTCAGCACCCGGCCGGAGACACCGCTCAAGGCCTGCACATCGACGTTGGTAGCCATGGCTCCTCCTTCGTCGGTCCGTTGCGCGGCCGCAGTCTAGCTCCTGCCTCTCGCACGCTTCGGCACACGTCGGCCAGGGGCCTTAAGGACCTGCGTCGACGCGCGCGAGCAGCGTGCCCAGGTCGGCGCGGCGGTCGTGCAGGCTCTCGAGCCACCATGTCGTCCCGGCGTCGGCGTAGGAGTCGTGCAGCACGCGCTCGCCGGGCGCGGAGTAGCCCATCACTGCGATCTCGCGCGCCGGCTCGCTGCGGATGTCCTCCGGCGACAGCATCTCGGAGGGCGACGGGTTATCCGGCATCCAGCCGTCGTAGCCCGCCGCGAGCCGCCGTGCACGGGGGCTGTTGCCGCCGATCCAGATCGGGATCTCCCGCGGCCCCAGCGGGCCTGCCCAGAGCTCGCGGATCAGCTCCAGGCCGTCCTCCAGCAGCTGCCAGCGGCGCTCCCTGTCGAAGCTCTCTCCGTACTCCTCGAACTCGCGGCGGTTTCCGCCTAGGCCGGCGCCGAGCACTGCCCGGCTCCCGGAGAGCTCGTCGAGGGTCGCCACCTCGAAGGCAAGCACCTGCGGCCGCCGGCGCGGAATCGGGGTGACGCAGGTTCCGAGCAGCAATCGCTCCGTGCGCGCCGCCACAGCTGCGAGGGTGACCCAGGGCTCGGCGGCCGGCCCGTCCCAGACCCACGCCAGGTGATCCCAGAGGAACAGCGCCTCCCAGCCCGCCTCCTCGGCGTGCTCGGCGAGCCGGAGCACCGTCTGGGGTTTCGAGAAGGAGCCGAAGTTCGAGCTAACGAGTCCGTAGCGCATCAGCAACAGGTGTAGGCACCGGGCGGGGCGGCAGCCTCGTCGTCGGCAGGCAGCTCCGCGGCAGCCAGCGCCGCGCCCTGGAGGATGTCCCGCTCGCTTGCCTCGAGCGCTTCCAGGTCGTAGCGCTTCAGCACCTCGCGGACGATGACCGCGCCGGCGACGATCACCGGCGCACGCTCCGGGTCGAGACCCGGCACGCGGCGGCGTTCCTCCACTGGCAGCGCGGCCAGCCGCTCGAGCTGCTGTTCGACCGCCTTGCGTGTGAGCACGTGGCCGTGCACGCGTTCCGGGTCGTACTCGACGAGCCCGAGGTCGAGGGCAGCCAGAGCCGTGACGGTTCCGGCGACGCCGATCGCGCTCCCGGGCTCAACACCGCGTAGCTCCGAGCGGACGTGCGCCGCACATGCCTCGAGGTCGTCTCCGAAGCGCTCGGTCAGGCGCACGCAGCCGAGGTCGAGGCTCGTGTGGAAGGAGACGCCTTCCGGCCCGCCGAGCACGAGCTCGGTCGAGCCGCCGCCAACGTCCACGATCAGCGTGTCCGGCTCGAGCGCACGGCCGGCCGTGACTCCTCGGAACGTGAGCAGCGCCTCGTCGTGTCCGGAGAGCAGCCGTGTCGCGAAGCCGTAGCTCCACTCGATCTCGCCGAGGAACGCCTCGCCGTTCTCGGCATCGCGGATCGCGCTAGTGCCGATCGCGAGCGTTTGCTCCGCGCCGAGGCTCTCCAGCTCGCGGCGGAAGTCGGTGAGGCAGTTGCGCACGCGGGCGATGGGGAGGGGGAGGAGCCGCCGACGCTGGTCTACCCCTTCGCCGAGGCGTGTGATCTGGAGCCTTCGCACCACCTCATCGACCTGGCTGTCGACCACGTCGGCGACGAGGAGGCGCGTGGAGTTCGTCCCGAGATCGACCGCGGCGACGCGCGTCAAGGCATCAGGATGCGCGCGACGCGAGAGACCGTCTGGACGTGCACCGCGCCGAGCAGGAGGCGTGCGCGAGCGACCGCACGCGACAGGCGCGCAACGTCGCGCTGCAGCTGCGCCGTCTTCGGCTCGAGCGCTGCCAGGCGCCGCTCGAGCGCGGTCGAACGCTCGCTCAGCGCGGCCGACTCGGCGTTCATCCGCTTCAGCGCAGGCCTCGCTCGTCGCCACGCCCGCAGGCCATTGACGAGCGCCCAGATCGTGCCGCCGACGAGGCACACGAAGAAGACGCCGAGCGCGATCCAGACGAAGGCGGGCACGCGCTGACTCTAACCAGCGGCGCTATACTGCGGCCGCGTCGCGGGGTGGAGCAGTCAGGTAGCTCGCCGGGCTCATAACCCGGAGGTCGCAGGTTCAAATCCTGCCCCCGCTACTGGGAACGGGGGAAACCATGTTTCCCCCGTGAGCCCCCTTCTTCAGGTGGTCTCCGTGAGCGGGAGCGAGCCGCGCCCGCCATGTCGGTCGCGGCGGCGTGTTTCGCCACCTGATAGGAGTCGACGAGTGGTCAGGGATTCGCGGCCCGCGATTGGCTTCTCCCTGACACGCACCAGATCACCATGTCGAGGATTCGCAGCTCGGTGAGGCGATGCCCTCGGCGCGCGAGTTGTCGCCGAATCTCGTGCAGGGCGGAGCGGTTGCGATCGAGCTCGCGTTTGTAGCTGCGGACGAGCGCGATCGCGCGCTCACCGAACGAGCCCGAGGAGCGTGGCCCCGGATCGTCCCCTGCCAAGTGAGCCTGGACGACGCTGTCGAGCATCGGGATCAGCGCCGGGCGCTTCGGGTGGAGGGCCTTTGTCGTCTTCGAGAAACCGACTCCGCGGATGTCGGCGAAGCAGTCGAAGAGTTGCGTCAGCGGGATCCACGGGATCGAGCTCGTTGCGTCGGTCAATGAGGCGCCGGAGTCGATGTCACGCAAGGCACGTTCGATCTCGGCCTGACGCCCGAGAATCGCTGCCGCCTCACTCGCCGAGATGCGGGCACCGCCTCGGTTTGCCTGCTTGAGGTCGCTCTCGTCGAACGACGCCGGCCCTGAGGGGTCATACGTCTCGTAGCTCGCATACGCCTCCAGGAACTCGAGCGCAAGTTCGAGTGGACCCTCGACCTCGACACCACCCCGAAGAATGAGCGTGCTCATGTGCGAGGCCGTGGCTCTCAGCTACGCGGCTGGTCGGGAACCCACCGTCGAGGTCTTGCGGGTCGGGTTGAAGAACGGCAGCTCCACCACCCTCGCGGGCGTGCGATGTCGCCGAGCCTCGACCGTCCACTCGATTTCGATCCTGGTGCCGGGCGCGCTATGGCTCGCGCGAACAGACGCCAGTGCCACCACCTTCTTCAGTATCGGGCTCCACGTCGTGCTCGTGGCCTTGCCGACCTGCCGACCCCGCGCATACAGAGGGAGAGGCTCGCGCGACGCCGCGGGGTCCAGCGTCGGCATCAGCCCTTTCTCCCGGTAGAGGCCCTCGAGCGAGTCCCACTCGAGCTCCAGGCCGACGAGTCTTCGCGGAGGCCCGCCTCGCTTCTGTTCTCGTTCGAGCTCGCGACGGCCGACGAATTCGGCCTGCTTCTGGAAGTCGACGAAGCGGCCGAGGATGCCTAGCTCGAACGGCGAGAACGACTGCTCGGGAATCAGAGCTCGTCGGACGGAATCGAAGTCGACCTCGACGAGGATCAGTCCCGCCTCGATCCGCGCGACGTCGAGCGCCAGCATCCCTGCGGGCCGTATCCCAAAGGGTCTCCCGGCTCGCACGAGCGCGTCCCACAGCTCGACCGCGTCCGAGCTCTCAATCCACACCTCGTACCCGAGGTCGCCCGTGTAGCCCGTCCGGGAGACGTCGACGGGAATGCGCCCGACGTGTGAGCCACGCCGGCCGAAGTACGCGAGGTCACCCCAGGACGTCTCGGTGGCCGTCTCGAGCACATGGCGGCTCAGCGGTCCCTGGATCGCGAGGGCCGAGATCCGTTCGCTGACGTCCTCGATCTCGACATCGAGGCCGCCGGCGTTCATCCGCAGCCAACGCAGGGACGGATCTGCCGCCGTCCAGCGGTACGTTCGCTCGTCGAGGCAGGCGACCGTCCCATCGTCCACGACGCGGCCCTGCTCGTTGCACCAGGACGTGTAGTAGACGCGGCCGACCGCGAGCTTGGCCGCGTCACGGGTAATGACGCGGTCGACGAGCCTCGTCGAGTCCGGGCCGGAGACCAGATACTTGTAGAGGGGAGAGACGTCGATTAACGCGGCCGCCTCGCGGACGGCGTTGTACTCGATCTCGTGCGAGTCGTGGTACGCGCTGGCGGCGAGATACCCCGACCACTCTCGCCACTGCAGCTTGCGGTTGAGCGGCGCGGTGCGGGGATGGAACGCGGTTCCGACGGACACTACGACTTCGGGATCTGCTTCTCGGGGTCGACGAACGGAAGCGGCACGATCGTCGCGTCTCTTTCGCCGTCGGGTGTCTCCACCCTGACATGCATCCCGAGTTGCGTGTGCTCGACCGGCAGCCACGCGTAGCCGATGTTCCTTTCCAGGCGGGGCGAGTGGACGGCGGAGGTCACCGTTCCATTCGCGCCGTTTACGGAGACAGGCCACGTCGTCGCGTTCATCTCCAGTCGGTCGCCGTCGATCTGGAGCCCGACGATCTTCCGCTTCACGCCCTCGTCCCGAATCCTCGAGAGCGCCTCGCGGGCGACGAAATCAGCGTCGCTGTCCAGGTCGACGAGCCGGTCCAGCCCCAGCTCGAACGGGTTGTTCTCGTACGTCATGTCGGCACCCCAGTTGAAAATGCCTCCCTCGATCCGGCGGATGTCCACCGGCCCGGTCGGGCGGATCTCGTACGGGGCGCCTGCCTCCATGATTCGCTCCCACAGATCGACTCCGCGCGAGGCGTCGAGGAGATAGATCTCGTACCCGACCTCCGAGGTCCAGCCCGTGCGGGTGAGGATGAGCGGGATGCCGTCCAGGTCGAGACGGCGAAAGTGGTAGTAGCGGAGGTCGAGGACATCCTCGCCGAACAGGTCGCGCACGACATCCCTGGACTTCGGCCCCTGGATCTGTAGCGGATACGCCTCGGCCTCCGAGAGCTTCACGTCCATCCCGGCGTACGCAGCCAAGCCCTTTGCGTACGGCAGCACGTCGCTGTCGGCGAGCGCGAACCAGAACGTGTTCTCGTCCAGGCGCAGCATCACCGGATCGTTGAGGATGCCGCCGTCCGGCGCCGTGATCAGCACGTACTTTCCCTGGCCGACCGCGCATGTGCTCAGGTCACGGCAGGTGAGCAGCTGCGCGAAGCGGAAGCCGTCTGGCCCGGTCACCTCCACGTTGCGCTCCACGGCGACGTCCCAGAGGGTCACGTGGTGCAGCAGGTGCCAGTACTCGGCCTCGAAGTCGTCGAAGTTGATCGGGAACAGCGTGTGGTTGTAGACGGTGAAGCCCTTCGGGCCGTGGCGCTGCGTCGCCTCGTAGAACGGGCTGCGCCGCAACCTCGCTCCCCGCTGTACCAGCGACATGTCGAACGGTTCGGGCATGGCCGGCAAATATAATCGGGCTGCTTTGGCCGGCCGCCGTGTGTACGACGCCGTGGTGATCGGCGGCGGGCACAATGGCCTGGTCGCCGCCGCCTACCTCGCGCGGGCCGGCCTCAAGGTCGTCGTACTCGAACGGCGCCACGTACTCGGCGGGGCCGCGGTGACCGAGGAGGTCTTCCCCGGCTTTCGGTTCAGCGTGGCGTCGTACGTGGTCTCGCTGCTCCGGCCCGAGATCGTCCGGGAGCTCGAGCTGCCGAAGCACGGCCTCGAGATCTTGCCGCTCGACGGAACGTTCACGCCGCTCGAGGACGACTACTTGTGGCGCGTGAACGACCAAGGCCGCACTGTCCGCGAGCTTCGGCGTTGGTCCCCGAGCGACGCGGAGGCCTACGACGAGTACGGCCGCTTCATGGTCGAGATGGCGAGATTCATCAAGCCGATCCTGTCCATGGCACCGCCGGATCCCGGCCGAGTCCGTCCTCGCGAATGGCTTCCGGTCGCACGTCTCGCGCGCGCCTTCAACGACCTTTCCCGGGAGCAGCGCGCCGTCTTCATCCAGCTCATGACGATGAGCGCCGCCGACTTCCTCGACCAATGGTTCGAGACCGATCCGCTGAAGTCGACGATCGCCGCCTCGGGGATCATCGGAACGTTCCAGGGGATCCGCTCTCCCGGGACCGCCTACGTGCTCCTGCACCACTACATGGGCGAGATCGACGGCGTCCTGCGGGCGTGGGGGATACCGCGGGGAGGGACGGGCGCCGTGAGCGAGGCGATCGCGAGCGCAGCCCGGTCGTACGGCGCCGAGATCCGGACCGAGGCACCCGTCGAGCACATCCTGACCAGCGGCGACGAAGTCACGGGTGCCGTCACGAGCTCCGGCGAGGAGGTCCTCGGGCGGGTGACGCTGTCGAGCATGGACCCGCAGCAGACGTTCGTCCGGCTCGTCCCGCCCGGGCTCCTCGATACGTCGTTCATCGAGGACGTCAAGCGCTACCGGTACCGAGGCTCCAGCGGAAAGGTGAATCTCGCTCTGGACGGGCTTCCGGAGTTCACCTGCCTCCCCGGCGAGGGCGAACACCTGCGCGGCGCGATCAGCTTCAGTCCCAGCATCGATTACATGGAGCTCGCCTACGACGACGCCAAGGCCGGACGCTTCAGCCGGCGTCCGTTCATCGACATGGTCATCCCGACCCTGGTCGATCCGTCGATGGCGCCACCGGGCAAGCACGTCGTGAGTTGCTTCGTGCAATACGCGCCTTACCACCTCGCCGACGGCGCCGAATGGGACGACGCTCGGCGCGAGGCGTTCGGGGAGACGGTGCTCGACACCATCGAGGAACGAGCGCCGAACATCCGCCGGCTGATTGCGCACGCACAGGTGCTCACTCCCAAGGACATCGAGGACCGGTTCGGGCTGTCGGAGGGCAACATCTTCCAGGGCGAGCTCTCCCTCGAGCAGCTCTTCTTCAACCGGCCCGTCGCGGGATGGGCCCGTTATCGCACGCCGTTGCAAAACCTCTGGATGTGCGGCTCGGCCACGCACCCCGGCGGAGGGATCATGGGGGCGTCTGGCCGTCTCGCCGCCCTCCAGGTCGTGCGCTCGCTTCGGAACCGCAGGGCGGCCTGAATACTCGTGGCCCGGGAGCGATACGACGCGATCATCGTGGGTGCCGGCCACAACGGTCTCGTGACGGCGGGGTACCTGGCGAAGGCGGGTCTGCGCACGCTCGTACTCGAACGCCGGAGTCGGGCGGGCGGCACACTCGCGATGGAGGAGGTTGCTCCGGGTGTGCGCGCGCCGGTTGTCGCCGACGGCATGGGCGGTCTCCGTGCCAGTGTCGTCCGAGATCTCCGGCTCAGCGGGTACGGCCTTCGAGCCGTTGAGCCCGACGTGGTCGCCTTCGCCCCGTCCGCCGACGGGCGGCCTATCACGTTGTGGCGCGACCCGGCTCGGACCGCGACGGAGCTGCGGACGCACCGGCCGAGTGACGCCGACGCGTTCCTCGCGTTCGACCGCAAGGTCCGCTCTCTCGCCCGGTTCCTGAGCCGCGTCCAGGCGACCGAGCCTCCGGATCTCGCGTCGCCGTCTCCCGCGGACGGCTTCAAGGGCCTCACGCTCGCGAACGCGCTGCGGCAGCTTGGCAAGCGGCAGATCCACGAGACGCTGCGAGTCCTGCCCATGTCCGTCGCGGATCTCGTGAGCGAGGCAATCGACGACGACGCGCTGCGAGGCGTCCTCGGGGCGCGGGGGATTCGCTACGCGGCCATGGGCCCTCGGTCCGCGGGAACGGCGCTCAACTTCCTGTGGGACTCGGCGTCCGGTGGAGGAGCAGCTGGGCGCACCGTCTTCGCCCGCGGCGGGCCGGACGCTCTGATCCGAGGCGCTCATCGCCGCGGCGCGAAGCTTCGGCGCGACGCTGCGCTGCGGTGCCGACGTCTCGGCCATTCGCACCAAGCGAGGCTCCGTGGAAGGTGTCGCCCTGGCGAACGGCGAGGAGATCGATGCGCGCATCGTGGCTTCGAGCGCCGACCCCAAGCAGACCCTCATGCGTCTTATCGACCCGGCCGAGATCGGTCCGACGCTGAGCTGGCGTGCCGGGAACATCCGCATGCCTGGCGTGGTCGCGAAGGTCACGCTCGTCGTGGACGCCCTGCCAGCGTTTGGCGTCGAGGATGAGCGCCTGTGGGGACGCATCGTCATCGCCCCGAGCCTCGACGACCTCGAGGGGGCATTCAACGACTCGAAGTACGGCCGGATCTCCGCGCACCCGTATCTCGAGGCGACGATCCCGACCCTCTCCGACCCTGCGCTCGCCCCCGAGGGCACCCACGTCATCACCGCACTGTTCCAGTACGCGCCGCGCCTCCTCCGTGACGCGGAATGGGACGAGGCAGCACGCGATCGGGTGCTGGACACGGCCGTGCGGACGCTCGAGGCGTACGCACCGGGGATCGCGGAGACCATCGTCGCTCGCCACGTCCTCACGCCGGCGGACCTCGAGCGAGACTACGGCCTCAGTGGCGGGCACCCGATGCACGGCGAGCACGCCCTCGACCAGTTCTTCGCCTGGCGGCCTCTCCTCGGCCACGCGCGCTACCGGCTGGCCGACATCCGCGGTCTCTACCTGTGCGGGGCGGGCGCACATCCCGGTGGCGGAGTCACCGGCGGTCCCGGGAGAAACGCGGCCCGGGCTATCCTCGCCGACGCCCGGCGCGCACGACGTAGCGGCGCGGGTCGTCGCCTTCGGGGCGCGGCTGCGTAACGGGCACTGCGGACCTGCCTTGCGTTGGTCATGGGGTACGGGCTCCAACTCGCAGGTTCAGATCCCGCCCCCGCTACCTCGAAAGGCCCGGAAGCGGGGCCTCTTCTCTTCGGTTGCGGAGCATCGGTGCGCAATTCGTGTTGCGAGGGAATTCCGTCGGCCGAAGCCGGGCAGTACCCTAATCGAGTCTCGTGGAGACGGCTGAACGCCCGACCGGCACGGTCACCTTTCTTTTTAGCGACATAGAAGGGTCGACGCGGCTGCTGGAACAGCTGCGCGAACGATACGACACGGCGCTTTCGAGGCACGCCGAGCTGTTTCGCTCGGCGATCGAGCAGTTCGACGGCCACGAGATCGACACGCAGGGAGACGCGTTCTTCGTCGCCTTCGCACGCGCACGGGATGCGGTCGCGGCCGCCGTGGCCGTTCAAAGGGCGCTTGCCGCCGAGCCCTGGCCGGACGGCGTCTCTCTTCGCGTGCGGATGGGGATCCACACGGGCGAGCCGCTGGCGAGTGACGAGCGCTACGTCGGCATGGGTGTCCACCGCGGAGCACGGATCTGTGCCGCGGGTCACGGCGGGCAGGTGCTGCTGTCGAACACAACGCGTGAGCTCGTCGAGGACGAGCTGCCGGACGACGTCCGCGTCGTCGACCTCGGCGAGCACGAGCTGAAGGACCTCAAGCGGCCCGAGCGCATCTTCCAGCTCGAGATCGACGGCCTCGAGTCGTCCTTCCCGCCGCTCCGGACCGCCACGACGTCGGCCTTCGAAGGGCGCGAAGGCGAACTGGAGCGGGCAGCCGAAGAGGTCGCCGGGCGCCGAATCACTAAGCGGCGAGCCGCTCTCGTTGCTGGCCCCGGCATCGCGGTCATCGCGGCAGCGGTCCTCATTCCTCTGCTTCTTCTGGGCGGTTCTTCCGACACAGCCGTCGCGGCGAACTCGATAGTCCCGATCGACGCCTCGGGCTCCGTCGGGAAGGCGGTCCCGGTCGGCGCGCGCCCCGTCGCGATCACGTCCGGCGCGGGCGGCCTGTGGGTCGCCAACCTCGACGACGACAGCGTGACGCGCGTCGACTCCCTCGACGCGCCAGGCCTCACCAGCGATTCCGATCGGCGACGCGCCGACGGCGCTTGCCGCCACGAAGAACGCCATCTGGGTAACCGGCGGCAAGGGCGACGTCTCGAAGATCGACCCGAGGTACGACCGTGTCGCCTCGAAGTGGTCGTCGCTCGCCGGCTCCCGGCTTCTTCGGCGGCAGCGTGCGACCGACGCTCGCGGCGTTCGGCGTCGATCTGGATCGCCGATCCCGACGGGGTCGTCTCTGCGGATCGACCCCGCTTCGGGGCGGAAGCTGGGATCCGTCGGCGTCGGCAACGACCCGTCGGCGATCGCGGCCGGTGCGGGCTCCGTCTGGGTGACGAACCGCGCCGACGGCACCGTCACCCGCATCGACCCGACGACGCTCGTGACGACGACGATCCCCGTTGGTCACAGTCCCGCTCGCGGTCGCCGTGAACCCTGCCGGCGCGTGGATCGCGAACGCGGGTGACAACACGGTGGTTCGCGTCGACACCGGCACGAACGCCGTCGCCGGCACGACGCCCGTCGGTGAGGGGCCGACGGCTGTCGTCGCCACGCCCACGGCGGTGTGGGTGGCGAACGGCGACGACGGCACGGTCATGCGCCTCGACCCGCGGTCGGGAACGGTGTCGAAGACGATCCAGCTCGGCGGGACGCCAACCGCGCTCGCGACTGCCGACGGGGAGGTGTGGGTCGCGATCGCACCTGCCCCTCCGCGTCCGGCAGAAGCCGGCGGCGTGGCGCACGTCACCACGCAATTCGGCGCGACATCGCTCGATCCGGCGCTTCTTGGAGGCTTCGGCGCCGTCTCCTACGCGACATGCGCGAACCTCGTCACGCTCCCGGACAAGCCCGCACCCGAGGGCTCGCGCATCGTCCCGGAGGTGGCGGAGGCGATCCCTGCTCCGACGGCGGGCGGTACGACGTACACGTTCAGGATCCGGCCGGGCTTTCGCTTCTCGCCGCCGTCGAACGAGGCGGTGACGGCGATGACGTTCAAGTCGACGATCGAACGCGTGACGAACCCGCGCCTGAAGTCGCCGTTAGCCGAGTCAGTTCAGCGGCATCGTCGGATACGAGGACTACGTCACCGGCAAGGCGCGCCACCTCTCGGGCGTCGTCGCGCGGGGCCGCACGCTCACGATCAGGCTGGCGCGGCCGGACGGCGCCTTCCTTTCCAACCTCGCTACCGGGGCGGCGTGCGCCGTCCCGCGCGACACGCCCGCCGATCCGGGTGGGATCGACCTCATCCCGTCAGCCGGTCCCTACTACATCGCGTCGTACACACCACGCAAGCAGCTCGTGCTCCGACAAAATCCCAACTACCACGGCGACCGCCCACACCGGCTCGACCAGATCGTCGTCACGATCGGCGTCGACCCGGCGCGTGCCCTCCAGCAGATCGAGGCCGGTACGACCGACAACGCGCTCGACGGGATTCCCTCGGACGCTGGGCCACGGCTGGAGGCCGAGTACGGTCCCGGCAGCAAGGCCGCGAAGCAGGGACACCAGCGGTACTTCGTCAGCCCGGTGCTCGGGACGCGATTGCTGCACATGAACACGAGCCGGCCGCTCTTCTCGCAGGCGCGACTACGGCGGGCGGTCAACTACGCGATCGACCGCCCGGCCCTCGTCGCCCAGGGACTGAGATTTGCCAACGGGAGCCCGTTCTTTGCGGGTGCGCCCTCGGCCGACTACATCCCCGCGTCGATAGCCGGGGCCAAGAGCCTTCATCTCTACCCCGTCAACGGCCCCGACCTCCGGCGAGCGAAGCGCATCGCGGGGCGCGTGCACGCAACGGCGATCATGTACACGCCCAACACGTCCCCTTGGGTCCAGGAGGCGCAGATCATCCGCCGCGACCTCGCGCCGCTCGGGATCGATGTCCAGGTGAAGGAGTTCGCGGTCGGCGACTACTTCACTCGCGTCATTCGACGCGGCGAGCCGTTCGACCTCGCCATCTCCGGATACCTCCTGCCCCCCGATCCGGTACAGAGCCTCGAGATCTTCGACAGCAGCTCGATCGGCCAGGGGAACATCAGCAACTTCGACGACCCGGCCGTCAACCGAAAGCTCCGTGCGGTGGAGAAGCTATCCGGCGCGAGCCGCAACCGAGCAGCGAGCCGCCTCGCGCTCGAGCTCGAGCGCGACGACGCCCCCGCAGCCGCGATCGGGACGAACGCGAGCCGCGACTTCTTCTCCGCGCGGATCGGGTGCCAGGTGTACCAGCCCGTCTTCGGCATCGACCTCGCCGCCCTCTGCCTGCGGAAATAGCGGTCGCTAGTCGTCGCCCGGGTACCCTCGGCACGTGCCGCAACGCTCCGACATCCGCAACGTCGCCATCGTCGCCCACGTCGATCACGGCAAGACGACGCTCGTCGACGCGCTGCTGTGGCAGTCCGGAGCATTCCGCGCGAACCAGGACGTCGCCGAGCAGATCCTCGATACCGGGGAGCTCGAACGCGAGAAGGGGATCACGATCCTGGCCAAGAACACCGCCGTCCGGCACGGCGCGGTGAAGATCAACATCGTCGACACGCCGGGCCATGCCGACTTCGGCGGCGAGGTGGAGCGCGGGCTGACGATGGTCGACGGCGTCCTGCTCCTCGTCGACGCGAGCGAAGGCCCGTTGCCACAGACCCGCTTCGTGCTCCGCAAGGCGCTCGAGGCGCGCCTTCCTGTGATCCTCGTCGTCAACAAGGTCGATCGGCCCGACGCGCGAATCGCCGAAGTCGTCGACGAGGTCTACGCGCTCTTCCTCGACCTCGACGCCGACGAGAGCCAGATCGAGTTCCCGATCGTCTTCTGCAACGCGAAAGCAGGCCGTGCCTCGCTCGCGCCCGACCCGGACGGGCTCGAGCCCGACCTCGCGCCGCTGCTCGAGCTGATCCTCGAGCACATCCCGCCGCCGGTCTACGAGCAGGGTCATCCGCTGCAGGCGCTCGTCACCAACCTCGACGCTTCGCCATACGTCGGCCGGCTTGCGCTCTGTCGCGTGCAACAGGGGACGATTCGCCGTGGCCAGGAGCTTGCGTGGTGCCGCACCGACGGGACGATCACGCGCGCGAAGGCGACCGAGCTATTCGTCAGCGAGGCGCTCGATCGCGTCGAGGCCGAGGAGGCCGGGCCTGGCGACCTGATCGCTGTCGCGGGCATCCCCGAGGTGATGATCGGCGAGACGCTCGCGGACCCGCTCGATCCGCGGCCGCTGCCCGTGATCTCCGTCGACGAGCCGTCGCTCTCGATGACCGTCGGCATCAACACCGCGCCGCTTGCCGGCAGAGACGGCGACAAGCTGACCGCGCGCCAGGTCGAGAGCCGCCTCCAGGCCGAGCTCGTCGGAAACGTCTCGCTCCGCGTTCTCGCGACCGAGCGGCCCGAAGTATGGGAGGTGCAGGGTCGTGGTGAGCTGCAACTGGCGGTACTGATCGAGCAGATGCGACGCGAGGGATTCGAGTTGACGGTCGGCAAGCCGCAGGTCGTGACCCGTATCGTCGACGGGGAGGTGCACGAGCCGATGGAGCGCGTCTCGGTCGACGTGCCGGAGGAGTACCTCGGCGTCGTCACTCAGCTGTTTGCCCTTCGCAAGGGCCAGACCGAGGCGCTCGTCAACCACGGAACGGGCTGGGTGCGGATGGACGTCGTCGTTCCCGCCCGCGGCCTGATCGGGTTCCGCACCGAGTTTCTCACCGAGACGCGCGGAACCGGCATTCTCCATCACGTCTTCGAGCGCTTCGAGCCGTGGCACGGCGAGCTCCGAACGAGACCGACCGGCAGCCTCGTCGCGGACCGAGCGGGGAAGACGACGGCCTTCGCCCTCATCAACCTCCAGGAACGCGGCTCGATGCTGGTCGGGCCGGGCGCCGATGTCTACGAGGGGATGATCGTCGGCGAGAACGCCCGCGCCGACGACCTCGACGTCAATGCGACGAAGGAGAAGAAGCTCACGAACATGCGCGCGGCCTCGGCCGACGACTTTGTGCGGCTGATCCCGGCGCGTGCTCTCTCGCTCGATCAGGCGCTCGAGCTGATCCGGGAGGACGAATGCGTCGAGGTCACGCCGCTGAACGTGCGCCTGCGCAAGGTCGAGCTGTCCGCGCAACGGCGACAGATCGCTGCGAGCCGCAAATCGCGCGGCCTGGCGGTCGTTTGATGGGAGAGAAGCTCACACGAGAGCAGCACGCTCGCCTCGCCGCCGAGCTCGCGGAGCTCGAGGGCCCGAAGCGCCGGGAGATGGTCGAGGCGATCAGCGCGGCTCGTGCCCACGGCGATCTCTCGGAGAACTTCGAGTACCACGCCGCGAAGAACGAGCAGGGCCTGCTCGAGCGGCGGATCGTGATCCTCCGCGACCGGTTCGACCATGCAGAGATCGTCGAGGACGGTGCGGCGGACGTCGTCTCCGAGGGATCGCACGTGGTCGTCGCCGACGAGTCCGGCGCGCGGGTCGACGTCGAGATATCCGCTCTCGGCGGCGCCGGTACCGTCTCGCCGTCATCGCCGCTCGGCTCGGTCGTCCTCGGCAAGCGGGTCGGCGATACGGTCGACGTCCAGGCGCCGGGCGGCTCATGGCGCGCGACGGTCGTCGAGATCCGCGCGGCCGCCCCGGGCACCTGATCGGGACTAAGCGGCGCGAACGCCACAAGCTTCTCGCTGATTACTTCATGGGCGGCTGTTGGGCGACCCGGTGCGCAACCGCTGCCGCCTCGCGCCGGTTCGGCGCACCCAGCTTGCGAAGGATGTGCGAGACATGGACGCTCGCCGTCTTGACGCTGATGACGAGCGTCTCGGCGATCTCGCGATTGGTATAGCCCCGGGCGACGAGGGTGAGGACCTCCGCCTCGCGCGGTGTGAGCCCGAGGATCTCGTCGAAGTCCTGCCTTCCCTCGGCCGATGCTACGTCCGGCGGCGCGAGATCGAGCCGCGCGCGTTGGGCGAGCACCTCGAGCTCTCCGGCTAGGGGCTTCGCTCCGATTCGAGTCGCGACGGCGTACGCCTCCTGGAGCGGCACACTTGCCTCCGTACGGGGCGCGCCGGCGGACACGAGCGCTTCCGCCAGGCGCCACCGACAGTACGCGGCGAGGGGCGGACGTTCGAGCTCGTCCCACGTCTCCACCGCCTCCACCCACGCCGCAGCATCAGCCTCGCCGCGTGTGCGCGCGTACTCGGCCTCTGCCAACGCGCCCCAGCCGCGGGCGTTCGGCGTGACAAGCGAGGCCTCCGCGCTCGAGTTGCGAGCGATGCCGATCAATTCGCGCGCGCGATCGAGCCAGCGGCGGAGGGCATCGCTATCCCGGCGCGCGCGCGCGAGCGCTGCGAGCTCCGCGTGGGCGCGCAATCCCTTCGCGCAGAACCAGACGCGGAGCTGGGCGGCGTGGCGGGAGCGCGCCTTCGCCAGCCCTCTGCGCACGGCGTCGTCCGCTTCCGTCCAGCGGCGCTCCCAGAGGGCGAGGTCTGCGAGGCAGACGTCGTCACGGCCGAACAGACGTTCCTCGCGCATAGTTGCACTCGCGGCATCGAGGTGCGTTCGCGCGGCGTCGAACTCGCCGCGCCCGATCTCGAGGTCGGCTCGGAAGAGGAGCAGGAGGTACGGGTGGCTTGAGGTGTTGCCGCGGAGCGCGGCGACGCTGAGCCTTTCGGCCTCGTCCCAGTCGCCAAGGGCGAGCAGCGTCTCGATCTGGTTCGAGACGAGCAGGCTGCTGCTGATGCCGTAGCGGCGCATCGCCTCGAGCCCCATCTCGCCCAGTCGCGCCGACTCTCTGAAGCGTCCCAGCATCGTCAGCGCGTCGCTGAGGTTGCTGTACGCCCGTTCCAGTCCCATGAGATCACCGATCTTCTCGGCGAGCTGCAGGGCTTGCCGAAAATAGGCGAGACCCTCCTCACCGCGACCGAGGTAGGCGAGGTCGCCGCCCAGCACGGTGAGCGCGCGGACCTCTGCCTCGCCTGCGCCGAGCTCCCGGGCGAGCGCGAGCGCCTGCTCGGAGATCGGCAACGACTCCGCATAGCGCCAGGCCATCATCAACCCTCCTGCGAGCGACCCCAGCGCATACGCACGCTCCGGCGACGGCGGTTCCGCCGGCACGAGCTCGACCGCGCGCTCGAGCGCGGCGAGGGTGTCGTCGTACCTGCCGGTCTCGGACAGGTACTCGGCGAGGAGCACATGAAGGAGCGCCGCACGGTGTGGGTCCTCCGCGCCGACGAGCTCGATCGCCCGCTGTGCGAGCTCGACCGCGCGCGAGGCGGCACCGACGTGGCCGGCCAGCTCGGCCGTCCACGCGTAGAGCTCGGCGAGGTCGAGCCCGGCGAGCTCGGCCGGGTCGGGCACCGCGTGCCAGAGCGCGAGCGCCCGCTCGAGATGCGCGTGAGCCTCCGCGAGGCCGAAAACGGCCTCGGCTTGTTGTGCAGCTTTGACCGACGCGACCAGCGCCTCGGTGCTGCGACCCGCCGTCGCCCAGTGCGGCGCGAGCTCGGCTGCAGGAGCCTCGTCGCGTGCGAGCACGTCTGCGAGCCGCGCGTGCAGCTCCTCGCGCTCTCCGGGGAGGATCGTCGCGTAGATCGCCTCCGCCAGCAGCGCATGGCGGAAACGGAAGCTGCTCGTCTCCGGCTCGGCGACGAGGACGCCGTGCTCGACGGCCTGGCGCAGCGACTCGCGCATGTCGGGCTCCGGCAGCTCGGCCACGGCCTGCAGCAGCGCGTAGCCGACTTCACGTCCGGCTGCCGCAGCCACGCGCAACACGCGCTGCGTCGGGTGGTCGAGGCCGGCGACGCGCTGCAGGAGGAGTTCTCGCAGGCCACGGGGAAGCTCGCCGCCGCCGCCGGCGACGGCGAGAAGCTCCTCGGCGAAGAAGGGGTTGCCCTCTGAGCGCGTGACGATCGCCGCCGTCAAACCCGCCGACAGCGCAGACTCGGCGCGGGCGGCAACGAGCAGTGTCAGCTCGTCGTCCGCGAGCGGGCCGAGCTGGAGCACGACCCCAGATTCCGAACGCCGGACGCCGTCGGCCAGCCGGCGCATGCGCTCGGCTGACGAGAGCTCGTCGGCGCGATACGTCCCGAGCAGCAGCACCGGGTGTTCGTCGATGTTGTGGGTGAGGTACACGACGAGATCGAGCGTGGACGTATCAGCCCAGTGCAAGTCCTCGAGCACGAGCAGCACGGGCGCAGAGGCTGCGCGCCCGCGGAGGAGCGTCAGCGTCCGTTCGAACACCTGCAGCTGCGAGCCCACCTTTTGCGCTGGTGGGGGCGGATCCCCCACAGGACGCAGCGCGTCGACGAACGGCTGGAAAGGCAGCTCCGTGCCGACGAGATCGATCGAGCGCCCGAGCAGTACCTCGAAGCCGTTCGTCGCGCGCGCGGCTCGCGAGCTCCTGCGCAAGCCTCGTCTTTCCGATGCCGGCTTCCCCTGCGAGGAGCATCGTTGCCCCCGCGCCTGTCCGAACCGCCTCGAGCGTCAGCTCGAGCTCTCGAAGTTCGTTCGCGCGTCCGACGAACGCCCCCATCGTCCGAACGGTCACGAAGCCAGTATTGCGCCGCCTGGGCCATCTGTGAAATCTGCCTTGAGGAGCGCGGCACCGAAAGATAGGTACGCCAGGCGGCCAAAGATAAGGCTCTCCGCCCGATGCGCCCCCGCGCCTGCGCCGCGACCATCGCGTCACCACGACCTCAAGGAGGCAAGAGATGGCGATGGTGACAGAACCCGCGTCGGTGGACAGCAAGGAGCAGAACGGGCGGATGAGGAAGCACACGGTGCGGGGAGGCGGAGGGCTACGCCTCCACGTGCGCGAATGGGGAAGGCAGGACGGTCCGGCGATCCTCTTCATTCACGGGTGGTCGCAGAACCATCTCTGCTGGGCGATGCAGTACGAGAGCGCGCTGACGGACGCGTTCCGGCTGGTGGCATACGACCTCCGCGGACACGGCATGTCGGAGGCGCCGCTCGGGCCGGAGCACTACGCCGACGCAGGGCTCTGGGCCGACGATCTGGCGGCGATCATGGACGAACTGGGCCTCGAGCGGTCTGTGCTCGTCGGCTGGTCGTACGGCGCGTTCGTCATCTGCGACTACATCCGTGCCTACGGGCAAGATCGGATCGCGGCCGTGAACCTCGTCGAGGGTGCGGCCAAACTGGGCGAGGCGGCGTTCGGTACGCTGATCGGCCCCGGATTCCTCGATCACTTCGCCGGCGCCACCGTCGACGATCTACCGACGAACATTGGCGCTATGCGCGCGTTCGTCCGGGGCTGTACGGCGAAGCCGCTTTCCGCGGAGGATTTCGAGACGGCGCTGTGTTGGAACGTCATCGTGCCGTCGCACGTCCGTGCGAGCCTCGGCGCCCGAGAGCTCGACTGCGACGACGTGCTGCGCACGCTCGAAGTGCCCTTGCTGGTCACTCAGGGCCGTGAGGACACGCTCGTGCTGTCGGCCATGGCCGAGCACATCCTCGCCGTCTGTCCGACCGCTGAGTCCTCCTGGTACGACGGCGTCGGTCATGCCCCGCACCTGGAGGAGCCAGATCGCTTCAACCGCGAGCTGTCCGAGTTGACCCGGCGCGTCCGAGCCTGACCACAGGAGGCTCAACGACGACGACTCGACCAAGGTTGCGTCGGCGGGTCGGCTTGGCGGTACAGGCAGCGAGTCCCGCCGGTGAGCTCGCCCCCGCAAGGTCGCCGGTACGGGGACTTCAACGGATGGAGGTGGGCGCAGCGATGAGCACGGTTGGCGAAGAACAGACGAGTTCTCGCTACAGCAGACGTGAGTTTTCCGTACGTTTGCGGCGTGGCTCGTCCAGTCCTGCTCTACGACGCCGACTGCAGGCTCTGCCGGTTTGCGGCGCGGGTCGTCGATCGGCTCGACCGTCGCAGGAGCCTCGCCCTCCTCGGGCTTGGCGACGTCTTGGCCGAACCGCTGCTCGAGGGCGTCTCGGAGGAAGAACGCGGCTCGTCACTGCGGCTCGTGCTTCCGGACGGCCGCGTGCTCTCCGCGGGTGCGGCCGCCCTGGGCGTGCTGGAACGGCTGCCGGCGACCGGGCGACTCGCACGCTCTGCGGCACTGCTCCACGCACAGCCGGCGGTTGACGCGCTGTATGCCTCCATCACGCGCAACCGGGACCGCCTGGGCCGTCTCGTGCCCGACGGCTCCGCGCCGTGGCGTTACCCCTAGCCGTCGCTCGACGGTGACCAGATGTTGATGTCGCTGTCGGTCGCGTAGCGGTCGATCTCGGCGAGCTCTTCGTCCGAAAAGTCGAGGCTCGCGACCGCGCCGACATTGTCCTCGAGCTGTCGCACGCTCGAAGCGCCGATGAGCGCCGATGTCACGCGCGGGTCGCGTAGCACCCACGCGATCGCCATCTGCGCGAGCGACTGGCCGCGCGACGCTGCGATCTCATTCAGCGCCCGAATCTTCTCCAGCGCCTCGTCGGTCAGGAGGTTCGGCGACAGCGAGCTCGGCCAGCTCGCGCGCGAGCCCTCGGGGACGCCGTGCAGGTACTTGTCAGTGAGCATCCCCTGCGCGAGTGGCGAGAACACGATGCAGCCGACGCCGAGCTCGCCGATCGCATCGAGCAGCTCGGGCTCGATCCACCGGTTCAGCATCGAGTACGAGGGCTGGTGGATCGTGAGCGGCGTTCCCAGGTCGCGCAGGATCGCGTACGCCTCGCGAGTGCTCTCCGCCGAGTACGACGAGACGCCGACATAGAGCGCTTTGCCCTGGCGTACGGCCGTGTCGAGCGCTCCCATCGTCTCCTCGAGCGGTGTCTCGGGGTCGAAACGATGCGAGTAGAAGATGTCGACATAGTCGAGGCCCATGCGTGCGAGGCTCCGGTCGAGGCTCGCGAGGAGGTACTTGCGGGAGCCCCATTCACCGTACGGGCCGGGCCACATGTCGTAACCGGCCTTCGTCGAGACGACGAACTCGTCGCGGTACGGCCGCAGGTCGCTGCGCATGAGCGTCCCGAAGTTCTCCTCGGCCGATCCGTACGGGGGCCCGTAGTTGTTGGCGAGGTCGAAGTGCGTGATGCCGAGATCGAACGCCCGTCGCGCGATCGCGCGGCTCGTCTCGAGCGGCCGATCGTGGCCGAAGTTCCACCAGAGCCCAAGCGAGATCGCGGGGAGCTTCAGGCCGCTCTGACCACAGCGCCTGTAGAGCATGCGCTCGTAACGGTCAGCGGCCGGCACGTAGGTCATGTCTCGTCGCCTCCGCCGACATTGCTTCGCTCCTCGCCTGCCGTTGGGAGCATTGAGGGTACTCCTGCCGGCCGGTTGGTGGAGTGGGCTGCTTAACGCAGCTGAAATCAACCCTTACGTCCCGCCAACAACAGAACGCCGGTCTCGACGTTACACCTCGTAGTCGATCAGCTCCGAAAGGCAGGCCCGATGTCCACGTTCGCCGAATCTCTTCCTCTCGTCGAAGAGGCTGAAGTCGAGGAAACGCGCGTCGCGCGCTGGCGCTTCGATCAATTCCGGGCGCTCGGGTTCGACGCCGAAGATGCGTTTCTCCTGACGGTGTCACGCGTCGACCTGCACGCCGCGCGCACGCTCGTCGAGGTGGGGTGCTCTCTCCCACTGGCGCTCCGGATCCTTCTCTAGAGCCGTCCGGACGCGTCGTCCGAATAGGGCGGCCGCCAAAGAACCGGACCCCAAAGGGCGATTGCGCCGGTGGCGTCGCTCTATCATGGGCGCCCGTGTCTGACGCGCGGGCAACGCGGGCGATGGTGATCGGCCTCGACAGCGCCGAGCCCTCGCTCGTCGAGGCATGGCGCGACGAGCTGCCGACCCTTTCCGCGCTCATGGAGCGCGGAGTCCACGGCCGGCTGACTTCCGTGATCCCGCCGATCACCGTGCCGGCCTGGTCGTGCATGATGGCCAGCCGGACGCCCGGGGACCTCGGCGTCTACGGGTTTCGCAACCGCTCCGACCACACGTACGACGGGCGATTCATCGCCGACGGGAACGCGATCAAGGCGCCTCGCCTGTGGGATCTCGTAGGGCGGGCGGGCGGCTCCTCGATCGTCGTCGGCGTTCCCGGCACGTATCCACCTCGGCCGCTGCGCGGCGCGCTCGTCACGTGCTTCCTCACGCCGTCGGTGGAGAGCGCCTACACGTACCCGCCTGGCCTCAAGGGCGAGGTGGCCGACGTCGTCGGCGAGTACGTGTTCGACGTGAAGGACTTCCGCACGGAGAACAAGGCGTGGCTGCTCGAGCAGCTCTACGACATGACCGACCGCCGCTTCAAGCTGGCCGACCATCTGCTGGCGACGCGGCCATGGCAGCTGTTCGCGATGGTGGAGATGGGCCACGACCGCATTCATCACGGCTTCTGGAAGTTCATGGACGCGGAGCACCGGAAGCACGAGCCGGGCAATGAGTTCGAGTCGGCGATTCTCGACTACTACCGGCACGTCGACGGGCTGATCGCGCGCCTGCTCGAGCACGCCGATGACGAGACGCTCGTGCTCGTCGTCTCCGATCACGGCGCCAAGCGTCTCGACGGCGGCGTCCGCGTCAACGAGTGGCTGCGGCGAGAGGGCCTGCTCGCCCTCCAGGCGGAGCCGAACGGCGTCAGCCTCCCCCACGAGCTCGGCATCGACTGGGCGCGCACGACGGCGTGGGGGGACGGCGGCTACTACGCGCGCATCTTCATCAACGTGCAAGGGCGCGAGCCCGCCGGAGTGGTCGCGCCAGAGGACTACGAGGCGGTGCGCGACGATCTCGCGCAGCGGCTGGCGGCGATCCCCGACGACGAGGGTCGGCCGATGGCGACGCGCGTCTACAAGCCCGAGGAGCTGTACCACGAGGTCAACGGTGTCGCGCCGGACCTGATCGTCGTCTTCGGCGACCTGCTCTGGCGCTCGGTGGCGACGGTCGGCGGCGAGGAAGGCGTGCACACGTTGGAGAACGACACGGGCCCCGACGACGCGAACCACGCGCAAGACGGGATGATCGTGGCTGCCGGAGCGGGCGTCGGCGCGCGCGGCCGGCTGGACGCGCACCTGCTCGACGTCGCGCCTACGGTGCTCGAGCTGCTGGGGCTCGACGTGCCTGCGGAGATGCGCGGCCGCAGCCTCGCGCCTAAGCTCGCCGGATGAACCTCGTCGTCTGGGTCGCGGACGCCCTGCGCGTCGACCACGTCGGCTGCTACGGGGCGCAGCACGTTGCCACGCCGACGATCGACTCGCTCGCGGCCGGCGGCGTGCGCTTCGAGCAGGCGATCAGCGCAGCGCCGTGGACGGCACCGTCGACCGCCTCGATGATCACCGGCCTCTACCCGCACCATCACGGCTACTTGCACTGGGACGCGGAGCTCGATCCCGCGCTGCCGACGCTGTTCACGGTTGCTGCCGCCTACGGCTACGAGACGGGGAGCTTCGTGTTCGACGAGCGCTACCTCTTCCGCGAATTCGCGGACGCGAACGTCGCGGGGACGAGCGAACGGCTGGACGGCGCGGTCGAGTGGCTGCGCGAGCGGGCCGCGAAGCCCTTCTGTCTCTGGTTCCACAGCTGGACTACGCACATGCCCTACGGCGTGCTCCACTCCGAGCGCAAGGAGTGGAAGCAGGCGAAGGAGGACATCATCGCCGGCATCCAGTCCGGCGACCCGGCAGCCCTCGAGGCTTTGCGCGGGAGCTACCGGGAGGCGGTGGAACGGGAGTCCGAGCAGCACCTCGCTGGCTTTCTCCACGCGCTCGAGGAGCTCGGACTGCGCGAGCGGACGGCAATTGCGTTCGTCTCCGACCACGGCGAGTCGTGGGGCGAGCGCTACGTCGACAAGTCGCAGGTGAAGGGCACGTACCACATGCACGGCGCCGACCTCTACGACGAGATCGTCCGCGTGCCGCTGATCCTCTCCGCCCCCGGACGGGTCGAGGCCGCCGTCGTCGAGTCGCAGGTGAGCCTCGTCGACCTCATGCCGACGCTGCTCGAGCTTGCAGACGCGCCGATCGAAGGGCTCGACGGGACATCGCTGCTCCCGCTCGCCGGATGGCGCCGAGCAGGGTGACCGGCCGGCCCTGATCGTCGGCACCGACAAGGGAGCCGTGTCGCAGCTCGCCCTGCGGCAGCCGCCCTGGAAGCTGACGGTTCACGTCCAGTCGGGAGAGGAGCAGGCGTACAGACTCGACGTCGACCCGGACGAACGCATCAATCGCGCTGACGAGGTCCCCGGCGACGTGCGCGAGCGCCTGTACGCGGAGCTCGAGAGCGTCTCCCGGCAGGCTCTCAGCGCGAAGGAGGAGGCGCTCGTCGAGCAGCGCCTGTCCGATCTCGGTTACCTGTGACTCGGGTACCGTCTCGCGAGTCGTGGCAGGCAAACCCCAGACGCTGAGCGAAGATCAGGCGATGGCCGACCTGGCGCGCCTGTACGGGCGGATGTACCTCATCCGGCGCTTCGAGGAGAGCCTGCTCGAGCTCTTCTCGCTGGGCAAGCTCGCCGGCACGACGCACACGTACATCGGGCAGGAGGCGAACGCGGTCGGCGTCATCGACCACCTCGAGCCGGGGCGTGATGTCATCGTCTCCAACCACCGCTGTCACGGGCACTACCTCGCCTTCACGGACGACGTGGACGGGCTGCTCGGCGAGGTCATGGGGCGCGAGAGCGGCGTCTGCGGCGGCAAGGGCGGCAGCCAGCACCTCTGCTCGGGCGGCTTCTACTCGAACGGGGTGCTGGGAAGCACGATGCCGGTTGCCACCGGCATGGCGCTCGCCGAGCGTGAGCGGGGGAGCGGTGCCGTGACCGTGGCCTTCATCGGCGACGGGACGTTGGGGCAAGGCGTCGTCTACGAGAGTCTCAACATCGCGTCGCGGTGGGGCCTGCCGCTGCTGATCGTGGTCGAGAACAACTTCTACGCGCAGTCCACTCCCAGCCATCTCACGCTGGCCGGCCGCATCGCCGACCGCGGAGCCGCGTTCGGGATCGAGACGTCCGAGCTGGACACGACCGACGTGGCCGAGGTCTGGGACGCCGCCGCGGAGATCGTGCCCAAGGTGCGGACGGGCGGGCGACCATTCTTCCTCGTGCTCAACACGTACCGCTACAGCCCGCACTCGAAGGGCGACGACAACCGCGACCCGGCGGAGATCGAGGCGGCGCGGCAGCGCGATCCGCTCGGCATCGCGGGCGCGAGGCTGCCCGACGAGCAGCGGACGTCCCTCGAAGACGCGTGCGAGCGCCGGCTCACCGAAGCGATCGCCAATGCGGACGCTTCGCCCGTGGCGATGCCCGAGGCGGGCTGACGTGGAAGAGCGCTGCGCTGCAGTCATCAACTCGGCATTGACCGAGGCCTTCGAGAGCCGCGAGGACGTCTACCTGCTGGGCGAGGACGTGCTCGACCCGTACGGCGGGGCGTTCAAAGTCACGCAGGGCCTCTCGACGAAGTGGCCGCAGCGCGTGATCACGACGCCGGTGTCGGAGGGGGCGATCTTCGGCGTCGCCGCCGGCATGGCCCTACGTGGCTGGCGACCGATCCTCGAGATCATGTTCGGCGACTTCATCGCGCTCGGTTTCGACCAGACGGTCAATGGGATCGCGAAGTTCCGCGCGATGTTCGACGACCAGGTGCGCGTGCCGCTCGTCGTGCGGACGCCGATGGGTGGGCGCCGCGGCTACGGGCCGACGCACAGCCAGTCGCTGGAGAAGTTGCTCCTGGGCGTCCCCGGCATCAAGGTCGTGGCGCCGAGCGAGTGTCACGACATCGGCGCGTTGCTGCACGCCGCGATCGCCGACGACGACCCGGTCTTCTTCATCGAGAACAAGCTCATGTATGGACGGCCCAACCGGCGGCCGGTGGACGGGCGCCTGGGCGATTTGAGTTGCCGGGAGACAGACGGGCCGTACTCAGCGCTTTCCTTCTCGGGCAACGGCTTCGCGGGCGGCGAGACGACGATCGTCACCTACGGCGGCATGCTGCCGATCGTGCTCGAGGCGGCCGTACGGCTGATCATCGAGGACGAGCTGTTCACCGAGGTCGTGTGCATCAGCCGGCTGCTGCCGCTCGACCTCGAGCCCGTGATCGCGTCGGTCGCCCGCACCGGCTCGCTCGTCACAGTCGAAGAAGGGACGCTTACGGGCGGCGTCGGCGCAGAGATCGCGGCTCGCGTGCAGAGCGAGGCCTGGGACGACCTGCGGCGGCCGGTGGAGCGCATCGCAGCGCGGGACGGGATCATCCCCGCCGCTCCTACGCTGGAGGAGGCCGTCCTGCCGGGAGTGGACGACGTCGTGAGCGCCGTACGGGCGCTCGGGATCGTCAGGAGCTGACGGCTGCTCGAGCTCGTCCTCACACGCGAAGACGCCAACACCGAGTGGGCTCTGCTTGTCGAGTGGCTCGTGGCCGACGGCGAGCGAGTCGAGAAGGGTCAGCCCGTGTGCCTGGTCGAGACGTCGAAAGCGCTGCTCGAGCTGGAAGCGCCCGGCGACGGGATCCTCCGCCACCTCTACGCGCAGGGGGACGAGGTCGAGCTGGGCGGCCGCGTCGCGGTGGTCGCTGAGAGCGAGGAGGAGTTGGCCGCTGTCGAGGAGTCCCGCCCCGCGAAGTCCGAGCCGGCGGCTGCCGCCCCCGCTAACGCCACGCGGCGGGCGGTCGAGCTGGCCGAGGAGCACGGCATCGACCTCGCGTCGATCGAGAAGGACGGCTTCATCACGGCCGAGGACGTCGAGAGGCTCGTGGTAGCTCGTGCGGCGGAGGTGGCCGCTGACGCGCCAGGGCTCTTCGCCGGCGTATCCCTCGACGGCGTCAGCCTGCCCGCCGTGCTCGAGCTGCCGGAGACCGAGGGGCGCCTCGACGAGGGCTTCCTCGAGTCGCTGCGGTCGGACCCGGACTCGTTCCGCGCGCTCTCCTCGGACGAGCGCTGCGACGAGTACCGCCGTCACGGTGCCTCGATCGGCGAAGGCGTGCGGCTTGGCGAGCGGACGATCGTCGTTGCTCCGCGGATCGTGATCGAGGACGGGGTCGACATCGGCGACGACGCCATCGTGCAGTGCGACGAGGTGTTTGCCGTCGGCGCCTTGACGAGCTTCGGCCCGCGGCTCGACGTGCAGTGCCGCCGCGCCTTCATCGGCGCGAACGGCTACTTCGGGCGCGATGTCCGTGTTGGCGGCGGCGGCCGCCGCGATCCCTGGGCGACGCTCGCCGTCGGCGACCTCGTCTTCGTCGGCGACGAGGCTTTCATCAACCCGTGCCGGCCGGTCGTGATCGGCCGCGAGGTGTTCGTGACCATGCGGTCGATGCTCGTCACGCACAACATCGGCCATTCCGTGCTCGAGGGCTTCGAGAACCGCTTCGCGCCGATCGTGCTGGAGGACCGCGCGCAGGTCGGTCTCGGCACGGTCGTCTACGCCGGTTGCCGGCTCGGCCGTGAAGCGATCGTCGCTTCGAACTCGTACGTCGTTTCCGACGTCCCCGCGGGCCAGCTCGCGATCGGCGTGCCGGCCAAGACCGTCGGCGTGTCCGCGAGGCCTGTGCCTCGCGCGCGGCAGCCCCAGCTCGTGCGGCGGATGCTGGACGACTTCCGCGAGCTGCTCGAGCTGCGCGGCGTGGACGTGTCCGCCGGCTCGGATCACTCCCTCGCAGCGCGTGTCGACGACAAGACGTCGCTTGTGCTGTTCGTGGAGAAGGTGGACGCGAAGTTCGAGCCCCCGGAGGCGGACGGAGAGGTCGTCGTGCTCACGCTCGAGGTCGCCGGCGAACCGCCGCCGGGCTGCGCGGTGCTCGACCTCGTGGCCCGTCGCGTCTACGGCTCAGGCGGTGTCGTGCTCGACTCGGTCCGCGAGCACTGCCGCAAGCGCGGCATTCGCCTCGAGCCCGGTCCGTGGCGGTACCGCGGCGGCCTCATCTGATCCGGCTCAAAGCTCGTTTAGCCAGGGCAGGACTGCGCGCAGGCGTGGCATCGCGCTTTCCACGGCGGCCTCACCCGCCGGCATGAACCGGCGACCCTCTCGAAACTTCCGGAGCCTGCCCGGCTGGATTGCGTCGAGCTCCGGCGCGAGCACGACCACGGGCACGGAGCCCGTCTCCGCCTTGATCCGCGTTTGCACGGTCTCGATCGACCGGACGATGGCGGCGACGACGTTCGGCACCGGGCCTTTGACCTCTTCCGACACTTCCTCCCCGATACCACCACCGCTTACGAGGCGTACGGCGATGACGACGCCGGCCCCGAGGCCTGCTGCGACGCTCGCCGGGACGGGGTTGACCATACCGCCGTCGACGAGCGTCCGGGAACCGATGCGGACGGCCGGGAAGACGCCCGGAATGGCCGAGCTGGCGAACAGGGCTGCAGTCGTGCTACCGCGGCTGAGCACGACTTCCTCATGCGTGTCCATGTCGGTCGCGACCACGGCCATCGGTATCGGCGCGCTCTCCAGCTGCGGGTCGTCGAACCGTCTCCGGATGTGGCGACGCATGGCTCTTGTCGAGAGCATGGAACGCCGCGACACCGTGGGCCGGAACATCTTCGATCCGAGCTCGTCCAGGAACTCCGCAGCATCGTCCACCCCACCGAGAAGCGAGTACGCACCGGCCACGACGGCCCCGATGCTCGTGCCTGCGATGAAGTCGACGGGGATACCCTTCCGTTCGAACTCGCGCAGCACTCCGAGGTGTGCGTATCCCCTCATGCTTCCCGTGCCGAGGGCGACGCCGACCTCGAGCCCCACGAGCTTGCGGGCCAGCCGTCCTAGCGCTTTGCCGGCTCCGGTGGCCGTCGGGAGCAAGCCGCGCTCGAGCGCCAGCTCGTCCTCGGCCGATAGTGGGGGCGACCGCAGAACCGCGCCTTGCAAGAAGGGTGCGGCTGCATCGGAGGCCAGCTCGATGGCAAAACCTGCGGCGGGTGCCTCCGATGAGGCGAGCCTGATGGTGTTGGCGACGTTCGCGACGCCTGCAGTTGCGGCACCGGCGAGCTGCACCACGACGTCCTCGTAGTCGTCCGCGAGGCGGATCAATGTCGATTCGATTCGATCGGGCGAGAACTCGCGTTGCGGGCTCCCCGCGACGATTTCGGCGCCGGGCCCTTCCCGCTGGCCGTGCGTGTCTGCATGTGCTCTTGCGAGGGCCGCGAGCTCCTCTGGGAGTGAATCGGCCAGAACAACGTGCAGCGTTCGCGCCCGCGTGTGCCAGGCCATGCTCGCCGAGAGGGCGAAGCCGAGCAGCGGCGGCGCCCCGCGATCGTCGAGCACGGTCAGGCGCCCTGGCTGGCGGCCGACCGCGAGGCGGTTGGCCCGGACGAGTCGCGTCGCCAGGATCCGGAGCATGTTGCGCTCGAGGCCGGGAAACCGCTGCGTGAGCTCGGCCAGCTTCGACTCGGCCACCACGAGCACCTCGGAGTCCTCGGCGATGCGCACGGTCGCCGATGCAGGCTGCTTGGTCAGGAGCGATATCTCTCCGATCGTCTCTCCGGGACCGACGCGGCTCACCATCCGCTTCGTGCCCGTGTGATCCTCGACGAGGACGTCTGCCGACCCGGTGTGGAGCACGTACATCTCCCCTGGGATGTCCCCTTCGGCCATGAGCACAGTCCCCGTGGGGAAGGTCCTTCGTTCGAGCCCGTCGACGGCGCCCGCGATCTCGGCCTCTGTCATGCCCGAGAAGAACGTCGTCGCCCCGTCCACAGATGCTGAGCCTAAAGCCTTGCAGGGCAGGGGACACCGGTGGATACTCGAACGCGATGTGGCTGATCAGCCTGCGTGACCTCGAGTGGAGACGGAGGCGTTTCGCAATCGCCGTGCTCGCGACCGGCCTCGTGCTCGCGCTCGCCCTGCTGCTCACCGGCGTTCGGGCGAGCTTCGACAACGAGATCTCGCGCACGGTCGGATCGTTCGGCGCCGACCAGTGGTTGGTGGCCGAGGGCGCTGTCGGGCCGTTCACCGCCCCGATCGGCTTTCCGGCGTCCCGGGCTGACGACGTCCGGCGTGTTCGCGGTGTGCGTGAGGCCGATCCGGTGGCGATCGTAGGTGCGACCGCGCTCACACCGGATCCGGAGAACGTCAACGTCATCGGCGCCGTTCCCGGCGGTATAGGCCCGGCGGGCGATGCGCAGGACCTGCTCGACCGTGCCGGAGCGGCGATCGTGGACGAACGGCTCGGCGTCGACGAAGGCGACACGATCACGCTCAGCGGCATGGAGTTCGAGGTGGTCGCGGAGAGGAGCGGCGGAACGTACTTCGCCGGTGTGCCCACTGTCGTCGCGGCGCTCTCGGACGTGCAGCGGCTCGGATTCGACGGGAGGCCCCTTGCCACTGCCATCGTGACCGAGGGGGACGTCGATGCCGCGCCGCCCAAGGGGTTCTCGGTCCTGACGAACGGTGACGTGAAGCAAGACCTCAACCGCCCGGTGGCGCAGGCCAAGCAGACGATCGGGCTGATCCGCTGGCTGCTCTGGGCGGTGGCTGCCGGCATCGTGGGCGCGATCCTCTACCTGTCGACGCTGGAGCGAACAGCGGACTTCGCCGTCTTCAAGGCGATAGGCGTCTCGACGGCCAGCCTCGTCCGCGGGCTCGTGGGTCAGGCCGTCGTGCTCACGCTGGTCGCCGTCGCCGTCGCCATCGTGCTCGAGCTGCTTCTCGCCCCGCTGTCGGCGATGAAGGTCGAGGTGCCTGCGCGTGCGTACGCGGAGCTGCTGGTGGTCGCGGTTCTTGCAGGTGCCGTCGCGAGCCTCGCTGCGCTGAGGCGCGCCCTGAAGATCGACCCTGCGCTCGCCTTTGCCGGCTGACCTGGATCTCGTCGGGCGCGACCTGGTCGTCGAGTACCGGAGTGGGGACTACGTGATCAGGCCGATCGACGGGCTCGACTTCGAAGTGGCTTCGGGCGAGCTAGCGCTCCTCCTCGGCGCCAGCGGCTGTGGGAAGACAACGCTGCTGTCCATCCTCGCATCGATCCTCCGGCCCGCCGGCGGCAGCGTGCAGCTCGGAGGCGTCGACATCATGACGCTGACGGGCGCTGCGCTTACCGAGTACCGCCGGTATCGAGTCGGCATTGTCTTCCAGGCCTTCAATCTCGTTCCGAGCCTGACTGCGTCCGAGAACGTTCAGGTGCCGCTGCGCGCCACGGGTCTGAGCTCTTCGGCGGCTCGCAAGCGCGCCGACGGCCTCCTCGAGCAGGTTGGGCTGGCGGACCGCAGTCATCACCGGCCGGGTGACCTGTCCGGCGGCCAGCAGCAGCGGGTCGCTATCGCGCGGGCGCTGGCACACGATCCTCCGCTCTTGCTGGCGGACGAACCGACGGCGCATCTCGACTACATGCAGGTGGAGACCGTGCTCGAGCTCTTGCGCGACATCGCCGACAGTGGTCGTATCGTCGTCGTCTCCACACACGACGACCGCATGATTCCGCTGGCCGACAAGGTCGTGGCGATGAGCCCGCGGGCGGATGGAGGCTCGGGGGAACCGGAGGAGGTACGACTTGCCTCGGGCGAGGCGGTCTTCCGCCAAGGCGACCCGGGCTTCCTCGTCTATGTGGTCGACGAGGGAGCCGTGGAGATCGTTCGTGAACGCGCAGACGGCTCCGAGGAGGTGCTCGCGTCGATCGGCGCCGGCAACTACTTCGGAGAGCTGGCGCCGCTCTTCGGCATTCGCCGTTCAGCCACCGCTCGTGCGACCGCGCCGACACGCCTCACGAGCATGTCGGTGACGGACTTCCGGCGCCGAACGAGAGGACAGCGGCTCTGGCGGGCGCTCGACTAGCGCGTTAGGCATTCGCTAAGGTCACGCAATACTTTCTTTTGGAAAGGAGAGTGCATGAGCCTCAAGATTGGTGACACCGCACCTGACTTCCAGGCGGAGACGACCGAGGGTCCGATCAGCTTCCACGACTGGATCGGCGACTCGTGGGCGGTGCTGTTCTCGCATCCCAAGGACTTCACGCCCGTCTGCACGACCGAGCTCGGCTACATGGCGAAGATCAAGCCTGAGTTCGACAAGCGAGACGTGAAGGTCATCGGTCTCTCCGTCGACACGACGGGAGATCACGAGGGCTGGTCGAAGGACATCGAGGAGACGCAGGGCCACGCGCCCAACTACCCGATCATCGGTGACGCCGACTTCGCGATCTCGAAGCTCTACGGGATGCTCGGCGCCGATGTGACCGGCGATCCCGGTGACCGGACGGCCGCCGACAACCAGACCGTGCGCAACGTCTTCGTGATCGGCCCGGACAAGAAGGTGAAGCTCGTCCTCGTCTACCCGATGACGACGGGCCGCAACTTCGACGAGGTGCTGCGCGTGATCGACTCGCTGCAGCTGACGGCAAAGCACCGGGTAGCGACCCCCGTGAACTGGCAGCACGGCGACGACGTGATCATCGCCGGCTCGGTTTCGAACGACGAGGCGCAGGAGATCTTCGGCGAGTGGGAGTCGCCGAAGCCCTACATTCGCATCGTTCCGCAGCCGGACCTGACTACGGCAGACGTCTAAGCGGCGCTTGATCCCTGTACCGAAAGGCCCCGGCGACGGGGCTGCCTAAGTTGAACGAGCAAGAGGCTCCGCTTCGTCGGAGCCTCGCTCGTTTCATCGCCATCTCATGCGGCGGCTCTACCGTGGTCCGGCAAGCTACGAGAGGAGTTCGCGATGCGTAAACGGATGATCTTGATCGTTGCGGGCGTCGCGGCTGCGGCGATGCTCGTCGTGGGCGGTGTGGCATGGGCAACGTCAGGTGGCGGCGGCGTGTCGCTGCCCAGCGACGCGAAGGCGAAGGCCGGTGAAGCGGCCCTCGCCCACACAGGCGGTGGGACGGTCGTCGAGACAGACACCGGGGACGATGGGGCCGCCTACAGCGTCGAGATCCGTCGCGCCGACGGCAGCACGGTGGAGGTCGCGCTCGACAAGAGCTTCTCCGTCACCGGCCAGGAAAGCGACGACGACGGCGCCAAAGACGACCGTCGGGCGCGAACGACGACTATAGGCGCGGTTCCGGCGCCACAACAGAAAGCCGAGCGGCAGAAAGGCCGCCAGAGTGATCCAGGGCGTCAGTGCCACGCGCGCACCGGGGATCTTCCTGTCGCTCGTCGCGCCCTCGCCGATGATCTCCGCGACAGCGTCGCCGGCCGCCGAGACGTCGTCTTCGGAGAACGCGCGGCCGCCCATGAGGTCGGCCACTCGCTGCATCGTCGCCTCGCTGTTCTTGGCGGGCACGTAGCCCTCTGCCTCGCCCGTCGAGTAGATGCGCTCGTCGGCGTTGCCGAAGCGGACGAGCACCGTGTCGATCGGGGGCTTGCCGGGGAACGCGGCCCCGAGCTCGGCCCCGAACGGCCGCGACTCGCCGTCGGTGAGCACCACGAGCACCCGCTTCTTCGCCGTCGGCGAGAAGTACCGGCGCTGGGGGATGCCGGCGAGGATGTCGTAGTAGGTCGCGTAGGTCGAGTAGGTGAATGCGGGCGGGGGCAGCTCCACGCCGATCGACCGCCGTAGCGTGGTCTCGAACACGCGCCGGTCGGTCGTGGGCAAAGCGTGGGGGAGCAGGCGGTCGGTCATCGACACGATGCCCGAGCGAACCTGCGGGATGCGGTCGTGGATCGCCGATGCGGCCTCCACGGCCCGGTCGAAGCGCGTGGCGCCTTCCGGCCCGTCCGCCGCCAGCATCGAGCGCGACGTGTCCATGACGAAGAACGCCTCGACGTCTGTCCGCTCGGGCACCGAGCGCTCCGTGCCGAGGACCGGCTGCGCGGCTGCGATGCCCAGCAGCACGGGTACGGCCGCGACAGCGACGACGAGGGGGACACGCGAGCGACGCGAGGGCTCCTCGAGCTGCAGCTCGCTACGAATCCTCGTTGCGCGCCGCTCGCGGAGCCAGTAGACGCCGAGCGGCAGCAGCGCCGACACGGCAAAAATCGCTGCCAGCGGCGTGAGGAACGTGAGGTCCATCTAGTAGCCGCTGCCGTCGCGGCCGACGCCGGCGGTGCGACCTCCCAGTCTGCCGCGGTCGGGGGCGGCGGCCGGGGCGACCTGGTGGAAGAAGTCGCGCAGGACGAGCTCGAGGTTGAACTTCGCGTCCGCGTTGTCCGGGTCTGTCTTGATCGCGTTCGTGAACGAGTCGATCGCTGCGCGGACGGTGTTCGACCGGTCGCCCGGGTCGACGGCGTAACGGCTCATCGCCACGACGCCGAGGAGGTTGAGCAGCCGCGAACGCCGCTTGGGATCGGTCTCCGCCCGGCTCGCGTCGATGAGCTTCGGCTCGAGGCTCGCGCGGAGCGCCTCCTGCGCGGGGGAGAGGTACACCGTCGTGTTGCTGGGGTTGGCGCGGGCATAGAGCCAGACGGCGCGGCGGTAGCGGAGATCGTCCTCGAGCCCGACCGCCTTCGGCGGCGACTGCGCCGGCGGACGAGACCGGGGTCGTCGAAGAGTCCGGACAAGACAGTCGGCCTCGCCTGGAAGCGGACGTCGTCCTCGTCACCGAGTCGCTGACGCGCAGGACGTCGACCGCGAAGAGCACGAGCACGATCGCCAACGGGCACGCAGAGCACCGCCACAGCCGGCAGCAGCCACGAACGCCACCTCATCGCCGCACCTCCAGCCGGGCGAGCAGTCGCTCGTTGGCGGCCAGCAGCACGACGACGAGCCCGGCGGCGAGCATGAACAGCCAGGGTGCCGCGAGCCGCAGGCTCTCCTGCTCCGGGGCTACCTTGGGCGCCGCTTCCTCCGCCTTTTCCTTCAGGAACGCACCCTTGCCGAGGATCTGCTCCATGAGCAGCCGCTTCTCGGCACTCGGGTTGACGGGAAGGATGCGGACCTCGATGCCGTCCCGCCGCACGTCTGCGATGACGTGGCCGAGCCGCGCCACCTCGTCGGGGAGGATCTCGAGATCGGAGACGATGAGGATCGAGCCCTTGCTTTGCACCGGCGTAGACGAGCGACGCGTGCGCCTCGGCCAGGCCCGCGGAGATGCGCGTGCCCGCGCGGAAGTCCTGCCACGGGTTGGGCGGAAAGCTGCCCGTCGTGCTGTTCGGGTCGGGGCGGAAGAAGCGAAGGAACGGCAGGAGCTCGCGGCCGGGAGTCCCCGGCGGCAGCACCTCGTACGCCGAATCCGAGAAGACGACGAGACCGGCCCGCTCGCCCTGTCGCGCCATCTTCTGCAGCGTCGAGCCGAACTCCGCCTCGTAGACGCTCGCCGACAGGTCGAGCACGACGACACCAGTCGTCCCCGAGGGTACGAGCGGCGCGTGGCGCACGTCCGAGTCGCGGGCAGCGAGGAACGCCAGCGCGAGAGCACCCACGAGCGCGAGGGCGAGTGCGAGGCGGATGATCGTCGTCCGCCGAACGACGCGGCGCAACGGCGTGGTCTCGGCCGAGGGCAGTGCGCGCTCAGGCGTCGCCATGCCGCTCCTTCACGAGGGTGAGGATCCGCTCCGTCTCGCCGGGCGACGGCGATGGCGGCGACCAGGCCGCGACGCGCGTCTCGTCGGCCAGGCCGTTCGTCACTCCACCACGTCGAGCTCGGAGGCAAGCGCCTCGAGCGCCGCCCGCCGCTCGGCGCCGTTCTCACGCCCCAGCGACCACTCGACGAGCGCGATGGCGCGCTCCAGCGGGGTCGGCTCGGGCTCCGGCTCGGGCGGGGGCGGCTGGCGGCGCTTCCGCCACCAGCGGAGAACCAAAGTCGCGGGCAACAGGAGCAAGGCCGCTGCGAGCAGGAGCAGGAGCAGGCCGAGCGTCGTCGGAGACATCCGGTGGGAGAGCGCCGGCAGCGGGCTGAAGCGTGCCGCGGAAGGGGAAGCCGTACACCTGAGTCACGTCCTGGGCGTTGATGCGCGTGACCGACTCGATCGGCGCGAACCGGACCGTGCGCAGGAGCCGCGGCTGTTCTGCTCCCGGATCCGTGTACTGCACCTGCGCGGGCTGGAACCGGAACGTGCGCGGCGCCGACCCGCCCGGGTTCTGGATTGTCCCCAGGGTCGAGGTGATGCATGCGTGCTCGAGGCAGCGCAGCCGAAGCCGGTAGCGGACCTCCGCCAGGTCTCCTGCCTCGCGGCGAGACGACCTCCGTCTCCTCGATCGGCTCGTACGGCTTGAAGAACGTCTTCAGGCTGACCCGTGCCGGATCGAGCTTCGTCCGGTCGACGACGACGCTCACGTCCGCGTCGATCGTGTCGCCGAAGAGGTGAATCGGAGGCCCGAGCGACCCGCTCGCAGCAGACGAAGCTACCGGGCGGCAGAGCCTCGATGTCCTCGCCGCCCCCGCCGCAGCCCGCGGCGAGCGAGCACGACGCAGCAGCCAGTGCGAGCAGGGCGCGTCTCATCGGCCGCCCCCGGGTCAGCAGCCGCTGGTCCGCCCAGGAGAGGAACGAGAAGACGACGTCGCGATGCTCGTGTGACGAGACCACTACCGGGTCCATGGCCAGCCCGTGGAACTCGCGGACGAGCTCGCGGAAGCGCGTCTCGTTCTGCTCTCGCCGCTCGGCCGTCTCGTGCTCGCGCAGCACGGCCAGGGAGACGCGGCCGGTGGCGGCATCCGCGAACGGGACGGCAGCCCCGCTCACGTCGGGGAAGCTCTGCTCCCAGATCGGGTCCTGGACGATCACCGGCACGATCTCGAACCGGCGCTCGAGCACGAGCAGCCATTCGTCGCGGCTCGGCCGCTCGAGGAAGTCGGAGATGACGAAGACGAACGTGCCGGCGGGGAGGTCGCGCCGCTGCGCGACGAGATGGTGCAGGCCGCGCGCCAAAGTGTCCGCGGGCGCCTCGAACGGCCGCTCGAGGTCGGCGTCTCCGAGCAGGTGCTGGCTGCGCGGCGGGTGCCAGAACGGCTCGCCCTCGCCCTCGTCGAGGTAGCCGAGCAGGCCGCGGGCGGCGATGGCGCTGTCGGAGATGAGCCGCACCGCGACGCGAATCGCCTCCGGCTTCTGCAGCCACGGCCAGCTCTCGGGGAAGATCGACATCGACGGACGGCGGTCGACGAGCGAGACGACGCGCGGCGCCTCCTCGGCGAAGTGCTCGCGCACCACGAACTCGTCCGAGCCGCGCGCGAGCGACAGCCGCGCCGACGCGTACCAGTCGATGCGGTCGATGTCGTCGCCCGGCTGGTACGGACGTGAGCCGGCCACGTCCGAGCCGAGGCCGCGACGGGCGCTGTGCAGGGCGCCGAACGGCAAGCCGAGCACCCGCCGCCGCGGGATCAGTGGGAAGGTCGCCGCCGTCACTTGACGAACTGGCAGCGAGGTCTTGCGACGAACAGACTCGCCTTGCCGTTCGAGTTCCGCACGGTGGCGAAGGAGATCGGCTTCTTGCTCTTCGTGGCGACGGCGAGCGAACCTTCGAGAATCCGCCCCTTGGCGACGAGCAGGTAGGGCGCGTCGGGAGCGGGACTGAACGTGACGGGGTTTCGGAAGACGGCGCGAACCCGGATGAGCACCGTGGCGGCGACGGGGCACCGGTAGCGCTCTCCGAACTCGGGTGCCCCACCGCGCAGCCCCTTGGCGGAGAGCGGGATGCGAAGGCTCGTCTGCGTGCACGAGACGCGGCTGAGGATCACCTGGTCCAGGTCGTTCTCGGCCAGGGCGATGTGCGCGACGACGCCCTTCGGGTTCCCGCTCGGTCCGTTCAGCGCCTGTATGTATGGCTGGAACTCCGTGCCGAGCCTCGGCGAGGCGGCCACCGCGAGGATGCGGAGCGGATCCGGATAGCCCGCGCCGTACGGCTTGCAGAGCAGCGTGCGATCGACGACGCGGGAGGCAGGCGACGGGGCACCGGCAGCGATGCTCGCTGCCCCGGCCGCGACTATGACGACGACGGCGACGGCGACCAGCCTCATGACCGGAAGGACTTCGACGCCCCGGCCAGGTAGCAGGGTCGCGCGCTCGCCGTGGGGACGAGCGCCCGCAGCTTGAGCCCTCGCTCCACCGTGAAGACTGCCTCGTGGTTGTACGCCCCTGCGTCGAGCGTCGGCTTGTATTTCAAGCGGGCCCGCTGGTACGGCTTCCAGGCATTCGCGCGGAAGCGCTGGAGCTTGACCGTCTTGCCTGCGAGCTTGAGGTTCAGCGGCGACGGGTTCACTCGCACTGTCACCACGCCCCGCTTGAACTCGAGCGGGTACGGCGTCAGCGGCACGCGGTAGAGGTATGGCGCGCTCAGTGCGTCCTTCCACCGCGCCTGGATCGTCGTTCCCGACTTGATCTCCACCCACAGGTCCGGCGGCGGCGGCGGGTTCTCCGCGAGCCACCCGCCGCCGCCGATGGTCTGCGTCGCGAGCAGCTGGTAGAAGCCCGAGCGGAGGCACTCGCGTCCGAGGATTGTCACGAGCTCGCCGGCCTCGCCGCTCGAGATCTGCCCGCTGAGGGAGAGCACGCGCACCTTGTTCGCGTTGACGTACTGGCGGACGGACATCGTGACACTGTCTGCGCTCGTCGCTCCGGCGCTCGTTCCCGCTACGCAAAGCGCGCACGCCAGCGCGACGACCGCGTTCCTCATGCGGAGACCGCTTGCTCGAGCTCGACTCCGGGCCGGGGCGCGATCTCGAGACACTGGCGCCGGAAGCCGTCCGCCGCCTCCTGCCAGCCGATCTCGCGGGCCGTGGCGACGTAGCTGGGCGTGAAGACGATGCGGTGCATGACGACGGGGAGGAAGAGCCGCTCGATGTCCACCGGCGTCACGAACTCGCGTCCGGAGAGCAGCGCCCACGCACGTGCCGAGCGCTCGAGCGCGAGGCTGCCGCGCACGGAAGCGCCGATCGCGACGCCGTCGGCCTCGCGCGTCGCGCGCACGAGCCTGATCGCCCAGCGCCGCAGCAGCGGGTCGATGTACACGCCGTGCGCAGCCTCGCGGAGCACGTTCGACCTCGTCGAGCGAGAGCACGGGCCTGAGCCCGCTCAGTGGATGGCGGACCACCTGCTCCTCGACGATCCGGAGCTCCTCCTCCTCGCCCGGGTAGCCGAGCGCGGTGCGGAGCAGGAAGCGGTCGAGCTGCGCCTCGGGCAGCGGGAACGTCCCCTCCTGCTCGATCGGGTTCTCGGTCGCGAGCACGAGGAACGGCGTCGGCAGCTCGTGCGGTGACGCCGTCGATCGTCACCTGGTGCTCGGCCATCGCCTCGAGCAGCGCCGACTGCGTCTTCGGCATCGCGCGGTTGATCTCGTCGACGAGCAGCACGTTCGCGAACACCGGCCCGGGCCGGAACTCGAAGTCGCGGTCGCGCTGGTTGAAGACGGACAGCCCGGTGACGTCGGTCGGCTGGAGGTCGGGCGTGCACTGGATGCGCGAGAAGGACGCGCCGTCGACCGAGCCGGCGATCGCGCGCGCGAGCACGGTCTTCGCCGTTCCCGGCACGTCCTCGAGCAGGACGTGCCCGTCGCAGACGAGCGCGGCGAGCACGAGTCGCACCTCGTCGGTCTTGCCGTGGACGACCGTCTCGACGTTCGCGAGCAGCCGCGTGGCGAGCGCCGCCGCCTGCGCCGAGGTTGCCGCTCCGACTTCTGTCACGTCGTCTCCTCTACGTTCGAATGAGCTGGCTGTATCCGGCGAGGTAGCACGGCCCCGCCTGCGCGCGCGGCAGCACGGCACGCAGCGTCGTGCCCTTCGGCACCTTGAAGCGGAGCCCGTCCTTCTCGGCCCAGCCGCCGTAGGCCCCCGTTTTGACGACGACCGTCTGCCAGCAGTTTCCAGCCCGTCGGCGTGAGCCGCTCGACGCGGATGCGCTTGCCGTCTACCTGGATTGCTTCGCTCGCCAATCCGACCTCGTAACCGCCACGCTCCTTCGTGAGCGATACGTACGCGCGCGGAGTGACGACGACTGTCGCGCTCTTCGCCTCCTTCCATTCCGCGCGCAGCGTGGTCTTCGTACGAATCGGGCACGGACACCTCGTAGCGGCCTCCGGCGAGGGTCGTGCCGCCGCCGAGCGCGCGGAAGAAGGCGCCGGGGATACCGCACTCCTTGCCCGTCACGGTCACATACTCGCCTTGTGCGCCGCTCGAGATCTCACCCGAAGCACCTACGGAAGCGGCACGCGTGCGCAGCACGGTCTCGCTCGCCCGCATCGTGATGCTGTCGGCAAGGACGGCTGCTGCGGCGAAACCGGCGAAGGCCACCGCGACGAGTGCGGCGACGGCGACGGCGCGTCTCATGTCTGGACGATCCCGCTATAGCCGGCGAGGTAGCAGGGCTTCGCTTGGGAGAGCGGCAGCACGCCTCGCATCTGCGCGTTCCTCGGCACCTTGGGGCGGAACTTCCCCGAAGTCCATATGTACCCGCCGCCTCCGCCCTGCTCGGTGAGCTTCACCGTCTGGACCTGTTCCACACGCGCGTCTGCTTGTCGAACACTTGAATAGAGACGCGCTTTCCCCAGAACGGATAGATCGCGTTCACGCCGACCTCACCTCGATTGCGGGGCCGGATCACGACCGTCACAT
>CAWBAD010000002.1:0-191145 GCA_963786725.1 uncultured Actinomycetes bacterium | reverse complement strand
CCTTCCTTGATCCCGTGCGTGCCCGCCGCCGGGATGAGGACAAGCGCCGCGAACAGCGTGGCTGCGAGCGCCCTCGTCACTTGAGGCAGACCGCGGTCAGGTCGAGGAACGGGTTCATGACGACGCAGCCGGTCCTCGCGAGACGAACTCGTGGTCGTTGATGGCTGCCCACGGGATCGCCGGTGCGACATCGCGCGACAGCCGCACGTCCAGCTCCGCGTAGACCCGGTACCGCTCGGCGCCGGTGAGGCGTGACGCCTCGTCGAACAAGCGGTTGTACTTCGGCGAATTGAAGTACGACCAGTTTCCGAAGTCCGGTGCATTCGCGATGCTCCTACCGTCGAACATCCATTCGAGGAACGAGGGGTCCCTCGCCATCTGGCCGAACCAGCCGATGTAGCCGATGTCGAACGACTCTCCGGGCGTGGCCATCTTCCCGAATGCCACTTGGGGCGGGAACGCCTTGATCTCGACCTCGAGCCCGATCTCCTTGAGGTTCTGCTGAACGATCTGGGCCGCCGCCATGGGGAGCGACAGGCTGGGCGTGTACAGGACGGCCTTGCCCGACCGCGTGTTGCCCTTCGCGAGCGCGCGAGCCTTCTTCAGGTCAGGGCCCTTGAGCGGGTAGATGCGCTCGTCGCGGAAACTCGGCATGACGGGCAGCAAGTACTGGTCGGTGGCCCGGCCCCCGTACGGGCCGAGCTCGCGCGTGAGCGCCCTGCGGTCGACCGCGAAGTTGACGGCCTGCCGCAGCTTCGGGTTCTTCCGGAAGAGCGGCCGGCTCGTGTTGAGGACGAAGAGGCGAAGCCCCAACCCGGGGGCGACCCAGAACTGCGTCTTGTTGATCCCGTAGCGCTGCACGAGCTCGGCCGCCCGAGCGGCGGCCGTCGAGGCGTTGATCGCCGCTATGTCGAACTTGCCGCTCGCGACGTCGTCGACCATCGAGCCCTGGTCGACTTTGAGGTCGGCGACGAAGCGGTCGACGTGGTGCACGCGGTTCCCCTTGTAGAAGCGGTTGCGCTCCAGCACGAGCCGCTCCCCGGGTACGTACTCCGCCACGTAGTACGGCGCTGCGCTCGGGAGCGGCGCCTTTGCGCCCTCCGGATCGACGGGCAGGTTCGGCGGCACCGCGCAGAGCCCGGTCATCAGCATCCGCAGCAGCGGCACCGGCTTCGTCAGCCTCAGCGTGAGCGTTCTGCCGGTCGCGACGACTTCTCGAATGTCCTGGAAGTCAGCGGCCGCAGGCGATTGCATCGCCGGGTCGCGGATGCGGTCGAGCGCGCGCGCGAACGCGCGCGCGGTGACGGAGGCGCCCGTCGAGAAGCGGGCGTCCTTGCGGATGGTGAACGTATACGTCTTACGGTCCCTGGAGACGACCGGCTCCGCCTCTGCGAGCTCGGGCCGCAGGCGCAGGCCGCTCACGAGCGTGCCGCAGGCCGGTTCCAGGAACGTATCGCCGCCGAACAGCGCAGGATCGATGCCTTGTGGACCGCCGGCGATCCTGAACGTGCCGCCCTCCTTGATCACGTGCGTGCCCGCCGCCGGGATCAGGACAAGCGCCGCGAAGAGCGTGGCTGCGAGCGCCCTCGTCACTTGAGGCAGACCGCGGTCAGGTCGAGGAACGGGTTGACGACGATGCAGCCAGTTCGGGCCGAGACGAACGTGAGTGCGTTGAGGTTCGCAATGGGCACCGCGGGCGCGGCATCCCGCGAGAGCTGCACGTCCAGCTCGCCGTAGGCCTTGTAACGCTCGTTGCCTGTGAGCCGCGCCGCCTCGTCGAAGAGCCGGTTGTACTTCGGCGAGTTGAAGTAGGACCAGTTCTCGTTGCCGGTCTCACCGATTGTCCGCCCGTCGAAGATGCCGGTGAACCACGAGGGGTCGGGCGAGTGACCCCAAGGCGATACGACCGATGTCGAAGTCCTTCGCTCCGGTCGCCAGCTTCTCGAAGAGCAAGTGTGCCGGGGAAACTGCACGATCTCGACCTCGAGGCCGATCGCCTTGAGGTTCTGCTGGAGCACCTGTGCCTGGGCCACGTCGACCGGGTCGCTTCTCGTGTAGAGGACCGCCTTGCCGCCGCGCGTGTGGCCCTTGGCGAGCGAACGCGCGCGACGGAGGTCGGGTGCCTTGAGCGGATAGATACGCTCATCCGTGTAGCCGGCCTGCGACGGTGACAGGTACTGGTCGGTGAGCGTGCCGGCGAAGGTGCCGAGCTCGCGTAGTAGCGCCTTCCGGTCGACGGCGAAGTTGATCGCCTGTCGCAGCTTCGGGTTGTTCTTGAACAGCGGGCGGCTCGTGTTGAGCACGAACATGCGCAGGAAGTTCGAGGCTGGACGAAGAACCGCGACTTGTTGACGCCGTAACGCTGCTTGAGCTCGGCTCCGCGCGGCCGCAGGGCCCCACCGCCCAGCCCCAGTCGAGCTTGCCGCTTGCGATCTCGTCGATGATGGTGCTCTCGTCCACCGCCAGATCGGCGACGAAGCGGTCGACGTGGTGCGGCCGATCCCCCTTGTAGAAGCGGTTCCGCTCCAGCAGCAGCCGGTCGCCGGGGACGTACTCCTTCACGTAGTAGGGCGCCGCGCTCGGGAGCGGCGCCCTGGCGCCCTCCGGTTCCGCGGGCAGGTTTGGCGGCACCGCGCACAGGTCTGCTCACTCAGAGCCAGGAAGTCTGGGACCCGTCCTCGTCAGCTTCAGCGTCAGCACTCTGCCCTTGGCGCTGACGCCGCTCGGTGTCTTCGTCTTGCCGGCGAGCATGTCCTCGCCGCCGACGAGTGTTGCCGCGAGTATCCGAGGCCCCGAAGCCCTCCATCGTCGGATCGAGGACGCGCTCGATCGCGCGCACGAAGGCGCGTGCCGTCACGCGCGAGCCGTCCGAGAAGCGCGCGTCCTTGCGGACCGTGAACGTGTACGTCCTGCCGTCCCTGGAGACGACCGGGTCGGCCTCGGCGAGCTCCGGCCTCAGCCGGCCGCCTTCGGGAAGCGGCTTGCTGGGGTAGTCCATCAGGCTGCCGCACGCCGGGGCGAGGAAGGCTGACCTCGGCGGGAAAGTCGACGAGCGCGGGGTCGATCGTGTCGAAGAAGCCGAGCGGCGATGGCGATGCGGAACGTGCCGCCCTCCTTGATCGCCGCGCGGGCTCGCGGCTGCGGCGAGGAGTAGTGCCGCGCCGGCAGCCAGCACCGCGACGGTCATGGTCCTGCGAATCGTGTGCGGGATCCTGCGCACGTCGCAGGCGCCGGTAAAGGTCCGCGAAACCAGACGCCTTATCACGTCTTCATACTGTACATCTACATCGTTAACCTTGATACTAGGGTGGAGATGCCGCGGAGGGGACAGCGAACCCGCAAGGACATCACTCCCGCCGAGCTGACGCAGGCTGTGTCGCGTCTCACCGGGGACTCGGGCTCCGGCGGGGCCTTCATCGAGCGCCTTGCCGACGAGCTGGGTGTGTCGCCACGCGAACTTCATGACTATCTGGAGTCCCTCGGGCAGGCGAAACGAGCGCGGGGAAGCCTTGATCGTGAGTTGATCGTCGAAACGGCGCTCCGCGTTGCGGACGAGCACGGGCTCGAGGCGCTCACCCTTCGGCGCGTCGCCACGGAGCTCGGCGTGACGCCGATGGCGCTCTACCGCTACTTCGAGAGCAAGGACGCGCTCCTCGACGCGATCGCAGACTCCGTCCTGGGCCGCGTCAACGTTGGGGAAGCTCCCGACATGACCTGGCAAGAGACGCTGAGGGCGCTAGCGCTGTCGGCGCGGGACGCCTTCGCCCCTCATCCGTCCGTGGCTCTGCTCGGGACAACGCGCCCGATTGCGCTGGGAGACAATGCCCTTCGCCTCAGGGACTTGGGCATCGGCGCGTTCCGGAAGGCCGGCGTCACCCCGGGAGAAGCCCTCGAGCTCTTTGATCTCTTCGTCAACCTCTGCTTCGCGCTCATCCTGCGTGAGACTTCGCCGGCATTGGGGCCCGGCTACATGGATGAGCCCCGTGAGGAACGGCTTCGCCGGCTGCGCCGTGACGTCGACGTGCTTCCTCCCGGCAAGTACCCCTGGGCAGCGGAGGCAATCGAGCTCTGGACGAGCGCACCCGACCCACTCCGCGAATTCGAACGGGGCCTCGAGGTCGTCATATCCGGGCTAGAGGCAGACGTCGGGGCTCTGCTTCGCTTCCGGGGCTGAACGAGAGAACGCGCGGTGCTACGGCGTTCCGGGGCACCGGTAAAGTCGGGCCGTGGAGCGCTGGGCGACGTTCGACTGCTACGGCACGCTCGTCGACTGGAACGGCGGCATCCGGCGCGAGCTGGCGCGGATCTTCGGCGAGGACGAGGCCGACGCGAAGCTCGCCGCGTACCACGAGCTCGAGCCGGTCGTCGAGCACGACGAGCCGTCGCTCGCCGTATCGCGAGGTGATGGCGCGCGTGCTCGAGCGGCTCGGCGCGCCGGCGGAGGAGCGCGACGCGCTCGGGCGATCGCTGCCCGGCTGGCCGGTCTTTCCGGAGGTGCCGCGGCGCTCTCGAGGAGGCGCAGGGCCGCGGCTGGAAGCTCTGCATCCTCTCGAACACCGACCGCGACTTCATCGACGCGTCGATGGCGGCGATCGGCGTGCCGTTCGACCGCGCGATCGTCGCGTCGGAGATCGGCTCGTACAAGCCCGCGCATGGGCACTGGCGCGCGTTCGAGGCAGAGGTCGGGCGGCTGCCCGACGTCCACGTCGCGGCCAGCCTCTTCCACGACGTCGCGCCGACGACGGAGCTCGGCATCCCCTGTGTCTGGATCAACCGGCTCGGCGAGAGCGTGAACGGATACGCACCCGCGCGCGAGCTGCCGACTCTCGCCGGCCTCGCGGAGGCGCTCGATGAGCTCGCTGCCTGACGGCTGGCGGCCGATCCGGCCGGAGGAGGCGAGCGCGGTCGCTGCGCTCGTCGACGAAGACGAGGTGGCGGCCGGGTTCCGCTCGCGGCTGGGACAGGAGGACGTCGTCGACATGTGGGCCCATACCGACCTCGAGCACGATTCATGGCTCAGAGAAGAGGAGGGCCAGATCGTGGCTGCCGGCGGAGGGCAGCTCCACGCGGGGACGTACTTCGCCCGCGGTTGTGTCCGGCCCGGAGCCAAGGGCCGCGGGCTCGGCTCCTTGCTGCTCGATGCTTCGGAGGAGCGGGCGCGGGCTCACGGGGTGTCGACCGTGCACCAGGTAGCGCTCGGTCCCGACGAATCCGCGCGCACACTGCTCGATTCCCGCGGCTACGTCGCGGTGCGGCGCCACTACGAGATGACGATCGAGCTCGACGACTCGATCCCGGCGCCCGAGCTTCCACCGGGGGTTGTGATCGAGACGTTCCAGGAAGCTGACGCAGCGGCCTGGTACGCCGCGATGAATCAGATCTTCGAGGAGGAATGGGGCTTCGAGCTCGAGCCGTTCGACGAGTGGTGGCTGAGGCACGAAGGCGACGATCACACGCTGTGGTTCCTCGCCCGTGACAGGGGAGAGATCGTGGCGCTCGTGCACGGACAGGATCGGCGACGGGGCGGCGGCCTGGTCGAGTGGCTCGGGGTGAAGGCGCCGTGGAGGGGCCGCGGGCTCGGCCGAGCGCTCCTGCTGCACATCTTCCATGAGCTACGGAAGCCGCGGCGCGGCGCGCGCCGGCCTTGGCGTCGACTCTCAGAACCCGACGGGTGCCACTCGCCTCTACGAGAGCGTCGGCATGCACGTCGAAGCCGACCACGTCACCTTCATGAAGGAGCTCACGTGAGCTTGCCCGACGGCTGGCGGCCGCTTCGAGTGGAGGACGCCGCCGCCGTCGCCGAGCTGCTCGCCGAGGACGAGATCGCCCACGGGCTCCCCGGCAAGCTCTCGGCCGAGGACGTCCTCAGCTGGTGGCGCCGCACAGACCTGGACCGGAACTCGTGGGCGCGCGAGGAGGGCGGGCGCTTCGTGGCAGCGGGCTGGCTCGACCAGTACGGGGGCGACGTCATCGGAGGCGGTGCCGTCCGTCCCGGGGAGAAGCGCAGGGGACTCGGCGTCGCGCTCGTCGAGATCGCCGAGCGGCGTGCGCGCGAGCTCGAGGGCCCTTTCGTGCGGCAGTTCGCACTCGGAGCTGACGAAGCGGCGAGGGCGCTGTTCGAATCGCGCAGCTACAAGGACGTGCAGACACCACTACGTCATGGCGCTCCGGCTCGACTCGGAGCCTCCGCCGCCCGTGCTCCCGGACGGCTTCGCGATCGACACCGTCCGCGACGAGGACGCGGCCGCGTTTCACGCGACGGCCGGCGAGGCGTTCGCCGAGGAGTGGGGACACCACGCCCTGCCGTTCGACGAGTGGTGGGAGATGCGCAAGGACGACGACAAGAGCCTCTGGTTCGTCATTCGCGACGGAGGCGAGATCGCCGCCTGCGAGCGCTGCGAGGCAAGGGTACGGCGGAGGTTTCGTGGGGATGCTCGGCGTGCGTAAGCCGTGGCGGCGGCGTGGCTTCGGGCAAGCCCTCCTCCTGCACGCCTTTCGTGAGTTCAGGCGGCGCGGCTTCGAGCGAGCGAGCCTCGGCGTCGACTCGGCGAATCCGACCGGCGCGACGCGGCTGTACGAGAGTGTCGGGCATGCACGTCGAGAGCGAGCACGTGACGTTCGAGAAGGAGCTCGCGTGAGCCTGCTCCGCGCCAAGTGCCCGTACTGCAAGACGTACACGGCGGTCGCGATCGGGCCCTGGCTACGAGTGCCACGCCTGTGGGCGCGAGTTCGCGGCCGGCCTCGTGCGCGTGCCGCGTGCCTGGGGGGACGGTGGCGACGTGATGGTGGCGGCGGCCTCGCTCGCGCTCCCGTATCCCGAGGTGGCCGTCATCGAGGAGCCGAGCCTCGGCGAGCAGGAGCTCGCGATGGCGGCGGCGCTTCCCGAGCGACCGCTCGTGCTCGGCGGCTGCTGCTGCTCGCACGTCGGCGCCATCGAGGGCCCTGTCGGCGCGCTTCGACCGGCTCGCGCTCGTCTGGCTCGACGCGCACGGTGATCTCAACACGCCCGAGACCTCGCCGAGCGGCAACCAGTGGGGCATGCCGCTGCGGATGGTGCTCGACGCCGGCTCCGTCCGCGTCGAGGACGCGGTGCTCGTCGGCGCGCGGAATCTCGACCCGCCGGAGGAGGTCTTCATCCGCGAGTCCGGCCTGGCGACCGGCGTCGACGCGATCGACGGCTGCGCTCGGACGGCGCCGACGCCGTGTACGTCGCCTTCGACTGCCGACGTGCTCGACCCGGACGAGCTGCCGTCGTTCATGCCCGAGCCGGGCGGGCTGAGCGCTCGACGAGGCCGAGCAGGTGCTGCGCTCCGTTGCCGGGCGCTCGACGGTCGCGGGCGCCGGCCTGACGGGCGTCACGCCGGATCCGGCCGGCATCGAGCCGTTGGCCAGGCTCGTCGCCGCCCTGGGCCTCTGAGCCCACCTAGACTGGCTCCGTGGCCGAGAGCGGCATCGACGTTTCCATCGAGCGCAAGGACGAGCCTGCGCCGGCGGAAGGCAAGCGGCATCCGAACACGTGCCCATCCTGCGGCTCGCACTACCGCGACGAGGAGCTCCGGCGGCGCTGCGCGTCTGCAGCCAGTGCGGCCATCACTTCCCGATGCCGGCGCGCGGAGCGGATCGTCCACCTCGCCGACCCGGGGAGCTTCGAGGAGGAGGCGGCGGACGTGCGCTCGGCCGACCCGCTCGAGTTCTTCGACCTTCGCCCCTATCGCGAGCGGCTGGCCGAGGCCGAGCTTGCAGACGGGCCTCGGCGAGGCGATCGTCATCGGCCGGGCGACGCTCGACCGGCACGACTGCGAGCTGTCCGTCATGGACTTCTCGTTCCTCGGCGGCTCGATGGGCAGCGCAGTCGGAGAGAAGTTCGTTCGCGCCTGCGAGAGCGCAGCGGAGCGCCAGGTACCCCTCATCTCCGTCACCGCGTCGGGCGGCGCCCGCATGCAGGAGGGGATCCTCTCGCTGATGCAGCTGCCGAAGACGGTCTGCGCCGTCGAGGACCTCCACGAGGCGGGCGGCGCGATGATCAGCGTGATGGCGCATCCGACGACCGCCGGCGTGCTGGCCAGCTTCGCGTCGCTGGGCGACGTGATCGTTGCCGAGCCGGAGGCGCTGCTGTCGTTCACCGGCCCTCGCGTCGTGCAGCAGACGACGCGCGAGAAGCTCCCCGACGACTTCGGTCTCGCCGAGTCGAACTACCGCTACGGGCACGTGGACGCGATCCTTCCGCGGAACGAGCTGCGGCCCTACCTGGCGCGCCTGCTGCGGCTGTTCTCACGTGAGCACGAGTGACGGCTGACGAGCAACTTCGCCTCCGCGAGCGGCTCGCCAAGCTCAGGCGGCTGAGCCTGCTCGGCGGCACGCGCGTGTCCGGCGATCTCGAGCGGCTCGAGAAGCAGCTCGAGCGCATGCGAGGCCGATGTCACCGACGAGGAGATCTGGCGCTCCGTCGAGCTCGCCCGCCATCCCGATCGGCCGTACACGCTGGACTACGTCGAGCGCCTGCTCGACGACTTCGTCGAGCTGCACGGCGACCGGGGGCGGGCAGACGACCACGCGCTCGTCACCGGCATCGGTCGCTTCGGCGGCCGGACGGTCGCGCTCATCGGTCACCAGAAGGGCCGCGACCTCAAGGAGCGCACCGCAGCGGAACTTCGGCATGGCCTATCCGGAGGGGTACCGGAAGGCGATGCGCGTCATGGAGCTCGCCGGATCGTCACGGCTTCCCGCTGCTCACGCTCGTCGACACGCCGGGCGCCTATCCGGGCGTCTCCGCCGAGCAGCACGGCCAGGGCGGCGCCATCGCCCGCTCGCAGGCGGTGATGGCGAGGCTCGGCGTGCCGATCGTCTCCTGCATCATCGGCGAGGGAGGATCGGGCGGTGCCATCGCCATCGCGGTGGCCGACCGCGTGCTCATGCAGGAGAACGCGATCTACTCGGTGATCAGCCCCGAGGGCTGCGCGGCGATTCTCTGGCGCGACGCGGGCGAGGCGCGCAAGGCGGCGGCGGCGTTCAAGCCGGACGCCATGCACTCGCTCGAGCTGGGCGTGATCGACGCCATCGTGCCCGAGCCGCCCGGCGGGGCGCAGGAGCGACCACGACGAGGCCGCGCGGCTGCTCGGCGAGGCCCTCGAGCACGCGCTCGCGAGATCGAAGGGACGCCGTCGGACGTCCTGCGACGCGAGCGGCGGGCGAAATTCCGGCGCATGGGGGTCTACGCCTGAGCGGATCGGCGTTACTTTGTGCCGTTTCCGGCACAAAGAAACGGCAATCCACAGTCTCCACAGGCTTTTCCCCGATCCATACAGAGCTCCAAAGCCGCATGAAATAGCCGTTTTCGGCCCGACAGGCGCCCGAAGATGCCCTCAACCGACCGACTTCGTGACTATCGGCGCAAGCGGACGCCGGGGAAGACGCCCGAGCCCGCCGGGAAGGCCACGAAGGGGTCGCCAGAAGCGGGGCCGGAAAGGGCCGATCTTCGTCGTCCAGCGCCACCAGGCGCGACGCCTCCACTACGACCTGCGCCTCGAGCGCGACGGCGTGCTCGCGAGCTGGGCGGTGCCGAACGGCATGCCGCTCGAGCCCGGGCAGCGGCATCTCGCCGTCCACGTCGAAGACCATCCGCTCGAGTACGCGAGCGTTCGAGGGCGAGATCCCGAAGGGGGAGTACGGCGCCGGCACCGTCGAGATCTGGGACCGCGGCACGTACGAGCTGCTCGAGGAGAAGAAGGACGGCGGCCTGACCGTTCGGCTGCACGGCGAGCGCCTCGAGGGGACGTGGACGCTCGTCCCGGCGCAGCTCTCCGGCCAGGAGAAGAACTGGCTCGCTCCTGCGCAAGCGCGACGAGCCGCCGAGCCGTCGATCCGGCGGCGCCGCCGCTACCGGCCGATGCTGGCGACGCCCGTCGAGGAGCTGCCCCGCGGGCGACGGCTGGCTGTTCGAGCCGAAGTGGGACGGCTACCGCGCGCTCGCGTACGTGCGCGGCGGTGAGGTCGAGCTGCGGAGCCGCCGGGACGTAACGACCTCACGGAGCGTTTCGACCCGATCGCAAGGGCGCTCGCCGCGTGCCGTGCGCACCCCCGACTGCGTCCTCGACGGCGAGATCTGCGCGCTCGACGACACCGGCCGGGCGAGCTTCTCGGCGATGCAGCAGGGCGACGGGCACGCTCGTCTACTACGTCTTCGACCTGCTCGAGAGTCGACGGCGAGCCGCTCGTCGACCTGCCGTTGACCGAGCGACGCCGTCGCCTCGCAGACAGCTCCTCGACCGACGCTCGCAGACCGTCGATCATCACGGAGACCTTCGACGACGGCGAAGCGCTGCTCGAGGCGGCCGCTCAGCACGGGCCTCGAAGGCGTCATGGCGAAGCGGGCGGACTCCCGCTACGAGCAGCGCCGGTCGCGCGCAGTGGCTGAAGGTGAAGGTGCGTCCGCGGCAGGAGCTCGTCGTCGCCGGCTACACGAAGGGCCAGGGCAGGCGTGAGCGCATGGGCGCGCTCGTGCTCGGCGGTCCACGAGCAGGGCGGCCTGCGCTGGGCCGGCAACGTCGGCACGGGCTTCACGGAGGACACGATCGACGAGCTGCTCGCCCGCCTGAAGCCGCTCGAGCGGCCCGACTCGCCGCTCGCGACCGTGCCGAAGATGCCGCGCGTGCGGAAGAGCGACGTCGCGTGGGTCGAGCCGGAGCTCGTCGTCGAGGTCGAGTTCGCCGAGTGGACGCACGACGGCCACCTGCGTTCACCGTCGTTTCTCGGAGTACGAGAGGACAAGGTGCCCGAGGAAGTCCGGCGCGAGGAGCCGTTCCCGACCGAGCTTCAGGAAGGGCAAGCGGGCTCTGAAGTTCTCCAACCTCGACAAGGTCTTCTGGCCGGACGAGGGGATCACGAAGGGCGATCTGCTCGCCTACTACCGCGAGATCGCGCCGGTGATCCTCCCCCATCTCCGCAGCCGGCCGTTCACGATGAAGCGCTATCCCGACGGCATCGAGCGGCAAGTTCTTCTTCCAGAAGGACGCGCCGTCCCACATGCCCGAGTGGATTCCGACGCGGAGGTTCGAGGTCTCGACGCGCGAGAGCCCACGCCAGCGCAGGATGATCAACGTGCCGCTCGTCAACGACGAGCTGGCCCTGCTGTGGATGGTCAACATGGCCTGCATCGACATGAACACGTGGTACTCCCGCGTGGACAAGCCGGATCGCCCGGACTGGGTGCTCTTCGACCTCGATCCCTCACCCGACGTGGGCTTCGCCGAGGTCGTGGAGGTCGCGAAGCTCGTGAAGTCGGTGCTCGACGAGCTCGGCCTCGCCGGCTACCCGAAGACGAGCGGCGCCGACGGGATGCACGTGCTCGTGCCCATCGCCCGCCGCTCGACGTATGCGCAGGCGCGGGAGTTCGGGGAGATCGTCGCGCGCACCCTCGCGTCGACCCACCGCGGGCTCGTCACGACGGAGTGGGTAAAGCGCAAGCGCAAAGGGGTCCTGATCGACGCCAACCAGAACGGCGAGGGAAAGACGATCGCGTCGGCCTACTCGGTACGACCCCGGCCGGGAGCGCCCGTCTCGACGCCGCTGCGCTGGGACGAGGTGAAGGCGGGCCTCGAGCCCACCGACTTCACGATGGACGCCGTCCTGCGGCGGGTCGCGAAGGACGGAGACCTGTTCTCAGGCGTGCTCGAGGGAGGGCAATCCCTCGCGCAGGCACTCTCGTCTGTCCGCTAGCGGCGTTCCCTACGACTCGCCGAGCCGCCTCGGGTGGCCGAGAGTGCCGAGCTCGGCGATGTCGCGGCGGAAGAAGAGCGCGAGAGTCCAGTCAGCCACGACACGGAGCTTGCGCGAGAAGAGCGGCAGCTGGCTCAGGTGGTACGTGCGCGTCACGAACCACCCGGGGAAGCCGCGCAGGCGCAGTCCGAGCACGTCGGCGACACCCCTGTAGCGGCCCAACGTCGCCACCTGACCGAGCATGCGATAGCGATGCGGACGCGGCGATCCAGTGAGGTTGCGGGCGAGCGCACGAGCCTGGCGCAGCGCATGCTGGGACGTCGGCGGATCGAACGCGTCCGGCGTCGCCTCGTTCGGCACTCGCGCGCAGTCACCGAGCGCCCACGCGCCATTGCTGCCCTCGACGCCGAGAAAGCCGTCGACGCGCACGCGCCCCTGATCGTCCACGGGAAGGCCGAGCTCCGCAAGCAGCGGGTTCGCCCGGACGCCGGCGGTCCAGACGAGCGTGTTCGTCTCGACGCGCACGCCGTCGGACAGCAATGCGCCGTCGACGTCGAGAGCTTGGAGTGTCGTGCCGACGCGGATCTCCACTCCACGGCCCGTCAGCTCGCGCGTGGCGTACTCGCCGAGCTTCGTCGGGATCTCCGGCAGGATGGAGGGAGCCGCGTCGACGAGGATCCACCTCGGCGCGATCTCGCGCAGGCGCGGGTAGTAGCGCATGGCGTCGCGCACGAGATCGGAGAGCTCCGCGAGAGCTTCGACGCCCGCGTAGCCGGCGCCGACGAAGACGAACGTGAGGTGGCGGCGAGCCGCGACGGCGTCCAGCCCTGCATCCGCCAGCTCCAGCTGGCGCAGCACGTGGTTGCGGAGAGCGATCGCGTCGGCGAGATCCTTGAAGCCGTGCCCGTGCTCGGCGAGCCCGGGGATGGGCAGCGCGCGGCTGGTAGCGCCGAGGGCGATCACGATCCGGTCGTAGGTGACCTCGAGCGATCCGTCCTGCGTCTCGACCGTCACGACCCGACGCCCCTGGTCGAGCGCGGTTGCGCTGCCCAGCAACAGCTCGGAGCGCGGGCACATCATCCTCAGCGGCACGACGACGTGGCGTGGCTCGAGCGTGCCGGAGGCGGCTTCGGGCAAGAGCGGTGTGAAGAGCATGAAGTTCTCCGGGCAGACGATCGTCGTCTCGGCCCCACGCTTGCCGAGCAGCCGCGCTACCCAGCTGCCCGCGAAGCCACCGCCGAGGATCAGCGTCCCGCCACGCGCCCGCCGCTCGTTCGCAGTCATCGCCTCCGTATCATCGGCCGTCGTGGCAGTCGACGGGGCGGGCACTCAGAATGCGCGGCCGCAGCGGCTGTGGGTCGCATTCGTGGATCCGCTGCCGAACCGCGTCTTCTTCGACTGCGGCATCGTCGCCGGCCTGCGTAGTGCGTTCGACGATCGCCTGACGGCGCTGTTCCCGCTGCACCCGAAGCACATCGATCCCTGGCGCGACCAGCTCGCTGGGCTGCAAGTGGTTGAGGCGGCGGAGCTGATGCCGGAGCAGGTGCCGCTCGGGCCTCGCATCGTCCGGCGTGCCGACATCTTCCTCGACGATCACGTGGGCTTTCACACGCTCGCCGTGCGTACGAGCCTCCGGCACGGCTTCAACCGCGAGCGGTGGGCGCACGGCCACCCCATCGCGTTCCTCGACATCGACCGCGCGGGGCATCTGCCGCGCTGGGACGTCGTCGACCGCGGCGATGGCGGCCTGGCTCTTCTCCGGCCGGCGGTACGTGCCCGCGCCGCTGCTCGACGCCATGGGTGCCGACTGCGAGGGGCTCGTCGTGACGAACCTCCAGGCTCACGTGTCGATGCCGTACCTCGTGGCGGCGCGCAGGCTGGGCGTGCCGGTCGTCGGCTACGTCGCGATCCTGGGACCACACGGTGGGCAAGGGTGTCGTCTCGCCGCACCTCGACCTCTACGTCGTGCAGAACGAGATCATGCGGTCGGATCTCGTTCGTTATCACGGCATCGATCCGGCGAGGATCACGATCACCGGCTGGCCGCAAACGGACGTCTACTACCGCCGCCGGCTCGCGGGAGGCTTACGCGGAGCTTCTGCGGCGGCACGGCCTCGACCCGCGACAGGCCGCTCGTCCTGTTCGCCGGCAACACGCCCGACAACGCTCCCTACGAGGGAAAGCTGGTCGAGCGTCTCGCTCGCGTGGTGGCAGGAGACGGGCGCGAACCAGCGCTTCTCGCTCCTCTTCCGGCCGCATCCGCGCGACAACCGTGTGGTGGAGCGCTTCGGAGCTGCCGCCGGGGTCTCCGGTGCCGCCGTGCAAGCGCCGAGCTACACGGACCTCGAGGATCTCGCGACGCTCCTCCAGCACGCCGACGTCGTCGTGGCCAATGCCGGCACGATTCTCCTCGACGCGCTCGTGAACGACCGCGCGGCGGTGTGCGTCCTGTTCGACGAGGGCGCCCCAGAGGGCGAGCGCTGGGCCGAACGCAACCTCGTCGGCGACCACTACAAGCAGCTGGCGGAGTCGGGCGCGTTTCTCCGCGCCCACGATTTCGACGAGCTCGTCGCGGGGATCGACCGTGCTCTCGCCCAGCCGGGCGAGCTGGCCGCCGCGCGCGAGCAGATCGCACGCGAGGTGGTCGGCGAGGTGGACGGCAAGGCAGGCGAGCGCGTCGTCGAGGCCATCGTCTCTCGGCTCGGATGACACGTCCCGAGCCGACCCTCGTCCTCTACAGCCGCCTGGCCTTCTACCCCGTGCACTGGCTGGCCCTGGAAGAGGTCGTGCGGCGCTTCGAGGCCAGGGCGGTCGTGCTGGCTGCACCGCCGCCTGCCGACCTGCCGACCGTGCACCAGGCGCACGGGACGGCGGATCCCGCCGCGGGCTTGCCCATTCAGGTGCGACACGTGCCACGCGGCTCGCGGCGCGAGCGGCTGGCCTGGATCGCCCGGCAGCTGCGTGCGATCCGGCCCGACGTGATCTGGGTCCAGGAGGAGCCGATCGACCCGTTCCTGCTCGAGATGCTCGCGCTCTACCGCTTCCACAAGAGGCCACGCATCGTCACGGCTGTCTGCGAGAACATCTTCCCTCGGCCGAGGCGGCTGGCCGAGCGCACCGCGCGGCGCCTCCTCTGGCCCCGGCTCGACCACCTGCTGACGGTCGCCCAGCCGTCGCTCGAGGGCATCCGCGCCGCCGGCATGCCCTCGTCGGTGCCCGCGTCGACGCTCGTCGCAGGTGGCCTGGAGCCGGACGGGAAGGTGAAGGCCATGGCACTCGATGCCGGCTTCACGGTCGGCTTCGCAGGGCGGCTCGTCGAGGAGAAGGGCTGGAAGGTGCTCGCCCGCGCATTGCCCGAGGGCACGCGGCTCGTGCTCGCCGGCGACGGCCCGCAGCGGGCGGAGCTGGAGGCGCTGGCCGCCAACGACAGCCGGGTCCACTACCTCGGTCTGCTGCCGAAGGACGAGCTGTGGAGCTTCTACGCGGCGCTCGACTGCCTTGCCGTGCCGTCGCTGACGACCCCGCGCTGGAAGGAGCAGTCGGCGTCGACGCTCGTCGACGGCCTCGCGATGGGACTGCCGATCGTGGCCTCGGACAGCGGCGGTATCCCGGACATCATGGGACCGGCCGGCTTGCTCGTCCCCGAAGGCGACGCCGACGCGCTGCGAGCGCGCTTGCACGCCTGCGCGACGACCCGGCGCTGCGCGAGCGGCTCGGCGCCGCCGGCCGTGAGCGTTTCCGCGCCGAATTCGCCATTCCGGCCTACGCCCGCAAGATCGGGAACGCACTGAAACTTCACGAACGCTCGGTAGCCTTGGACGACGTGAGCGTCCTCGAGAAGACGGCGCCCGAGGCTCGCGCCCGTCGAGGCGCCGCCGCGCGACGATCGCGTGACGACGATCGCGCCCGCGACGCGCCTGCCGAGGCTCGACCTGCGCGAGCTCTGGCGCTACCGCGAGCTGGCGCTGACGTTCGTCTGGCGCGATCTCAAGGTGCGCTACAAGCAGACGCTCATCGGCATCGCGTGGGTGGTGCTCCAGCCGCTGCTGGCGACGGGCATCTTCACGCTCATCTTCGGCCGCTTCGCGGAGTTCCCGTCAGACGACCTTCCGTATCCGATCTTCGTCTTCGCAGGCGTGATCATGTGGACGACGTACTTCCAGCCGGCGTTCAACAGCGCCAGCGGCAGCATCGCCGGCAGCAAGGCACTGATCACCAAGGTGTATTTCCCGCGCGTCCTGCTCCCGCTCGGAGCCGTCGGTGACTCCGCTCGTCGACTTCGTCATCGTCTTCCCGATCCTGGTGGCGATGACGTTCTGGTTCGACGTCCCCCTCAGCGCGCAGGCGCTCCTCTTCCCGCTCTTCGTGTTGCTGGCGCTGGTCACCGCGTTCGCGGTCGGGCTGCTCTTCACCGTGGCCGGCGTCCGCTACCGCGACGTGCCGTACGCGATCCCCTTCGTGATCCAGATCTGGATGTTCGCCTCGCCCGTCTTCTACTCCGATCAACTCCCTCGAGAAGAGTTACCAGCTGCTCGCCGCTCTCAACCCCATGACCGGCGCCATCACCGGCCTTCGCTGGTCGTTGCTCGGCACGCCGATGCCCTGGTACGTAATCGCCGTGAGCACTGCGATGGCGATCCTCCTACTCGTCGTCGGGCTCGCCGTCTTCCGTAGCGCTGAGCCCCGGTTCGCGGACTCCATCTGATGGCTGCGTCGGCAACGATCGAGGTCGAAGGGCTCGGCAAGCGCTATCGGATCGGCCAGCTTCAGAGCGGGTACGGGACGCTGCGGGACTCACTCGCGCACGCCGGCCGCCGCCTCCTAGGCCGGGAGCACAGGCACGCCTACGAGGAGATCTGGGCGCTCAAGGACGTCTCCTTCTCGGTCCAGCAAGGCGAGGTGCTGGGCATCATCGGCCCCAACGGCGCCGGCAAGTCGACGCTGCTCAAGCTCCTGACGCAGATCACGACGCCCACCACGGGCCAGCGCGGTGATCCGCGGCCGCGTCGGCAGCCTGCTCGAGGTCGGCACCGGCTTCCATCCCGAGCTGACCGGCCGTGAGAACATCTACCTGAACGGCGCCATCCTCGGCATGGGCCGTCGTGAGATCACGAAGAAGCTGCCCGAGATCGTGGACTTCGCCGGTGTGGCGACGTTCCTCGACACGCCCGTCAAGCGTTACTCGAGCGGAATGTACGTGCGACTCGCTTTCTCGGTGGCTGCGCACCTCGAGCCGGAGATCCTGCTCGTGGACGAGGTGCTCTCCGTCGGCGACGCCGAGTTCCAGCGGCGCTCCCTCGGTCGCATGGAGGAGTTCAGCCGCTCGGGGCGCACCGTGATCTTCGTCTCCCACCAGATGCCTGCGGTGGCGCGACTCTGCGACCGCGCGATCCTGCTCGACGGCGGCCAGATCGGGCACGACGGTCCGAGCGACGAGGTCGTCGCGTACTACCTCCAATCGGTGACGGGTACGCCGTCGCGGCGCGAGTGGCCCGATCTCGAGACCGCGCCCGGTGGCAAGTACGCGCGGCTGCGCGAGGTGCGCGTCGTCAACGAGCAGGGCGGGCTGCTCGACAGCGTGGACATCCGCCGGCCCGTGGGGATCGAGATGACGTTCACGGTGCTCCGCGACGACGTCCCGATGTTCCCGAAGATCAAGCTCTACGATCGCGAGGGCGACGCGGCGTTCAACGCGCTCGACACGGGCGCGGAGTGGGAGGAGCTGGCCGGCACCGGCGACTACACGTCGACGGCATGGATCCCGGCGAACTTCCTCAACGAGGGCTACTACCGGGTCGACGTCGCCGTCTGCAGCCTGGGCCGCGCCGGGGCGCAACAAGCTCATTCATCAGACCGGCGTGCGCGAGGCCGTCTCCTTCCACGTCTTCGACCCGGGTGAGGGGGATTCGTCGAAGGGCAAGTTCCCTGGTCACCTACGCGGGCCTGTGCGGCCGCTGCTCGACTGGACGACCGAGCGCCGGTAGCAATCGAGGATGCAGATCGTGGGCGTCATGCTCGTCCACAACGAGGACGAGTTCGTGGAGCAGGCGCTGCGCAACGCCGCCGCTTTCTGCGACCGCTTCCACGTCGCCGACAACATGTCCACGGACGGCACGTGGGACGCCATCCGGCGCGTGGCTGCCGAGCTCGACCACGTCGAGCCGGTGCGCGTACGCGCGGACGGGTGATTCGCATGCGCTCGTGGAGGCCTACGCGGGGACCGACACCTGGGTGTTCGGCGTCGACGGCGACGAGCTCTACGACCCCGCCGGGCTGGCCACCTTCCGCGAGCAGCTCCTCGGCGGGGCCCACCGCGAGTGGTTCAGCCTCAAGTCGAACGTGCTCAACGTCGCCGAGCTGGACGAGGCGCGCCGCGTGGCGAGTGGCTACCTCTCGCCGCCGTCGCGCTCGATCACGAAGCTCTTCAACTTCGCCGCCATCGACTCGTGGACGCACTGTTACCGGCAGTACATGCACGACGGCGAGATCGCGTTTCGGCCTGGCTTCGACCGCGAGTCGATAGGCGTCCTGAGTGACCGCTGCTCATGGGAAGAGAGCCCGCTGCGCTGCCTCCATGTGTGCTTCCTGCGCCGGTCGAGCCTCGATCCGCCTGACGCGGCCGGCCACGGCAGGCTGAGCCCGATCGAGCTCGGCGGCAAGCGTCGCTCACGGCTGAACTCGCTCGTCGGCCGGCTGCGCCCCGCTCCGCCGCCGTCGCCGTGGAAGGACGAGAAGTACCGCCAGGGCGACCTGGTCACGAAGGACGCGACGCCGTTCTTCCCATGACGAGTGTGAGCGTGATCGTGGCCACGTACGAGTGGCCTCAGGCCCTCGACGCTGTGCTGTTTGCGCTGTCTGAGCAGAGCGACCCGGACTTCGACGTCGTGGTCGCGGACGACGGATCGGGGCCCGAAACGGCGGCCACGATCGAGCGTTGGAGCGACGCGTTCGGCGAGCGCCTGCGCCACGTGCCGCCAGGACGACGCCGGCTACCGGCTCGCTCGCGTCAAGAACCTCGGCGCGCAGGCTTCGACCGGGGACTTCCTCGCGATGATCGACGGCGACTCCGTGCCCCGGCGCGGCTTCGTGGAAGCGATGCGGACGAGCGCGCTGCCCGGCTGGTTCCTCGGCGGCAAGCGGCTGGAGCTATCGCGTGAGCTGAGCGGACGTGTGCTCTCCGAGCGGCTGCCCGTCCACCGCTGGTCGTTAGGGCGGTGGCTGCGAGAGCGTGCCCATGTAAGCCCGCTCGCCGCGCTCACGCCGCGCGATCGTCGCCGCCCCGGACGCGACGGCCTGCCGGAGTTCGTGCCGCACACGGAGCGCTACGGCTTCCTCTTCGGCGTGCACCGCCAAGACTTCGAGCGCGTCAATGGATTCGACATGCGCTACGAGGGCTGGGGCGAGGAGGACATCGATCTCGCCGTCCGCCTGCGCCGGCTCGAGCTGCGCTGCGGCTGGCCCGGACCGCAGGGCACGCTGCTGCACCTCTGGCACGAGAGCCGCAAGGGACCGCGCCCGAACGTCGGCCTCCTCGAGGAGACACGCTCGAGCGACCGCCTGGAAGCGGTCAGCGGCCTTCGCGAATTGGACGCCTGACTACTTCAAGCAAACCGCGACGAGCGTGACGCTCGCGTTTTCGAACTCGTAGCTCGCGAGGCGAAGCCTCCACGAGGCCCCGTCGGAGCTCGGCCGCGAGTCGAGCGCCGTGATGACGCTGTCGGCCGGGCCCTGGAAGCCTCCTCCGACCGCCTTCTGACCCTGATCGCAAGCCGTGGTCGTGTCCACGATGGCGCCGGACCCGAGCGTCTGCGTGGCCGTCTTGTACGTCACGAGGCTCGCGACCGAACTGGCCGGGCCGGGCGTGGCGGCAATCGCCTCGGCCGTCTTCCCGTCGAGAGTGGTTGCAGGGCCTGGTATGCGGGTGACCTGCGCCAGCGTGTTGCCGCTCAGCTTCTTCGCGTTGTCCGCGACCTTCGCGCGGGCGGCAAGCGGAACGACGTTGGCGGCGATGGCGGTGCCGGTGAGAGCGACGATCAGCGCGGCCGCCGCGATAACCAGCGCGGGGCTTGGCAGTCGGATACGCATGTCATGACCTCCTGTGGCGAGAGGAGGTTTAGCTTAGGGATGGCGCAGGAAGGCCTACCCGCGCCGGCGGGCTGTGACGTCGGAACCACGACGATGTGAAGGGCGCGCCAGCGCGTGGTCTACTTCTCGGCGTGAATCTCCGCACAACCCCTCGCGCCGCGTACGTCCACGCCCGCAAGGCCTGGGGCGGCTTGAGCCGTATGGCAGGCACCGAGGTCGCCCGCCTGACGTCCCGTCGCGGCCGCGCCGATCTCGCCGTCTTCCACGACTTCGCACCGCCGCCCTCCGGGGGTGGCAATCAGTTTCTCGCCGGGCTGGTGGGCGAGCTTCGCCGGCGGGGCCTCGAGATCGAAGTGAACCGCATCTCCGGCGAGACGCCCGTCTGCCTCTTCAACTCGTTCAATTTCGACGATCGCCGACTGCGCCGCTTCGCCCGCGCGGGTTGCCGGATGGTGCATCGCGTGGACGGCCCGATTGGCGTCTACCGAGGCTTCGACGACGGTACCGATCGCCACATCTACGAGCTCAACAGCGAGCTGGCGACCGCGACGGTCTTCCAGTCCCGCTATAGCCTCGAGAAGCATCGCGAGCTGGGGTTGGAGCTGCGGGAGCCGGTCGTGATCCCGAACGCGCCCGATCCCGCGGTGTTCAACGCCGACGGTCGCGTGGAGCTTCGCGCGGGGGAGCCCGTATGCCTGATCACGACGAGCTGGTCCGACAACCCGCGCAAGGGCGCCGACGTGATCGCGGAGCTCGAGCGTGAGCTCGATCCGGCGCGGTTCCAGCTGACGTTCGTCGGCCGCTCGCCCGTCGGCTTCGAACAGGCACGCATCGTCCCTCCGGTGCCGTCGGCTGAAGTCGCTCGGCTGCTCCGCGAGCATCACGTCTTCGTCTTCGCGAGCCTCAACGAAGCGTGCTCGAACTCACTGCTCGAAGCGCTTGCGTGTGGCCTCCCGGCCCTGTACGTGGACAGCGGCTCGAACGCCGAGGTCGTCGGCGGCGGCGGGCTTGCCCTTCCGCGACGCGGCCGAAGCCGCGACGCGCCTCGACGAGCTCGTCGAGCGCTGGGCCGAGCTGCAAGCGGCCATCCGCGTTCCGTCGCTCGCCGAGACCGCAGATCGCTACCTCGAGGTGCTGCGCCCGTGAAGTCTGCGCGAGACGTCGTGAGACCAGTGGCCAGTCCGCTGCGCCGTTGGGCGATCGAGGCCCGGACGAAGACGTGGCGCGACCATTCGCGTCTCTTCGTTGCAGGTGACGGGAACGACTGGGCGATCGCCGACGACGCTCGCCAGATTGCGCGCATGGCGGAGCGGCTCGGCGCGCAGGTCGGCAGCGAGAGCTGGGTGTCGGCTGTGCGCGACCAGTCCGTCTTCCACGCGAGCCAGTTCGCGCTGCTCGGCCAGCCGTTCGAGCGCAACGGCAACCGGCTCGGCGTCGCGTATCTCCACGGCCGACCAGGGACGAAGGGGATGCCGGAGTTCGACACGTGCTACGAGGCCGTGCGGACGCCGGCACGAGGAGCTCGACCGGATCCAGGTGCCGTCGCGGGCGATGGAGGAGCTCGTGCTGGAGGCCGGTGTGTCGCGCGGAGAAGGTGTTCCGGATCCCGATCGGCATCGACCTCGAGCGCTTCACGCTGCGCACGCCGGCCGAGCGGGCCGAGGCGCGGGCGAAGCTCGGCCTGCCGGAGGACGCGTTCGTCGCCGGCTCGTTCCAGAAGGACGGCGTCGGCTGGGAGGAGGGGCTGGAACCGAAGCTGATCAAGGGCCCCGACGTGCTGCTCGACGCGGTGGAACGGCTCGCGAATGCGCGTCCCGGAGCTGTGGCTACTGCTCACGGCGCCCGCGCGCGGTTACGTGAAGCAGGGCCTGGACCGGCTCGGCGTCCCGTACAAGCACGTGCTCGTCCACGGACACGACGGGGTGGCCAAGGCGTACCGCGCGCTCGACGTCTGCCTCGTCACCTCGCGCGACGAGGGCGGGCCGAAGGCCGTGCTGGAGGCGATGGCGACCGGCGTCCCGCTCGTGACGACGCGGGTCGGCCAGGCGGCCGATCTCGTCAGCCACTCGCGGAACGGCTACATCGTCGACGTGGAGGACGCGAACGGCATCGCCGACTGGGCGGGCTATGTCGCGGAGGCTCCGGACGAGACGCTGGCGCGGCTGGCGGCCGACCGGACGGGCTACGGCCGAGGAGTGCTCCTACGACGCGCTCGCGCCGCGCTGGCGCGAGCTGCTCGACCGGGTTCGTCGCTCTGGGCGAGTCATGAGAAGCGCCGGAGGGTGGCTGCGCGCGAAGGCTCGCGCGGCGCTGATCGCGCTGTCGCGGCCGGCCCGCGGGGAGGTCGCCGTCTCCTACGGCCATCGCCGCATCCCAGCACCAGGCGAAGCCGTCGAGGGCGGGATGGTGAAGTTCCAGCGCCTGCAGGCCGCCTTCCCGCACCGGCCGCGCGACTTCAATCTCCTCTATCTCGGCTCGAGCTCGCTGCCGACTGACGAGCAGACGGTGATCGCGCTCGCACGGCGTCGCGGTGCGCCTGTCGTCGTCAACCAAGACGGGGTGGCGTATCCGGCGTGGGCGGGAGCCGACACGGAGCGGCTGAACGACCGGCTACGCGGCGTGCTCGGGGCTGCTGCGCCACGTCGTCTACCAGGGCGAGTTCTGCAAGCAGGCGGCCGACGAGTTCCTCGGCCCGCCCGCGGGATCGTGGGAGATCCTGCGAAACGCCGTCGACACGAACGAGTTCACGCCCGTCCGAGCGCGCGCCGGCAGGCGCCCCGCTGCTCCTGCTCGCCGGCGACCAGTCGCAGACCTATCGCCTGGAGACCGCGCTACGCGACGCTGGCGCTGCTGCCCGAGGCGCGCCTGCTCGTGACCGGCGCCGTAGTCGGCGGCGAGCAGCTGATCGGCGAGCTGGGGATCGCCGAGCGCGTCGAGCTCGTCGGCCGCTACGCCCAGCGGGATGCCCCTGCGCTCTACCGCCGCGCACACGTGCTCCTCCATCCCAAGGTGCGACGACCCGTGCCCGAACGTGGTGCTCGAGGCGCTCGCCTGTGGCGTGCCGGTCGTCCACTCGGCGAGCGGGGGCGTGCCTGAGCTGGTGGGCGAGGCCGGGATCGGCGTCGACGTCGCGAGACGACGTGGGAGCGAGACGTTCCTCCTGCGCCTGACGAGCTGGCCGACGCTGTGCGAACGGTGCTGGCCTCGCTCGGCTCCTATCGCGAGCGGGCGCGTGCGCGCGCCGTCGAGCGCTTCGATCTCGCACCGTGGGTGGAGCGGCACAGGACGCTGTTCGCGGAGCTCGTCGGATGACGCCGCGGGTCAGCGTTGTCATGCCCGTGCGGGACGGAGAGCGCTTTCTCCGCGAGGCGCTCGACTCGACGCTCGCGCAGACGCTCGACGACCTCGAGCTGATCGTCGTCGACGACGGCTCGACCGACGCGACGCCGGCGATTCTGGCCGAGGCGGCGCAGCGCGACTCCCGCGTGCGCGTGCAGCGGCAGGAGCCGGGCGGCCTGACCGTGGCTCTCAACGCCGGTTGCGCGCTGGCACGGGCGCCGCTGATCGCGCGCATGGACGCCGACGACGTGATGCTGCCCGACCGGCTCGAGCGCCAGGTCGCGTACCTCGACGCGCATCCGGACGTGGCACTGCTCGGCGGCGGGATCGTGCTCGTCGACGAGACAGGCCGCGAGATCGACCGTGAGCCCGGCCGGCCACAGCTCGACTTCCTCGTCCGCAACGAGCTCACGCACGCGACGGTGATGATGCGCGCCGACGCGTTCCGGGCGCTCGGCGGCTACCGGCTCGACCAGTCCGAGGACTACGACCTCTGGCTGCGCTTCGACGAGCGCTACGGGGTGCCGCGCTCGCGAAGCCGGTCATCCGCTACCGGCTCCATCCCGGGCAGTTCTCTGTGACTGCGCTCGAGCGCCAGGCGCTCGGCTTCCTCTGCGTGCGGGAGGCGGCGATCAGGCGCCGGCGCGGAGAGCCGGATCCGCTGGACGGTGTCGAGCGGCTCGACGAGGCGGTGCTCGCACGGCTCGGCGTGCCTCGCGAGCGGCTCGACGAGACGATCGTGTCCGACGCGGTGCAGCTGGGCGGCGACGCTCGACGCGCGTGCGGCAGGGACGACGAGGCGGCGGCGCTGCTCGACGCGGCCGCGGCCGTCGACGGGGCGCCTTCGCGTCAGGAGCTCGCGCGTCGAGCACGCGGCCTGATCTTCAAGCGCGCGCTGCGTCACGGGCGGTTCGGCGAGGCCGCGCGCGAGCTGGCGGCCTACGCTCGCGGGCGATGACGCTCTCGTCCTCCAGGTCAACTCCTCCGACATCGGCGGTGGCGCCGAAGTCGTCTCGCTCGCACTGCATCGCGCGTACCGAGAGCGCGGACATCGACGCGTGGCTCGCCGTGGGGCTCGCTCGCGGACGGGGAGGACGGCGTGGTCGCAGATCGGTGACGCTCGTACGAGACGCGCGCGGGCGCTGCGCGATCCGCGGCGTCCTGCTCGACACGCTTCGCGGTCGAGAGGACTTCCGCTTCCCGGCCTCGCATCGCGTGCTCGAGCTGCCGCCGCGCCCGCCCGACGTACTTCATCTCCACAACCTCCACGGCGGCTACTTCGACCTGCGTGTGCTGCCCGAGCTCTCGGCGCGACAGCCGACCGTCGTGACCATGCACGACGAATGGCTGTACACGGGCCACTGCGCGTACACGCTCGACTCCGAGCGCTGGCTCGACGGGGTGCGGATCGTGCCCGCACCTCGACTCCTATCCCGCGCTGCGCGTCGACGGGACGGCTGAGAACTGGCGCCGTAAGGCAGCCCTCTACGAACGATCGCAGCTGCACGTCGTTTGCCCGTCAGCGTGGCTCTTGGAGCGCGCCCAGCGTTCGATGCTCGCGCCGGCGATCGCCTCCGCGCGCGTGATTCCCGAACGGGATCGACACCGGGCTCTTCGCTCCGGAGCGACGCAACGAGCTTGACGAGCCCGTCGTCGTGTTTGCCGCCCAGGGCGCTCGGACGAACCCGTACAAGGACTTCGAAACGCTGCGTGGGGCCCTCGAGCTGCTCCACGACCGGCGGCTGCTTGCCGTCGCGCTCGGCGAAGGAGGCCCCGAGGAGCGGATCGGAAGCGTGACGCTACGCTCGGAGCCGTTTCAGGGTCGGGAGGAAGTCGCGAAGTGGCTCCGTCGAGCCGACGTCTACGTCCACGCGACGAAGGCCGACAACCACCCTCTGGCCGTGCTGGAGGCGCTCGCGTGCGGCGTGCCGGTCGTCGCTCGCTCGTGTGGGCGGGATCCCGGAGCAGCTGACCGAGCGAGACGGGCGTGCTCGTCGAGCCCGGGGATCCACAGAGCTCTCGCGGCGGCGATCTCGGAGCTGCTCGCCGACGACGAGCGCCGTGCTCGCATGGGCGCCGCGGCCGCGGCCGACGCCCGCGCGCGCTTCTCGCTCGACCGGCAGGTGGACGCGTACCTCGACCTCTACGCTGAGCTGTGCTGACCCTCTTCTCGGTGCCGAAGCCGTTCGAAGGCGACATTGGCGCCCTGCAGCGCCGCTCGGTCGAGAGCTGGCGCGCGCTCGGCGTCCAGGTGCTCCTCCTCGGCGACGTCGAGGACGCCGCACGCGAGCTGAACGTCGAGCACGTGGCCGGCCTGGAGCTGACGGTGCACGGCACGCCGCGGCTCGACTCCGCGTTCGCGCTCGCCGACGGCGTCGGCCCGCTTCCCGCTGCGCTGCTTCGTCAACGCGGACGTCATCTTCGGCCACGACCTGCTCGATAGCCGCGCGCACCGTCTCGGGCCAGGCAGCAGCGCTTCCTCCTCGTCGGCCAGACGGAGGAGAACGGCAAGCGGCGCGGCGCTGCGGCCATGGACTGGTTCGTCTTCCCGGCCGGGCTCTTCGGCGAGGTGCCGCCGTTCGCCATCGGCCGTGCGGGCTTCGACAACTGGCTGGTCTGGAAGGCGCGCGCAGGTCGGCATCGTCGTCGACGCGACCCACGACGTTCGCGCCGTCCACCAGCCGCACGGATACGACCACGTGGAGGGCGGGATGGACGAGGCGTACTACGGCGAGGAGGCGGCGCGGAACCTCCAGCTCGCGGGCGGCAAGGGGCACCTGTACACGCTCCACGACGCGAGCCACGTCCTCCGCGGCGGGAAGCTCCGGCGCAACCTCGGCGCGCCCTTGCGCTGGCGCGAGAGCGTCCGCAAGCTCGCCTGGAAGTTGGGGAAGCAATGAGGGTTGCGTTCGTCTCGCCCGAGCCGACGCCGTACAGGGCGCCGCTGCTCGACCGGATCGCCGCGCTCCCCGACGTCGAGCTGACCGCGATCTACGCGGCCCACACTGTCGCCTCCAGGCAATGGAACACCGTGCTCGACCATAAGGCGGTCTTCCTTCGCGGCATCGCCGTGCCGGGCGCGCGGCGGGTGGTCCGTCACGACTATCCGATCACGCCCTCGATCTTCGACGCGCTGCGGAGCGCGCAGCCGGACGTCGTCGTCGTGTCAGGCTGGAGCACGTTCGCTTCGCAGGCCGCCCTCTTCTGGTGCCGCCTGCGCGGCGTTCCGTACGTGCTGCTCGTGGAGAGCCACGACGCGGGACCGAAGGCCGGCTGGCGCCGGCACGTGAAGACGACGGTCGTGCCGCCCGTCCTACGTGGGGCGGCGTCCGTGCTTGTCGTCGGGTCGCTCGCCCGCGACTCCGTCGTCGCGCTGGGAGCCGATCCCGCACACGTACGCGTCTTCGCGAACACGATCGACGTCGCGGCCTGGGCAGAGCGGGCCGACGCGCTTGCCGCCAGGCGCTCCGAGCTGCGCGCCGCGCTCGGGCTGGCCGAGGAGGTCGTTGTGGTCAGCGTCGCGCGGCTCGTGGCCGAGAAAGGCCTCGACGTGCTGCTGCGGGCGGTGGCCGCGGCAAACGTCCGCGCGCTGCTCGTCGGCTCGGGGCCCGAGCGTGCGTACCTCGAGACCCTGGGCGGCGCCGCGATCTTCACCGGCGAGCTTCCCGAGGACCGCGTCGCCGAGGCGTACGCGGCAGCAGATGTCTTCGCACTGCTCTCCGCCCACGAGCCGTGGGGCGTGGTCGTGAACGAAGCCGCGGCGTCGGCTCTCCCGCTCGTCCTCTCCGACCGCGTCGGCGCTGCAGCCGACCTGCTGCGTCGACGGCGAGAACGGCGTGCTCGTGCCGTTCGGCGACGTCGACCGCGACGGCCGACGCCCTTCGCCTGCTCGCCGTCGATCCGTCGCTCCGCGAGCGCTACGGCGCGCGCTCGCGCGAGCTCGTCTCGGCGTGGGGCTACGAGCCGTCGGTGGAGGCCTTCGTCGAAGCCTGCCGCGAAGCGATCGCCTCGCGGTAGATCTCCTCCTGGTGGGCGGTCACTCGCTCCCACGACGTCCGCCGCGCCGCCGCTACGCCCCCGGCCGCAAGCGAGCTGCGCAGCTCTTCGTCGCCGAGCACCTGACGCAACGCGCTCGTCACTGCCGCTGCCGAGTAGGGGACGACGAGCGCCTCCCCTTCCTGGAAGAAGCCTGCGATGCCGCACCGGTCCGTGACGACGACCGGCGTTCCAGCCGACAGCTGCCTCCGCGGCGGCCATGCCGAAGCTCTCGCCGGCCGACGGCAGGCAGAGGACGTCCGCCTCGGCGTACAGGTGGAGGGGCGGCTCGGCCGTCGCGCCGAGCGTGTGTACGCGGCCGGTCCGCGCTTGCGCCGCGCGAACCTGGTCGATTGCGCCGTGGCGATCGTCCGGCCCGACGAGCACGAGATGCACGTCCGTCAGCTCGCGCGTTGCCGCGAGCAGATGATCGATCCCCTTGCCGGAGGCGATACGCCCCACGTAGAGCACGATCGGCGCCTCCTCGGGGATGCCGAGCTCGCCCCGCAGCACGCCGCGAGTCGCAGGCATCGACGTCGGGATCAGGGAATCCGTTGCCGCGCACGCGCACGCGGTCGACGCGCACGCCGCCGTCGCGAAGGTGCCCCGCCTCGCGCTCGGAGCTGACGACGACCGCCGCCGCCCCGCCCGCGACGCCGCGGTACAGCGTCGCGTCGAGCGCCCGCTTCAGCGCCACCTTGCGCAGGCGCGGCTCGAACATCCCCAGCGGCTCGAAGACGTACGGGATGCGCCGCAGCCGTGCCCACGCCGCGACGCCCGTCGACACTGGCGTCGCGAAAGCCGAGCACGTGCACGACGTCGGGCCGTTCCAGCCGCTCGAGGGCGACCGGAAGCGACGGCGTGATGCCCATCCAGCGGTAGCTGATCGGCGTCGAGAGGTACGTCGACGCGCACGCCGCCGTGCGTCTCCGTGCGCGACCTCGCCGAGGCCCGCGAGTGGAGGTCGACGAGCGTCGTCGTCACGACCGAGACGTCGTGGCCGTGCGCCGCCAGCCGCTCGGTCAGCTCTCGCGTGACCGGGATCGGCCCGCCGAAGGCGACCGCCGGCCACCAGGCCGGCGCGGCGAAGAGAATCCGCAGCGGAGCACCTCTGCATGCGGGTGGACGGTAGCCTTCTGCGCCGTGAGCGAGCCCGCAAAGCCACGCCTGCTCGTCGTCAACCAGTACTACTGGCCGGGCGTCGAGGCGACGGCGCACCTGCTCACCGAGCTCTGCGAGGCGCTCGCCGACGAGTACGAGATCCGCGTGCTGACCGGTGTGCTGCGCGGCCACGAGCAGCTCCCGCGGCGCGAGGTGCGCAACGGCGTGGAGATCGTGCGCGTGTCGTCGACTGCCTTCGAGCGCGCCAATCTCGGCCTGCGGGCGCTCAACTACGTCTCGTACATCGGCAGCTCGCTACTCCAGGGACTGACCGGGCCGCGGCCCGACCTCGTCCTCTGCATGACCGATCCGCCGATGGTCGGCGACGTCGGGCCTCGCCGTCGCCAGGCGATTCGGCGTGCCGCTGCTCGTCATCTCCGAAGACGTCTTCCCGGAGATCGCCACCCAGCTCGGGCGGCTCAACAACCGGCTGCTCGTGGGCGACGCTCCGCCAGCTGATCGGGCTCTATCTCAAGCGCGCCGACCGCGTCGTCGCGATCGGCGACACGATGCGCAGCCGGCTGGAGGAGAAGGGCGCTCCGGCCGATCGCATCCGCGTGATTCCGAACTGGGTCGACACGGAGGCGATCGCGCCGCAGCCGCGGGACAACGCCGTGGTCGCGGCTCAACCGGTTGTCCGGAAAGTTCGTCGTCATGCACTCGGGCAACATCGGCCATGCCCAGAACCTCGAGACGCTCGTGCGGGCGACGACGTTCCTCCGCGACCTCGACGAGCTCTCCGTGGTGATCATCGGCGGCGGCGCGCGCTACATGGACCTCGTTCGCCTCGCCGAGCGGCTGCAGGCCGACAAGCTGCGTTCGCTGCCGTACCAGGCGCGCGACGTGCTGCCCGATGTCGCTGTCCGCGGCACGACCTGCACTTCGTCGGGCTCGCCGAGGGCCTCGCCGGCTTCGTCGTGCCGAGCCGGCTGTACGGGATCATGGCCGCCGGCCGGCCGGTCGTCGTCGCGGCCGACCCGGAGAGCGAGACCGCCCAGGTGGTCGAGCGAGTCGGCTGCGGCATCGTCATCCCGCCCAGCCGCCCCGAGCTGCTCGCCGAGGTGATTCGCGACGCGTACGAGGGCCGCTACGACCTCGAGGCGATGGGCGCGCGCGGGCGCGCGTACGTCGACGGCAGGACGCGGACACCCGCGTGGCGCTCGGCCGCTACCGCGAAGTGCTCGGGAGCTGGTGACCTGATGCGGAAGGTCTTCTGGGGCAGCCTCGCGGCGCTCGCGTGGACGCACGTCGGCTATCCGGCCGCCGCTGCCGCCGCGGCGCGGATCGCGCCGAGGCCGGTGCGGCGCGAGGACGTCCTGCCGCACGGTGACGGTCATCGTCGCCGCCCACGACGAGGAGGACGTGATCGCGCGGCGCGTCGAGAACCTCCTCGAGCTCGACTACCCGACCGGGCTCGTCGAGATCGTCGTCGCCTCGGACGCGTCCACGGACCGCACCGACGCGATCGTCGCGAGATCGCTGCGCGCGAGCCGCGCGTGTCGTTGCTCGAGTGCCCGCGCGGCGGCAAGGTGGCCGCGCAGAATCTCGCCGTCGCGCACTCGAAGGCCGACGTCGTCGCGTTCTCGGACGCGAATGCGACGTGGGCGCCCGACGCGCTGCGCCTGCTCGTCCGCGCCTTCGCCGACCCCGAGGTCGCCTACGTCTGCGGCCGGCTCGTGCTGGAGGACGGCGGACGGCACGAACGTCGAGGGCGCCTACTGGCGCTCGAGACACTGGCTGCGTGAGCAGGAGTCGGAGACGGGCTCGATCACGGGCGGCAACGGCTCCATCTACGCCGTGCGCCGCTCCGACTACGTCGACGTCGACACGCGCTTCGGCCACGACCTGTCGTTCCCGTACCTCATGGTGCAGCGCGGCCGGCGCGCGGTGTACGACCCGGCTGCGCTTGCCTTCGAGAAGCCGACACCCGACGTCGAGGACGAGTACCGCCGCAAGGTGCGGATGTTCGAGCACGGCTGGCTCATGCTGCACAAGGGCCGGATGCTGGAGAACCTGCCGCCCGGGTACCTCGTGAAGCTCGTCTCGCACCGTCACCTGCGCTACGGGAGCGGTGTGCTGCACCTCGCGCTGCTCGGCTCGAGCTTCCTGCTTTCGCGGCGCGGCGGGATCTATCGGCTCGCGTGGCTCGGACAGCTCGCGTTTCTCGCCGAGGCGGCCCGTCGGCCCGGCCTCGCGCGCTACTACACGCTCGTCACGTGGGGCACCGTCGAGTCGCTGAAGAACTACGCCGAGCGCGGCGTGCCTGCGGTGTGGGACAAGGCTCCCGGCACGCGGTAGCCTCGCCGCGGAATCTTGACGAAAAAGCGACGGAGCCGCTACGCTGAGTTGCATGGCGACGGCATTCGCAGAGGAAGCGATCAGGATTCGCGACCTCGGGCATCTCTCTGACACCCAGGTTGCGCTGGCCACCGGCGCAGCGCCCAGCACCGTCCGCGACTGGTTCAGCGGTCGCAGCTCTCCGACCGGCAAGCGGGCAGAACGGGTTGCGGAGCTGGCCGAGATCGTCGATCGGCTTACGCGCATCATCCCGCCCGAATACATCCCCGTATGGATGTCTAAGCCGATCGAGGCGCTCGACGATCGGAAGCCGCTCCACCTCATCGCCCGCGGCCGCGCGCGGCAGGTTGCGAGAGTGATTTCCGAGCTCGAGTCGCCCGGCGCGGTCTGAGGACACCGCCCTGCCGCTCGACGTCGGCTCGATTGACGTCAGCGGAACGTGGCTGCGCTACCTCCCACACGGAGCGGATCCCCGCGGCCGGCCGTATCCACCCGGCAACGGGCGCTGGCAACGCGGGCGTGTCGTGGACGCGCTGTACCTCGCCGACGAAGAGGCAACGCTCTGGGCCGAGTGGTATCGGCACCTTGCGGAGCATGGCCTTCCGCCCTTGATGAAGCTTCCCCGCGACGTGTGGCGTTACCGGGTCGCCGCCGGCCGCGTCGCCAATCTCACCAGTGCTGCCCGGCTCGGGAGAGTCGGACTCGACTTGCCGGCTCCGGGGCGGAAGACGTGGGGGCCGTATCAAAGCGTCGGCGAGCAGCTTTGGCGCGAGGGTTGGCGAGGGCTGCTTGCGTCCAGCGCTGCGCGACCGGAGGGCCGGGTGCTCTGCCTCTTCGTCGACAACGCTGGCGCCGTGCCCGCTCGACCATCCGGCCGTCCGCGAATCGTGGCCGAGCCCCCGGTTCCGCCGACCGGCATGCGCACCTGAGCCCTACGCGCGATAGGCCGGAAAGAAGCCCTCGTAGTCGATCTCGGCGCGCCCAGAAAGGCGGCGATATGCCTCCTCGTCGTGGACGAGCGTTCCCACCCAGAACTCGCGTCGGCCCTCCGGGCTGAAGCGCCGCTTGAAGGCGTAGAGCGAGTCTTCCGTGGCTCCGGCGCCGCCGCCCAAGTGGAACTCCTCGAGGCCCTGCGTCTGACCCCAGAGAGCGGCCGTGTAGAGCAAGAGGTTCGAGGCGCCGAGGTCGCGCGCGGCATCAGCCGTGGCACCGAGGTGGTAGTGGAGCCAGCGGTCGCCGCGCAGGCAGAGTGCCGAGGCGACGACCTCTCCGGCAGCCAGCGCATCGAAGCGCACGAGGTTGCCACCGAGCGCGGTGAGCCGTTCCCAGTACTCAGTTGGGAAGAAGTAGTACCCGGTGGCGTCCTGCCGTTCCATCGTCTGCTCGTACAGCGCGACGAACGTCGAGAGGTCGTCGGGCGCGGGGGTTGCGTCCACGGCGACGCCGGCCTTTTGCGCCTTGCGGACGACGTTGCGGTGCTTGCCGTGCATGCCCGCGAGCAGGTCGCCCTCGCAGCGGCCAGCCGATCGTCGGACTGACGTAGGTCGCGTGCGGTGCGCCGCGATAGTTCTCGAACAGCGGGTGGTAGCGGATGAACGTCGAGACGACGTTCGCGCTCGGCGCACCAGCGCTCGTACGGCTTCGTGAAAGGAACCGCGCGCCGACTGGCCCGCCGTAGCCGTACGGCGTCGTCACGTCATACGCGTCGCGTGCCGGGGATCGCCCGACGATGCAGGCCAGGACCGAGCCGTCGTGCTCCAGCAGCACCGGCTCGCCGGGATCGAGCACGCAGCTCGCCTCGACGTAGGCCCGCAGGAGGTACGCGTCAGCGCAGCCGAGCCCGGCGAGCAGCTCGTCCCACTCGCCGGCGGGAACCTCCCTCAACGCTCGGTCTCGGCGGCCCGCGCGCGCTCGATGTTGAGCTCGTCCTCGACAGGCTCGGGCTCGCTGCGGAACAGCTCGCCGAACGTCGAGAAGATGATCTTCACGTCGAGCCAGAGCGACCAGTTGTCGATGTACCAGAGGTCCATCCGGAAGCGCTCGGCCCAGCCGATGCTGTCCCGTCCGTGCACCTGGGCCCAGCCGGTGATGCCCGGCAGCACGGTCAGCCGCCGCTCCTCCTCCGGCGTATACCGCGCCGCCTGCTCGACGAGGTCTGCGCGGGGCCCGACGAGGCTCATCTGGCCCAGCACGACGTTCGCGAGCTGAGGCAGCTCGTCGAGGCTCGTGCGGCGTAGCCAGCGGCCGGCGCCGGTGATGCGAGGATCGTCCTTCACGACGCCGAACGGATCGCGGCTGATGCCCGTCGAGCGACCGAGCTCGATGGCGTCCTGCACCATCGTCCGAAACTTGAACATCCGGAAGGGCTTGCCGTCTTTACCCGCCCGGGGATAGACGAAGAAGACCGGCCGCCCCGACTCGACGACGATCCACAGCGAGATGGCGAGGAACACCGGGCTGAGCAGGACGAGCGCGATCCCGGCCGAGCACCGGATCCGCGACCCGTTTGACGAGGTGGCTCACCGCGCCAGCTTTCGCCTGAGCACGTGTCGAACCTCCCGGCCGCGCTCCTGCACGAGACGCAGGCGGACGAAGTTCACTCCGCGCATGGCGGCGTCATGGGCCGCATACGCCGGGACGAGAGCCTGCGACGCCTCACCGCCGCTCGTCTCGTAGCCGAGCGCGCGGAGCTCGTCTCCGGCGACGGACTCGAACACCTCCACCTGGCGCGGCGTCAGCTCCGTCCGCCACTTGCCGACGGCGGCGGTGGTGATTCCTGCCCAGACGTTCGTGAACCATCCAGCCTGGTCTTCGACCACCTTCGAGCGGTCGGTTTGCTCGATCGCGAGCATGTCCGGGGCATATTCGAGCTCGAGGAACTCGCACACGGCCGTGATCGTCTCCGCCGGCTCGGAGACGAGGTCTTCATAACGAATCTCTAGCACTCGTCCCGGGTAGCGCGCCGCCGCGGCTCGCCCTTGGCGGATGGCGCCCGCCCACGAGCGCGCCGCCGCCCACGCGTTGTTGGGCCCGAAGGGGACGCCCATCACCGACAGGGCAACGTCGCGTCCATCACGCACGAGCACGACGAAGCGCGCATCCGGCCAGATCGAGGCCAGCCGGTCGACGTGGGCGATGTAGGCGGGCGTCTTGTCACCCCAGCGCGTCGTTCCTTCCAGATCGGCGTAGGCGACGAACGGGGCGCTGACGGCGAAGCGAAACGCGTCCGCGCCGTTCATCCCTTCCGGCAACGGCGGGGGGCTCGCCGGACAGGCCCCAAAGCCGCACCCGCGGGTGGTTCCACGCCGCGCGCAACACGTCCTCTGCTCCCTGCTGCGGGTCGACGTCCAGCAGGAACATCGACTCCGGCGGGATGGCGACGTCACCGCGGTCGAGGATGAGCCGCAGCATGGTCGTCCCGGAGCGGTCGTGGCCGAGGAGGAAGAAGGGAAAGTCGCGCGCAGTCGTGATTGCAGCAGACTACGTGCCGTGCGGATCAGCCTTGCCGATCCCGTGAGCTACACGCTGCCGTACGACCGTAGCCTGGCTCAGGCGCTTGCGCGCCGCGGGCACGACGTCGACCTGTTCGCCGCGAGCTTCGTGTTTGCGGAGCTGCCGCCGCCCGACGGCTACCGCCAACACGACGTGTTCTTCACGCGCAGTGCTCGGCTGCTGCGCGGCAACCCGCGCTCACGGCTGCGGTTCCTCTCCAAGGGTCTCGAGTACGTGCCGAGCGCGCGGCGCATGACCAGGGAGATCGCGCGGCTCGACCCCGACGTGCTGCACGTGCAATGGCTGGGCCTGCCGCGCTACGACCTGCGCTGGCTGGAGGAGGTGGGACGAGAGCGACCGGTCGTCTTCACCGCGCACGACGTCCTGCCGCGACGGACTGCGGAGAAGGTCGACCTCTGGCGGCGCGTGTTCAACACGGTCGATCGGGTGGTCGTGCACGGCGCCGGCGCCGTCGATCAGCTGGCCGAGCTCGGCGTCGACCGCGCGCGCATCGTGCGCATCCCGCATCCGGTGTTCGAGCCCTCGCGGGAGATCGCGCCGCCCGTTGGGCCGACGCTCGTCTTCTTCGGGCTCATCCGCCGGTCGAAGGGGCTCGACCTGCTCGATCCGAGCCTTGCCGGCGATCGCCGACGGAGGTGCCCGACGTCCGGCTGGTCGTGGCCGGCGATCCCATCGAGCCGGCCAAGCCGTTCCAGGACCTCGCTCGGCAGCTCGGAGTCGCCGAGCGGATCGAGTGGCGCCTGCGATTTCTCGGCGACGATGAGATCGCCGACGTCATGGAGGAGGCTGCAGTCGTCGTGCTTCCTTACCGCCACATCGAGTCGTCCGGCGTGCTCGCGACGGCGCTTGGCTACGGCAGGCCGGTGGTCGTGACGGACGTGGGCTCGCTCGGCGACACGGTCCGGGAGCTCGACGCCGGCGCCGTCGTCCCGCCCGAGGATCCAGGAGCACTCGCCGACGCGTGCTCCCGCCTGCTGCAGCACCCGGTCGCGACTAGCACGGCCGCGCGCGAGCAGCTGAGCTGGGAGCGCGCGGCCGAGGCTCACGAGGCCGTGTACACAGAGCTCGTGGCCGAGCGCGCGTGACGCGTCACCCGATATGGGCGCTCGCCGGCGGCGCGGCGTCGATCGTGCTGCTGGAGGCCGGACGAGTCGAAGCCGGGCGGGACTACGCCTGGCTGCTGGCCGAGGCAGCAGCCGCGGCGGCCGCGCTGTTCATCGCGTGGCGGGGCCAGGAGCGGCTCCGGCTCTTGCCGCTGCTGGGCATTGCCTTCGCCTTCCAGCTGGCAATCGTCGGCGTCCACATCGCCCAGGACGTCCCGGTCGACTTCGACATCTCGATCTACACGAGGCAGGGCCAATCGCTACCGGATGGCGACTACCCGCGCTCGGAGTACCCGACCGGCGCCGTCTCGCTCTTCGCGCTGGAGACCTGGCTGGGCGACGACGCACGCACGCCGAACGCGCTGCTGATGATCGTCTTCCAGCTCGCCGCCGTCGCGGCAATCTGGTCGCTGCGGACCCGCTGGAGCGCCTGGCTGGCGGCGCTCGTCGCCCTCTGGCCGCTGAACGCGTACTTCTGGGAGTTCAAGTTCGACCTCGTGCCGGCTGCGCTGCTGGCCGTCGGCCTCGCGCTCGCGTACCGGGAGCGGTTCGGCTTCGCAGGCCTCGTGCTCGGCGTCGGCGCGGCCGTCAAGTGGACGCCGGCGCTCGCTGCGCTCAGCCTGCTCGTGTGGCTGCTCGCGTCGCGACGAGCGCGTGAAGGATTGCGGCACGCGGCGGGGTTCGTAGTCGCGTTCGCAGTGCTGACGCTTCCCTACCTCGTTTGGGACGCGGACGACGTTTGGGCGGCGTACTCGATCCAGAGCGGCCGCACGATCACCGGTGAGTCGCTGCCGTACCTCCCGCTGCACTGGCTCGGGCAGGCCGACCTGGGCGAGGACTTCTCACACTCGGCGGTCGTGCCCGACTGGGCCGATCCTGCGGTTACCGTCGTTCAGCTGCTGATCCTCGCCGGCGTGCTCGCCCTCGCCTGGCTCGCACGCGGTCGGCTGGCCGCGGGAGTCGCCCTCGCCGCCCTGGCGCCCGTGGCGTTGCTGCTCACGAACCGCATCTTCAGCGCGCAATTCCTCGTGGTGCTGCTCGTCGCGTGGGCAATCGCGATCGCGCTCCTCGCACGCAGCCGGCGCGAGCAGCTTCTGCTGGGAGCGGCCGCAGCCGTGGCGAGCCTCTTCAACGCGTTCGTCTATCCGTTCGTGCTGCCGGGCCCCTCCGGGATCTGGGAGCCGGTGTCGGTTCTGATGTTCGCCGTCGCGCTCGCGCTCACAGGCTGGTTGTTGCTCACCGCCACGCGCAGCCGCGATTACGCTAGCCCGTCGTGAGAGTACGTCGTCACAGGCGCCGCGGGTTCATAGGCTCGCTGCTCGCCGAAGCGCTCGGCGCGCGCGGCGACGACGTGGTCGGCATCGACAACTTCACCGACCATTACGACCCGCGGCTCAAGGAGCAGAACGCAGAACGGCTGGACGTGAGGCGTCTCGACCTGGCCGTGGACGAGCTCGACTTCGCCGGCTTCGACGGCGTCTTTCATCTCGCCGGTCAGCCGGGCGTGCGCAGCTTCGGCAGCGTCTTCCCGCTCTACGTCGAGCGGAACGTGCTCGCCTCGCAGCGGGTGTTCGAGGCCGCAGCGCGCGACGGCGTGCGCGTGGTCTTCGCATCGTCGTCGTCCGTGTACGGCGAGGCCGAGCGGTACCCGACGCCGGAGGACACGCCGCCTGCGCCGGTCTCTCCGTACGGCATCACGAAGCTCACGTGCGAGCACCTGGCCCGGGCCTACGGCGCGCAGCTTCGACCTCGACGCGGTCGTCCTGCGCTACTTCAACGCCTTCGGGCCCGAGGCAGCGGCCGGACATGGCCTTCACGAAGGTGGTGCACTGCCTCGCCGCCGGCGAGCCGTTCGACCTCTACGGCGACGGCGAGCAGTCGCGCGGCTGGACGTACGTCGACGACGTCGTCGACGCGACGATCCTCGCCATGGGCGGCGGCGGCGGCACGTACAACGTCGGCGGCGGCGTCGAGGCGTCGCTGCGCGAGGCGATCGGCATCCTCGAGGGCCTCGCCGGCCGTTCGCTGGAGATCCGTGAGCAGCCGCCGGTTCCCGGTGACCAGCGGCGCACGAACGCGGACACGACGCGAATTCGCACGGAGCTCGGCTGGTCGCCGAAGGTCTCGCTGGAGGACGGCTTGCGGGCACAGTGGGAGTGGGCCTCGGCTACAGTCGGCGCCCAATGAGCCCCGATTCAGAGCCGCAGGCTGTCGAGCTGGAGGCCGAGCAAGAGGTCGACTTCGGGCGCTACGCCCGGACGATTGCCGCCCGCTGGTGGCTGCTCGTCGTCGGCGCCGTGCTCGGAGCGCTGATCGGCTTTCTCTTCTCGCTCTCGGACGGAAAGATCTACAAGGCGACGGCGCAGGTGTATCTCGGCCAGCCGCTGGCTCCCGACTCCGCCGCCGCCGTCACCACGTCACCGACCACGCTCGGCCTCGTCCAGGCGTTCGTCACGAGCGAGGACGCGATCGAGAAGGCTGCCTCGGCGGTAGGGCTACGGCCCGTCGAGACTGCGCGACCACATCACCGCGCGACCGATACCCGGCACATCGAACACGCAGACAGGCGTTCCCGGCGCCGCTGCTCTCGATTCAGGTCACCGGGTCGAATCGCGGCGAAGACGGCCGCGGCGGCGAACCACCTCGCGCGGCAGGTCGTGGGCAAGGTCGGCGGCTACACGAGCACGAAGATCGACACGCTCGAGCAGCAGCTCGCCTACATCGACACGCCAGCTCGGGATCGTCAACGCGCCGCCTCGACGCCGCACGGGCGTCGCAGAAGGAGATCGTCGCCGATCCGACGCTCAGCCCCACCGAGAAGCTCGTCGCGCTGACGAGCCTCAACTCGGAGATCACGCTCGCCGAGCAGCGGCAGGCCACGCTCGAGCTCAACCGCTTCAACACGACGACGCGCGGTCTCGCTGGCCAAGGACATCGAGCAAAGCCGCATCACGGCGGCGGCGATGGCGGTGCGGACGGAGCCGACGAGCCGGCGGACGAGCGTACTCGTCGGCGCCTTCATCGGCCTCCTGCTCGGCATCGTGGCGGCGCTGCTCTGGGATCCCGTGGCGGGTCGCATGGCAACACGCAACGCCTAGTCCATGCTCGACGGCAAGACCGTAGCCGTCGTCGTCCCCGCGTACGACGAGGAGAAGCTGCTCCCGGAGACGCTGGCCGGCATCCCCGCGTTCGTCGATCGCATCTACGTCGTCGACGACGCATCTCGGGATGCGACGGCCGAGAGGGCCGCGACCGATCCCCGCGTGCAGCTGATCAGGCACGAAACGAACAGCGGGGTCGGCGCCGCCATCGTCACCGGCTACCGGCAGGCGATCGCCGACCGCGTCGACGTCACTGCGTGATGGCGGCCGACAACCAGATGGCCCCCGACGACCTCGAGGCGATCGCGCGCCCGGTCGTCGACGGTGAGGCCGACTACGCGAAGGCGAACCGCCTCGTCACCGGCGAGGCGTGGCAGCTGATCCCGCACGCGCGCTACCTCGGCAACGCGATGCTGAGCCTGCTGACGAAGATCGCGTCGGGCTACTGGCACGTCGCCGACTCGCAGTCGGGCTTCACGGCGATCTCTCTGGCGACGCTCGAGAAGCTCGACCTCGACCGCGTCTATCCGCGCTACGGCTTCCCCAACGACATGCTCGTCCACCTCAACGTCGTCGAGGCTCGCGTCCGCGACGTGCCGTCGCGGCCCGTCTACAACGTCGGCGAGCAGTCGGGCATCCGCTACTCGCGGGTGATCCCGGCCATCTCGTGGCTGCTAGCTGAAGGCGTTCTGGTGGCGGCTGAAGGAGAAGTACGTGATCCGCGACTTCCACCCGCTCGTGTTCTTCTACGTGTTCGGGATCGCAATGTTCCTCGCCGGGCTGGGGCTCGGAATCGCGGAGGTCGTGCTGCGGATCCTCGGCAATCCCGATCCCGCCGGCGACGGTCGTCCTCGTCGCACTCCTGCTCCTCTTCGGGTCGCAGTTCACGCTGTTCGCCATGTGGTTCGACCTCGAGCGCAACAAGGACTTGCGCTAACAAACCGCGAACTCCGGCGGGCTAGAGTTCGATCGATGAGCACCTGCGTCGTCACCGGCGGGGCCGGGTTCCTCGGCTCGCATCTCTGCGACTACCTGCTCGCGGAGGGCCACCGCGTGGTCTGCGTCGACAACCTCGAGACGTCGACCCTCGAGAACCTCGAGCACATCCGTGGCGACGATTTTGTCTACCTGAATCATGACGTCACGGAGCAGATCGAGATCGAGGGGCCGGTGGACTTCGTCTTCCACCTGGCCGCGCTCGCCAGCCCGATCGACTACATGCGGCAGCCGCTGCACTCGCTCAAGGTCGGCTCGCACGGGACGCATCACGCGCTCGGCCTCGCGAAGTTCAAGCGCGCGCGGTTCCTGCTCGCGTCGACGAGCGAAGTCTACGGCGACCCGCTCGTGCACCCCCAGCCCGAGAGCTACTGGGGGAACGTGAACCCGATCGGCCCGCGCGGCGTCTACGACGAGGCGAAACGCTACGGCGAGGCGCTGACGATGGCGTACCACGGCCAGCAGGGCGTCAACACGTCGATCGTCCGCATCTTCAATTCGATCCTTGCCGACGAGCAAGTGCTCTATGACGACGGGAAGGAGCTCCGGCGTGAACGGGTGTCCGAGCTCGCTGGCCGGCTGATTCCTTCACCTGTTCCCGTGCTGTCTTGAGCGAGACGGAGCCGTATTGACATCGCCCTCGGTCGAGTACGCGCTCGACGGCGTCACGGTTCCGGCGTTCACGCACGGCGGCCGTCTCGTTGCGGCCGCGGCGAGCTCGCTGATCGGCCACCCCACGGACGCTCGGTGCTTCGAGGTGCAGACTCGCTACGGCCGCTCGATCCGCGTCACGGGTGATCACTCGGTCTTCGTCGAGGGACCGGACGGCGAGCCGGTGCCACGCGAGGTCGAGTCGCTCGAGCTTGGCGACAGGATCGCAATCGCTCGGAGGATTGACGTCCCCGAACGCGATCGGCGCGAAGTGAGCATGCTCGATGTATGGCAGTACGCCGAAGGCGATCCCTGGGATCTCCTTGTCCAGCGCCGGGCCTCGGCCGGCTGGCCTGGGAACAGCGCTTCGACATCTTCGGCCTACTCGTGACAGAGCGTAGGAACAACGGCCCGAACTGGCGGAACGGTGCGTGGACGAAGCTCATTCGCATGCGGGAGAGCGATCGAGTTCCTTTGCCGGTTCTCCGCCGCGTGGACCACGAGGTGCCAGGGGAGCCCGCGTGCGGCATCAACCATGCGGGTCGTAGCGTGCCTCTCCCCGCTCGAATCGTCATCACCGACGAGCTCTTGTGGTTGCTCGGCCTCTACGTCGCAGAGGGCTGCCTGCACGAGAAGGGCAAGAGCGCGTCATCTGACGATAAGCGGCGACCGCCGGCTCCTCGACCGCGCCGAAGCCATCGTTCGTCGTCACCTTGGTCTTCACGTCACTCGCGCGCGGGGCGACACAGATCGCGCGCCGTCGATCTTCATTCACTCGAAGCTACTCCTGCGGCTCATGGACTACCTCGGCTTCGACGACACACCGCAAGCGAATCCCGGGCTGGATTCTCGGGCTGCCGCTCGCGCGGCTCAAGTGGTTCCTCGAGGGATACCGAGAGGGTGACGGCGTGCATTCCGGAAAGAAGCTGGCCGAAGGCGTCCGGCACGAGTTTTCCACCGTCCACGACGAGCTCAAGGACGATCTCGATCGTCGCCTTCGCCCGCTTCGGCTTGGTCCCCTCGGTTGGTCGTTACACGCCGACCCTGCGTGCAAAGACGGGAGAGCGCCGTTACCCGTTCTGGCGTCTCACTCTCGCGAACGTCTCTCCCTGGAGCCCGCTTGCCTGGGACTCGGGAGTTACACAGCGCCTCAATGCGCGGAGCACGAGCGATCTCGTGTGGGCCGCCGTGACCGCAGTCCGGGAGATCGAGGCTACGCCTCTTGTGTACGACTTCTCGGTACCCGAGCATGAGAACTTCTGGGCTGGGACCGGTGTGATGGCTCACAACACGTACGGCCCGCGGATGCGTGCCCACGACGGCCGCGCGATCCCGACCTTCGTCCGCCAGGCGCTCGCCGGCGAGCCGCTGACGGTCTTCGGCGACGGGTCGCAGACGCGAAGCTTCTGCTACGTCGACGACCTCATCCGCGGCCTCTATCTCCTCGCGACGAGCGAGGAGCATCTCCCGGTCAACCTCGGCAACCCGGACGAGTTCACGCTGCTCGAGCTGGCAAATACCGTGCTCAAGGTGACGGGCTCGCAGAGCCCGGTCGTGTTCGAGGCGCTGCCCGTCGACGATCCGCAGGTGCGCCAGCCCGACATCACCCGCGCCCGCCAGGTGCTCGGCTGGGAGCCGGAGGTGCGGCTCGAGGAAGGTCTGCGCCGCCTGCTCGCCTCGGTCACGCGCACTCCCGTCGTTTAGCTACGCGAGACCCTTCTCGGCCAGCAGCCGGCGATAGAGGTCGTCGATGTCGCCGACGAGGCGCTTGACGGAGTAGCGCTCGAGCACGCGCGCGCGTCCTGCCTCTCCCATCCGCCTGGCGAGCTCGGGGTCCGCGGCCAGCTGGCCGAGGCGATCCGCGAGCGCGTCGACCTCGCCGAGCTCGACGAGAAACCCGTCGACGCCGTCGCGGACGACGTCGGGCACACCGCCGACCCGCGTTGCGACGACCGGCCGTCCGCCGGCCAGCGCTTCGATTGCGCTGACCGGCGTCCCCTCGTTCGCCGACGGCAACACGAGTGCGTCGAACGCGGCGTAGAAGGGCGCCACGTCGTCCTGGTAGCCAAGGAAGAGACAGCGGTCGACGATGCCGAGGTCGTGCGCGAGCTGCTCGGTCGACTCCCGGTCCGGGCCGTCGCCCGACCAGGCAGAGGCACGCGTCGACGCCGCGATCGAGTAACCGCTTCATCGCGAGCACGATGTCGTCCGTTCGCTTGACGCCGGTCATGCGTCCGATCCACCCGACCGTGAAGCGCTCGGGCGGGATGCCCATCATCCGTCGCGCCCGCTCCCGCGTCTCCGGCGAGAGATCGACCCGCTCCTCGACCTCGACGCCGAGGCGGATCACCGTGAACTTCTCTCGCGGCGCAACGCCGAGCGCGACGAGGTCGTCGCGCACCTCCGGGCTGACGGCGACGAGCGCGGTGGTCGTCGCCGCGAGGCTGCGCTCGAGCATCCGGAAGAAGCCGGAGCTGCACAGGGCCGAAGTAGCCGCGGAGGACGTGCCCGTGGAACGTGTGGACGACGATCGGTGGCCGTGCGTCGCCCGCCAGCAGCGCGGCGGTGCGGCCGACTGCGCCGGCCTTGGCCGTATGCGTGTGGAGGATGTGCGGGCGGACGCTGCCGGATGAGCGCGGCGAGGCGGTGTGCCGCCCGCAGGTCGTGGAACGGCGAGATCTCGCGATGGAGGTCGGGCAGAGCGACGACCTCTACTCCTCGCTGCTCGGCGACGTACGCCATCGAGCCCTCGCCGCGTGCCAGCGAGCCGGCGACGAGCGTCGTCTCGTAGCCGCGCTCCTCCAGCCCGGCAGAGAGGTACGCGACGTGCAGCGCCGGCCCGCCCTTGTTCAGCCGCGCAATGACTCGCAGGACCCGGACGGGCTCAGGCGGCGCCAAGGCTCTCGGCGGTCAGGCGCAGGCCGTCCTCGAGTCCGACGTGAGGCTCCCAGCCGAGCACGCTCGCGCGCGTCGCGCGGGTCGGCCCACGAGTTGCGGAGATCGCCCGAGCGCGGCGGCAGGTACGTCTTCTCGAGCTGCTTGCCGAGCAGTCGGGCGATCGTCTCCGCGAGCTGCGTTGACGCGTCGTCGGCGTTCCGGCGGACGACGTTGAAGATCCGGCCGTTCGCGCCCGCCGCCTCGGCGGCGCGGAGGTTGGCCGCGACGACGTTGTCGACGTACGTGAAGTCGCGTGACTGCTCGCCGTCGTCGAAGATCGTGACCGGCTCGCCCTGGCGCGATCGCGGTGATGAAGAGCGGCACCACGGCGGCGTACTGCGAGCCCGGGGTCCTGGCGAGGCCCGAAGACGTTGAAGTAGCGCAGCACGACCGTCTCGAAGCTCGTACACGCGGCTGAAGCTCACGCAGTACCGCTCGGCGGCGAGCTTCGCGACGCCGTAGGGCGAGATCGGGTCGGGCGACATCGACTCCCGCAGCGGCAGCTCGGCGGCGTTGCCGTACACGGACGAGGACGACGCGAAGACGACGCGGCGCACGCCCTCGTCGCGCGCCGCGAGCAGGACGTTCAGCGTGCCCTCGACGTTGACGGCGCTCGTCGTCAGCGGATCCTGGACCGAGCGCGGCACCGAGCCGAGCGCGCCGAGGTGGAAGACGAGCTCGCAGCCGCGGACGGCCGTGTGCACACGTTCGTAGCTCCGCAGCTCGCCCTCCACGAGCTCGACGTCTGCCTCGAGCCCGGCGAGGTTCGTCGCGGCGCCCCGTCGAGAAGTTGTCGAGCACGCGGACGTCGTCGCCGCGCTCGAGCAGCGCCCGCACGAGGTTGGAGCCGATGAAGCCCGCGCCGCCGGTAACCAGGCTCGTCATTTCGGCTTGTCCGCCACCACGTGGAAGTTGAGGAAGAGCGAGCCGGGGATCGGCGCGCGCAACGAGGGTACCGCGCCGGTCGACGAGGCCGCCGAGGGAGTTGAGCGTCCAGACCGATGCCCGCGCAAGCGGCGTCAGGTGCACCTTGCGGAAGAGCAGGTCGGCGTAGACGGCCGACATCGCGGCGAGGCAGGTGGCCGCGCCTCCGACCGGCGTCACGGAGACGGACGCCCAGGCTGCGCTCCGCGGTCGAACAGCCGCTCGAGCCCCGCGTGCGTCCAGCGCCAGTAGTCGGTCGGAGACGGGTGGTAGACCTGGACGCCGTGCGTCGAGGCGAGCACGCGCCCGCCCGGCGACGTGACGCGATGCAGCTCGCGCACGGCCCGCGCGGGATCCTCGACGTGCTCCAGCACCTGCGTGCAGAGCACGAGATCGAACGAGCCCGTCCTCGACCGGCAGCGCCTCGACCGAGCCTTCGAGGTCGGCCGCGGGGTTGTCGATGTCGACGCCCACGTACTCGTCCGCATACGGCTCGAAGTAGGGGAGGTACGGCTTGATGCCGCAACCGACGTCGAGCACTCGGTAACGGCCGAGGTCGGTATGCGGCGCGGGCGGCTTCGGCCTGCAGCCACGTCGAGAGCGCGGCGCGCACGTGGTACGTGATGCGGCTCTTCGCGGGCTGCCGATGCTCGGCGCCCGGCGGCGTGTCAGGCGCGGCCAAGCTTCGCTCCAGCGGCGGCGGCCGCGGCCAGTCCGAGGGCGATCCACGTGAGCGCGTCGAGCGGCACTCCCGCGACGAGCCCGACAGCCGTCCATGTGCCCATCGCGAGCAGCAGCCAGGCGCCGGCAAGCACGCCGGGCAGGCGAGCCTCAGGCGGCCCTCGCAGCGCAGCCCGCGTGGCCAGCCACAAGCCGGCAACGAACGTCGCCATGAGCAACAGGAAGCCGATCGAGGCCAAGGTCGGCGAGCGCCTGGACGTACGCGTTCTGGATTCCGTACGGGTGCTCCGGCGAGGGGAACGCCTCCTCCGGCGTGTCCGGGAACTCGCGCCGGGCGTCGTCGAGGTAGTCGCCGTAGACCTGCTCCTCCTTCCCAGAGGCCTGCCAGCCTGCGCCTGCCGACCGGATGGTCGAGGAAGATCTGCCAGCCGATGTACGCGAGCATCGTGCGCTGGACGTAGGTCTGGACGTTCTCCTGGGCGGACGGATCGTGCTCGCGGATGCCGAGGAAGCGGACGAACTGGTCGACGTCGCCGCCGCGCATGACGAGGATGCCGACGGCGACGGCGCCGACCACGGCGAGCGAGGCCAGTGCTCGCCTGACGGTCAAACGCCGCAAGTAGGCGGCGACGAGCAGCACGGCGGCCGCGGCGGCGGCGAGGCCGAGTCCCGCGGCCGCCGAGCCGGACACCGTCACTCCGACGGCACCCGCTGACCCCGGCGACGACGAGCAGCCAGTCGGGAAGCGAGATCGTCGGTCGCAGCGCGAGCACGACCAGGGCGAGCAGCAGCGACGCCCCGCACAGCGCCGCCAGGTCGTAGTGGCCGAGGAACGACGGCTGGCGCCGCCCGGCGGACCAGGCATCGAAGATGTCGACGCCGAAGATCTGGAGCACGCCGACGGCCGCCGCGGCGGTCGCCCAGACGACGAGCGCAGCGAGCACGAGCTCGAGATCGCGCGCCGTGCGCAGCAGCAACGGCACGGCCGGTGCGAGCAGCGCGTACTCGCCGAACTTCGCCGCAGTCACCGCGTGCGTAGAGACGTCGTACCCGTCGTCCCAGATCCTCGGATAGAGGCTCGCGGCGCCGACGAGGAGGACGAGCAGCCCGCCGGCAAGCCAGATCGGCCACCCGGCGCGGAGTGGCGCGAACCCGTGTCTGACACCGGCAATGACCGCGACGAGGGCGACCGCAAGCACTGCGAAGTCGGACAGCACCACGTGGGCGGACAGCGATCCGACGTCCACCGTGAAGCCCGGCTGGAAGTCGATGTGGAAGAAGAGGAGGGGGATCGCGGCCGCGAGCACCACCGAGGCCGGAATGGCATCGAGCCGCGTCAGCGAGGCCGTCTCGGCGCCCGAGCCGCCGTTCGAAGGCGTGGGTACCGCCACGGGCGGCCACTATACTGGCCCCCGTTTGACGGCCTCGCCGCTCAAACGGCTGTCTCGCTATCGGCCTCCGGCGTTCCGCAACTGCGGCGGGTATCTATCTCTCCGTCGGGTTCGGCTTCCTCGGGACCCTGTTCGCGGCGCGTCAGCTGGGCCCGGACGACTTCGGCCTCCTGGCCGTGGTCGTGGTCGCGACGGGCTTCTTCCAGAGCCTCCTCGACCTCACCGCCGAGGAAGCGCTCGTGAAGTATGGGTTCGACTACGCGACGGCGAGAGTCGTGGGGACGGCTGCGCCGGCTGTTCCGACAGGCGCTCCTGGTCAAGGCGGCGGGCGGGGTCGCCGCCGGCATCGTGCTCGTCGCCATCGCGCCGGTCGCCGACTCGATCTTCGGCGGCACAGACCTCACAGTCCCGTTCCTCGTCGCCGCGGTACTGCCCCTGCTACAGAGCCCCGAGGGCGTCGCCAGCGCGGCGCTCATCCTTCGCGAGCGCTACGACGTCCGCGCCTGGCTGCTCGCCTCCTCGATGGGGCTGCGGATGACCGGGCTCGCCATCGGCGCCCATTTCGGAGTCACGCAGGCTGTTGTGGGCATCGTCGTCGCGCAAGCTCTGGCGACCGTGCTGCTTGCCGCGGTCGCGCTCGCCGCGTTCCGTCGCTTTCCCGCCGCCGAGCCGGTGCGGCTCGAAGAGGACCGCCGCGACATCCTCCGCTTCGTCTTTCACTCGAGTCTCGCGACGGGCGTAGTCTCGCTGCGTGGTGCGCTGGCACCGCTTCTGCTCGGCGTCGTCTCCAAGCCGGTGCAGGTCGGCTTCTTCCGCATCGCCCAGGCGCCGCAGCAGGGGCTCGCCTCGCTCAGCGCGCCGGCACGGCTGATCATGCTCACCGAGCAGACGCGGGACTGGGCACGCGGCGCTACCGCCGCTGTGTTCGCAGGCGTTCGCAGTTACGCGTCGTGGGCGGCGCCGCTGATGGCGCTGATCGTGCCGCCGGTCTACATCCTCATGCCCTGGCTCGTCCGCGTCCTCTACGGGGAGGACTACGAGGGCGCGAGCGACGCCGCCCGGCTGGTGCTGCTGGCGGCGGCGCTGCAGTTCGTCTTCGGCTGGTCGAAGTCGCTGCCGGTCTCGATCGGGCGGCCGGGGCTGCGCGTCATCGCGCACGGCATCGAGTCGGTCGTGATGATCCCGCTCGTCGTCGTTCTCGGTCGTGAGTGGGGGGCGACGGGAGCCGCGGGCGCCGTGCTCGCCTCGACAGTCGTCTTCTGCGTGATCTGGATCGTGCTGCTGGCCCAGATTCGAGGTGCGACCCCGTGAACGTGTTGATCGTTTCGGGCATCTGGCCGCCGGACGTCGGCGGACCTGCCAGCCATGCGCCGGAGCTGGCGGCGTATCTTGCTGGAGCGCGGCCACCAGGTGGAGGTAGTGACCACTGCGGACGGCTCGCCGGCGCCCGAGTCGTACCCCGTGCACTGGATCTCCAGAGAGACTCCGCTAGGCGTCAGACACCTTCGGCGTGGCTGAAAAGGTCCGGTCCCGCGCGCGTGGCGCAGACGTTGTCTACGCGACGAGCATGATCGGCCGGGCGGCGCTGGGAGCGAAGGCGGCGCGGCGGCCGCTCGTCATCAAGCTGACGACGGACGAGGCGTACGAGCGCGCGCAGCGGCGGGGTCTCTTCGACGGCGACATGGACGCGTTCCAGCACGCCGACGGCGATCTCCGTATCCGTGGGCTGCGCCGGTCGCGGGACGCAGCGCTACGGCAGGCGATACGCGTCCTCTGCCCGAGCGCATACCTGCGGGACATGGCCGTCTCCTGGGGCGTGCCGGCCGACCGGGCGCTCGTGATCCCGAACCCGGCGCCCGACCTCCCGCGGCTGCCTACTCGCGACGAGGCACGCGACCGCGGTCGGCGTCGACGGCCCCACGCTCGCCTTCGCCGGGCGGATCGGCCGCCAGAAGTCGCTCGGAGGTGGGGCTCGAAGCCGTGGCGCAGGTGGCAGGCGTCTCGCTGCTCGTGGCGGGTGACGGGCCAGAGCGCGAGGAGATGGAGCATCGGGCGGGCGAGCTCCGGCTCGGCGGACGCGTCCGCTTCCTCGGGCCGCTGCCGCGCGACGACGTGTTCTGAGCTCTTCCGCGCCGCCGACGCGAGCCTTCTCTCCTCGACGTGGGAGAACTTCCCGCACACCGTCGTCGAGTCGCTCGCAGTCGGCACGCCCGTGATCGCGACCAGGGTCGGCGGCGTGGGCGAGGTCGTACGGGACGGCGAGAACGGCCTGCTCGTGCCCGCCGGAGACGCCGGCGCGCTGGCAGCGGCGATCCGTCGCTTCTACGGCGAGCGGGGTCTGCGGGAACGGCTCGCAGCGGCGGCCGCGCCGTCGGTGGCCGGCTACGGGCGCGAGGAGATGCTCTCCCGCATCGAAGCCGTGCTCGTGGAGGCGGCGCGATGAGGAAGCTGCTGATGGTCGGTCGCACGCGCTATCGGCTGCCGCTCTCCGACGAGCCTGGAGCGGAAGTTCGCGGCGCTGCGCGGCGCGCTCGACGTCCGCGTGCTCGCGTCGTCGGCCGACGGCTCGCGCGGCGACGAGACGTTCAGCCTCTGGCGACGGCTGCCGGTGCTCGACGGCGCGGCGTTCTACGGCGCGCTGCCGTTTCGTGTCGCACGCGAGCTGCGCCGCTTCCGGCCGGACGCGGTGACGACGCAGAGCCCGTACGAGGCGGTCGCCGTGCTCGCCGGTCGCGGCCTCGCGCGCTCGCGAGCCGCACTCATCGTCGAGCTCCACGGCGACTGGCGGACGTTCCCGCGCCTCTACGGCTCGCCGCTTCGTCGTGCCCTGTCGCCCGTGACCGACCGCGTCGCCCCGTGGGCGCTGCGCCACGCGGACGCCGTGCGCACGCTGTCGCCGTACACGACCGAGCCTCGCGCGCGAGGTCGGCGTCGAGCCGGCGGCCGCCTTCATCGCCTTCACCGACCTCGAGGCGTTCACCGAGCGCGCCCGTCGCCGCTGCCCGCCGAGCCACGTGCGCTCTTCGTCGGCGTGCTCGAGTCGTACAAGAACGTCGAGAACCTCGCCGCGGCATGGCGGCTCGTCGCCGAGCGAGCTGCCCGGCGCATCGCTGCGGTTGATCGGGGACGGGCACCGGCGCGACATTGCCGGAGACGCTCGTCGCGGAACTCCCAGACCGCGTCACGTGGACGCCGAGCGAGCCGGAGGAGCAGGTTGTCCGCGCCCTCGACGACGCCTGGCTCCTGCTTCTGCCCTCGCGTGCCGAGGGAACGCCGCGCATCGTGCTGGAGGCGCTTCTGCCGTGGCCGCGCCGTCGTCGGCGGGCGCGTCGGCGGCGTGCCCGACGTCGTCGAGGACGGCGTCAGCGGCGTGCTCGTCGACCCCGACGACGTGGAGGGGATCGCGGACGCGATGGCCGGGCTGCTCTCCGATCGGGACGAGTCAGAGCGGATGGGCCGCTGCGCCCGCGAGCGCGCGAACGAATTCGTCTTCACGCCGGAGGAGTTCGCGGAGCGGACTGCGCGCTCGTCGAGCGCGCGGTGCAGCGCCGATGAAGGCTCGCGTGCTCTTCGTCGGTCGCACGCGCTACCGGCTGCCGCTGCCGTCGTGGCTGGAGCGCAAGTGGGAGGCCGTCGGCGACGCGCTCGACTACCGCGTGCTCGCGAGTGCTGCGGACGGGGCGCGCTCCAGCGGCCGGTTCGAGCTGATCGCTGCGGCACCGGCTGCGGACGGTTCGTCTTCTACGCACGGCTGCCCTTCCGCGTCCGTCGGGCGATCCGGGAGTTCCGGCCCGAGGCGATCGTGGCCGAGGATCCGCGCACGGCGACGCTCGTGATGCTCGGACGTCGCCTCGCGGGCCGCCCCGGGCGAAGGTGATCTGCGAGGTGCACGGCGACTGGCGCCACTCGACGCGGCTCTACGGCTGCGGGTGGGCGGCGACTGCTCTCGCCGCTCGTCGACGCGCTCGACCGCTACGGCGTCCGCCACGCCGACGCCGTGCGCGCGCTCTCGCTCTACACCGCGACGCTCGTGGAGGCCGTGCGCGGCCGCTGCCCGACGCCGTCTTTCCCACCTACACCGACCTCTCGGTCTTCACCGAGCGGTCCGCTGCGGCCGCTGCCCGAGCCGCCGACCGCGCTCTTCGTCGGCGTGCTCGAGCGCTACAAGAACGTCGACGGCCTCGCCGCTGCCTGGCGACGCGTCGCCGACCGCGTGCCGGACGCGCGGCTGGTCGTCGTCGGCAAGGGCCCGCTGCGAGGCGAGGTCGAGACGCTCGCCGCCGAGCTGCCCGGACGGGTCGAGTTGACCGAGGTGCTACCGCCGGAGGGCGTCGCCGCCGCGCTCGACGATGCGACGCTGCTCGTCCTGCCCTCGCGCCACGAGGGGCTCGGCCGCGTCGTCATCGAGGCGTTCGCGCGCGGCCGCGGCGTCGTCGCCAGCCGCGCCGGCGGCGTCCTCGACCTCGTCGACGACGGCGTCCAGGGCCTGCTCGTCGATCCGGAGGACACCGCCGGGCTGGCCGACGCGCTCGTCCGCCGTGCTCTCCGAACGCGAGCTCGCGGAGCGGCTCGGCGCCGCCGCCTCGGCGCGCTTCGCCGACTGGAACCAGACCGCAGAGGAGTTCGCCGAGCGCATGAAGGCGCTGGTCGAAGCGGCTCTACACTGACGCCGTGCGGGCCGACGAGCTCAAGCAGCTGCTGAAGAACGGCGTCTACCGCACGCTCGGCGAGGCGGCGACGGGCGTCGGCGTCGTCGACAACGGCGACGAGCGCACGCTGCGCGTGCTCATGTACCACAAGGTCAACGACGAGCCGGAGAACTCGGTCACCGTCCCCGTCACGCTGTTCGACGAGCAGATGGCGCAGCTCGGAGAGCTCGGCTACACGCCGTCTCGCTCGACGACGTGCTCGCCTACTACGTGGACGGCGCGCCGCTGCCGCCGCGGCGCCGTGCTGATCACCTTCGACGACGGCTACCGCGACAACCTCGAGAACGCCGTCCCCGTGCTCCAGCGCTACGGCTACCCGGCGGTGCTGTTCGTGCCGATCGGCTACCTCGACGGCTCGCGGCCGCTGCCGCACGACGAGCACCTCGCCAGCCGCGGCATCCTCAACCGGACGCTTCAGTGGGCGGACCTCGCCGAGCTCGGACGCGGCCGGCGTCCGCGTCGAGTCGCACGGGATCGGACACCGGCCGCTCGCCGACCTCGAGGTGGACGAGGCGGCGCGCGAGATCACGCTCTCGAAGCTGCGGCTCGAGGAGGCGCTCGGGCGGCCCGTGCGCGCGTTCGCCTACGTGAAGGGCTCGGAGGCGCACTACCGGCTCGTCCACCTGAGCCTGCTCAAGCAGGCCGGCTACGAGGTCGCCTTCACGTCGATCTCGGGCGCGAACGGCCCGCAGCACCGACCCGCTCCAGCTCCACCGCTACAACGTCGAGCCGTACCCGCCGCGGACGTTCGAGCTCGTGCTCGCCGGCGCCTGCGACCTGATCGCGGTCAAGGACACGGTCGCCGGCACGCACGCGCGGCGGCTGTTCAACGCCGCGCTCGGCACCAGCTCGAAGTGAGTGACTTCCGAGCTCGTCGGCGTACGAGCCCGAGCATCGCGAGGACTACCTGCGGCTGCTGCGCGAGGCGTGGGGCGAGGGCGCGATGTCGCGGCGACGAGTTCGACTGGTGGTTCGACGGCAACCCCGCGGGCAGCCTGCGCTCGGTGGCGCGTCCTGGACGATCGCGTCGTCGGCGTCGCCGCGCACTCGTCTCTGCCGCATGGTGCTCGACGGCGAGGAGCGGACGGCGAGCTTCTCCGTGCACGCGACGACGCACCCGTCGGCGCGCGGGCGCGGCATCTTCGTCGAGCTCGAGCGGAAGCACGAGCGGGAGGCGCCCGAGCGCGGCGTCGCCTGCGTGCTCGCGTTCGCGAGCGCGCCGACGGCGCCGCTCTTCCTCGGGCCCGCTCGGCTGGACGGAGATCGGGAGGCTTCGCGTCTGGGCGCGGCCCGCGTGGCGAAGTGTCGCCTCGGACCGGACGGCGTACACCGCCGGCATCGACGGACGACGCGGCTGTCGAGCTGGCCGAATCACGTCGTCCGCGACGCGCGAGTACCTCAGCTGGCGCTACGTCGACTCGCCGCGCGGCTACGAGCTCGTTCGCGACGCACGACGGCTACGCCGTCGTCTGGCCGGCCAAGCGGCACAAGGGACGGACGATCTCGGTGGTCGCCGATCTCGTTGGCCCGACCGATCTGCTGCGCCGAGGCGCGACAGCGGGCGCGGGCGCGGCTCCTGTTCGCGCTGCCGGCGCCCGAGCAGCGGCGGGCGTTCCTGGCCGCGGGCTTCCTGCCCGACGCCGCAGACGCTGCACTTCATGGGCAAGGCGCTGGCGGGCCGGCTGAACACCGATCCCGCGCGCCTGGCGCTTCACGCTCGGCGACACGGACTTCTTCTGATGCGGCGGCTCGTCTTCATCACCCAGCAGGTCGACCCGGGCCACCCGGCGCTCGCGGCCACGGTGCCGAAGATCCGCGCGCTCGCCGAGCGGGTCGACGAGGTCGTCGTGCTCGCCGACCGCGTGCTTCCCGGGCACGCTGCCGGACAACTGCCGCAGCCTCAGCTTCGCGTCGCGCACGAAGGCCGGGCGCGGCCTGCGCTTCGAGGCCGCGCTCGCCGAAGGAGCTCGCGCGGCGGCCGCGGCCGGTCGCGATCGTCGCGCACATGTGCCCGATCTACGCGGTGCTGGCGGCGCCGCTCGCGCGACCGCTCGGCGTGCCGCTGCTGCTCTGGTTCACGCACTGGAAGCGCACGCGGACGCTGGAGGCGGCCGAGAAGGCGTCGACGGCCGTGGTCAGCGTCGACCGGCGCTCGTTCCCGATCGACTCGCCGAAGGTCGTCGCCATCGGCCACGGCATCGACCTCGACGAGTTCCCGTGCCGACGCGAGGGCCAGCGTGCGAACGACTTCCGCGTCGCGTCGCTCGGCCGCTACTCGCGCGCGAAGGGGCTGGAGACGATCGTGCGCGGGCGTCGCACTGGCCGCGGAACGCGGCCTCGACGCGCGGCTCGAGGTCCACGGCCCGGCGCTGACCGCGGCCGAGCGCGAGCACCGCGGCCGAGCTCGAGCGGCTCGTCGGAGAGCTCGGCCTCGACACGCGCGTACGCCTCGGACGCGGCCGTGCTGCGCTCGGAGGTGCCCGAGATCCTCGGCCGCGCCGACTGCCTCGTCAACAACATGGAGGCGGGCGCGCCGGACAAGATCGTCTACGAGGCCGGGGCGAGCTGCCTGCCCGTGATCGCGTCGAACCCCGTCTTCGACGAGCTGCTCGACGGCCTGCTCGTGCCGCTCCAGTTCGACCGCGACGACCCCGAGCAGCTCGCGGCTCGCATCGAGCGCCTGGCCGTGATGACCCCGGCGCAGCGCGCCTCGATCGGCCGCGTGCTGCGCGAGCGCGTGGCGGCCGGACCACTCGGTCGAGCACTGGGCCGAGCGTATCCTCGAGGTGGCCCAGCGATGAGCACGAACGGCGCAAGGTCCTGCACTTCCAGAAGGTGGCGGGCATCTCCGGCTCCGAGGCGCACCTGCTCTCGCTGCTGCCGCGGCTCGCCGAGCGCGGCTGGGACGTGCGCATGCTCATGCTCCACGAGCACGAGCCTGGCGCCTGGGACTTCGCGCGCGAGCTCGAGTCGCGCGGCGTGCCGCTCGACGCGATCCCGATCGCCCGCGACGTCGATCCGGTCGCCTTCATGCGGCTCGTCTCGCTACCTCGGCCGTGAGCGACCCGACATCCTCCACACGCACCTCGTCCACGCCGACGCGTACGGGCAGATCGCCGGCGCGCTCGCGGGCGTGCCGGTGCGCGTGTCGACGAAGCACGGCTTCAACGAGTTCCGCGAGGGCCGCGCCTTCGCGCTCGCCGACCGCGGCGTCGCCAGCCTCGCGCACGTCCACATCGCCATCTCGCGCGGCCTCGCGCAGTACCTGGAGCAGACGGAGGGCTTCGACGAGGAGGACTTCGAGATCGTCCACTACGGCATCGCGCCGCGCGGCGAGCCGTTGCCGTACGCGGGAGTCGGCGCCGCGGCTGCTCTGCGTCGGCCGGCTGATCCCGATCAAGGGGCACATCGTGCTGCTGCGTGCCTTCGCGGAGGCGCGGAAGGAGGTGCCCGGCCTGACGCTCGACATCGCCGGCCGCGGGCCGCTGGAGCCGGCGCTGAAGGCGCTGGCCCGCGAGCTCGAGGTAGACGACGCCGTGCGCTTCCTCGGCTACGTGTCGCCGATCCAGGACGCGATCGAGCGTTCGGCGGTGATCGTCGTCCCGTCGATGGGCGAGGGCTTCGGCATGGTGGCGCTCGAGGCGATGGAGCGAGCGCGGCCGGTGATCGCTGCGTCGATCGGCGGCCTCGGCGAGCTCGTGGCCGACGGCGAGACCGGGGTGCTGGTGGCGCCGGGCGAGGCTGAGCCGCTGGCGCGAGCGATCGTCGAGGTGGCAGGCGACCTCGAACGGGCTGCGCGAATGGGAGCGGCAGGGCGCCGGCGAGCGCTGACGGAGTTCCTCGAGGAGCGCTGCATCGAGCGCACCGAGCAGCTCTACGAGCAGGCCCTCTCGTAGAGCGCGAGCGTGCGATGAGTCATCCGCGCGACTGAGAACAGCGACCGCGCGCGGCCGAGCCCGAGCGTGCCGTACATCCAGTCGGCCAGCACCGTGGTGACGTCGCGCGCTAGTGCCTCTGCATCGTCAGGCGGAAAGAGCAACCCGGTCATGCCGTCCGCGACGAGCTCCGGGGCCGAGCCTGCACCGGCCGCCACGACGGGCCTCCCGGCCAGCATCGCCTCCAGCATCGCGAGGCCGAAGCCTTCCCACCGCGCGGGGTGGACGACGACGTTGCACCGCCGGTAGAGGGCCGCGACGTCTCCTACACGCCCCGGCATGAGGACGCGGTCGGAGACGCCCAGCTCACGCGCGAGCGATTCGAGTCGCGGCCGCTCAGGTCCCTCGCCGAGCACGAGCAGCGTCGCGTCGGGGATCGTCGGCAGCGCGCGGATCGCCGTGTCGACGCCCTTCTGCGGCGCGAGCCGTGCGACGCAGAGCAGCAGCGGCGACGCCCTCGGGAATCGGCAGGTCGGGGTTCTCGGCCCACGGCTCGGGCAACGCGTCGAGCCCGTAGTGGATGACCTCGACCTTGTCCTCGGGCAGCCCCACGTCCTCCACGTTGAAGCGTCGAACGGCCTCGCTGATGGCGATGATCCGCGTCGCCCGGCGGCCAAGCGCGCGCTCGGCGAAGCGCCATGGCCCTGCGCGAAACGGGTCGGGGTTGTGCTTGGTGGACACGATCGGCGTGCGCGTCGAGACCGAGCCGTAGACGTCGGCGTGCACGAGATGCGTGTGCACGAGATCCGGCTTCGCGCGCTTGATGGCCCCCCGCAGCTGCCACGACCTCGAGAGGCGCTCGAACGGCACGCCGAGCTCGTCGTAGAAGGGGTCCGCGCCGGGCATGTCGAGCCCGACGAAACGACACGTCGACGCCCCTGGCGGCCAGCGCCGGCAACAAGGTCAAGAGGTGACGCTCAGAGCCGCCGATGCCCCCGATGCGATGGATGTGGACGACCTTCATCGCGCAGGTTTCCAGCGGTCGAGGAGCGAGACGACGGCCGCCCCGGCAGCGAGCGCGAGCACGAAGTCCCACGGCACGCGGTAGCGCGTCGCCCCGGCGAACACGAGCGCGGCAAGCGTGTTGTAGGCGAGCAGTGCGACGAAGAGCACGGCGATCCGTCTCGGCATGACGAAGAGGCCGATCACCGCGAGCACGTAGAGCGGGATCGTGTACGGCGGCTGCACCCACGTTCGCGCGTCGTCGACGAGGCCGCCCGCCTCCGCCCGCCCCTCGGTGCGGATCGACCGCGGATCCCACAGCATGCGGGCCGCCTGCCCCATCAGCCGCGCCTTCTCATCGGGATGGTCTTGCCAGAAGTCGATCACCTCGCGGCGGTAGAGCCGCATCTGCGCGCACTCGTCGACACTCGTCGGCGTGCCGGCCTTCGTGAGATCGGCCGCCAGCTCGGGCCATGGTGGCGCGCCGGCGAGGTTAGGGACGTCGTCGATCCAGGCTCCGCTTGCGAGTGTTCGGTAGGTGTTGGCGTTGTTCGCCTTCCAGAGCGCGCGCGAGTCGGTGGTGAGCGTGAAACAGCCGACGTTCGCCTGGTTGCGGACGAGCCAGGGGACGACCGCGACGACGCCTGCGGCCAGCACCACGCCTACGGTCTGCCAGCCCATTCTGCGCCAGATGAGGTAGCCGGCGATCACGAGCGGGAGCAGCACGAGGCGCGAGTTGCCGAGGATCGCGAGCCCGAGGGCGAGCCCGAGTAGCGCTGGGGCTACGAGCCCGCCGCGTCGCTCTCCGACGACGAGCGTCAGCAGCACGACGAACGCAGCCAGCAGCTGGTCGAGCAACTCGCGATTGACGTGGACGTCGTGCCAGACGAGATACGGGCTGAGCGTGGCCACGATCGCGGCGACGAGGCCTGCCCGATGGGAGAGGAACCGTCGCCCCGTCTCGTACACGACGAGCGCGGTGAGCGGCGGCGACGGCGATCTGCGCGAGCCCGACCGACCACCAGTCGCGCCCGACGATCCAGTAGATCGGGATCAGGAAGAACGAGTAGAGCGGCTGCGTCCAGGCCGACGGCTCGCCCGGGAGGAAGCCGAACGTCCCGTGGTCGACGAACGTGCGGGCGAACTCGTCGCTCTTCTCGGTGAACGACTCGAGGATGGCGCCGCGCTCGTGGAGGAGGACGGCGAGCCGCGGCACGACCGCCGCCGCCGCGACGACGACGTATGCCTGGCGGCGGGTCATCTATCGAGGTGCGTCCGCTGCCACAGCTCGAGCATCAGCAGGCACCACAGCCCGTGTGCGTGGTCGGCGCGGCCGGCCACGTGGTCCCTCGAGCAGCCGTTCCACCGCACGCGGTCGCAGCTGGCCGCGGCCTCGCGCGCGAGCGTCGAGCAACACGTCTCCGGCGAGCTCGCGGAGCTCGTTGCGGAACCAGTCGGCGAGTCGGCACGCCGAAGCCTGTCTTGCCGCGCTCTGCGATCTCGTCGGGAAGGTCGGCCGCGAACGCCCGCCGCAGCGCCTCCTTGCCGCGCCGGCCCTTCGTCTTCAGCTCGGGCGGCAGCGAGACGCCGAGCTCGAGCACCTCCCAGTCGAGGAACGGCGAGCGGAGCTCGAGCGAATGCGCCATCGAGGCGATGTCGGCCTTGAGCAGGAGGTCGCCGGGGAGATACGTCTGGACGTCGAGCAGCTGCAGGCCGGCGATACCGCTGGCCGGCGGAGGGCCGAGCAGCTGCCACGCCGGGGACGGCCGTGGCACGAAGTCGGCGTCGAGTAGCTCGCTGCGAGCCTCTGCGGGGAAGACCTCCATCAGCCTCCCGTAGCGCTCGCCGGGCTCCGCGGCGGCGACCTCCAGCAGACGCGCTGCCCGCACGGCCGTCGAGCGCCGCTCCCTGCCGAGGGAGCGCAGGGCTCGGGCCGCCGTTGCCGCGCCGGGCACGTGGAGGCGGCCGGCGAGCTCGTGCGCGACGTAGCGCTCGTAGCCGGCGAACGACTCGTCGCCGCCGTCCCCGGTCAGCGCCACGGTGACGTGCTGGCGTGCCGCCTCGCACACGAGGTACAAGCGGCAGCGCAGCGTCGTCCCCGAGCGGCTCGTCGAAGGCCTCGGCGAGCCGCGGCAGCGTGCCGGCTACGTCCTCCTCGAGCACGATCTCCTCGTGCTCGGTCGCGTAGCGCTCTGCCACGGCGCGGGCGTTGCGGCGCTCGTCGTAGCGCTCGTCGTCGAAGCAGACCGTGAACGTCCGCACGGGATGCGTTGACGCCTGCGCCATGAGGCCGACGACGATGCTCGAGTCGATGCCGCCCGAGAGCAGCGCCCCGAGCGGCACGTCGGAGATCAAGCGGCGCCGGACCGCGGCCTCCACCCGCTCGCGGACGAGTGCAAGCCAGTCGCCTTCGCTCTCGGGCTCGCAGCTGCTCGAGCTTCGCGTAGCGCTCGACGCGAACGCTGCCGCCCTCGGCGACGAGCACGTGTCCCGGCGGGAGCTTCTCGACGCCCGTCAGGCCGGTGCCCCCGGGGACGTACTGGAGAGCGAGATACGCGTCGATGGCCTGCGGGTCGACCTCGCGCGAGACGCCGGGCAGCGTCAGGAGCGCCTTCAGCTCGGACGCGAAGGCGAGTGAGCCATCCGGCAGCCGTGTCCAGAGCAGCGGCTTCTTGCCGACGCGGTCGCGCGCGAGCACGAGGCGCTCGCGCCTCTGGTCCCACAGCGCGACCGTGAACATGCCCGACAGGTGCTCGGCGAACCCAATCCCGTGCTCCTCGTACAGATGCGGGATGACCGGCGTGTCGCCGGTGCCGCGGACGTCGTGGCCGCGCTTCGGCTGAGCTCCTCGCGCAGCTCGAGGAAGTTGTAGATCTCGCCGTTGAAGACGCAGACGACGTCGCCGGCCTCGTTCGCGACCGGCTGGCTGCCGGTGACGAGGTCGATGATCCGCAGCCGCCGGTTGCCGAGGACGCAGCGGCCGAAGCTGTCGACGGAGCCCTCGTCCGGCCCGCGGTGGACGAGCGCAGCGTTCATCCGCCCGACGAGGGACGCGGTCCGCCGGGCCGGAGGCTGCTAGGAATCCGCAGATGCCGCACACGACGAACAAACGGTACGCAGTTGTTTCGTGCCACGTCGAACGACCTCTCGACGACGAGTGCTGGCGGCAGTTCTCCCGGCTTCAGGAGGGAACGCCGGGCGGCTTTCGCGATCGCGGCGCTGTTGCGGCCGCCGGACGCCGACGCCGGTGAGGACGCAGAGCTCTGGCTCGAGCGGGCACGCGCCGCCGCGCAGCAGGGGCCGTTCGGCCATCACACGCACTTCGTCGGGCCCACGCACGCCCGGCCGGCGGCCGGTAGCGGCGAGCACGCCGAGCGCGTCCGGCGCGAAGCGCTGTGGATGCGCGAGCACGGCCTCGAGCCGCGGCTCTTCTGCGGTGGCGGCTGGTACATCGACGAGGACGTGGCCGCCGTCCTGGCGGAGCTCGGCTACGCCGACTGCACGGGCACCGCTTTCCGCCCGTCGTATCTCGGACATGGCGCGCCGCGACTGGCGGCGGACGGTCCCGCCTGGCTCACGCTGCCGGACGGCCGACGCCTGCTCGAGCTGCCGGCGACGCACTCGCTCGGCATGGCCGCCCGTGGCGCAAGCGGCACGCTGCCGCCGTACGTCCACGTGTACTTCCACGACACGGATCTGCTCTCCCGGAAACGCCGAATTGGCGCTGCGAATCGCGCTCGAGGTGCTCGTCGCGGCGCTGCGAGGTCTCGGATCTCGACGCACTCCGAGAAGCCTCTGTGGATGCCCCTCAGCGGGCGTTCGCCCTACACTGGAGTACTTCCGTGGCAAGCGAGCCTGCGCCCTCGGAGCAGCCCGCCGGCGCGCCGGAGGAACGCCGCGACCTCGGAGACATCCGGCGCGCGAAGCCGTTCGTCGTCGCTCGCTCGCAACTGCGGACCGTCGTCTTCCGCGTCGGCGGCGTCGCCCTCCTCATCTTCCTCGACCTCTGCGGCCTCGCGCTGGCGCTCTATGCCGCGCTCGCGCTGCGGGAGATCTACTACGGGAACACGCCGATTCTCTGGGGCGTGCTCTGGGAGGCGGAGCGCGAGTGGCTGCCGTTCGTCGCGCTCGTCACGGTGCTCGTCTTCTCGCAGGCGCGCCTGTACGCGAGCCGCGAGCGCCGCGCCGGCTTCGGCCAGGTCGTCTCGTCGCTCTTCCTCGTCGCGCTGCTGACGTTCGCCTTCGGGCTCGGCACCGGGCACGAGTTCTCGACCTTCGGCCTCATCCCGACCACTGCGGTGATCGCGCGCCCTGCTGATCGGCCTCTTCCGGGCGAGCTACGACGTCGTCACGCAGGAGATCTTCCACATGCTCGGCGTCCGCCGCCGCGCCGTGCTCGTCGGCGAAGGCGAGCACCTGCTCCATCTCTACCGGACGCTCGGTGCGGGCCGCAGCGGCATCGACTACGAGCTCGTGGGCATCGTGTCGAGTGACGAGGAGACGGACTTGCCGCTCCCGGTGCTCGGCAGCGCCGGACTCGCTGCGGGCGATCCTCGCCGAGCAACCCGGTCGACGAGCTGATCGTCACCGACTCCGACTTCGGCGAACGCGAGCTGCTCGAGCATCGTCGACCAGGCCCACCGCTCCGGCGTTCGCGTCCGGATCGCGCCGAGGACGACCGAGCTCCTGACGAAGCACGCGGACTTCGTCCCGGGCCAGGGGCATCCCGCTCTTCGAGATCCAGGCAGCCGGTGCTCGTCGGCCTCGACTGGGCGCTGAAGCGCGGCCTTCGACGTCGTCGTGTCGCTGGTCGTGCTCGTCGTCGGCCTGCCGCTCTGGCTCGCGATCGCGGCTGCCGTGAAGCTCACGTCGCGCGGCCCGGTGTTCTACAGCGACCGCCGCGTCGGCCTCGGAGAGCAGGAGTTCGGGATGCTGAAGTTCCGGACGATGTACGCGGACGCCGCCGACGCAGCAGTCTGAGCTCGAGGACGCGAACGAGGCCCCAGGCGCGCTCTTCAAGATCCGCGACGACCCGCGTGTCACCCGCGTCGGCCGCTTCCTGCGCCGCTTCTCGCTCGACGAGATCCCGAACATCGTCAACGTCCTCCGCGGCGAGATGAGCCTCGTCGGCCCGCGGCCGCTGCCGACCCGCGACTACAGCCTGCTCGAGGAGTGGCACCTGAAGCGGTACCTCGTGCTGCCGGGGATGACCGGGCTCTGGCAGATCTCCGGCCGCTCGAACCTCTCCTTCGACGACCTCGTCCGGCTCGACTTCTATCTACCTCGACAACTGGTCGATCTGGCTCGACATCACCATCCTCGCGCGCACGATCCCGGCGGTGATCTCGCAGCGGGGCGCGTACTGACACGAAGCTGGCACAGACACGTAACTCGTGCCTGGCACCAGAACGTCTTTGTAACGGAGCGAGTCGCCATACTGCCCGCCGTGAAGTCACCGAAGATCCTCGCCGTCGCGTCGGCGATCGACCTCGACTTCAAGTACGGCTGCACGCCGGCTTGGTGGCAGCTGTGGAAGGGCCTGCACGAGGCCGGCGTCGACCTCATCGTCACGCCCTATCGCGGCCGTCCCGATCGAGGCGCCGTGGTGGCGCACCGAGCCGAACCCCTGCTACCGCGAGGGCGAGCTCTTCGTGAGCGGCCGTGACGTCGTCGCGCGGGCGATGGGAGACACGCACTTCCGCCGCGGCGAGGAGCACCCGCCCGACAGGACGCTGGACAAGCTCGTCCGCGCAGGCGATCTGGCGCTGGGTGACGCCACGCTGGCAGCGCCATCTCGAGCGAATCCTCGTGCGGGAGCGCGACGTCGACGCCGTCGTCGTGTTCGGCGTGCCGATGAGCCACTTCCGGGGTCTCCCCGAGCGGCTGCGCGAGCGTTTCTCCATCCCGGTCGTGTTCTACGACGGCGACGTGCCGATGAGCCTGCCCGAGTACGGCGGCATGGACACCGGCTTCAACAACTACCACGGCGCCGAACCGGGCGAGTACGACCTCGTCGTCTGCAACTCGGAGGGGGGCCTCGGCCGACTGCGCGAGCTCGGGGCCCGCCGCGCCGAGGCGATCTTCTGGGGGGCCGACCCGGAGCTCTTCCGCCCGCTGCCGGTCGAGAAGACGACCGACGTCTACTTCTACGGCTACGGGGAGAAGTTCCGCGCGGACTGGATCGAGAGCATGGTCGTCGAGCCGAGCGGCCGCCTTGCCGACGCCGACTTCGCGCTCGGCGGCAACGACTTTCGGAGCGACATCGGCAGCGCGCGGTATGCGGGCGACGTGCCGTTCAACGTCTTTCCGAACGCGATCTCGGCTGCGCGCATCAACCTCAACATCACCCGCCGTCCGCACGCGACCGTGCCCATGTCGTCCACCTCGCGCCCATTCGAGCTCGCGATGGCGGGCGCGACGATCGTCTCGAATCCGCACGCGGGCATCGAGCGCTGGTTCGAGCCCGGCCGCGAGCTCGTCGTCGTCGCGAGCGCCGACGAGGCCGTCTCGGCGTACGAGGAGCTGCTCGGCGATCCCGCTCAGGCCGAGCGAGCTCGGCCGCGCCGCCCGCGAGCGCGCCCTCGACGAGCACACGTACGTCCACCGTGCGCGGCGCCTGCTCGAGCTGCTCGAGATCTCTGTCTCGGGAGCCGGTGAATGAGACCTCTCGAGAGCCGGCATGGGACCTGAGCCCACGTCCGAGAGCGGCAAGTACTGGCAGGAGCACGTGCTGAGCTGGGAAGCCGGCGCCGTACTACAAGGACCGGCGCACGAGCCCTTCCCTCTGGGACAGGACGTCGTCGATCTTCCGGGGACGTGCGATGTACGTCCGCATGGACGCGGCCTTGCAGCTCGTCTCCCCGCACGTCGCGGGGCGGCAGCGTGCTCGACATCGGCTGCGCGTTCGGGACGCTTTGCGTTCGAGCTGCTGGCGGCCGGCGCGGAGCGTGTGATCGGCGTCGACGTCTCTCCGGCCGCGATAGAGGCGGCCGACGCGCAGCGCCGCAGAGCCCGTCCGCCGACCGGCTCGACTTCAGGATCATGGACGTGACCAATCCCGAGACGGAGCTTCCGCAGGTCGATCTGATCACCGCGCTCGGCGTGATCGAGTACTTCGATGCCCCGGCGCTCTCGGCGCTGCTCGGGAAGTTCGACACGAGCACTTCCTGATCGACTTTCCCGACGCCGAGGGACGAAAGCGGAACCGGCTGCACGTGGTACCTCCGTCAGGTGTACCTGCGCGTCAACCGATGCCCTGGCGTCTACCTCTACTCGCAGGACGAGTTCCGGCGCATGGCCGCAGAGCACGGCTTCGAGGGAGTGTGGTTCGCCCGCCGTTCGGCATTCGACTTCGCCACGAACCTGCCGCGGTCATGAGCAGAAGGATCGCCTGCCTCACGCTGGACGTGGAGGCGGACTTCGACGACCCGGAGGGGCGTATCCGCCTGTTCGAGGACGAGGCGCTGCTGAGCCAGTACGTCAGGATCATCGAACGGACCGGCGTCAAGGTCACGGCCTTTCTCGTCACGTCGCTACTCGACAGGTACGGCGACAGCTGTCGAGCGGCTGCGCGAGCTGATGCCGGTGGAGTTCGAGATTCACTCGCATGCCCATGACCTGCGGAATCCGTGCTCGCGCGCCGATATCGAGGCGGCCGTGAGCGCGTTCCGTGGGTTCGCCGGCAGGGATCCGATCGGCTATCGCGCGCCGGTCGGACAGCTCACGCGCGAGGGTCTCGACACGTTGCTCGATCTCGGCTTCCGATACGACTCGAGCATCTATCCGTCTGCTGCGGCCGGGGAAGTGGGGGCACAACAACCTGCACCTGTCCGTCGCGCCGTTCAGGATCACGCGCGGCGCGAAGTCGATCATCGAGGTGCCGTTCGCGAGCCCTCTCGGGTGTGCGGCTGGACTTCTCTCTGAGCTACGTCAAGATGCTGGGCTGGAGGACGTACGAGCTGCTGATGAAGGCATTCCCGCTGCCGGATCACATCGCCGTGCTGTCGCATCCATACGACCACTACGTCCATCGTGCTGCCGTACGACATCGGCGGCTGTGAAGGCCGGCTGCTGCGGCGCAACGCCGGTGCCGCCTTCGAGCTGCTCGAGAGGATGCTGCGTTTCCTGCGCTCGAGAGGGTACGAATTCGCGCTCTTGAGCGAGCTGTGCGACTACCTTGGGCCGACTCCACTGCGAGAGCTGTCGATCGAGAAGGTGATTCGCTGACCGACGCTCGACCCTGCAGGCTGGCATAGCGCTCGCCGGCGGCATCGCCGTCGTTCCCGCCTACAACGAGGAGGGCAGCGTCGCGCGCGTGATCGACGAGATCCGCGCCTTCGACCCCGGCTTCGAGGTCGTCGTCGTGGACGACGGCTCCGGTGATCGGCACGACCGAGGTGGCCGAGGAGAAGGGCGCGCGCGTGCTCACGCCTGCCCTACAACCTCGGCATCGGCGGCTCGGTGCAGACCGCCTTTCGCTACGCGCTGGAGAACGACTTCGAGCTCGCGGTGCGCCTCGACGGGGACGGCCAGCACGACGCGGCGCATCTCGCCGGCGCTGATCGCGCCCGTGCTCGACGGCGAGGCGGACGTCGCCGTCGGCTCGCGCTATCTCGGCGACGGCGGCTACCGGCAGGCCGCGCACCGGCAGCTCGGCAACCGCATCCTCGCCGGCGCGGCGTCGCTCGTCGCGCGGCAGCACGTCACCGATCCGTCGTCCGGCTTCCAGGCGCTCAACCGGCGCGCGATCGAGCTCTTCGCGAACGACTACCCGCACGAGTTCCCGGAGGTGGAGGCGACCGTGCTCGTCGCCAAGCATCGACTGCGACGGGTCGAGGTGCCGGCGCCGATGCGCGAGCGGCTGGCCGGCACGTCGTCCCATGGCGTCCTCAAGTCCACGTACTTTCTGGCCAAGGTGCTGCTCGCGCTCTTCGTCGCGATCTTCCGCCGGCCACGCCGTGCCGGAGGAGACGCGGTGACGCCGCTCACCGTCTCCATCGCGGCGGCGATCGCCTCGGTCCTGCTCGTGCTCGTCGTGCTCGAGCTGATCCGCAAGCGGCGGCTGAAGGAGCGCTACGCGCTGCTCTGGCTCGCGACAGGGATCGTGCTGCTCGTGCTCTCGCTCTGGCGCTCCGGGCTGAACACGATCGCCGGCTGGTTCGGCGTCGAGACGTATCCGCCGGCCGTGCTGTTCGCGGTGGCGACGTTCTTCATCCTGCTCGTGCTGCTCGACTACTCGACGGTGATCTCGAAGCTCGTCGACCAGAACGTCACGCTCGCGCAGCGGCTCGCGATCCTCGAGGAGAAGCTCAGGGAGCGAGATAGATCGTGACGCCGTCGTCGCTCGAGCCGTGTCGGATAGCGCTCGCGCAGCGCCGCCAGCAGCGCCGGGCCGCTCGGCGTAGAGCCGCGCCGACGACCACCGCGCGAACGTCGGTTCCGCTCGAGCTCGTCGAGGATCTCGTCATCCGTCAGCGAGCCGGTGCCGAGCCGCACGAACGACGAGTCGATCAGCTGGCCCGGGCACGCGCCGGTCGGCGAGGTAGGCGACGATGGGGAGGTCCGTGCCGACGAGCTCGTCAGGCTGACGTCCGCAGACGTAGCTGCTCGGCGGCCCAGGTCACGGCGGCCGGGTCGCCGTTCTGGCGCCAGAGCCTGCGCTCCTCCTGGGCGAAGCCCACGGCGATCGCCACCGCAACGACGCCCGCGACTGCGTAGCGCGCCGGTACCGGCGTGCGCGCGGCGGCCGCGCCGAGCCCCGCGCCGGCGGGTACCGCGAGGGCGGCTGCAAGCAGCACGAAGTGATGGTCGAGCAGTGGCTGCTGCGCGACGAGGAACACCGCCGATACGACGATCCAGGCGCCGAGCGCGAGCAGTCTCGACCCGCCGAAGCAGCATGACGGCGCGCGACAGACCGATCGGGCACGAGCACGCCGGCCGGCGTCCGCCAGTCGAGCGGGTGGAGCAGCACTCGCTCGATGTTGTCGGCCAGCCGAAGGGCCGAGGCCGCGCGCGTCGCGATGGTCGGCGACCACGGACTCCCACAGCTCGTCCAAGGCACCCGCGTAGGCGACGAGGAGCACCGCCCAGACGGCGACTGCAGCCGCGAGCGCTGCGCAGGCTGCCCGCCACGAGCGCCGGGCGACGAGCAGCACGGCCAGCGGCGCTACAACCGGAAGGGCGAGCAGCTTGACCGAGACGGCGGCTCCGGCAAGCATCCCCGCGGCCGCCCAGCGCCACGAGCAACGTCCCGCGTAGAAGGCGACCGCCACCGCGCAGAGCGCGAGGGCGACCGATGCCGTGTCCGCCTGGACGCGCGCCGCCTGCACGGGCCAGGGCGCGGTGATCGCGAGCAGCCCGACAGCCCCGAATGCACCCCAGACGCGGGCGAGCTTCCGGCCGATCGCGTAGGCGGCGACCAGCCCGAGCAGCGCGACGAGCAAGAACGCGACGCGGATCCCCTCGACACCGTCGCCCGGCAGCAGCGACAAGCCCTGCAGCAGGACGTAGAAGCCGGGCGGCTGCGACGCGTAGACGTCCGTCCCCAGCGCCTGCCCGTGGCGCAGGGCGTCGAGCGACGCGAGGTAGACGCCCTCGTCGTAGTTCGCGGCCGCCTCCACGCCCCGGATGTAGACGAACCCCGCGACCGCGAGCAGCCCGGCCAGCCCGAGCGCCTCGCCGAGCCAGCGCCGCGAGGTCAAGGAACCGAGACAGTGACGGGATTGGAGAGCAGGAAGACGTCGCCCAGCTCGGGATCGTCGATCCAGTTCGCCGCCGAGCCCACCCTGTACGTCCACGTTGCCCGGGCCCGGGCGGTCGACGGCGCCCGTCTTCCGGAGCGTCCGGAGCTCGACGGTCACGAGCGTGCAGCGGTCCGCCCCCGAGCCTCCTGAGAAGCACAGGTAGTCGGTCTCCGCCGGGCTGCGGAAGAGCTTGTAGAAGACGCGCGTCGAGCCCGTCTTCGGCTCGGACCAGGTCAGCCTCACGGTCCGCCCGTCGCTCCGGGCATCGAGCTCGATGCCCTCCACGGGTAGCGCAATTTCGCTGTACTGGAGCACCTCGTCCGGGCCTCGGAGGGGCGACGCGGCTGCCGCGGCGACGATCGGAGAGAGGCCGAGCACGACGACCGACGTGACGAGCGCGCGACGGCCGAGGGTAGGCGCCTTCGGCAACGCCGTCCGCCGGACGAGCTCAGTCCCGTACTTCGGGATCAGCAGCGGCAGAGACGCCGCGAGCAGCAGGAAGGCAGGGATCGCAGGCAGTAAGAACCGGAAGAACGCGCCGCTGTCGACGGTGGCGTTGTCCGCCGATCCCTTGAGCACGAAGAACCCCCAGAACCAGGCCGAGAGCATGAGTGCGGCGGGTACCGACCGACGCGCGACGGCGATCGCCCCCGCGAACGGCAGCCACTGCAGCACGCGCATGCTCCAGAAGACCTCCCGCAAGCTCGCGAGGTTGTCCCCGATGTTGTCCCAGTTGATCTCGATGTACTTGTCGTAAGGGGCAGTCAAGGTGTCCGGTCCGAGCGCGACGACGTTCTCCTGGTAGGCGAACGCCGGCAGGTAGCCGTAACCGCGGTACTTCCAGAGGGCGATCGCGAGCACTGCGGGGGCGAGCGCGACTGCGCCGACGAGCAGCTCTCGCCAGCGCCGTGCCGCAAGCAGCGCTACGGCCGGAGCGGCGAGGAAGATGAGGTTCGACGGCTTGATGACGGCGGCGAAGCCTGCGGCGAGGCCCGCGACGGCGGCCGTCGCCGGGTCGCGGTTCTCGATCGCGCGGAGGGTGAATACCGCAGACAGGAGTAGGCAGACCGTCCCGGTGTAGTCCGACATGGCGGTGAGCCCGAGTGGCATGGGCAGGAACTGATCTACGTAACGGTCGTGGTACCGGTGTACGAAGAGCGGGATGGCGACGTATGGCCCGAGCGTCCAGATGGCGGCCGCCCAGTAGCCGATCACACGGCCGCCGATGCGCGCCGCGAGCTCGTAGACGCACCAGAGTGCGACCGGCGCGACGACGAGCGCCTGGAGCAGCAGCGTCCCGGGCAGGCCGCCGAGAAAGCCCGGCCCGCCGATCCACGCGAACGGCACGAGCAACATCGGCCAGCCCTGAGTGACGGTTGGGACCGTTATCGAGCCGTGGCCGAGCAGCCAGCTCGACGTCCAGAACCAGATCTGGTCGCCGCCCTGGTAGAAGAGCCAGCCGTTGTGGTTCACGCGGCTCGTGAAGACGACGAGCGCGAGCCAGTGGACGACGAGGAGCGGTACGAGCAGGCGCCACGGCTCGCGGAGCGGGATGGCGCTCCACGCCCGGACGAAGCCGCGCCAGGCTGCCGTCATACCGGTGTTCGCGCGTGCTCTCGGTACCAGGCGATGGTGCGCTCGAGGCCGTGGCGGAGACTCGTGTGTGCGCGAAAGCCGAAGAGCTCGGCCGCCTTGGTCGTGTCGAGGAGCCGCCTCGGCTGGCCGTTCGGCTTCGACGTGTCCCATGTGATCCGGCCTTCGAAGCCGGTCAGGTCGGCGATGAGCCCGGCGAGGTCGCGGATCGAGATCTCCTCGCCGGAGCCGAGGTTCACGGGCTCCGGTTCGTCGTAGCGGTCCGCCGCGAGCGCGATGCCCTCCGCGCAGTCCTCGACGTAGAGAAACTCCCGCGTGGGTGTCCCGTCGCCCCAGAGCACGACCTCCTCGTCCGCCTCGAGCATCTTCCGGATCAGTGCCGGGACGACGTGCGAGGTCTCGAGGTCGAAGTTGTCGCGGGGCCCGTAGAGGTTGACCGGCATGAGCGTGATCGCGTTGAGGCCGTACTGCTCGCGATAGGCCTGGGCGCCGACGAGCAGCGCCTTCTTCGCGACGCCGTACGGCGCGTTCGTCTCCTCCGGGTAGCCGTTCCACAGGTCTTCCTCGCGAAACGGCGCCGGGCGTGTGCTTCGGGTAGGAGCAGATCGTCCCTAGTAACACGAGTTTCTCGACGCCCGCCAGGCGGCTCTGCTCGAGGACGTGCGTGCCCATGACGAGGTTCGCGTGCCAGAAGAGCCCCGGGGCTGCGCGGTTCGCGCCGATCCCGCCCGCGAGCGCGGCCAGGTGGAACACGATCTCTGGTTCCGTGTCGCGAAAGAGGCGCGCGGCGTCGTCCTCGTGCGTGAGGTCGTAGTCGGCGCTGCGGGGCACGACGACCTCGTGGCCCCCCGCCTCGAGGCGCTCGACGAGATGCGACCCGAGGAAACCGCTACCGCCGGTGACGAGCGCTCTCATTCGACAGGAGCGGGGGTCTGCGACACCGTGCTCCAGTCGACTCGTCCGGCCCACTTGTCGCGGTTGTCGGCGTACCACGCGATCGTTTGCCGGACGCCGTCCTCCCAGGAGACGAGCGGCTGCCAGCCCGTCTCGCGCGCGAGCTTCTCGAACCCGACCTTGAGGGCGAGAACCTCGCTGGCGCCCGGCCGATGGCGCTCGGCGACGCTCACGACCTCGCGGTCGCCGGGCCAGTAGCCAGCCTCTTCGCCGACGCGCAGGATGAGGTCTGCCCAGTCGCGCATCGAGATGTTCTCGCCCTGGCCGTAGACGTAGACGTCGCCGGGCACGCCGTGAGCGGCGACCGTGAGGTGGCCGCGGACGCCGTCCGTGCAGTAACAGAAGTCGCGGAGCGGCTCGAGCTGCCCGAGCTCGACGCGCTGGCGCTCGAGCGCCTGCGTGATGATCGTGCCCGTGACGAAGCGCGGGTTCTGTCGCGGCCCGTAGTTGTTGAACATCCTCGTGACGATGCCCGGGATCCCGAACGCGTCGTAGTAGTTCATCGTCAGGAAGTCGGCGGCCACCTTGGACGTGGCGTATACGGACTTCGGGTTGAGCGGCGAGCGCTCGTGGAAGACGACCCCTCCCTCGGCGTCGAAGTCGTGGTGGTCGACGACCGCATCGCGCGGGTTGCCGTACTCCTCCGACGTGCCCGCGGTGTCGAAGCGCTCGAGCTCGAGGTCGTGGTCGAGGATCGACTGGAGGAGGTTGAGTGTGCCGACGACGTTCGTCATGACCGTCTCGTACGGCCTGTGCCAGGACTCGCCGACGTGTGCCTGGGCGCCGAGATGGAAGACGTACGGTCGGTCCGGCGCCTGCTTCAGCTCGCGCACGAGGTAGTCGACCGACGTGCGATCGGTGAGGTCGGCGAACTTGATGACCATCCGCGAGCGCAGGTGCCCGATGTTGTTCAGCGCGCCGCTCGACGTAGCGCGAACAAAGGCGATGACGTTCGCGCCCACCTCCACGAGCGCCTCCGTGAGATGCGAGCCCATGAAGCCGTCGGCGCCGGTGACGAGCACCGTGCGCCCTTCGTAGATGTCGGCGAGCTCGCGCCGCAGGTCGGCGATGGCCGCCTCTGTCCAGACACTCGGCGAGCCTGTGCCAGTCATGGCGGCAAGGGTATCCCCTCTTCTCGCCGGAGGTCCCGCTACCCGGGACGATGCGGGCGCAGTCCGTGGTGCGTCATAGCAATCACGAGACCGCATGCGGCGACGACGGCGAGAAGCAGCTCGGGGTTCGTGCCGACCATGCGAGGTCCCGCCAGGCCGATCGCGATGTACGCAGTGAGTGTCAGGGCGGCGCCGACGGCCTCCCGCGTCGAGGGGCGGCCGATCGGAGTGGCGCGTGCGCATAGGACGGCGCAGGCGATCACGCACGCGGCGAGTGGGAGCTTGGGCCAGATGCCCGACCCTGCAAACGAGCCGTCCCAGACACGCTTCGTCCACGCCCAGGTGGTGCCGCGGACGGGGTCGGTCGCCGTCACGCCGAGCATGATCACGCCCGATGGGACGGCGAGCGCGATCGTCTCCCACGGCCAGGAGCGGTAGGCGGTGGCGAAGCCGAGGGCGAGGAACGGCAGCATCGGGATGAGGAAGCGCGGCCCGGGAACGCCCCCGCCGAACGCGACCGTATAGCCGGAGTTGTAGACGACGTACGCGCACGACAGGAACCCGGCCAGGGCCGCCTCCCGGCGCCAGCCACGTCTCCACAGGAGTACGAGGCCGGCCAGCCCTGCGAGCACGACCGGGGTCACCGTGATCAGGCCGATGCGGCTGAAGAGAAGCTGCAGGGCAACGCCACGCTGCGGCACGTCGACGCCGAAGAATCCCTGGTCGTTCGCACCGAGCACATCGTGGCCCGACACGCCCGGCTCGAGGATGGCGTGCTCGTACGAGATGTGGAACGGTGACCCGAACGCGAGCCAGTTGTAGACGACGAGCGGCAGGGTGCCGACGACGACCCCCGCTGTGTAGCACGCGCCGCGCCGCAGCCAGTCGCCCGTAGCGAGCACGTAAACGCCGACTGCCAGCGCCACGAGGGCAAGCGGGTATTCGGAGGTGATCGCCAGCCCGGCGAACAGGCCCCCGAGTGCCAGCAGCGCTAGGCGACGTCCTGCATAGCGCACGGCGAAGAACGCGGCGAAGCCGAGCGCGGCGGCGAGCGCATGGTCGAAGAAGAGCGTCGCGAACGGGAAGAGCAGCGTGCACAGCCCGGCCGTGACCGCGGTCACGGTGCCGTAACCAGGCTCGATGTCGTCACCGACTCGCCGCAGCAGGAAGAGGAGCGCTCCAGTGGGTAGCACGGCGCCAACGATTACGAGCAGCCAGAGCGCGACCGACCTCGGGTTCGCGCCGACGACATCGGCGATCGCATCGATGACCCCGCTCCGGTCCAGCACATAGTAGGGGCCGACGGTGAGCAGCGCGAGACCTGGCGCCTTCGCGGAGTAGTAGTGGTCGTGGTACCACGACAGGTCCTTCGACTCGCGGTGGTATGGATCGACCACCGCCGTGCCGTGGCTCAAGGAACGGACGAGCGCGAGGTGCGCGAACTGGTTCTCGCCCCCTCCCTGGACGACGCTGGCATAGCCGAGCACGAGGGCACAGATCGCGAGCGTGCCGGCGTTCCGCACGCGGCAACTGTATGCCTGCAAGTCTTCCCTCGTGCGCGGGTGGCGAGGACTCTGGGCCGAGAGCGTGAGTCTCGGCGTGCGCCATCTCGTGCGACAGGGCTACCGGCGCGAGGCTGTCGTACGCGTCGTTGTCCCCCTCGATCCGAGCCGCTACCTCGAATTGCCCTGGGCGCTCGAGCAGCTGGACGCGAAGCCGGGTGAGCGTGTCCTCGACCTCGCCAGCCCCAAGCTGCTCGCGGTCGTGCTCGCGCGGCACGGCGTTCTCGTCACGTCCGTCGACCAGCTGGAGCGGGAGATCGAGACGTGGCGCGCGCTGGCCGGGAATGTTCCGGGCCTCGAGCTACAGGTGGCCGACGGCCGTGCGCTGCCGTTCGAGGACAGCTCGTTCGATCGCGCGTACTCGATCTCGGTGCTCGAGCACATCGAGGCGCCTGGCGATGCCAAGGCCCTCGGCGAGCTGGCGCGGGTCGTGCGGCCGGGAGGTCGCGTGCTGGTGACCCTTCCACATGCGCTGGCGTACCGGGAGGACTGGCGGGACGCTCCTGTCTACGCGAACGAGCCCGGCGGCGCGGGCCGGGCGTTCTTCCAACGCTGGTACGACCCGCCTCGCGTCGAGGCGCTCGTCGCCGCCGCGCCGGCGCTCGAGCTCCTGTCGCGCGAGGTCGTGCGCATGCAGCCCAACTGGAACGAGGCCTACGTGCGTTCCTTCCCGTGGCTCGTGCCGCTGGGACCGGTCTACGGGTTACTCGGCCGCGAGGTCGCCGCACCCGGCGGCGACGTCGTCCGCCTTGCCTTCGTCAAGCGCTGACGTCGCGGTACACGAAGTCGTGAGCGTGAGCGCACGCGCCCCACGTGAAGCGAGCCGCCTGCGCCAACCCTCGTCCCACGAGCCGCCCGTCGAGCGCGCGGAAGATCGCGGCAGCCATGTCCTCGGGAGACAGCGGGTCGAAGTACTCTGCCGCGTCGCCGCAGACCTCGGGCAGTGACGTGGCGTTCGAGACCGCCACGGGGCAGCCACACGCCATCGCCTCGAGAGGCGGTAGCCCGAAGCCCTCGTACAGGCTGGGGAAGACGAGGCAGGCGGCGCTGCGATACAGCTCGACGAGCTCATCCGCGGATACGTGCCCCCGCGACTCGACGCCGTCCGGCAGCTGCGCCCGCTCGTGGCCCTGTCCCGTGAGCACGAGTCGCAGCTCCGGGCGGTCTCGCTGCACGAGCGCGAACGCCGCGAACAGGCGCTCGTGGTTCTTGTGCGGCCAGCGGTTGGCGGGGTAGAGGAGAAAGGGTTGACGCTGCCTGTCGTCCGGGCGTGAACCGTTCGTGGTCGATGCCGAGGTGGATCGTGCGGACGCGCGCCGGGTCGAGGCCGTAGCGCTCGAGCAGCGTCCCCCGCGCGTGCTCCGAGATGGCGATCAAGATCGCGGCTGCGTTGCACCGTCCAGCCGTAGACCGCGCGGCGGTAGGCACGCTCCGCCCGCGAGAAGAACTGCGGATAGACCTCGTGCTGGAGGTCGTGGATGGTCGTCACCGCCGGCGGGCGCGTCGACGCGGGGGATCATCACGCTGAGCGGGAAGTGAAGAGCATCCAGCGCGGCACCGTCGAGACGGCGCCGGATGGGGCCGGGCATCGCGGTGGCCAGCGACATCGCAGCGATGCGGCCGGGCATCGTCGTCCTCGCCCGGTACTCGGGCACGACGTTGGTCGGTAGCCCGTCGCCCGCTCCCGGAGCGACGGTGGGCACGAACGCGGCGTAGTCGAGCTCGCCGACGCGCGCGAGCGCGCGGCAGAGCTCGCGCGCGTACGTCTCCGAGCCGCCGACGAGCCCGGGCACGAGCGTCAGCAGGCTGATCCCAACGCGCACGGCGTCGAGCCTAGCCGCGCTGCCTGTGATCCGGTTCTAACGATGCCGTAACAGACCGGGGCTACGATCTGGCCATGCCGGACAGCGGCGTGCACGATGGTGCGTCTGCACAGGCTTCGCTGTCGGCGGAGGTTGACGCTGTCGCGCTCTTCGAGGAACTTCGCGAAGAGATTCGGCGTGGCGGCGTCGGTGCCGAGGGGGCTCGCGCGACGTGGCGCGCCCAGGCCGAGCGCATGTGGCCGGTCTCGGCCGAGCGGCCGCTCGAGCGCCGCCCGGGCCTCAAGGGCGCGATCGCGTATCCCGTCAAGCGGCTGTTGCGACCGCTGCTGCGCTGGTACGTCGAGCCGCTGGCGGCAGAGCAGCGCGCTTTCAACGACGCGGTGCTCAAGCTCGTCGACGACCTGTACGAGACGGCCGACCGGGCAGCCGCTGGTGACGAGTCGAGCCGCCGTACGCTCGTCGAGCTCGAGGAGCGCCTGCGACGCGTCGAACGGCGTGGCGCCGGGATCGGCGGCATCCGCCCCCGTGGCGACGGTCGCGGCACAGCCGGCCGCTGCCTGCCGTCCCCGACTACTTCGCGTTCGAGGCGCGGATGCGCGGCTCGACGGCGGTCGTTCGCGAGCGGCAGCGGGTGTACGTCGACGACTTCCGCGACGCGGCCCCGGTGCTCGACATCGGCTGCGGTCGCGGCGAGTTCCTCGTCGCTACTGCGCGAGGCCGGCGTCGAAGCGCGCGGGGTCGACGCCGACGCTGACATGGTCGCCTACGCGCGCGGCGAGGGGCTCGACGTCGAGCAGGCGGACGCCCTCGCCTACCTCGAGGCGCTCGAAGACGACTCGCTCGGCGGCATCTTCGCCGCACAGGTCGTCGAGCACCTTCCGCCGGCGACGCTCGTCCGGCTGCTCGAGCTCGCCGCGTCCAAGCTTCGTCCGGGCGGTCTGCTCGTCGCCGAGACGATCAACCCGCTCTCGCCGCTCGCGCTCCGCAGCTACTTCGCCGACCTGACACACGCGCAGCCGCTCGTGCCTGAGACGCTCGTGCTGCTCGCCGAGCAGGCGGGCTTCCGGGAGGTGGCGACGCGCTTCCTCAACGAGCCAGAAGAGAAGCTCGCCGTGCCCGACGACCCGCTCATCGCCGGCTAACGTGCGCCGGCTGAACGAGCTGCTGTTCGGGCCGCTCGACTACGCGATCTCGCGCGGACGTGAGGATCGCCGTCTGCCGCCCGCAGGTGCCGTTCGAACGCGGTGGCGCCGAGATCTTCGCTGACGACCTCGCGAACGAGCTGCGCCGGCGTGGGCACGAGGCCGACGTCGTCACGCTCCCGTTCAAGTGGTATCCGGGCGAGCGCGTGCTGACCCAGGCGCTCCTCTGGCGGCTCGCCGACCTGACCGAGGCGGACGGCCGCGCGATCGACCTCGTGATCGCGACGAAGTTCCCCTCGTACTGCGTCCGCCATCCGAACAAGGTCGTCTGGCTGCTCCACCAGTTCCGCCAGGCGTACGAGCTCGACCGCACCGAGCTCGGCCAGTTCTCCGAGTCGCCGCCCGACCGCGCGCTCCGCCGGCAGCGTGCAACGGCTCGACCGCGTCTGCCTCGGCGAGGCGCGGCAGCGTGTTCGCGACCTCGCAGAACGTCGCCGACCGCCTCGATGCGCTCGACCGGACATCGCCGCCGAGGTGATGCCGCATCCGCCGCAGCACGCTCGCCTACCGCTGCGACGAGTACGGCGACTTCGTCCTCTCGGTCGGCCGGCTCGACCGCGCCAAGCGCGTCGACCTGCTGCTCGAGGCGCTAGCCGCCGACGCGACCCTGCGCGGCGTGTCGCGGGCGACGGGCCGGACCGCGCGCGGCTCGAGGAGCTCGCCGGAAGCAAGGGGCTCGACGGCCGCGTGACGTTCGCCGGCCGCGTGAGCGACGATGAGCTCACCGATCTCTACGCGCGCTGCCTCGCCGTCTACTACGCGCCCGTCGACGAGGACTTCGGCATGGTGCCGTTCGAGGCGTTCCTCGCCGAGAAGCCCGTCGTCACGACCGTCGACGCCGGCGGGCCGCTCGAGGTCGTCGCCGACCGGCGCACGGGCCTCGTCTGTGAGCCTCGAGCCAGGTGCCGTAGCCGAGGCCTGCGCCTGGCTCCGCGACCACGTGGACGACGCCCGCACGTGGGGGCAGGCGGGCCGTCAGGTCGCGGAGCAGGTGACGTGGGACCGCGCGATCGACCGCCTCCTCGCATGAAGGTCGCCTACTACTCCCCGTTGCCGCCCTCGCGCTCGGGCGATCGCCGACTACAGCGCGCTGCTGCTGCCCGCGCTGGAGCAGCGGATCGACGTCGAGATCGCCCGGCCCGGCCGCTTCCGCCGCACCCCGAAGGCAGACGTCGCCCTCTACCACGTCGGCAACGATCCGGAAGCGCACGGCTGGATCGTCGAAGCGCTGCGCCGCCGGCCCGGCGTCGTCGTCCTCCACGAGATCGTCCTGCACCACCTCGTCGCGGGGATCACCCTCGCCCGCGGCGACGCGGCCGGCTACCTGGCGGCGATGGAGCGCGGAGTACGGCCTCGCCGGCCGCCTGCTCGCCTACGGCGTCCTCGACAACCGCATTCCGCCGCTGTGGGAGACGCGTCCGCAGGACTTCCCGCTCGCGGGCGAGATCCTGAGGCTCGCGCAGAGCCTCGATCGTCCACTCGCGCTACGTCGAGGAGGGCTCGCGCGCGGCGGGCTACGAGGGTCCGATCGCACGAATCCCGCATCCGGCGTGGACACGGGCAGCCGAGATGGCCACCGACGGGCAACCGCTCATCGGCTGCTTCGGCCACCTGAACGAGAGCAAGCGGATCCCGCAGCTCTACGCGGCCTTCGCGCGGCTGCGCGAGCGGCTCCCCGGAGCGCGGTTGCTCCTTGTCGGTGGTGCCTCACGCCGGCTCGCCGATCTCGAGGTACCTGAGGGAGTGACACGCGAGGGCTACGTCGACGAGGAGCGGCTCTGGTCGCTCATGGCTTCGTGTGACGTCGTCGTCTCGCTGCGCTCGCCGACGATGGGCGAGACATCGGGACCGTCATCCGGGCGCTCTCGATCGGCCGTCCGCTCGTCGTCTCCGACGTCGGCTGGTTCTCCGAGCTGCCCGACGAGGTGGCCGTCAAGGTGGCGCCGGACGAGCGGGAGGTGGAGACGCTGGCCACCGAGCTGGAGCGACTCCTGAGCAACGATGACGCGCGCGGGGCGATGAGTGCCGCGGCGCTCGAGCTGGCCACGACGGAGCATGCGCTCGACCGGGTCGTGGATCTCTACGTCGCGACGCTCGAAGAGGCGGCGGGAGGCGAGACCGTGCGGGACGCCGTGACGCGCGAGGTGGCGGCGGCGGCGGCGGATGTCGGCATTGGCCCTGATGATCCCGAGGCGAAGGAGCTGGCGGCCCGCCTCCGCGAGGCCGAGCTTGGCTAACCGCTTGGCCCGCGTCCCGGCCTGGGCCTGGCTCGCGGGCATCGTCACTGTCTCGACGCTCGTTCGGTATGTGCTCGGCCGCGGCACGCCCGCGCCGTGGATCATGGTCGACGAGCTCATCTACTCGGAGCTGGCCAAGAGCCTCGCCGACTCCGGGCGCTTTCTCGTCCGCGGGGAGGCGACCGCGGCGTACGGCATCGTCTACCCGACGCTGATCGCACCGGCGTGGGCGATCTTCGAGTCGGTGCCGCAGGCCTACGCGGCGGCGAAGGCGATCAACGCGCTCGTCATGTCGCTCGCAGCCGTGCCGGCGTACTTCCTCGCCCGCCGCGTGCTCTCGGAACCGCTCGCCGCTCGTGGCTGCGGCGCTGACGGTTGCCGTGCCGTCAATGGTCTACACGGCGACGCTGATGACGGAGAACGCGTTCTACCCGCTGTTTCTCTGTGCGGCGCTGGCGATGGTGCTCTGGCTCGAGCGGCCGACTCGACTGCGAACGGCGATCGTGCTCGGCGTCTGCCTCGTTGCCTACCTCACCCGCCAGCAGGCGGTGGCGCTGCTGCCGGCGCTGCTGACGGCGCCGCTGCTCGTCGGCAGGGAGGGCCGCATTCCGTCGCTACGCGCTCATGTACGGGCTGGCCGCCGCGGGGCTCGCTCGGGATCCTCGTCGTCCAGCTGGCGCAGGGGCCGCTCGCCGCTCGGGCGTCTTCGGCGCCTACGAGGTGGCGGGCCGCGCCGACTACTCGGTCGCGAGAGGTGGCCAAGTGGTTCGTGTACCACCTCGGTGAGCTCGAGCCTCTCGCTCGGCGTGATCCCGTTCGCCGCGCTGCTCCTCCTGGCGCTGATGGTGCGCGGCGGCTTGACCGAGCGCGACCGTATCTTCGTCGCGGCCGCTGCTCAGCCTGTCCTTCTGGCTCGTGCTCGAGGTGGCGTGTTCGCATCCGAGCAGACGTTTCGCATCGAGGAGCGGAACATGTTCTACGTCGCGCCGCTCTTCTTCGATCGCGCTGCTCGTCTGGATCGAGCGCGGCCTGCCGCGACCCCAGCCGGCGACTGCGTTGGCAGCGCTACGTCGCCGTCGGGCTCCCGCTCGGCGATCCCGTACGACGACTTCATCGGCCTCAACGCGGTGTCCGACACGGCTGCGCTGCTGCCGCTCGGCTGGCTCGTCGAGCAGGGGCTGGCACTCTCGGACGCCGGGCTCGTCGTCCTCGCCGGCGCCGTCGTAACCGGCCTGGCGTTTCTCTTCGTGCCCCGCCGCTACGCGCTCGCGTTGCCGGCACTCGTGCTCGTCTACTTCGCCGTGTCCCAGTACCCGATCGTCGACGAGCATCGCTATCGCTCGGCACAGCACCTGTTCGGCGGCATCACGATGAAGCATCGCGACTGGATCGACCGCTCGGTGGGGCGGGATGCCGACGTTGCCTGTTCTGTGGACCGGCACCTCGACGAGTTCACGATCTGGGAGAACGAGATCTTCAACCGCAGCATCGGCGACATCTACACGACTGGACCTGCTGTCTCCAGGGGGTCTAGCGCAGACGCCAGTCTCGATCGACCAGAAGCACCGGTTACGTGCAGGGGCCCGACGGAAGTCGCGTGCCGGTGTCGTTCGTGCTCACCGATGCAACCGGGGAGTTCGGGGGCACCGTGGTCGGCGAAGACGGGGTCAAGCGCCTGGTTCTCTATCGCGTCGACGGCCCGCTGCGGCAGCTGGCGTTCGTCGACGGGCTCTATCCGCAGGACACGTGGTCGGGGAAGCGCGTCACGTACACGCGCCACGACTGCCCGGGGGCACGCTGGAAGTCGAGCTGCAGAGCGACTCGGCGTTGTTCGATGAGCCGTACACGCGTCATCGCTCGAGTTGGCGGGAAGGTCGTAGGCCGCGTGCTCATCGACCCACTCCTGACGAAGCAGGTGCTGCGAGTGCCGCTCGAGGCGGAGGGCGACAAGTGTGTCGTGCGCTTCGCAGTCGACCGCACGGCGATCCCGAGGGTGGTCACGAATGGCGAGAACCCCGACCCGCGCAAGCTCGGCCTCCACTTCAACCGGTTCGACGTACGAGCCCGTGAGGATCGCCTTCGACGTCGCGCCGCTCTCGCATCCGCGATCGGGGATCGGCACGTACCTCCGCGGGTCGCTCGGCGGGCTCGCGGAGGCGGCCGCGGGCGAGCACGAGATCGTCGCCTTCGCGCCCACGAGCCCGCAGGGCAAGAAGGCGATTCCCGGCGGCGCTCGCTGGCATCCCCGTCGAGCTCTCGGCTCCAGTTCCTCCCGTTCGCCCACTTCTGGCGCCAGGGGTGGAGCCGTCTGGGCAAGCCCGGCGTGGAGCGCTTCCTCGGCCCGATCGACGTGCTCCACTTCTCGGACTGGATGTATCCGCCGCAGCGCGGAGGGATCCGCTCGACGACGGTTCACGACCTCGTGCCGCTGCGGCATCCCGGAGTGGGTGCAGGGCCGCACGCGGCGCATGCACACGGCGAAGTACCGGAACGCTGCGCGCACATGCGACCTCGTCTTCGCCAACTCGCAGTTCACGGCGCGCGACGTCGTCGAGCTGCTCGGCGTGCCCGAGGAGCGGGTGCGGGTCGCGCTGCCGGGAGTGGACGCCATCTTCACGGCCGACGGCGCGAGTGCCGAGCTCGGCGGCGACTACGTCCTCACCGTGGCGACGCTCGAGCCGCGCAAGAACCTCGCTGCGCTCGTCGAGGCGCATGCGCTGCTCGGCCGCGACGACCTGCTGCTCGCGGTCGTCGGCGCGGAGGGGTGGGGCGAGCAGCCGGCGCTCGACCGGCCGGGCATCGTCCGGCTCGGCTACGTCGACGACGACGAGCTGGCGCGGCCTCTACCGCGGCGCCGCGGTGTTCGCCTACCCGTCGCGCTTCGAGGGCTTCGGCCTGCCGGTGATCGAGGCGATGGCGTGCGGCGCGCCCGTCGTCTGCTCGTCCCACGAGTCGATGGACGAGGCGTGCGGCGACGCCGCCGTGCGTGCCGATCCCGAGAGCCCAGAGGCGATTGCCGCGGCGATCGAGATCGCGCTCGATCGGCGAGACGAGCTCGTCCCGCGCGGCCTGCGCACGCCGCGCGCTTCTCGTGGGCTCGACACGGGCCGGCGTCCTCCTCGGCGGGTACGTGGAAGCGGCCTGATGCGCGTCGGCCTCGACGTCTCGCCGCTCGACCAGACGCGCGCCGGCACCGCGCGCTACATCGAGGCAGCTCGAGGCGCTCGAGGGCGTCGAGCTCGTACGCCTCGGCCGCCGCGGCTCCGGGCGCGCCGCGACGGTCTACCGCGACGCGTGGCTGGTACCCGGTCAGCCTTCCGCGCCTGGCGAAGCGCGAGCGGCTCGACGTCCTCCACTGCCCGACGTTCCGCGGGCCGATTTCACCGCCCGCCGTGCCCGCTGGTCGTTACCGTTCACGACCTCGCCGTCCTGCGCCACCCGGAGACGTTCAACCGGTGGACGCGGCGCTACAGCCGCTCGTGCGTACCTCGGGTGGCGCGGGCGGCGAGCCGCGTGATCGCCGTCTCCGAGTTCACGAAGCGCGAGCTCGTCGAGCTGCTCGGCGCGCCGCGCGGAGAAGGTGACGGTCATCCCGAACGGCGTCGGCAGAGGTCTTCTCGCCCGACGGCCCCGCGGCCGAGGGCGACTACGTGCTCGCCGGTCGGGACGCTCGAGCCGCGGAAGAACCTCGCGCGGGTCGCAGGAGGCAGCCCGGCGGCTCGGCGTCGAGCTGCGCGTCGTCGGCGCGCCGGGCTGGGGCGGCGTTCAGGCTCGACGGGCTGGCTGGGGCGGGTCTCCGACGAGGAGCTCGCGCGCTCTACCGCGGCGCGCGTGCCTCGTCTACCCGTCGCTCTACGAGGGCTTCGGGCTGCCCGATCGCGGAGGCGATGGCGTGCGGGACGCCGGTCGTCACGAGCGCGGGCGGCGCGACCGAGGAGATGGCCGGCGGTGCGGCGGTGCTCGTCGACCCGCTACGACCCCGCGGCGATCGCCGCCGGCATCGAGGAGGCGGTGGCGCGACGCGACGAGCTGCGCCGGTCTCGGCCTCGAGCGTGCGCGCGCCTTCACTGGGACGCGATCGGCGCGCGCGACGGCCGACATCTACCGGGAGGTGGCTCGCATGACGCCGCTCGTCGTCATCGACGCCGACGTGCTCGGCCGCCAGCGCACCGGCGACGAGACGTACGTCGAGAACCTCCTGCGCCAGCTGCCCGCCGCCGCGGCCGGCCGAGCTCCGCTTCGCGGCGCTCACCCGGCGGCCCGATCTCGTCCCCGACGGCATCGAGGCCGTGCACGTGCCGGCCCGCTCCCAGGAGCTGCGGATGGCGTGGTCGGTGCCGCGCATGCTGCGACGACCTGCGCCCGGCGCTCGCCCACTTCCAGCACGCGCTGCCGCTCCGCTGCCCGTGCCCGGCGTCGTCACGATCCACGACCTCTCGTTCGAGCGCGATCCGTCCGTGATGTCGCTGCACGACCGCCTGGTCTTCAAGACCGTCGTGCCGCGCTCGGCCAGGCGCGCCGCGCGCGTGCTCGCCGTCTCGGAGCGGACGAAGGCCGACCTCGTCGAGCTGTACGGCATTCCGCCGGAGCAGATCACGGTCACGCCGCACGGTGTCGACTCCGCCTTCTCGCCCGGTGACGGCAAGCCCGGCGACGTACCTGCTCTGCGTCGGCGCGATCCAGGAACGCAAGAACCCGCTCGCCGCCGCCGAGGCGGCCACTGCGGTCGGCCTGCCGCTCGTCGTCGTCGGGCCGGAGCGCGACCCGGAGCTCGCACGCGAGCTCGAGCGGCGTGGCGCCGGCCTCCGCGGCTACGTCGACGCAGGAGGAGCTCGCCGGCCTCTACCGCGGCGCCGCCTGCCTCGTGATGCCGTCCCGCTACGAGGGCTTCGGCCTGCCGGTGCTCGAGGCGATGGCCTCCGGGACGCCCGTCGTCGCCACGCCGGACCCGGCGCTGCGCGAGGTGGCCGGGGACGCGGCGATCTTCGTCGACTCCGAGCGCCTGGCGGACGGCATCCGGCAGGCCCTGGCCGAGCGCGACCGGCTCGTCGCGGCGGGCCTCGAGCGTGCGCGGCGCTTCACGTGGGAGGAGACGGCGCGCCGCACGGTCGCCGTCTACCGGGAGGTGCTCGCGGCGTGAAGGTCTCGGCGGTCGTCGTCTCGCACGGCCACCGCGACGAGCTCGCCGAGTCGCTGCCGGCGCTCGCGCCGCAGGTCGACGAGGTGGTCGTGATCGCGAACATCCCGGGCTCGGACCCGCAGGACACGTTCGGTGCCCGCGTGATCGAGAACGAGCTGCCGGCGAGCTTCGCCGCGAACATCAACGCCGGCATCGCGCGCGACGACGGGCGAGCTCGTGCTCGTCGCCAACCCCGACGCCGTGCCCGAGCCGGGCGCGGTCGCGCTCCTCCGCGACTTCATGGACGCACGCCCGCGCTGCGGTGTCGCCGGGCCCGCAGCTCGTCGATCCCGACGGCACGTGGCAGCCGTCGCGGCGGCGCTTCCCGACCGTCGGCGGCACGCTCGTCCGCCGCACGCCGCTCCGCCGCCTGCGCCCGCCGCTCGAGCACCAGCGCGACCACTACCTCCTCGACGAGCGCCCGACCGAGCCGGTGCAGGCCGACTGGATGCTCGGCGGCTGCCTCCTCCTCCGTCGCTCGATGCTCGACGAGCTCGGCGGCTTCGACGAGGGCTTCCGCATGTACGGCGAGGAGATCGACCTCTGCTACCGCGCGGCGAAGGCGGGCTGGGAGCGCTGGTACGTGCCCGCCGCCGTCGTCCGTCACCGCTGGGACGCGGCGACCGACAAGAGCTTCTTCACGAGGCGCACGCTCTGGCACTGGCGCGGCATCCTCCGCTTCGTCCGCAAGCATCCGGAGCGCCTCAAAGCCTGGTGAGCACCGAGAAGTACGATCCGCAGGCCGAGCGGTGGACCGAGGAGGCATACGCCGACCCGTCGGGCTACCTCGAGCACCGGGCCGAGCTGATCGCGACGCTCGGGCCGAAGCTCGAGCCGGGTGACACCGTGCTCGATCTCGCCTGCGGCGACGCGGGTCTTGCGGAGCCGCTGCTCGCCCGCGGGCTCCGCTACATCGGCGTCGACCTTTCCGAGCCCATGGTCGATGCCGCGCGGCGCCGCGTCGGTGACCGCGCCGAGATCGCGCTCGCCGACCTCAACGACTTTCGGCCGTCCGCCCCGGTCGCCTGCACGACGTGCTTTCGGGCTGTCTACTACGCGCGCGATCGCCGCGTCTTGTTCAATCACGTCGCGAACTACACGGAGAGGAAGCTCGTCTTCGACCTCAATCCGCGGCAGTACGACGTAGACGACGTGGTAGCCGACCTGAGGGCGGTCAGGTCTCGCGCGCGTGGAGCTGCACCCGTTCTTCTTCCCACAGCGGCGAAGCGTGCCAGGGCCAATCGCGGCCGGTCTCCGCGCCGCCGAGCGTTCGGGCCCGCTCGCCCGCGCGCTGCTCCGCGTTCGCTTCAGCTACTGTCGTCAGCGCGAGCCGCGAGGGATGAACAGGTACCCGACCTGCGCGCCGAGCTCGCGCCGGTCGGACTCGCCCTCGTAGTCCGACGGCGAGAACGTCGGCCGCACGGTCACCTCCACCCGGAACGGCGGCGGCGGCGCAGGGATGACGAACGTCGCTCGCGAGAGGCTGTGGATCGTCCACCGGCGCGTGGCCGTCACCTCGCCGATGTGCGGCTGCTTGTCCGCGCCTTTGACGAGCGTGCCGACCCGGATCAGCACGCGGCCGGGCTTGTCCGGGCCGCCCCACGCCCAGCGGCCGAGCCTCACGACCATGTTTCCGCCCTCGCCGGTCGGCGACGCGTACTGGTTGTAGGCGCTCTCGGCGCCCATCCAGCCGTCGGTGAAGACGCCGGTCTCGGCGTGGGCGAGACGGAGCGGCCCGTCGAGCTTGTAGACGAACCAGCGTCCCGACCTCGGCGGCCGGGCGACGAGCTCGCCGGCCACGTCCATGCCCCGTTCCGCGAGGACATAGCGCACGCCGGGGTCGGGCGAGAGCCGACCGTCAGTGGCCACGAGGTCGGGCGTCAGTACCGGCCCGGGTCCCGGCGCCGTGCCGTCGATGCTCCAGACGTACTTCAGCGAGCGGTTCCAGAACTCCGTCAGCCAGAGTCCCAGGGCAGCGCCCGCGTTCGATGTTCTGCCCGAGATAGAGCGCCGGCTCCCCGCCGGTGATCTCGTCGAGCCAGGTCAGCGGCTTGGGGTAGTTGCGCGTGATGAGGTCGCCGGAGTCGTTCGAGTACTTCGCGGCCGAGATCTGGCCGGTCAGCGTCCACGCGAGGACGAGCGCCGCAGTCAGGCCGACCACGACCCGAACGCGCTGTCCGGCGCGCGCCGAGCAGTCTGGGCAGCGACGAGCAAGCAGCACCGAGATCGACGAGCGTCGACGATCAGCGCCCACTGCACCGCGTTGTCCGTGAACGAGAGGTTGCGGTTCGACATCTGCGCGATCGCGAGACCGAGCGCGTCCGAGTAGGGGACGTTCTCGAGCGCGTAGTTGGCGTCGACACGAGCAAGTAGGCGACGAAGCCGGTAGCCGCCGCGAGCGGGATCCACAGCAGGCGCGGCCGCTCGAGCCACGAGCGCCGTGCCGACGAAGACGAGCGGCACGAGGTAGATGAGGTTCCGCTCGACGATCACCGTGCCGAAGGACGTCGAGAGATACGAGGCCTTGACGGCGGTGTAGAGGCCGAAGCCGAGCGAGCGCAGCGAGCAGGAGCGCGGTGAACGCGCGAAGCGCCGGCGTCCGCTCCTCGTCCCTCGGGCGAACGAGCCCCGCGAGCGCGGCCACGACCGGCAGGACGCCGAGCCCGATCGTCAAAGGCGCCGCCGGCCCAGACGCCGTACTCGATCATCCGCCCGCGGTAGTGGCCGGTCGCGATCAGCCAGCTCTGCGAGAAGTTGCCGACGACAGCCGAGAAGAAGACGATCGCGCCGGTAGTCAGCACGACGGCGCCGATCCAGTCCCAGGCCGTCCAGCCCGAGCGCCAGCGTCTCCCCGTCTCGCTCGTCAGGAAGTAGAAGAACGCCGCGAGGACGAACGACGACCGGGATCACGCCCAGCTCGGCCGCGGACGAGGGGCGCGACGAGCGACGCGATTGCGGCGCCGGCGATCCACCAGCGCGTCCGCACGGCGATCGCCTTCGCGATCAGGAAGAAGCAGAGCGCCGCGTACGGATAGGCGAGCGCCTCCTCGAAGATGATCTGCGAGTAGGCGAGCGCGGGCACGGCGCCGGCCGCCAGCGGCCGCGAACAGCGCCGCGGGCTTGCGCGACGATCGTCCGCGCGAGGAAGTACGTCGGGAAGACGACCGCGGTCATCGTGAAGACGCCGATGTAGCGAACGACGTCGTACGCCTGCGCCGTCGAGCTGAGCCACCAGGCCGGTGCCGTGAGGTACGTGTAGAGCGTCTCGAAGAAGTGCGGCTGTCCGCGCCGCGCCGCCTCGCCCGTGTCGGCGATGCTTCGCGAAAGCTGCGTCAGCTCGAGCTCGTCCGTGAAGAGCCACGGCGACGAGTGCCGCCAGGACTGCCACGCGTAGAGCGCGACCAGCCAGATGAATAGCGATCGCGAGCGGCAGCGCGGCGTAAACCCGGTCGAGCCACGTCCGCTCTCCGCGCAGCCGCCGCCGGGGCGGCGGACGCGTCGTCATTCGACTGCGGCGCCCAACGCGACGACCGGATCGACGTCGAGGTCCCGGCGCACGAACCTGCAGGGTACTCGCGCCTGCTCGCAGGCCTGCACGACGGCGTCGAGGCGGTCGCGCGGGGCCGCGGGGATCGTCACGAGCACGAGGTCGGGCCGCGAATGGGAGAGTACGCGCTCGATCTCCGGGAGGCTGCCGAGCACGGGCACGCCCTGCATGCGGCGACCGCGAAGCCGACGGTCGTCGTCGACGAAGCCGACGACCTGCTCGCCCGGCGTCTCGCGCAGCTCGCGCAGTAGGCTCCGGCCGCTGCGGCCGGCGCCGACGAGCAGCGTGCGGCGGCGCTCGTGCCGGTCGCGGAGCGTCGCGTGGGCGCGAAACAGCGCGCGTTCGCCGAAGCGCGAGGCGCCGATCAGCACCATCGCGATCAGCGCGTCGAGACGTAGATCCGCTGCGGGAAGTCGCCGAAGGGACGGCTCGTGAACCAGACGACCCCGACGGCGAGGCGCCTCCGAGACGATGACGGCGACGATGATCGCGGCGGCTTCGCGCGCGCCGGCGAAGCGCCAGACGCCGCTGTAGAGCCCGGCCGGGATGAAGCAGAGGTAGCGCGCGGCGAGGATCGCCGGCAGCGAGACGAGGAAGATGTGCTTCTGGTAGTCCGTGCCGGAGCCCGTCCACGAAGAGCAGGTAGGCGATCGTGAACGAGGCGGCGATCAGTGCGAAGTCGACGGCGACCTCCACGAGTCGCCGCGGGCTGAGGAGGATCTTGCGCAGCAGTACCGGCCTGCCGTCGACCACCCTGCCGCCCTCGTCGATGTCCGTCAGGAAGCCCGCGAGCTGCACGAGCAGCGCGAACGTCACGAGCACGCCGACGAGCGTCACCCAGCCGTTGTCGCAGGCCCGAGTAGGCGAGGCTGGTAAGCGCCGAGCCCGGCGGCGATCGCCGTCAGCAGGACGACGGTGCCCTTCTCCGAGATGCCGCTGCGCACGAGCCGGTGCGACGTGTGGTCGCGGCCGCCCTGGTGGATCGGCCGGCCCTCGACGAGCCGGACGGCGGTGACGAGCGCCGTGTCGAGGATCGGTATCGCGAGCACGAGCAGCGGGAGGATCAGCGTGGCGACCGTCGACTCCGCGACCTTCCAGCTCGTCGCCAGACCGAGCGCTGCCAGCGTCAAGCCGATCACCTGGCTGCCGGAGTCGCCCATGAAGACGGCGGCCGGCTTGCGCGGCCGGAAGTTGAACGGGAGGAAGCCGGCCACGGCGAGCGCGAGCGCCAGCGAGACGACGAGCAGCAGGTCGTCCGAGTGGATCGCACACGGCGTCGATCGCGAAGAAGAGTGGCGGCGACGACGGCGAGCGTGCCGGCGAGCCCGTCCATGTTGTCGAGCAGGTTGAAGGCGTTCGTCATCGCCGACCAGCCAGAGCAGGCCGAGGCGCGGTTCCGAGCAACGTCGTTGTCGACGATCTCGACGCGGAGGCCCGATGCGATGACGACTCGCCGCGGCGGCGAACTGTGCCGCGAGCTTCGCGGGTGGCGGCAGCGAGCGCAGGTCGTCGACGAGGCCGAAGACGAACACGATCGCCGCGCCGCCAGCGATGCCGGCCAGCTCCCAGGTGGGGTCGACCGCGCCCGTGAGCAGGCAGGCACCGATCCCTGCCAGAAGGCCGAGGAAGATGCCGACGCCGCCGAACGACGGCGTGTCGCGCTCGTGCCAGCGGTCGTCGGACGGGGTGGCGACGAACCGGCCGCCGAGGCCGTTGCGGAGCAGCATCCAGATGGTCAGTGCGGCGACCGGGAACGCGACGATTGCTGCGACGGCGCTCATGGCCGGAACGGTAGTGCGGGCGTGTTAAGCACCTGTTTGGCCGTCCTTTCGGGTACAGAGTACGCCGTGTCCGTGACGCCAACGCTGCTCGAGCTGCTGCGCTGCCCCGTCTGCCGCGGCTCGCTCGACGACGAGGGCGCGAGGCTGCGTTGCCGCCGCTGCGGCGGCGTGTTCCCCGTCGAGGACGGCATGCCGCGGATGCTCGACGACCGCCTGCCGGGCATCGCGGCGAAGCGGCGCGAGATCGAGGGCTGGCCGGCGATGGCGAAGGCGCACGGCTGGTACGAGCCCGACGACGAGATCGACGCGCACCTGCCGTACCTCAACCGCGACCTGGGCTGGGACGACAAGAACTGGCGGGCCACCGAGCACTCGTTCTCGCTGCTGCTCGACCGCTACGTGCGGCCCGGGCATGCGCGTGCTCGAGGTGGGGGCGGCGAAGGCGTGGGCCGCGCAGCACCTCGTGCCCGCTCGGCTGCGAGTACGTGGCGACGGACATCCTCGCCGACCCGATGATCGGGCTCGGCCGCGGCGCCTTCTACGAGGCGCGAGTCGGCCCGTTCGGGCGCGTCCAGGCCGACGGCGAGCACCTGCCCTTCGCGTCGGACGCGTTCGACCTCACGTACTGCGTCGCCGCCCTGCACCACGCGCTCGACCTCGGCGGCGATGGTGCGCGAGATGGCGCGCGTGACCCGACGCGGCGGTTGGGTGTGCGCGCTGAACGAGGGCACGCGCGCGCTCGGCGCTGCCGGCGACGTTCCCGAGCAGGAGGAGGAGAAGGGCCTCGGCATCAACGAGCACGTGCACACGCTCTACGCGTATCTCTGGGCGTTCTCGCGCTCGGGCCTCGTCGTGCGGCGCGTCGAGCAGGCGGAGGGCTACGAGGAGCTGCGAGCGGGCGGCGGATCGCCGGGCGGCTGCTACGGCTGCCGGTCGTCGGGCGCAGCGCCGCGACGTTGTTCTCGCAGACTTGCCACGGCTACTCGGGGGTCAGCCTCTATGCACGCAAGGGCCGTCCCTAGACTCTCGCCGTGAGCGTCTACGTCGACCTCGTCCGCTACCGCGAGCTCTTCGGCAGCCTGTTCCGCCGCGATCTCCGTGCGCGCTACAAGGGCACGATCTTCGGCGTCGCCTGGTCGCTCGTGAATCCGCTGATGCTGATGGCGATCTACGTGCTCGTCTTCTCACTGCTCTGGCAGGTGGAGAACATCAACCACTACCCGCTCTTCCTGCTCTGCGGGCTCAGCAGTGTGGCTCTTCGTCTCCTCGTCGCTCACCGGCGCCGCCCGGTCGATGCTCGACTACGCAGAGCTGATCAAGAAGGTGCGCTTCCCGCGGCAGCTCGTCGCGTTCTCGGTCGTGGCGACGCAGCTCGTGCCGTTCGCCGTGCATGCTCGGCGGGCTGATCGTCGTCGACGCGATCGTCATCCCGGAGACGCGCGACACGGTGTTGTTGTCGATCCCCGTCGCGGCAGGGATCGTCGTGCTCGTTGCCGGCATGGCGCTTACCGTGGCGTCGGCCAACGTCGTCTTCCGCGACGTCGAGCACCTGCTCGCGGCGCTGCTGCTCCCGTGGTTCTTTCTCACGCCGATCCTCTACTCGCTCGACGAGCTGCCAGGTGGCTTCCAGCAGTACGACGTGGTGGTTGACGTCCTGCGCTGGGCTAACCCGCTGACGCCGCCGCTCTACGCGCTGCGCGACCCGCTCTTCTACGGCGAGGTGCCGGCGGCCGGCGACGTGCTCTACCTCGCCGTGGCAGCCGTCGTGTCGCTCGCTGTCGGCGCGCTCGTCTTCAGCGCGCGTCGACGACCGCATCGCCGTCGAGCTCTAGAGGGGACGGACGAGCGAGGCGTCGTAGACCCACGGCTCGTCCGCGGGGGGCCGGAAGGCCGGGAGGCCCTCGACGTCGGGAAGGCGCTCGAGCTCGATCCCGTGCAGCACGGAGGGGCAGAGCAGCGGGTGGGCGAAACCGGGGACGCGGCCTGGGCCAGGCGCCCACGGCGCGAGGCGCTTGCGGAGTCGGCGCGGCGCTTCGATCGCGCCCGCGACGACGGCGTAGCCCTCGGCGTGGAGCGCCAGCACACGGCTCTCCCACTCTGCCGTGGTCGACGCAGGCGTGCACGGTGGCGGCGTCGCCCAGCGTCGTGGCGTCGATGCGCGGCAGGACCTCGACGGACTGGCTCGGATTGTCATCGGTTCCGAGCTCGGCGAACCAGGCGCGGTGCTCGGCGACGAGGTCGAGGGCGAACCCGTAGGCCGCGGGCGGGATCGGCGCTCGGACGGCGATCTCCAGCTCGACCTGCTCGCCCGGCGCAACAGGGCCCGGGAGCGCGGTGCGAAGCCCGTCCCAGACGATGGCGTTCCCCCGCTCGTCGAGCCAGTGGTACGAGGCCGCGATGTCCGGTCCCCACGTCGCCGCACCGACGTTCGTGACCTGTGTCGTTGCAGTGGACAGCGAGCCGGCTCGCGGTTGTGCCAGCGACCAGGATCCCCACCGTGCGACTAGCGGCGCCGGCACCGCACTAGTGTACGGCCGTGCCAGAACCGCTCCTCGTTCGCACGTGCCGCCGCGAGCCGGTCGAGCGCACGCCGGTGTGGTTCATGCGCCAGGCGGGGCGTTCGCTCCCCGAGTACCGGGCGCTACGCGAGCGTCACGGCTTCTTCGAGCTGGCCGGAACCCCGGAGCTGTGCGCGGAGGTGACGCTTCAACCGGTGCACCGCCACGGCGTCGATGCCGCGGTGCTCTTCGCGGACATCATGACGCCGGTGCTTGCCATGGGCCTCGACGTCCAGCTCGTCGAAGGAGTGGGGCCGATGGTGGAGCGGCCGATCCGTACGGCCGACGACGTCAAGCGCCTGCGGCCGGGCATGCCTCCGCAGGAGACGCTGGAGGCAATCCGCCTCGTCCGCGCGGAGCTGTCTCCCGAGCAGGCGCTCGTCGGCTTCTGCGGCGCCCCGTTCACGGTCGCCTGCTACCTCGTCGAAGGGCGCGGCAGCCGCGACTTCCTCGCAGCCAAGGAGCTGATGTACCGGGAGCCGTCGGTCTGGCACGCGCTGCTCGAGCGGCTCACCGAGACGCTTCGCCGCCTACGTCAAGGCGCAGGTGGACGCCGGCGCCGACGTGATCCAGCTCTTCGACTCCTGGGCCGGGATCCTCAGCCCGCGGGACTACGAAGAGTTCGCCGCGCCCTACTCGCGCCGCGTCCTCGGTGCCGTCTCGGCGCCGACCATCCACTTCGGCACCGGCACGGCAGGCCTGCTCGCGCAGATGCGAGACGCCGGCGGAGACGTCATCGGCCTCGACTGGCGGGTGGAGCTCGATCGCGCGTGGGCAGCGGTCGGCCTCGACCGCGGCGTCCAGGGCAACCTCGATCCCGCGGTCTTGCTCGCACCCTGGGCGCAGGTCGAAGAAGCCGCGAACAACATCCTGCGCCGCGCCGACGGCCGGCGCGGCCATGTCTTCAATCTCGGCCACGGTGTGCTGCCTCAGACGGACCCCGACGTCCTCACGCGCTTGACCGCCTTCGTGCAGGAGCAGACGGCATGAGCGACGTCGCTGTCGTCCTGATGGCGTACGGCAGCCCCGACCGGCTGGAGGACGTCCCGGCCTACTACGCCGACATCCGGAGCGGCCGGCCGATCCGACCGGAGCTGCTGGAGAACCTCGTCGAGCGCTACCGCCGGCTCGGCATCGAGGACGCGAACCCGCTCAACGCCATCACCGAGGAGACGCGGGCCGCGCTGGAACGGGAGCTCGGCGCGCCCGTCTTCACCGGCATGAAGCACTGGCAGCCGCGAATCGCCGCCGCGGCCGAGCGCGCGCTCGACGCGGGCGCGACGACGATCGTCGGCCTCGTCCTCGCCCCGCACTACTCGGGCGGCTCGATCGCGGGCTACCGGCAGCAACTGGACGACGCGGTGGCCGGCCGGGCCGAGCTCGTCTTCGTCGAGAGCTGGCACGACGATCCAGGGCTCGTCGCCCTGCTCGCCGAACGCGTGCAACGCACGGAGGCACACGTCGTCTTCACAGCCCACTCGCTCCCTGCGCGCGTGCTGGAGGGCGGCGATCCGTACGAGGAGCAGCTGCTCGAAACCTCTCGGCTCGTAGCGGAGGCGGCGGGTGTCCAGGACTGGTCCTTCTCGTACCAGTCCGAATCGGCCACCGGGGAGCCGTGGCTCCAACCCGACATCCTCGACCACCTGGCAGCGCTGCGCGACAAGGGCGTCGAGGCGGTGCTCATCTGCCCAGTCGGCTTCGTCTCCGACCACCTCGAGATCCGCTGGGACCTCGACGTGGAGGCGAGAGAGCGCGCGACCGAGCTCGGGATGCGCTACGACCGGATCGAGATGCCGAACGCCGATCCCGCCTTGATCCGCGTTCTCGCCGGCATCGTCCGGCGCGCGGCGGCGCTACCTTCAAGCGCATGACGCAGCCCGGATCGATCGAGATCGACCGCGCCAGCCGCCGCTTCCGCGTCTACCCACAGCCGGTCCGGACCCTCAAGGAACTGCTCGTCGCGCGGCGCCGCACGACGGGGACGGACGTCTGGGCGCTGCGCAACGTCTCCGCGGGCATCGCGCCGGGCGAGGCGGTCGGGCTGATCGGCCGCAACGGCTCGGGGAAGACGACGCTGCTGCGTCTCGTGGCGGGGATCATCAAGCCGACCTCCGGCACGCGTCGCGGTGGAGGGCCGCGTCGGATCGCTGCTCGAGCTCGGCGCCGGCTTCCACCCGGAGTTCACGGGTCGCGAGAACGTCTATCTGAACGGCGCCATCCTCGGACTCAAGCGCGAGGACATCCGGCGGCACATGGACGAGATCGTGGCCTTCGCGGAGCTCGAGCGCTTCATCGACGTTCCCGTCCGAACGTACTCGTCGGGGATGTACATGCGGCTCGGCTTCGCGGTGGCGGCCCATCTCGACGTCGACGTGCTGCTGCTCGACGAGGTCTTCGCCGTCGGCGACGAGGAGTTCCAGCGCAAGTGCTTCGGGAAGATCTTCGAGTTCAAGCAGCGCGGTGGCACGATCGTCTTCGTCTCCCACGACGCGGCTGCGGTCGACCGCCTGTGCGCTCGGGCCGTGCTCCTGCGCGACGGGGAGGTGGCCTTCGACGGCCCGACGCGCGAGGCGATCACGCAGTACCACCGCCTACTGGCCGAGGAGCGCGAGCCGGACGAGCGAGGCGCCGGCCTCAGCGAGTACGGCACCGGCGAGGCGCGGATCGCCGAGTGCCGGCTAGTGGGGCCGGGGGGCGAGGAGCGAAAGCAGTTCTCACCGGGAGAGCAGCTCACAGCTCATGTGCGCATCGCTGCGGCAGAGGACGTACCGCCGCCGAGCCTCTCATGGGAGCTGCGCGACGAAGCCGGTCTCGTGCTGGCCGCGGGGAGCACACGCACCGAGGACATCGGTTGGCGCACCGGCTCCTCCGAGCAACGCTTCCGCTTCGACGTCGAGAGCCTGCCGCTCGGTGACGGCCGCTTCCGTCTGCGGCTCGAGCTGACGGACGAGGCAGGTGGCCGGCTCTACCACTGGCTGGACGACGCCGCGCGCTTCGTCGTCTACCCGTCGGACGGCGAGACGGGCCTCGTCCGGATCGACGGTCGTTGGTCTGGTGACGCCGAGGCCGCTGGTAGAACAGACGCGTGAGCTACCGCACCTGCCCTGACTGGCCCGACCTGATGGAGATCGCGCCTGATCTCCAGTTCAAGCACTACACCGTCAGCGAGGCGCAGTTGCCGGGTGACGCGCTCGTGAACCTCGACCCGGCCACGCTCGAGGAGACGGAGATCTGCTGCGACCTCGAGCGGCACGTCTACTACACGGCCCACACGCATCCCGCCGTGGTCGAGGCGCTGCGGGAGTCGCACTGGTACGACCTCGCCGAGTGGACGACCTCGGGCCCCGGCGCGGGCCTCTGAGTGCCAAGAACCGTCGTGCTCTCCGGCGGCGTCGGCGGCGCGCGCTTCCTGCGCGGTCTCGTCGAGGTCGTGGAGCCGTCGTCGGTGACGGTGATCGGGAACGTCGGCGACGACGTCGAGGTGCTCGGCCTCCACGTCTCGCCGGACCTCGACAGCATCCTCTACGCGCTCGCCGGCGTCGCGGACGAGGAGCGCGGGTGGGGTCGCGCCGACGAGACGTGGCAGGCGATGGAGGTCGTGGCCGGGCTGGGCGGCGAGGCGTGGTTCCAGCTCGGCGACCGCGATCTCGGCCTCCACCTCGTGCGCACGCAGGCGCTGCGCAGCGGTGAGCCGCTGTCGGCGGTGACGCGGCGAGCTCGCCGAACGCTCTCGGCGTCGACGTGACGCTGCTGCCCGCGACCGACGACCGCGCTGCGCACGTGGGTCGACACGCCGGCCGGGTCGTTCCCGTTCCAGGAGTGGTTCGTCGCGCGTCAGCACCGCGACGAGGTCGACCGCGTGCGCTTCGAGGGCGAGGCGAGCGCGACGCCCGCGCCCGGCGTGCTCGAGGCGCTCGACGACGCGGAGCTGATCGTGATCGCGCCGAGCAACCCGTTCATCTCGATCTGGCCGATCCTCGCCGTGGGCGAGATCAGGGCCGCGCTCGAGCGGCGTCGCGTCCCGTGCGTCGCCGTCAGCCCGATCGTCGGCGGCCGGGCGCTGAAGGGCCCTGCCGACCGGATGCTCGAGCGTCTGGCCGGCGGCACCTCGCCTCGCCGCGTCGCCACCTGCTACCAGGGGCTCATCGACGTGCTCGTCATCGACCGCGCCGACGCGGGATGGCGCAGCCGAAGTGGAGGCCGACGGCGTCCGCTGCGTCGTCACCGACACGGTCATGCGTGACGCCGAGAGCCGGCGCGCTCTCGCCGAGGCGGTGCTGGCCGCTGCCTGAGCTCCGTGTCATCCCGGTGGAAGGCCTCCCGGAGATCGCGGAGGGCGACGACCTCGGGTGGCTCATCGCGGAACGGCTGGAGCTCGAGGACAGCGACGTCGTCGTCGTGTCGCAGAAGGTCGTGTCGAAGTCCGAGGGGCGGATCGTGCGCCTCGACGACGTCGAGCCGTCAGCCGCAGCCGTGGAGCTCGCGGCCGGACACGATCCGCGCCACCTCGAGGTGATCCTCCGCGAGGCCGCGCGCGTCGTCCGCACGCGCCCGCCGCTCGTGATCGCGGAGACGCGGCACGGGTTCGTGTGCGCTTCGGCCGGCGTCGATGCCTCCAACGCGCCCGAGCCGGACACGCTCGTGCTGCTCCCCGTCGACCCCGATGCTTCAGCCGCGGCGATTCGCGAGCAGATCGGCAAGCAGACCGGGCGCGACGTGGGCGTCATCGTCAGCGACTCGTTCGGCCGGCCGTTTCGCACCGGCATCGTCGACGTGGCCATCGGCGTCGCGGGCATCACGCCACTCGTCGACTGGCGTGGGCAAGTCGACTCGGTCGGGCACGAGCTTCGCACCACGGTGATCGCCGTCGCCGACGAGATTGCGTCGGCGGCCGAGCTCGTCATGGGCAAGCTCGAGGGCGTGCCGGCGGCCGTCGTCCGAGGTTTGGAGGTTCGCGGCCTGGGGTCGGCGCGCGAGCTCGTGATGCCGCCCGAGCGGAACCTCTTTCCCTAGCGCCCCCGGCCGGCTGAGGGAACGGGCGGTGGCGGAGCTCCAGAAGTCCGGCGACACTATGTGCATGGGGACGCCCCGATGCAGCGCCGCATCTCGAGACGGGCCGACATGAGGAAGGTCGCAGTGGTCCTCGCAGCAGCGGCGCTCGGACTGTTCCGCATCGTCCGCGCGCCCCGCCGTACCTGCAGGTTCGTGCGCTCCGGCCGCACTCCCGGCCCGGCCGGCAAACCGTCCGACATACGCGATGACGATCGCCATCACTGCTGGCAGGAAGGTCGTCCAAGGAACCTCGCGAGTCTCGTTCGCGCTCGACCGTCCGAGCGACCGGATCGTCTTCCGCCTCTGGCCGAACATGCCCGTGCAGCGCCAGGTCGGCGCACGATTCGACGTTCGCGACGTGCGGGTCGACGGTGCTGGCGTCCCGACGACCGTGCCCGATCCGACCACACTTGTCGTTGCGCGGCCGGTAGCCGCAGGCGAGCGCGTCAGCGTCTCGATGAGCTGGACGCTTCGGCTACCGCGCAGGCCGACGGAGCGGCTGGAATCGACCTCGATCGTACGGTTGAGCTCGTTCTTTCCGCTGCTCGCCTGGAGCGGGACAGACTGGGCACTCGATCCGCCCGCGCCGCAGCTCGAGACGTGGACGTCCCCGATCGCCGACTTCGATGTCACGGTCAGGACGCCAGATGGAATGCGGGTGTTCGCCAGTGGCGCCAGCGTCGGCAGGGGACGTTGGCACGCCGCCGCGGTGCGTGACTTCGCTCTCGCGGCTGGGCGTTTCAAGGTTGGCCGGCGCACCATCCGCGTTCCTGCCCCCGTCGTCGTGACCGCCGCCGTCGACTCGAAGTCGTCCATCTCCCCTCAGGTGTACCTCGATATCGCCGCTCGCGCACTCAAGACCTTCTCCGCCCGCTACGCGACCTATCCGTGGAAGAACTACACCGTGATCGTCGAGTCGGCCCGGCTGTCGCTAGGTCAGGAGTATCCGACGATCGTGTTTCTGAGCTTCGATCTTCCGCTCGCGATCACGGCACACGAGACGGCGCACCAGTGGTTCTACTCACTCGTCGGCGACGACCAGGCGCGCGACCCGTGGCTGGACGAGTCGCTGGCGCAGTGGGCGACGGCGCGATTCACCAACGACGTCGAGGGCGAGGCGGCGACGTACATCCCCGTCGAGGTGCAAAACCATCTCGGTGATCCGATGACCTTCTGGGGCCCACTGCCGTTCATGCCGCTCGTCTGGGACGGCCTCTACCTGCAGGGCGTGAAGGCCCTCGCGTCGTTCGGTGACGATGCCGGCATCGACTGCGCGCTGCGGAGCTACGTCCTCGCCAACGCGTACCGGACCGCTGTGCCGCGCGACCTGCTCGCGGCTTTGACACCGACGTTCCCGAACGCAGAGGCGGTGTTGACGGGTTTCGGCGCCCGCTTCTGAACGTCCGAACGCACGCCGACTGAGAGCGCCTGGCGAAGACACACTGGGTTACCCCCACTTCTGTCTCAAGCGGCCTCCGGGCACTGCCGATAGCGAGAGTGTGGCGCTACATGACGTCTCGCAGGACCCTGCCTGGCCGCACGAGAACGACGGCGTACGGCGGGCCGATGCGCTCGTCGACTCGTACCGGCGGCTGGCCGAGGTCTTTCACCACGTGCTCTCCGAGCAGAGCCTCGACACGCTGCTCGATCGCATCGCGGACACGCTCGACGATCTGGTTCCGTACGACGCGCTTCAGATCTACGAGGCCGACCACACGCGTAACGAGCTGATCCCGGTGCTCGCGCGCTCGGAGTGGCAGAACGAGATCATGCGCACGCGCCCGGCCTTCGGGCAGGGCATCACGGGCTGGGCGGTGGTCAACCGCGAGCCGGTGCTCGCGAACCAGGCGCACGACGATCCCCGCGTCGCTTTCATCCCGGGCACGCCGGCCGAGCCCGAGGCACTCGTCACCATCCCGCTGATTGCGCGCGGCGCGCTCAAAGGCGCGCTCAACATGTACCGCCTCGGCGAGACCGCCTCGTTCGACGAGGACGAGTTCGAGCTCGCCAAGTGGTTCGGCGACGCCGCGGCGTTGGCGCTCGACAACGCGCAGGTGCGCGCGCGGCTGGAGCACCAGGCCCAGACGGACTCCCTCACCGGCCTCTACAACCACCGCGTCTTCCACGAGCGGCTGCGGGCCGAGCTGATGCGGGCGAGCCGCGCCCGCGACTCCGTCGCGTTGCTGATGCTCGACATCGACGAGTTCAAGCGCGTCAACGACATCTGCGGCCACGCCGTCGGCGACCAGATCCTCGTCGGGCTGGCCGAACTCACGTGTTCGCTCGTCCGCACGAGCGATGTCGTCTGCCGCATCGGCGGCGAAGAGTTCGCCGTGATCATGCCGTCGTGCGACGCAGGAGATGCGCTCGGGCTCGCACGACGACTGACCGAGCGGCTGGAGACGTGTCCCGTCGACGCAGCCGGAGAAATCACCATCTCCGTCGGTATCGCCCACGGGCCGGAGAACGCCGGTAACCCGCGTGATCTCGTCGACTGCGCAGAGTCGGCGATGATGGCGGCGAAGGCCCGCGGCAAGAACCGCATCGTGGTCTACGCGGGCGGCCTCGGCGAGCGGCCCAGCATGCTCGACTCGGGCCGCGACGTGCGCTCGATCGCGCACCTGAAGATGCTGCAGAGCGTCGTCGGCGCGCCTCAACCGCCTCAACAGCGTGCAGGACATCTGCGAGGCGATCGTCGCCGAGCTGCGCGGTCTCATCGACTACCACAGCTGCCGCGTCTACCTCGTGGAGGGCAACCATGTCGTCCCCGTCGCGGTCAAGGGCGACGGGGTCACGGAGGAGCAGCAGGTGCAGGCGCTGCGCATCGAGCTGGGGACGGGTATCACCGGCCACGTGGCGGAGACGGGCCGGTCGGTGCTCGCTCGCCAACGCGTTCGACTGCGAGTTCGCGCTCCAGATCCCTGGCACCGTTGACGTCGACGAGTCGGTGATCGCGGTGCCGCTCCGGTACGGCACCGCGCGTCACGGGCGTCGTCTTCCTCTCGAAGCTCGGCATCGGGCAGTTCGACGAGAACGACCTGCGCCTCTTGGAGGTGCTCGCCGGCTACGCGGCGGTGTCGCTCGAGAATGCACGGCTCTACGAGAGCCTTCGGCTGGAGGCGGCTCATGCGAAGGCCTGGCTCGAGTTCGCAGATGCGATCTCCGACGCGAGCTCGCCGGAGCAGATCGCAGACGAGACCGTGAAGGCGACGGCGAGCGCTGCTCGAGTGCGAGGTCGTGTCGCTCTGGCTCGAGGATCCTCTGGTCGGCGACTTCAGTGTGCCTTGCCTGCTCGGGTTGCCGGGAAACGCCGATTGAAAGCGCGATGTGCGACACGCGGCTGCCTCGTCTGGCGGCGGAGACGTTCATGGAGGTGTCGTCTGCACCGCGCCGCGTGGACTCGGCTGAGCTGAGCGAGCTCTTCCGCAGACCCGAGCTGGAGGAGCTTGGCCGACTTGCAGTGGCGCCGCTTCCGCTCGGGGCACGGCGTCCGCGGGTGGCTCGTGGTCGGCAAGCCGATGTCCGGAGAGCGCGGGCTTCACCGACGAGCGGCTGCGTCTGCTCGAAGGGCTGTCGTACCGAGTGGCGATGGCGCTGGAGAAGGCACGGCTCGCTCGCCACCGCGAACAGAGCCTTCACGTCGCAGACGCTCTGCTCATGTTCGCTCATTCTCTCGCTCGCGCCGAGAACGGCGACCTCGAGGACATGCATCGTGCGCCTCGCGGCGGAGATGCTCGAGCGCACGGGAGGTGTCACTCTGGCTGCAGGCTGCTCCCGGAGCGAGATGGCTGCCGTCGCGGCCTGGGACGACGACGAGGAGCACCGAGCGCGCGTGCTCGCGGCCACGTTCCAGGCCGCCGTCGCGCGAGCCGTTCTCGGAGCGGCCCGAGCCGTTCGTGCTGCACCCCGAGCAGTACGCCGAGATTCCCGGGCGCCGCCGAGCTCAGCCGCGGAGGTTGCGTCGCTGTGGCTCCGTTCGCCCTCGACCAGGGACGGATGGGCTTCCTGGTCGCGGCTCCGCCCGCGGAGGAGACGTATCGGCGAGCTGCAGTTGAAGATGCTCGCCGGCCTGGCCGACCAGGCGAAGCTCGCCGTATCCGGCTCGCGCTAGCGCAGCAACGGCACGACGTCGGCGCAGAACTGCTCGAGGAAGCGGCGCTGGTCCTCGCCCGGCGCGTGGAAGACGAGGTGCGTGAAGCCGAGCTCCGATGTAGGCCTCGATCTCGGCTCGACGACCTGCGTCGGCGTCGTCGGAGACGATGAAGCGCGTGTGGGCGCGGTCGGCCGCGGCATCGGCGAGACGTTCCATCTCGACCGGATCCTCGACGCCCATCTTCTCCTCGGGCGTCAGCGAGAGCGCCGCCCACCAGCGGCAGGCGTCGCGTGCGTAGTCGGCGTCGTGGTCGTACGAGACCTTGATCTCGATCATGCGCACGATCGCGTGCGCGTCGCGGCCGGCCGCCGTCGGCGCCCTCGGCGACTGCGTCGAGCAGCTCCCGGTAGAGCTCCGGCTGCTTGCCGCTCGTGCAGATGAAGCCGTCGCCGACTCGGCCGGCGAGCTTGGCGGCCAGCGGTCCGGAGGCGGCGACGAAGACGGGAACCGGCTGGTCGGCCGGTCGTAGACCGTCGCCCGCTCGGTGCGGTAGTAGTCGCCGTCGAACGTCACGCGCTCCTCCGTCCAGAGCTGCCGCATGAGCTCGATCGACTCGGCGCAGGCGTAAGCGGCGCTCCTTTGCACCCGGCCACTCATTGCCGGTCGGAGGCGTCTCGTTCATCGCCTCGCCCGGTGCCGACGCCGAGGAAGACGCGTCCCGGTGTCAAGGCAGGCGAGCGTGGCGAACGCCTGCGCGACGACCGACGGGTGGTAGCGCATCGTCGGCGTGAGCACGCTCGTTCCCAGCGAGCGCGCCGCTCGGTCCGCTGCGCCGAGCGCGCCGAGCCAGGGGAGGACGGCCGGGCTGTGCCCGCCCGTGTGGCGCCACGGCTGGAAGTGGTCGGAGACGCGCGATCGAGGTCGAGGCCCGAGCTGCTTCGGCGAGCACGGAGAGGTCGAGCAGCTCCTGCGGGCCGAACTGCTCGGCGGAGGCCTTGTAGCCGAGCGTCAGCGCCACTTGGCGAGATCCTCGGGCGTGTCGACGTCGAAGGCGAGTCCCGGGCAGGTCGAGCACGTGGGCGTCCGCGCCCGCGCGTCCACGCGGCCCGCTCGTGCACGCGCCGCCGAGTCCTGCCTCGCCGAAGTGCGTGGTGACGCTGCCGGGGGTCGCATGGACGACGGCGTTCGTGCCGCCGTCGACGGCGCGAGCGATCGCGACACCGCGTTCCGGCGTCGCCGTCGACGAGCGTCCGTGACGTCGTCTGCCCGTCAGGAGTGGGCAGATCGGCGGCCACGATCGCCACCACAGGCTCCGTGACGACCTCCGCGCATCGCCGCGGCCAGCGCGTCGTTCCACGGTAGGCCGCGGTCGTCGAAGCGGGGGATGCCGTTGAGCTCGAGCGGTTCTGCCGAGACGATTGTGACCGGGCCGACGTCTGCATCCTTGACGACGGTGAGCACGAGCGACAGCAGCTCCTGCATCAGCTCGGCGCGCTCGTCTGGATCGAGCGTGTCCGCCAGCCGCGATCTTCGCGCATCGAGCCGCTTCACCGGCACGAGCACGTGCACGTCCACGCTGCGTATTCTCACACCGTGCTGCTCGGACGATGTCGCTGGCGCTGTCACGCTCCGGCATGAGCTGCTCGGGCCGCGCAAGCCTCCGCGACGAAGGTAAGGGGCGGCTCGTCACCTACTCGCCGAAGGTCTTCATCCCGCTGACGAAGCTCTGCCGCGACGTCTGCCACTACTGCACGTTCGCCGCGCCGCCGCGCAGGGGCGAGCGTGCGTACATGTCCGCGGACGAGGTGCTCGACGTCGCGCGCGCCGGCGCCGCGGCCGGCTGCCGCGAGGCGCTGTTCACGCTCGGCGACAAGCCGGAGCGCCGCTACCGCGCCGCGCGCGAGGAGCTCGCCGAGCTCGGCTGCGAGACGACGATCGAGTACCTCGTGCGGATGTGCCGCCTCGTGCTCGACGAGACCGGGCTGCTGCCGCACGCGAACCCGGGCGTGATGACGCGCGACGAGCTCGCGGCGCTGCGCGAGGTGACGGCGTCGCAGGGGATCATGCTCGAGACGAGCGTCCGATCGGCTCTCCGAGCGCGGCGGCCCGCACTTCGGCTCGCCCGACAAGCGTCCGGCCGTTCGGCTCGAGACGATCCGGCTCGCCGGCGAGCTGCGCATCCCCTTCACGACGGGGATCCTGATCGGCATCGGCGAGACGCGCGAGGAGCGGATCGAGGCGCTGCTCGCGATCCGCGACCTCCACGAGCGCTACGGGCACATCCAGGAGGTGATCGTCCAGAACTTCCGCGCCAAGCCGGGAACGAAGATGGTCGACGCACGCCGAGCCGTCGCTCGACGAGCTGCTCTGGACGGCGGCGGCGGCGCGGCTCGTGCTCGGCGCCGACGATGAACATCCAGGCGCCGCCGAACCTCTCCTACGACGACTTCCCGCGGCTGCTCGACGCGGGCATCAACGACTGGGGCGGCGTCTCGCCCGTGACGATCGACCACGTCAACCCCGAGGCGCCGTGGCCCGAGATCGAGCGGCTCGAGGCGGCGACGCGCGCCGCGGGTCTGGAGCTCGCCGCGCGCCTGCCCGTCTATCCCGAGTACGTCGACGAGCGCCTGGATCGACCCGGCCGTCATGCCGCACGTGCTCGCCGCCTCCGACTCGGTCGGCCTCGCACGCGAGGGCGGCGTGGACGCCGGGCGCCGACGTGGCCGATCCCGTTCGTCCCCCGCGACGCGCTGCCGGTCGACACGCGCGACGAGCTCGGCGAGGAGGAGATCGTGCGGCTGTTCCGCGCGCGCGGCGACGAGCGAGACCGCGTGTTCGCCGCCGCCGACCGGCTTCGGCGCGAGGTGAACGGCGACACGGTCACCTACGTCGTCACGCGGAACATCCAGTACACGAACGTCTGCTACTTCAAGTGCGGCTTCTGCGCGTTCTCGAAGGGCAAGCTCGCCGAGAACCTGCGCGGGCCGGCCTACCTCATGCCGCTCGACGAGATCGTGCGCCGCGTCGAGGAGGCCTGGGAGCGCGGCGCCGTCGAGGTCTGCCTCCAGGGCGGCATCCACCCCGCCTTCGACGGCGACTACTACCTCTCGGTCGTGCGCGCGATCAAGGACGCGGTGCCGGGCATCCACGTCCACGCGTTCTCGGCGCTCGAGATCTGGCAGGGCGCGGCGACGCTCGGCCTGCCGCTCGACGGAGTACCTCGAGCGGCTGCGCGACGAGGGTCTCTCCTCGCTGCCGGGGACGGCCGCCGAGGTGCTCGACGACGAGGTGCGGCGCGTCATCTGCCCCGACAAGGTGACGACCGACCAGTGGCTCGAGGTGCACGACACGGCGCACCGGCTGGGCCTCGACGTCGAACAACACGATCATGTTCGGGCACGTCGACGGCCCCGTGAACTGGGCGCGCCACCTGCTGCGCGTGCGCGAGCAGCAGCGCTCGACGCGGCGGCTTCACGGAGTTCGTGCCGCTGCCGTTCGTGCACATGGAGGCGCCGATGTACCTGAAGGGGCTCGCCCGCCGCGGCCCGACCTTCGGCGAGTTCCTGCTGATGCACGCGGTCGGGCGGCTCGCGCTGCATCCCTGGATCACGAACGTCCAGGTCTCGTGGGTGAAGGCGGGGCCGGACGGCGTCGCGGCGGCGCTGCGCGCGGGCGTCAACGACCTCGGCGGGACGCTGATGAACGAGTCGATCTCGCGGGCGGCCGGCGCCGAGCTTCGGCCAGGAGATGCCGCCCGAGCGGATGGAGGAGATGATCCGCGCCGCCGGCCGCGTCCCGAGGCAGCGGACGACGACTGTACGGCGAGCCGGACCCCGAGCGCGTGGCCGCGTCGTTCGGCGCCGCGCCGCTCGCCGAGCCGCTCAATCCGCCGGTGGACACGAGCGGCCTGCGGCGCCCGAAGATCCTCGTTCGCCCGGGCCTTGCGGTCGCCTGAGTCGGAGCCGGTAGCGCGGCTGGCGACGATCCGGCCGGACGGCTCGCCGCGCGTCGTGCCCATCTGCTTCGCGCTCGACGGCGACACGCTCTACACCGCCGTCGACGAGAAGCCGAAGCGGATGCGCCGCCTCGCGCGCCTCGACGACATCGAGCGCGACCCGAGGATCGAGGTCGTGATCGACCACTACGAAGACGACTGGTCGCAGCTCTGGTGGGTGCGCCTGCGTGGCCGTGCCCGAGTGGTTGAGCGCGACGAGCGCGCGTTGGAGCTCCTGTGCGCGAAGTACCAGCAGTACCGCGAGCGCCCGCCTCAGGGCCCGTTCATCGTCGTCGAGATCGACGAGCGAACCGACTGGCCCTAGTCGCCGAGTAAGCGCTCGACGATGACGACGTCTCGCCACTCGCCGTCGAGCTGCGCGTGGCGGTGGTAGACGCCCACCTCGCGGAAGCCGAGCGACCGGCAGAGCGCGAGGCTCGCCTCGTTCTCCGGAAAGACGCGGCTGACGAGCTTCCACAGGCCGCGCCGCTCGCACACGTCGATCAGACCCTGCACGGCTGCTCGACCGAACCCCCGACCGCGCTCGGCCCGCGCGACGTAGACCGAGAACTCGCCGACCCCGGCGTAGGCCGCGCGCTCGCGGTAGTGGTGCGCGACGGCCCAGGCGACGACCTCGTCTGCCGACTCCACGACGACGAGCGGTAGGTTCTCATCGAGCCACGGCACGATGTCTTCCGCCGTTCTCGGCTCGGTCTCGAACGTGGCCAGGCGATCCTCTATGCCCTCGTTGTAGATCTGCGCGATGGCCGCGGCATCGGTTGCGGCGGCGGCGCGGATCGTCACGTTTCGAGCACCTCGCGGAGGGACTTCACACAGAGCATGCCCATCGCCTCCCGCGCCTCGTGCGTCGCCGACGCGATGTGCGGTGTGAGGATGACGTTGTCGAGCCTCAGGAGCATGGGCTCGACCACGGGCTCGCGCTCGAAGACGTCGAGCGCCGCGCCGGCGACGCGGCCGTCGACGAGCGCGCGCACCAGCGCTGCCTCGTCCACGACCGGACCGCGGCTCGTATTGACGAGGTAGGCGGTCGGCTTCATCAGCGCTAGCTCACTCTCGCCTATGAGGTGATGCGTCTCACTGGTCAGTGGTATGTGGAGCGAGACGACGTCCGCGGTCGCCAAGAGCTCGTCCAGAACGAGCTCTCCCGCGTGGACGACCGTCATCTCATGCGCGCGCGCCAGCTGCGCGACAGCCTGCCCGATACGGCCGTAGCCGACGATGCCGAGTGTGAGGCCGGCCAGGCCCCGGCCGAGCATGAACGTCGGCGCCCACTGCCACGTCTCCTTGCTGCGTAGGAGGCGGTCGCCCTCAGCGACGCGGCGCGTGAGCGCCAGCATCAGCGCGATCGCCATCTCCGCCGTCGCCTCCGTGAGCACGTCGGGCGTGTTCGAGACCGTGATCCCGCGGCGCGCACACTCCTGCGAGATCGATGTTGTCGAGACCGACCGCGTAGTTGGCGACCACACGGAGCTGCGGCCCGGCGGCATCCAGCAGCTCGGCGTCGACGCTGTCGGTCAACATCGTCAGGAGGCCGTCGCAGCCGGCTGAGCGCGCGAGCAGCTCCTCACGAGCAGGCGGCAGCTCCTCGTCGTGGACGTCGAGCGCGAACGACCGCTCGAGCTCGGCCCGCACAGGCTCCGGCACGCGGCGCGTGACGAACACACGCGGCGTCACGCGGCTGCCGGCCGGATCGAGTGGACGTAGCGGAGGCGCGGCGTGACGCGCGCAGTCACGACCTGCCCCTGCTCCAGCCCCGCGTAGAGCTCAGATCGCACGGCCCATGCCCTCACATCTTCCGAGCTGCCGTCGTCGACGGCGACGAAGTACGCAGTCGCCTCCCCTTCGCTCTTGGCAACTCTCAGCCGGACGATCTCGCCGGTTACCTGCTTGCTGGAGAACAGATCGCCGGCCGCCCGTAGCGCAAGCAGGCCGCCGACGAGAGCGATGGCAGCCGGCACGGCGAGGACTCCGAGGACGATGAGCTTGGCGAGACCATCTGCGTCGTCGAGCGCGTCCACGAGCACGGGGCCTGCGATCCACAGGACAAGCAGCCCGACCACCAGAGGGATGAGTCGCAGAATCAGCGCCCAGGCGGGGTGCACTCCCCACTGAGGGCCGTGCCGGTAGCTCACATCCACCTGGTGCCAGCGACCGCCGTAGGTGCTCCAGGCTCGGTTCTCCGGCTCGGCGCCCATCGGAATGGGCCGGATCGCCGCGGGAGCGACACCGAGGGCGGCACCGTAGGCGAGCAGCCGGTCCCACATCGCGACCGCGATCGGCGGCTGCTCCGCGAAGACCGGGTTCTCGGCGAGCTTCGCCTGCACGGCGCGCCAGCGTCCTGCGGCCTCGAGACCGGAGGCCGTGTCCCGTTGACGCCGGCCGTAGAGGATGTGCCCGATCACGGCGAGGGGAAAGACGAGGTAGATGAAGAATGCGTCCTCTCCCCACGCGATGCCGGAGAGCAAGGCTGGGACGAATGCACCGAGGGCTACGAGCGCAGCCAGGCGTCGCGGCCAGAGATCGCGCGACAGGCCGCGCTCCTGCGCGTCGTCCACGACCTCGTTGGCGAACCCCTTCCACCAGCGCTTCGACTCGTCGCCCGGCCCGGTCGTGAGCGCTTGTGCCGGGACGATGCCGCCCCTGGCGCGCCGCTGGAGGTGCTCGAGCACACGCGCCTCGTATCGCGTCAGACCCTCCCGCGAGCCCTCGCCGATCTTGCAGCGGTACGTGTCCACGTCCACGCGCTCGATCTCAGCGACGTCACGCGCGCACAGGTCGAGCAGCGTCGCCGGGACGGCGTCGCGTCTGACGCGGAAGTTGCCGGCGAGAAACCCGGCCAGCGCCGGCGGCTCGGGGCCAAGCTCCAGCGTCGGCTCCAACTCCGCGGGCTCGCGGGGTTGCCGGCGCACGCGGACCGCACCGACGATCAGCAGCCACACGGCCGTCGTCGCCGCGACGACGACGGCGTAGACGACGTCGCTACGGCTCATGGCGGCGACTCTATGCCTTGACGCCGTAGCCGAAGTTTGCAATGGATCTTACGAGGGCCACGGGGAGTCAGGAGGGGTCACCAATGGCCGAAAAGAGACTGCACCGGAAGCTCGCAGTCGTTGCTGGGCTCGTGTGCGTGCCGCTCATTGGGCTCGTGCCGGCGGCGGGAGCGCACGTCGATTCGCCGACGGTCACGGCATTCCATGCGTTCGTCGGCGATCCGCTGTTCGGGCTGGACACGGCACCGGGCAGTCTGTTCGGGGTCGCTCCCGACGAACGAACGGCCATGGCGAGCACGACGAAGTTGATGACGCTCGATGTGACGCTGCACGCCGTTGAGGAAGGCGTCGTGAGCCTCGACGACGACGTCACGGTCGATGCCTTCGCTGCGTCGCTCGAGCCGCCGAACAGCGTCATGGCCGACATCAACAACGTCACACTCGAGCCTGGCGAGGTCGTGAGTCTCGAGACGCTGATTCGCGGGATGATGTACCCGTCCGGTAACGACGCGGCGTGGGCGATCGCCTACTACGTAGCCCAGGCATACGGCGACGATGTCGATGGAAGCGGCGTGGTGGATGGCGCCGACTTCGTGGAGATGATGAACGAGCACGCGCTCGACATCGGGCTCACCGACACGCACTTCACGAGCGCAAACGGCTGGGACGACCCGACCGACGCCAACCCCGATCCAGGCGATCTCAATCACTACACGACGGCACGGGAGCTGAGCGAGACGATCCACCACGGTCTCGAGAGCCACCAACACTTCGGCGAGGTGATCGGCTTTCAGGGGACGTACACGGACACCTCGCAAGGCGGTGCCAGCGGCACGAAGACGTACTCCTGGAACTGGAGCTTCAACTACCCCGGCTGGGAAGGGCACAAGGGCGGCGGCACCCAGAATTGCAACGGGCTGCCGAACAGGTTCTGCCTGGCGATCAGCGCGACGCGCATCGGGCGGCGCGTCGTCGAGGCCTTCATGCAAGGGCCCGGGGGTGACGAGATCACAGACATGTTCGACTACGGCTTCGCCCAGATCTTCCATCCCGATCCCCGTGGCTCCAGCGTCTCCGTCGGGGCCGCCGATCGCCACGATCTCGTCTGCTTCTCCGCAAGCCGCTGCGTGAGCGCGGTCCTGCCGTCGAGCGGCGACGTGAAGGTCGTCTCCTGGGCGCCGGACGTCGACGGTTCGTCGATCGCGAAGCTCGACGAGAAGACGGTGCCGGAGTCCGCCATCCCGCCGAAGGGCAACGGGAAAGGGAAAGGACCGGGAGGAGACGTCGCGCTCACAAGGCTCTCGTCCGGCGCGATCATCGTCGCAAACCGCAAGGGGAACAAGGTGGAGCTGTCGCGCTGGTCGATGGACGGGGCCGGAGCCCTCTCGCTGCTCGACGATGGCACGAAGATCGGCCCTTCCGAGACGATGGACCTTCAGCCCGTCTACTCGGACATGTTCCTCACGACGGCCATCGCGCCTAACGGTGCGCTTACGGTGAAGTCGTGGGAACTCGACGGCTCGGGGCTCGCTCATCTCGACACGTACGAAGACGGCTCTCGCGTGTACAGCGAGGTCGCGACGGCCGGTCCGCTGACCACCGATGTCTTCAACGGCCACCGGGCCGTGACTGCGGCGCTCGCGCCCGGCGAGCTCGTGCACGACGTCTGGGGAGTCGACCAGGCGACCGGCGAGATCACGTTGCTCGGCGAGCTCGCGCAGGCGAGCACGCGCGCGAGAGTCGAGATCTCGCCGTTCTTCGTCAACACGACGTTCGAGGGTGAGCTCTTCCCGCCCGTCTACTACGCCACGGTGGCGCGCGGGGGCGGCAACGCCGTCATCCGTTTCTACCGGATCAACGCGACGGGCACGCCCGTCGACGAGGGTCTGGCCACGCCCGTTATCGCCATGGAAGAGGCGGACTTGGCGCCGCTCGGCACGGGAGGCCTACTGGCGGCGATCCTCACGCCCGGCGGGTCGGTCGAGCTGCTCGCATACGACGTCTTTCGCAACGCGAACGACTCGATCGCCGACGACATCGTCTCGCAGCACACGGGACCCGATGCGGGCTCACTCGACCTAGCGCGCGTGCCGTCTACGCACGCCGAGGGCGACTACGTGACCGCGGCGACGGATCCCGTGACCGGCAACCTCCAGCTCAGGGCGTACCGGTCGGGCGACCGACCGTTCTGAGCCTCAGCCGACGTAGTACTCGTCGGCGATCGCGAGGACCTCGTCGAGGATGGCGAGGCCCTCGTCGAGCTCCTCGCGGGTGATCGTGAGCGGCGGCGCGACCATGATCACGTTCCAGTGGACGAAGAGGTAGAGGCCGCGCTCCAGCGCCGCCTTCGCTCAGCCGCGTCATCGGCTCGGCGGCCTCGCCGCCGGCGTTGAACGGCACGAGCGGCTCGCGCGTCTCGCGGTTGCGCACGAGCTCGAGCCCCCAGAAGAGCCCGCGCCCGCGCACGTCGCCGATCGACGGGTGGCGCTCGGCGAGCTTCGGCAGCTCCTCGGCGAGCACGTCGCCCATCGCGGCCGCGTTCTCGACGATCCCCTCGTCCTTGAACGTCTCGATCGACGCGACCGCGGCCGCGCACGCGAGCGGATGCCCCGAGTACGTGAGCCCGCCGGCGAAGAACTGGTCCTTGATCGCGTCGTAGACGTGGTCGCGCACGGTCATCGCGCCGAGCGGCACGTAGCCGGAGTTGATGCCCTTGGCCGTCGTGATGATGTCCGGCACGACGTCCCAGTGCTCGCAGGCGAACCAGCGGCCGGTGCGGCCCCAGCCCGCCATCACCTCGTCGAGGATGAGCAGGATCCCGTGCCGGTCGCAGACCTCGCGGATCGACTGGAGGTAGCCGTCCGGCGGGACGATGATCCCGTTCGTGCCGACGATCGTCTCCAGGATCACGGCGGCGACCGTGTGTGCGCCCTCGTACTGGAGGATCTCCTCGAGGTGCGGGCCGCCCGAGCAGACCGGGCACGGGATCGGGATGGCCGGCGGGGCAGCGGTACGTGTACGGGTCGAGCATGCGCACGACGCCGGGCATGCCGGGCTCGGCGAACCAGCGCCGCGGGTCGCCGGTGAGCGTGATCGCGCCGGCGGTCGCCCCGTGGTAGGAGCGGTAGCGCGCGATCACCTTGTGGCGGCCCGGTCACCCAGCGGGCGAGCTTGATCGCGTTCTCGTTCGCCTCGGCGCCGCCGTTCGTGAAGAACGTGTGGTTGAGATCGCCGGGCATCACCTCGGCGATGAGGCGGGCGGCCTCCGAGCGCTTGTCGTTCGCCATCGGCGGGCCGATCGTGCAGAGCCGGTCGGCCTGCTCCTTGATCGCGGCGACGACGCGCGGGTGCTGGTGGCCGATCGAGACGTTGACGAGCTGCGACGCGAAGTCGAGGTAGCGCTTGCCGTCGTAGTCCCAGAAGTAGCGGCCCTCGGCGCCCGCGACGGCGAGCGGCTTGAGCGCCGACTGCACCGACCAGCGAGTGGATGAGGTACTCGCGGTCGTCCGCGAGCGACCCGCTCGGCTTCGGCCGTGCGGTCTTCGATCGTGGCCATGACCCGATGGTAACGCGCTACGCTCCAGTCGACGCACGAGGAGGCGCGATGACCGAGGTAGTGACGGCGCCCGGCGGGCGCGAGACAGAGCGAGCTCACACAGATCGGCCACTGGATCGGCGGCGCGGCGCGTGGCCGGCACGTCCGGCCGCAGCGGTCCCGTCTACAACCCGGCCACGGGCGAGCAGACGAAGGAGGTCGCGTTCGCGTCGGTCGAGGAGATCGACGCGGCGGTCGCCACGGCGCGCGGCGGCGTTCCCCGCCTGGCGCGCGACGTCGCTGTCGAAGCGCGCCGAGATCTTCTTCCGCATCCGCGAGCTCGTCCGCGAGCGCCGCGAGGAGATCGCGCGCATCCTCACCGACGAGCACGGCAAGGTGCTCTCGGACGCGATGGGTGAGGTGCAGCGCGGCCTCGAGGTGATCGAGTTCGCGTGCGGCATCCCGACGCTCATGAAGGGCGGCTTCTCCGAGCAGGCGGCGACGGGCATCGACGTCTACTCCATCCGTCAGCCGCTCGGCGTCGTCGCCGGCATCACGCCGTTCAACTTCCCCGCGATGGTGCCCATGTGGATGTGGGCGCCGGCGCTCGCCTGCGGCAACGCGTTCGTGCTCAAGCCGTCGGAGAAGGATCCGTCGGCGTCGCTCTACACCGCCGAGCTGCTCAAGGAGGCCGGCGTGCCGGACGGCGTCTTCAACGTCGTCCAGGGCGACAAGGTCGCCGTCGACGCGCTGCTCGAGCACCCGGACGTCGCCGCCGTCAGCTTCGTCGGCTCGACGCCGATCGCGCGCTACATCTACGAGAACGGCACGAAGCACGGCAAGCGCGTCCAGGCGCTCGGCGGCGCGAAGAACCACATGATCGTCCTCCCCGACGCCGACATCGACATGGCTGCCGACGCCGCGGTCAGCGCCGCGTACGGCTCGGCCGGCGAGCGCTGCATGGCGATCTCCGTCGTGCTCGCGGTCGGCGACGTCGCCGAGCCGCTCGTCGCGGCGATCAAGGAGCGGCTGCCGAAGATCAAGGTCGGCTCGGGGCTCGAGGAGGGCGTCGAGATGGGGCCGCTGATCACGCGCGAGCACCGTGACAAGGTCGCCTCGTACATCGAGTCCGGGAGCGAGCAGGGCGCGACGCTCGTCGTCGACGGCCGCGAGACGGCGCCGGACGGCGACGGCTTCTTCCTCGGCGTGTCGCTGCTCGACGACGTGACGCCCGACGATGGACTGCTACCGGAACGAGATCTTCGGGCCGGTGCTCGAGATCGTGCGCACCGAGACGTACGACGAGGCGGTCGGCGCTCGTCAACGACAACCCGTACGGCAACGGCGTCGCGATGTTCACGCGCGACGGCGGCGCGGCGCGGCAGTTCCAGTTCGACGTCAACGTCGGCATGGTCGGCATCAACGTGCCGATTCCCGTGCCGGTGGCCTGGTACTCGTTCGGCGGCTGGAAGTCGTCGCTCTTCGGCGACCTCCACGCGTACGGGCCGGAGAGCATCCAGTTCTACACCGGCGGCAAAGTCGTCACGGCGCGCTGGCCCGACCCGGCCACGAGCTCCGTCAACCTCGGCTTCCCGCAGACCCGCTAGTCACAGTTGGCCTGGCTCGGCTCGAGCGCGGCGCTCGCCATCCTCTCGTTCGACGTCGACGCCGAGTCGGTGATTCTCGCGGAGGGCCGCCAGTACGCAGAGCACCCGAGCGCGATGAGCCATCAGCGCTACGGGCCGCTCGTCGGCGTGCCGCGGATCCTCGGTCTGCTCGACGACCTCGATGTGCCGGCGACGTTCTTCGTCCCCGGCTGGACGGCCGAGCGCTACCCCGACACGGTCGAGCGAATCCTCGCCGCCGGGCACGATGTCGGCCACCACGGTCACGGCCATCTGAGTCCCCTGCGCATGGGCGAAGCTGAGGAGCGGCATGATCTGGAAGCCGGGCTCGCGGCGCTCGAACGCTTCGGGATCCGGCCGCAGGGCTATCGCACGCCGAGTTGGGAGCCGAGCTCGCGCACGTTCGATCTCCTAGCCGAGTACGGCTTCGAATACGACTCCTCGCTCATGGACGACGACAAGCCGTACATACTGGAGACGGCGACCAGACCGCTCGTCGAGCTGCCGGCTCACTGGAGCCTCGACGACTGGAACCAGTACATGTACCTCCCCGATCCGCGCTCGGGGCCGGGCACGGTCCATCCTCCCTCGCGGGCGATCCGCCTCTGGCAGGAGGAGCTCGACGGGATGCGTCGCCACGGCTGCCTGTTCGTCCTCACCATGCACCCCTTCCTGTCAGGACGACCGGGCCGCGTGGAGGCTTTGCGGAGCCTGGTCGAGTACGCCGTTGGCTGCGGCGACGTGGAGTTCGTGTCGTGCGGGGAGGCAGCGGAGCGCGGTCGCGCCGACGAGAGCCTGCCGCGCCGGCCGCTGCCCGTGGTCGAGCTCGGCTCGATCTATCCCGAGTAGGCTCAGGGTCCCCCTATCGCGACTAGGCTCAAAACTGTGACGGGGCCGCCGTACCGGCCGATCGACGCTCGCGTCTACCCACGCTTCGCGGGCGTGCGGACCTTCATGCGACTGCCGCACGTCACCGACCTGACGGGCGTCGACGCCGCCGTCTACGGCATCCCGTTCGACACGGCGGTCACCTACCGGCCGGGCGCGCGCTTTGGTCCCGAGGCGATCCGGTCTGCGTCAGCGCTGCTCCGGCCGTTCCACTCGGGCTTCGGCATCGATCTCTGCGAGACGCTCTCGATCGTCGACTACGGCGATCTGCCGGTCGCGCCGGGAGACACCGAGGGCACGTACCGGCGCGTCGAGGAGGCGCTCGCGCCGGTTGTCGAGGCCGGCGTCTTCCCGCTCGCCCTCGGCGGCGACCACTCGATCACGCTCGCCGAGCTGCGCGTCATCGCGCAGCGCCACGGGCCGCTTGCGCTCGTCCAGCTCGATGCCCACGGCGACACGTGGGACGAGTACTTCGACCAGCGCTACTTCCACGGGACGACGTTCCGCCGGGCCGCCGAGGAAGGGTTGATAGACCCGGCGGCGTCGGTGCAGGCCGGGATGCGAGGGCCGCTCTTCCAGGGCTCCGACCTCGACGACGCGCCGCGCGCTCGGCTTCCAGGTCATTCCGAGCGAGGAGCTGCGCGCGCTCGGACCGGAGGCGTACGGCGAGCTCGTGCGCCAGCGCGTCGCCGACCGGCCGGTGTTCCTGTCCTTCGACATCGACTTCCTCGACCCGGCCTACGCGCCCGGCACGGGCACGCCGGAGATCGCCGGGCTTCTCGACCGCGGAGGCCGTCGCGTTCCTTCGCTCGCTGCGTGGGATCGCGCTCGTCGGCGCCGACGTCGTCGAGGTGTCGCCGACATACGACGGGCCGGGCCAGATCACGGCGCTCGCCGCTGCCAACGTCGCCTGGGAGCTGCTCGCGTTGCGGGCCGCCGTATAACCTCGGGCGTATCCACAAGGAGGTACACGATGAGAACCGTGCTCGCGATCCACCACCGCGTCGCCGACTTCGACGCGTGGAAAGCGGTCTACGACGACGTCAGGCCGATGCAGGCGGCGGGGGGCGTCCGCTACCAGCAGGTGCTGAACCAGGCGTCCGACCCGACCATGATCTACGTCACGCACACGTTCGACTCGCGCGAGGAAGCGGACGCGTTTCTCGCCAACCCGGAGTTGAAGGAGAAGATGGGCGCGGCCGGCGTCGACCCGTCGTCGACTCAACACGATGTTCTTCGACGAGATCGAATCGGGCAGCGTCTAGCTCCTCAGCGTGAGGATCACGGTCTGCGACGTCGGGCCGCGTGACGGCCTCCAGAACGAGGCGGTCACGCTGGCGCCGGCGACGCGGGCCGAGCTCTGCAACCGGCTGGCCGCTGCGGGCGTGCCGCGGATCGAGGCGGTGAGCTTCGTCCGCGACGACCGCGTGCCGCGATGGCGGGCGCCGAGGAGGTCGTGGCCGGCGCTCGAACGGCGTGACGGCGTGGTCTACGCCGGGCTCGTCCTCAACGAGCAGGGCTACGAGCGGCTGCGGGCGGCGGGGCTCGACGAGGCTCACGTGACGTTCGCCGCGACGGAGAGCTTCAGCCAGCGGAATGCGAACGCCTCGGTGGAGCAGGCCGTCGCTGCGGTCGAGACGATTCTTCTGAGCGCTGCGCAGGACGGCATCCGGGCGACGGCCACGATCAGCGTCGCGTTCGGCTGCCCGTTCGAGGGCGCCGTCGACCCGGGGGTCGTGCTGGAGCTCGGCGCGCCGTGCGAGCGGCCGCCGGCGCCGCAGAGGTCGTCTTCGCCGACACGATCGGCGTCGCCGCTTCCCTCGCAGGTGACGAACCTCGTCGAGGGCAGGCTTGAGCCTCGGCGTCCCCGTCGGCGTGCACCTCCACAACACGCGGAACACGGCGATCGCGTGCGCGTACGCGGCGCTCGAAGCGGGCGCGACCGTGTTCGACGCTTCGGTGGGCGGCGCCGGCGGCTGTCCCTTCGCGCCGAACGCGACGGGCAACGTCGCGACGGAGGATCTCGTCTACCTCCTGCACGGCGAAGGAGTCGAGACGGGCATCGACCTCGACGCGCTGATCGAGGTCGCGCGCTGGCTCGAAGGCAGCAGCTGCGGCAGGCGGCTAGACGGCCTCGTGCACCGCGCGGGACAGCTAGCTCCTCGCCGAAGCGGGCGCGCGCGCACGAACTGTCCCGAAGCCGGGCTCGACCTGCAGCTCGTCGCCCTCGACGACTGACTCTCCCGCGACGCAGCACGTCTCGGGCGAGCCGGTCACCTCCGTGCCCTCGAAGAGGTTGTTGTCCGAGCGCCGACTTCTGCGTCGCGGCCGAGATCGTCACCGTCTTCTCCGGGTCGAAGACGACGATGTCGGCGTCGGAGCCGACCGCGATCGTCCCCTTGCGCGGGTAGAGGCCGAAGAGCTTCGCCGGGCTCGTCGCCAGCAGCTCGACCATGCGGTTGAGCGAGATGCGCCCGTCGCGGACGCCGAACTTGTGGATCATCTGCAGCCGGTTCTCGATCCCGCGGCCGCCGTTCGGGATCTTCGAGAAGTCGTCGCGCCCGCCTTCCTTCTGCTGCGACCGACCAGACGCGCAGTGGTCGGTGGAGATCGCCTGAAGCACGTTCGAGCGGACGGCGTTCCAGAGCACGTCCTGGTTCTCCTTCGCGCGCGGCGGCGGCGTGTAGACGTACTTCGATGCCCTCGAAGTACTCGCGCTCGAGGAACGAGTAGTCGACGAAGAAGTACTGGGTGCAGGTCTCGCCCCAGACGTCCCAGCCGGCTTCTGCCGCGCGCGCTGCGATCGGCTCGACGCGACTCGCGGCACGAGACGTGGACGACGTAGAGCGGCGCAGCCGGCCACGCGCGCGAGCTGGATGGCGCGGTTCGTCGCCTCGCCCTCGGTCTCGGGCGGCCGCGTCAGCGCGTGGTCGAGTGCGGCTCGGTGTCCCCGCGGCGACGCGCCTTCTTCACGAGCACGTCGATCGCGTCGCCGTTCTCGGCGTGCACCATCACGAGCGCGCCCGTCTCTGCCGCGACCTGCATCGTCTTGAACAGCGTCTCGTCGCTCGACCACGAGCGCGTCGTTGTAGGCCATGAAGAGCTTGTAGGAGGTGACGCCGTGCTCGTCCGGAAGCGATCGCGAGCTCCTCGAGCGAGCCGCCCTCTCGAGGTCCGTGACGATCATGTGGTAGCCGCTGTCGATCACGGCCTTGCCTTCGCGCTTCGCGTGCCAGATCTCGAGCGCCTCCGCGTAAGCTCTGGCCCTGGCGCCTGGATGACGAAGTCGACGTGGCTGGTCGTCCCGCCGAATGCCGCCGCCATGTGCCCGTGGCTCGACGTCGTCGACTCGTCTGCCGTGCCGCCGAACGGCATGTCGAGATGCGTGTGCGGGTCGATGCAGCCGGGCAGGACGTACTTCCCGGCCGCGTCGATCACGTGATCGGCTGCCACGTCGAGTGACTCGCCGATGAGGGAGATCCGCTCGCCGTCCGACGAACACGTCGGCGACGTAGTCGTCGGCCGCGGTGACGATGCGGCCACCTTTGATGAGCACGGACATTGCGGATCCCCCTCCCTCGGCTCGTGGTCTACTTTCCGCCCTCCTTCAGCTTGACGACGGCCGGCTTGTAGCCCTTGCCGGTCACGTCGACGCCCTGCGCCTTGAGCGCCGCGACGGCCTTCTTCGACAGGTCCGTGCGGTACGCGGCGGACGTCGCCGGCTTCTTGATCACCTTGAACTTGTAGGCGATCGTCCGGCCGTGCGCTTGAACGCGGCCGCGCTCATGATGCCGATGCCGCCGGTCCTGTTCGGCCAGATCAGCTTGTTGACCTCGTTCATCTGCCAGGTCTGGTGGCCCTTCGGGAGCGCCGTGCCCTGGCTGACGCACGATGTTCACGCACTCCTTGAAGTGGTCGCGGCAGTAGGCCCAGCCCTTGAACGACGCCTGGAGGAACTTCACCGCGATCGCCTGGTTCGCCTTGTCCTTGATCCAGTCGCCCCTGACGAAGATGCCGTCCTGGAGCATGCCCGGTGCCGAGGTTCTCGTACTTGAAGACGTTCAGGTCCTTGAGCGTGTAGAGCTTGCCGGTCTTCGGGTTCTTCGTCTCGAGCACCTGCGCGAGCTCGTTGTACGTCATCGCCGACGAGGCGTCGACCTCGCCCTTGAGGAATGGGACCATCGTGAAGTCCTGCTTCACGAGCGTCACGTCCTTCTTCGGGTCCATGCCGTTCTTCACGAGCGCCGCTTCCTGCTCGAACTCGTTCCCGTAGATCCAGACGCCGAACTTCTTGCCCCGCATCTTCTTGAACGTGTTGATGCCGCTCGACTTGAAGGTCACCTCGGTCGTGCCGCTCCGAGAGTAGACCTGCGCGATGTTGACGAGGTCGTTGCCCTGGTCCCTGTTGGCGAGCAGGCTCGGCGAGCCAGTCGATCCCGAACTCTGCCTGCTTCGACGAGCACGATCTGCTCGTTGACGATGTCGGGGCCGCCGAGCTTGAGGTTGACGTCGAGCCCGGCGTCCTCGTAGTAGCCCTTGGCCTTGGCGGCGTAGTAGCCGGCGAACTGCGCCTGGGTCACCCACTTGAGCTGAATCGTGACCTTCGTGAGCTTCGAGCTCGACGAGCCCGCGACGGCGAATCCGGTGACGGTGAGCGCCGCGACAGCGGCGAGTGCCGCCCCGGCGTAGAACCACCTGCGCTTCTTCATGTTCCCTCCTCTCGGGTTGCGGCCGGCCGGCCGACCCGTGTTGAACTTACTACGACGACCTCCGCTTCACGGAGGGGTGCCAACTCAGAGCAAAGCGCTCGGCGATCGAGATCGTGGCGTAGAACGTGATCCCGAGGATGCTCGCCATCGAGGATCGCGGCCCACGCCACCTCGTACCGCGACAGAGCCACCGAGCTCAGGATCACGACGCCGAGCGCCTCCGTCGATCCGCCGAAGTAGTCGCCGATCACCGCGCCGATCATCGCGAGCACGCTCGCGACCTTCAGCGCCGTGAAGACGAACGGCAGCGACGTTCGGGATCCGCACGCGCCGGAAGATCTCCCGTTCCGTGGCGGCGTACGAGCGCATCAGCTCGATCGACTCCGGGTCGCACGGACGTCAGCCCGCGGAGCGTGTTGACGAGCACCGGGAAGAAGCAGAGGACGGCCGGCGATTGCGATCTTCGACCACGGGCTGAGGATCCCGAACCACGCGTTGGTGATCGGGGCGAAGGCGATGATCGGAATCGCGTTGGCCGCGATCATGTACGGCATCAGCGCGTTGCCGAGGGGACGCCAGCGCGCGAGGACGAGCGCGGCCACGATTGCCACGCTGCTCCCGATGATGAAGCCGCCAGAGCGCCTCCTTGAACGTGATCCACACACCGCGCGCGCAGCGCGTCGCGCTCGTCCCAGAGCGCGCGCATCACGTCCGAGAAGCGAGGCAGGAGGAAGCTCTGGACGTGGAGGACGTCAGGCAGCAGCCACTGCCACGCGGCGATGCCGAGGCAGAAGACGACAACCGCCGGCAGCCAGTCGACGATGCGCCTCATGGCCCGTCCGAGCTCGCTCGGCTCGGGGCCGTCGTCGCGGTGCTCATTCCGGCACCTCGACGACCTCGTCCGCACCGCTCGCGTGCAGACGCTCGCGCACCTCGGTCACGAGCTCGAAGAACCGCGGCTCCTCGCGCGTCTCGAACGCGCGCGGCTGCGGGAGGTCGACGTCGACGACGCCGGTGATGCGGCCGGGGCGCGGCGGACATGACGACGACGCGCGTGGAGAGGAAGACCGCCTCGGAGATCGAGTGCGTGACGAAGACCACCGTCGACTCCGGTCTCGGCCCAGATCCGGAGCAGCTCCATGTTGAGGCGCTCGCGCGTCATCTCGTCGAGCGCGCCGAACGGCTCGTCCATGAGCAGCAGCGCCGGCGAGAACGAGAGGGCGCGGGCGATCGAGACGCGCTGCTGCATCCCGCCCGAGAGCTGCCACGGATGGTGGTCCTCGAAGCCCGTCAGCTCGACGAGCTCGAGCATCTCCTCGACGCGCTCGGCGCGGCGCGCCGCGGTCCCAGCCGAGCATCTCCAGCGGCAGCGCGATGTTCTTCGCGACCGTGCGCCAGTCGTAGAGGACGGGGGCCTGGAAGACGATCCCGTAGTCGCGGTCGAGCCGGGCTTGCCGCGCCGTCTTGCCGTTGACGATCACCTCGCCCGCGGTCGGCTCGACGATGTCGCCGACGATGCGGAGCAGCGTCGACTTGCCGCAGCCCGACGGGCCGATGAGCGAGACGAACTCGCCCTTGCGCAACGTCGAGGTCGATGTCCTCGAGCGCCGTGACCCCCGCTTGCTCGAAGACCTTTGACAGGCCGCGGACGAGACGACGAGCCTCGCGCTCATACGAGGTGCTCCGGCGCGCGGTGGACGACGAGCCTCTCGAGCGAGGACGACGGCGAGGAAGAAGAGATGCCGAGCAGCGCCGCGATGAGATTCGTCGCCCAGAGGTTCTTGGGCTCGAGTGACGTAGTACTGGTTGAAGTTGATGATCGCGCCGCCGAGCCCGTCCTGGATCGAGGACGGCGCCTCGCCGATGATCGCGCCGACGACGCTCGCGGTCGCAGCACACCTTGAGCGCCGCGAAGAGGTACGGCAGCGCCGACGGAACGCGAAGCTTCCAGAGGATCGTCCAGCCACTGGCCGCGTACGAATGCATGAGCTCGAGCGCCCGCGGGTCGGCGGACTGGAGCCCGCGAATCGTGTTGACCGTGACCGGGAAGAACGTCAGGTAGGCGGCGATGACGGACACCCGCTTCCAGTCGGTCAGGCGTCCAGCCGAAGACTGTCACGTTGCCCGAGGCCGACGACGACGATCGGTGCGATGGCGAGGATCGGGATCGTCTGCGACGCGACGACGTACGGCATCACGCCGCGCCGCGAGACCGCGAACTGCGCGAGGAGGACGCCGAGCAGGAAGCCGACGATCGCGCCGATGCAGAAGCCGACGAACCGCCTCCTTCGCCGTGAAGAGCGCGTGCGTGGACAGAGGTAGTCGAGCAAGAGCTGGTCTCGTGCTCGTGTCGGCTCGAACGAGCTGGACGACGATCGCGTGGAGGTGCGGCATCGTCAGGTCGTCGACGACGAACGGCGCGTCCAGCCCGTGTCGCTCCAGAGCCAGCGGTAGCCCTCGTAGACGCCCCAGAGGCACAGCGAGGACGACGGGCAGCATGACGATGCGGAAGATGCGCGGCCGGGTCGTCGCCGACACCCGCGTTTCGTACCACGTTTAGGATCCGGGCGTGCCGCTCTACGCCGTCCCGCACCGTCGAGGAGCTGCGCGAGCTCCAGGAGCTGACGGGCGACGAGAACGGCGCCCAGCGCGTCGCCTGGACGGAGACGTGGGAGCGGGCGCGCGAGTGGCTGCGCGGGAAGCTCGCCGCGCGTGCCCGTCGAGGAGGAGATCGACGAGGCCGGGCAACCAGTGGTTCACGCTGCGCGGCGCGTCCGAGCGCGCGCTGCTGATCGGCGGCCACATCGACTCGGTGCCGAACGGCGGCTGGCTCGACGGCTGCCTCAACGTCATGGGCGGCGTCGAGGTGCTGCGCCGCCTCGCCGAGGAGGGCGAGCCCGCGGTCACCGTGCGCCTCGTCAACTGGGCCGACGAGGAGGGCGCGCGCTTCGGCCGCTCGCTGTTCGGCTCGAGCGCCGCCGCCGGCTCGATGGCCGACCAGGACGAGCTGCGCGAGCGCCGCGACGCCGACGGGGTCGCGCTGCCGGACGCGCTCGCCGAGCACGGCGTCGACCTCGACCGCGCGCATCGAGGCGCGGAGCCAGCTCGAGAACGCTGCCGCCTACCTCGAGCTGCACATCGAGCAGGGCCCGGTGCTCGAGTCGATGGATCTGCCGCTCGGCGTCGTGCTCGGCACGTTCGGCGTCGAGCGCCATCTCGTCACGTGGAAGGGCCAGGCCGCGCACGCCGGCTCGACGCCGATGGACGAGCGGCGCGACGCGCTCGCGGGTGCGGCGAAGCTCGCGCTCGAGCTGCGTCACATCGCCGAGCGCGCGGGCGGCGGCGCCGTGTGCACGTCGGGCGGCGTCGTCTGCAAGCCGGGCATCGTCACGTCGGTCGTCGAGACGGCGGAGCAGCTGCTCGACCAGCGCCATCTCGACGCCGGAGCGCTCGCGGCGATGCTCGCCGACGCGAAGGCGTGCTCGGAGCGCTTCGCCGCCGAGGAGTCGATCGACGTCGCGTTCGACAAGATCTGGTCGATCGAGCCGATCCTCTTCGACCCGGAGCTGATCGAGCTCTGCGACGAGGCGATCCTCGAGGTGACGCCCACCTCGCACCGGCTGCCGTCGGGCCCGCTGCACGACGCCGCCGAGGTCTCGCGGGCGGGCGTGCCGACCGTGATGCTGTTCTGTCCAGAGCCTGCGCGGCCTCTCGCACACGAAGCTCGAGGACACGAAGGAGGAGCACCTCGAGCTCGCGGTGCGAGCGCGCTCGACCGCCTTACGTCGAAGACGATCGCCTGGCTGACCTGAGCGGGGTTGACTTTATTTAGCCTATCTGCTAATTAGTGAGTAGGCTAAATGAAGAAAGACCAACTCAGCACCACGTTCGCCGCCCTCGCCGACCCGACGCGCCGGGCAATCCTCGGCCGGCTCACCGAAGGGGAAGCGACGGTCAACGAGCTGGCCGCGCCGCACGCGATGAGCCTGCCTTCGGTGTCGCGCCATCTCAGAGTGCTCGAGCGGGCCGGGTTGGTCGTCAAAGGACGGTCGGCGCAGTGGCGTCCGTGCCGGCTCGAGGCCGCGCCACTGGTCGAGGCGGACGCCTGGATGGCGCCGTACCGCAGCTTCTTCGAGAAGCGGTTCGCCCGCCTCGAAGAGCAACTGGCAAACGAACGGAAAGAGGAGGAGTCATGACGGAGACCGCCGTGAAGCACTCGTTCACCCTCAACTGGGTGCTCGACGCTCCGCCTGCGGAAGTGTTCCGGGCCTGGACAGACCCGGAGCACCTCGGCTGGTTCTATAACCCCGAAAACCCGATCCCGGCGGAGCCCATCGAGGTCGACCTGCGCGTCGGTGGCGCCTGGCGCCAGCTGATGGTCATCAATCGGAGCACGATCTACTACACGGGCGGCGTCTACCGCGAGATCGTGCCCGACGAGAAACTCGTGATGGCATGGGGAGCGACCGACGGTTGGCCGAAGCTCGACCACGACCGGCTGGACGACAGCCCGCAGGTCACGGTGACCCTGAAGGAGGTCGACGGGCGCACGGAGATGAGCGTTCACGTCGAGCTACCCGCGACCATGCCGGACGACGGTGTGCCCGAGTGGTGGTCGATGTTCCAGGAAGGCATGCGCGACACGGTCGACCGCCTGGCGGCTGACTTGGCCAACTTCGACGGCGTGACTCGAGACGTCTGTCGACACGAAACCCGCCTTGCAGCGGGTTCCGTAGGTGAAGCGGGCAAGAGCCCGCTGGCAGCTGAGAACTGAACAGAGTGTAGCGCTCGGGGCGGAGGGCGCCGGTCGAACGCGCGTCGCTCCGCGCAGCGGACGGTGAGGGGTGGGGAACCGGGAGGCCCCACGGTCGGTGAGGCCAGACTCCAGCATTAGACTCGCTTCCTTCACATGCTGAGCTTCGGCGTCACCGTCCTGCCCGACCCGCCGGCGAGCCGGGTCGTCGAGCTGCTTTCGCTCGCCGAGCAGAACGGGTTCGAGTACGGCTGGACGTACGACTCGCACATCCTCTGGCACGACCCGTATCCGCTGCTGACGATGGCGGCGCTCGAGACGTCGACGCTCAAGCTGGGGCTCAACGTCACGAACCCGGGGACGCGGGAGCCGACCGTCACCGCGAGCGCCTTCGCGACGCTCCAGGCGATCTCTGGCGGGCGGATGGTGATCGGCATCGGCCGAGGAGACTCGGCGCGCCGGACGATCGGCCTCAAGCCCGTGAAGGTCGACGAGTTCGAGCGCTCGACGGCGATGATCAAGGAGCTGGCGAACGGCCGGCCGGTGCGCTGGAACGACTTCGACGTCCACCTCGAATGGGCACAAGGTCAGCCGGAGATTCCGGTCTACATCGCCGGCTATGGGCCGCGCGTGCTCGCCGTCGCGGGGCGGATCGCGGACGGCGTGATCATCCAGCTGGCCGATCCAGAGATCGTCGAGTGGATCGTCGGCCAGGTGAGGGCTGCCGCGGAGGAGGCAGGGCGCGACCCGGCAGAGATCAAGGTCGTGGCGTGCGCGCCGGCGCACGTGTCAGATGACATGGCCGACGCGTGCGAGCAGGTGCGCTGGTTTCCGGCAATGGTCTCGAACCACGTCTTCGACCTGCTCGCGAAGCACGACAAGGCCGACGCTGCCGCATGCCCTCACCGACTACGTCGAGCGGATGCAGCGGGAGCAGTACGACTACTCGGAGCACAGCCGCGTCGGCGCCGAGCACGGCCAGCAGGTGTCCGACGAGACGTGCGAGCGGTTCTGCGTGCTCGGCACGCCCGAGCAGCACGTCGAGAAGCTGCGGCGCCTCGAGGCCGCCGGCGTCGACCAGTGGAACATCTACCTCATGACCTCCGGCCAGGAGGAGACGCTGGAGGCGTACGGCAAGGAGATCATCCCGGCCCTGGCTGCGCCGGCATAGGCCCGCGCGTCACCCAGACGAAGCCGGCGCCGGCGGCGATCCTGCCCGGCTGCCCGCCCACCTCGATCGTGTCCACCAGGGCGTTCGTAGCCGGTTCGACGCGCGAAACGGTTCCGTCGAGGCTGTTCGCCACCCAGACGGCGTCGATCCCGATGGCGACGTCGACGGGACCGTCCCCGACGTCAATCGTGGTCACCGCCGGAACGTGTCCGCGGCCGAGCCGCACTCGCGTCACCGTGTCGTCGTCGCGGTTCACGACCCAGAGCGAATCGCGTCCCACAGCGATCGCATATGGAGACCTGCCCACGGTGATCGACCGAGGCACTGCCGCAACATTCGTGGCGGAGTCGATCTCCGTGACGGTGTTCGCTGCGCGGTTGAGCACCCAGGCCGAGCCGAGGCCGAAGGCGATGTCCGAGAACTGCAGCGGGACGAAGACCCCGCCCACGTCGAACGCCGTGGGCGACGGTACGCCGTTGCGGAGATCGACGCGCTCGAGCCGTGTGTGGGCGCATGCGATCCAGGCCCGCTGACCGTCGATCGCCAGGCTCGCCTGTTGCAGGCCGCAATCATTTCCCGGCGTGAGGCTGCCCGCGAATCTGTCGATCTTCATCCTGAGCAGGGACGTCTCGTTGAACGCCGGGTCGATCCGGGTGAAAGCGTCAGTCCGTGAGAGGAAGACCCAGACTGCCCCCGCGCCGAAGGCAACGTCCGCTGGGATCCCACCGGCCGGTACGGTGCTCACGGCCGTTCGCGTCACCGGATCGATCCGCGAGACAGACTCGTCCTGGAGGTTCGCTACCCATACCGCGCCGCCCCCGACCGCGAGCGGACCGGCGCCTGCGCCGACCGGGACCTCGGCGACGACACGATTCGTCGCAGGATCGATGACGCCGACCGCGTTCGTGGAGGTCCAGATGCGAGGGCTCGTGCCGCCGGCAGCGAGGAAGCCGAGAGCGCCGGTGGCGCCGGCGACGAGCACCGTGGCGGCGACCGCGACAACCCACCTTCGGCGAACCATGCGCTCGCGCTTCAACGATGTGCGCCACTGCGTCCCTCGCCCGGCGCTGTCGGCGTGGACATCGGAGCGCTGCCTTGGCAGCGGCGCCGCAGGCACGTCGTGCTGGAGTATCGATCGCTCCAGCTCCTTCAGCTCGCCACCCGGTTCCAGGCCGAGCTCGTCCATCAGGAGACGACGCCCATCCTGGTAGGCGCCGAGCGCGTCCGCCTGCCGCCCGGACCGGTAGAGCGCGAGCATGAGCTGTGCGCGCGGGCGCTCTCGATAGGGCTGCTCGGCGACGAGCGCCTCGAGCTCGGGGACGAGGGACGCGTGCCGACCAAGGGCGAGGTCGGCGTCAACCCGCTGCTCGAGCGCCTCGAGCCTCAGCTCCTCGAGCCGCGCGACCGCCTTGGCCGCGAACGGCTCGGCCGAGAGGTCAGCGAGCGGCGTGTCGCGCCAAAGCCCGAGCGCCTCGCGTAGCAGCTCCGAACGGCGCTCCTCGTCGCCGGCCTCCTGCGACTCGGCGCGCAGCGCGATGAAGCGGTCGAGGTCGAGCGCACCTGGCTCGACATCCAGCACGTAGCCGGGCGCGCTCGTGCGCAGCGCGCTCACTTCACCGCCGAGCGCCTTGCGCAATGCCGCAACGTAGACCTGGAGCGCAGACCGGGCGGTCTCGGGCGGCGTCTCGCTCCAGAGCTCGTCGATCAATCGCTCCGTGGGCACGACGTGGTTCGCGTTCAGCAACAGGATCGCGAGCACCGCACGCTGCTTCCGCGCGCCCAGGTCGACGATGGCGCCGCCGCTCCAGACCTCGAGCGGGCCGAGGATGCGGAACTGCAGTTTCGGTGCGACTGCGACGCGCGTCGGCCGGGCGGACAGCGTCATCGCCCAGAGTCTAGGCAGGAATTTGGCGGTTCTTTGGCGCGACTTCAGGACGGCCGCGCATCGTGACGCTCGTCATCGGACCTCGTAGCGGATCGCGACGTTGGGAGGAGACCATGCGGATAGCGCTGCTCTTGACCGTTCTCGTTATCAAGGCCACGGCGGTTACGACCCCGGCCCTGGCCGAACACGCAACGACAGCCGAGACCGGAACGCTGACCTTGAGCGCCCGTGTCGTAGGCAGTTCAATTCGGAACCAGCCGTGCCCGCCGGGCTATGACAGGGCAACGACAGAATGCGCCGCACGCACGGTCAATGGCACCGTTTCGGGCCTTGGCAAGGTGAGCATGTCGTACTTCTTTCCAGTGGACATTGTCCCGCCTGACTGCCCATCCGGACACATCCGAGCCCTCAGCACCGACGTCCCCGTCCGCGTCTCCGGCAAGGGGGAGCTCACCTTCAGGACGGCCCCCTCTGCATGTCTGTCGCTCGCAGCCCTCGAGTATCTGAACCCGGCCAAGCAGGAGTTCACGATCACCGCGGGGACCGGGATCTACGCCGGCGCGTCGGGCACAGGCACCGTGACTCGCAACATGGCCCAGACGGCCGAGGGTGCTGCGGGATTCGAGACGTGGACCGGAACGCTCACTGTGTCAGGCCTCGAGTTCGACCTGACGCCGCCGACGCTGGGTGGGGCCGCCGCGAAGACGGTGCGCGCGGCGAAGGGCGCCAAGACCGCCCGCGTGACCTTCAGGGTGACGGCGACCGACGACGTGGACGGCGCAGTGCCGGCGTCGTGCCAGCCGAGGTCGGGCAGTCGCTTCAAGGTCGGCCGCACGAAGGTGAGCTGCTCGGCGACCGACTCGAGCGGCAACACGGCGCAGGCTTCCTTCGTCGTGACCGTGAAGCCGCGCCGCTAAGCGACCGTGACTGACACGCGCTGGACGGCGTTGTTCACGTAGCCGCCGAGGTTCCACGACAGGCTCGAGCGGCTGCTCGTTTCCGGCCGCGTCGCGGGCTCGGCAGCAGAGCTCGTGCTCGCCAGGCGTTGTCTCCCACTCGAACGTCCACCGCCGCCACGCCCAAGGGGAGCCGAGGTCGTCCTCGAGCTCTGCGGCTGCCCAGCTGTCGCCCGCCTCGGTGGACACCGAGACTGCCTCCACCTCGCCCAGCCCCGACCAGGCACGGCCCTCGAGCAGGCACGGACCGGCGGGCACGATGCGGCTGCGTGTCGCGAACTCCGGGAAGCCGGGCGGAGCCATCAGCGCCCGCGGCAGCATCCGCGACAGCGGCTCGCCAGCCTCGTCCTCGTCCTGGCGCAGCCGGTACGAGTGGGACTGCTGGTAGCCCTCGAAGGGTCGGTCGACTGCCGTGATGCGGCCGAGCCACTTGACGCTCGTCATGCCATACCAGCCCGGGACGAGCAGGCGAAGCGGGAAGCCGTGTTGTGGCGAGAGCGGCGCACCGTTCATCTCGTACGCGAGCAGAACCTCGGGGCGGTGCACGTCGAAGAGCGACAGGCTGCGCTGGTACGCCTGTTCGATGCCGCCTTCCAGTCCGTGGTCGAGGCCTGTGAATACGACCTCCACAGCTTCGTCCGTCACGCCCGCCTCGGCCAGGAGCGCGCGCAGCGGCGTCCCTCGCCAGCGCGCGGTGCCCACTGCCTCCTGCAGCCACGGCTGGCTGACGACGTGCGGCTCGATGAGCGCGCGCCCGTTGCCCGCGCACTCCATCGTCACCGCCAGCTCCACGGCCGGCCGCGCGCGCAGGTCCTCCAGCGAGAGCGACAACCGCGTGGCGACGAGCCCGTCCACGTCCAGCCGGTACGTGGCCTCGTCGACTGTCGGAATGTCGTAGTGGATGAGCAGGTAGTGCAGGCCGGGCGGGGTGATCGCGTAGCGCAACGCCTCCAGCGGCATCGCGTGGTTCCTCGCCGCGAGACGAAGCTCGTCAAGGCTGATCGGCGTCTGCGTCTCGCTCATCTCGCGGCCTTCACCTCCGCCCAGATCCGCTCCCTCGCCGCGAGGCCTTTGGGCGAGAGCTTGCCCGGCTCCAGGCGCCTGTACGTCGCCGCAGGCGGGAAGACGTCGGGGTTGCGCAGGACTGTCGGTGCGAGGATCGGCGCCAGCAGCGAGCGCCGAACCGGCGAGCCGAAGTACGTGTAAAGCGTCTCCATCGCGCTGATTCTGGGCTTGTACACGAAGTCGATCCACGCGTGCGCCGCGGCCGGGTTCGGTGCGCCCTTGGGAATGACGTGCGCGTCGACCCACAGCTCGCCCCCTTCCGCCGCGACGACGTAATCGGCAGCGTGGTTCGGCGTGTGCGCGATGACGTAGGCGCCGTCCCCGTTCCAGCCGAGGCCGCCGTAGGCCTTGCCCCGTGCGATGGCCGTCGCGTAGCCGCGCGAATCGAACGAACGGACGAACGGCCGCAGGCGGAGCAGGAACATTCGCACCCGCTCGAGCTCCTTGTCCGCGTCGGTGTTGAACGAGTAGCCGAGCATCACGGCGACCGAGCCGATCACCTCGGCGGAGCCGTCGAGCAACGTCAGCTTGCGTGGGTACTTCTCGAACAGCGAGAAGAACTGGGCCCAGGACGTCGGCCGCTCCTTGATCTTGTCCGTCCGGTACATGAAGCCGGTCGTGCCCCAGTCCTTCGGCACCGACCAGCGGTCGTCGGGATCGTGCGGGAGGCCGAGGAACTTCGGGTCGATCGTCTGGCGCACGTTGGGCAGCTTCTTCCAGTCGATCCGGCGCAACAGCCCCTCTTCCGCGAGCGTTGCGACCGTGTAGCCGGTGGGAGCGGCGAGGTCGTAGTCGCGGGCGCCGCTCCTGAGTCTCGCCAGCAGCGCCTCATTGGATGCGAAGTACGACTTACGGACGGCAATGCCGGTCGCCTTCGTGAACGCGACATAGGTGTCCGGGTTCACGTAGTCGATCCAGTTGTAGTAGTGCAGCATCCCGGAGGCGGCCGGGCGGGCCAGCGCGCTGCTCGCGCGCGAGGCGGAGAGCGCGAGCGCAGCACCCGCCGCCAGCACGCCTCTGCGGTCGTATGTCCGCATGTTCCCTCGCGAAGTCTGCCGTAGACTGCGGATCTGGCCACTCGAGAGACGACGGATACCGAGCGCATCCTCGCCGAGCGCGATCGGTACGTCGCGCGCGGGATCGCCGCGTCGCCGATCGTCGTCGCCCGCGCGGAGGGTGCACGCGTCTGGGACGTCGACGGCCGCAGCTACATCGACTTCGCCGGCGGCATCGCGCTGCCAGAACACGGGGCACGGCTTCCCGCCGGTCGGTGGCGGCGATCCACGAGCAGGCAGACCGCTACCTCCACCAGTGCTTCATGGTCGGGGTCTACGAGCCGTACGTCGAGGTCTGCCAGCGCCTCGCGGAGCTCTCGCCGTGCGGCGGCGGCGAGCAGCGGTCGATCCTCGTCAACTTCGGGCGCAGAGGCGATCGAGAACGCTGTGAAGATCGCCCGCGCGGCGACGGGTCGCCCGGCCGTGATCGTCTTCGAGAACGCCTTCCACGGTCGGACGCTGCTGACGATGACGATGACGGCAAAGCTCATCTACAAGAAGGGCTTCGGCCCGTTCGCGCCCGAGGTCTACCGCGCGCCGGGCCCGTATCCGTACCGCGGCGTCTCGAGCCGAGGCCGCGCTCGAGGCGCTCGAGGATCTCTTCCGCAGCGACGTCGACCCGGAGTCGGTGGCCTGCGCGGTGCTCGAGCCTGTGCAGGGCGAGGGCGGCTTCATCCCGATGCCCGACGACTTCCCGGGACGGCTCAAGGAGCTGCTCTCGACGCACGGCATCCTCTACGTCGACGACGAGGTGCAGTCGGGCATCGGCCGCACGGGGCCTGTCTGGGCGATCGAGCACTACGGCGTTGAGCCGGACCTCGTCGTCTCGGGGAAGTCGCTCGGCGGCGGGCTGCCGCTCGCGGGCGTCACCGGCCGGGCCGAGGTGATGGACGCTCCGCATCCCGGTGGGCTCGGGGGCACGTTCGGGGGCAATCCGCTCTCGTGCGCGGCGGCGCTCGCCGTGCTGGACGAGGTGGCGACGCCCGACGTTCCGCGCCACGGGCCGACGCGCTCGGCGAACGGCTTCGCGCGCCGCTCGACGAGCATCGCCGCGACGGTGCCCGCGGTCGGCGAGGTGCGCGGCCTCGGCCCGATGCTCGCCCTGGAGCTCGTCACCGACCGCGAGACGAAGACAGCCGGACGGCGATCTCGCCAAGCGGACGACAGAGCTCGCAAGGGAGCGCGGCCTCATCCTCCTCTCCTGCGGCATGTACGGCAACGTCGTGCGCCTGTTGCCGCCGCTGATCGAGGCGGACGAGGAGATCGAGGAAGGGCTCGCGATCCTGGAGGGTGCGCTTGTCGACGCAAGCGCGGGAGCTGCCTAAAGAAGCTGAGGCCCGACGGCCGACGAGGCCGACGTTCGGCTCGATCGCGGTCCGCAAGACCTTCGGCGACGTCGTCGCCGTCGACTCGATCGACCTCGAGATCCTGCGCGGGGAGTTCTTCACGATGCTCGGGCCGTCGGGCTCGGGCAAGACGACGACGCTGCGCCTGATCGCCGGCTTCGAGCACCCCGACTCGGGCCAGATCCTGCTCGGCTGGCGTGGACGTGGCCGACGAAGCCGCCGTACGACCGCGACGTGAACACCGTCTTCCAGGACTACGCGCTCTTTCCGCACATGACGGTCGCCGAGAACGTCGAGTACGGGCTCCAAGCGTGAAGCGGGTGGCGAAGGCAGAGCGCCGAACGCGCGTCGCAGGAGCGCTGCGAGATCGTGCGCATGCCCGAGTTCGGCGGCCGCAAGCCGGCGCAGCTCTCGGGCGGCCAGCGCCAGCGCGTCGCGCTCGCCCGCGCGCTCGTCAACCACCCGCGTGTGCTGCTGCTCGACGAGCCGCTCGGCGCGCTCGACCTCAAGCTGCGCCAGGAGATGCAGATCGAGCTCAAGCGCATCCAGCAGGACGTCGGCATCACGTTCATCTACGTCACGCACGACCAGGAAGAGGCGCTGACGATGAGCGATCGCATCGCCGTCTTCAGCCACGGCCGCATCGATCAGGTGGGGTCGCCCGTCGAGGTCTACGAGCATCCGGCGACCGAGTTCGTGGCGGGGTTCGTCGGCGTCTCGAACATGCTCGAGCGGGACGGGCGACGCTTCACCGTGCGACCTGAGAAGATCCGCCTGCTCGACGCCGGCGAAGCCGCCGCGCCGGGTGAGGAAACGGAAAGCGGTGTTCTGCGGGAGGTGATCTACCTCGGTTCGGTCACGCGGTACATCGTCGATCTCGACGCTGGCGGAGCGCTGACCGTCGTCCGGCAGAACGTCGAGGACGTGACGGAGGAAGAACGGGCCGGCCGGTGCGCCTCGCCTGGCGGCCCGAGCACACGTACGTCATCGAACAGAGGGGAAAGGGAGGGCAACGAATGAAGGAAGATGCGGAGGAAGCATCTCGGTCTGGCGGCGCTGGTCGCACTCGTGGGCGCGCTCGCATTCCTGGCCGCCGGCTGCGGCGGCGGCGGAGCTCGAGCGCATCCGGCGAGGACTGGCAGATCGCAGGGCCTCGGCTCGACGCTCGACGAGATCCAGGCGAAGGCCAAGGACGAGGGTCAGACGAACCTCGTCATCTGGGCGGACTATGCCCATAAGTCGTGGGCCGACGACTTCACCAAGCAGACGGGCTGCAAGGTGATCACGAAGGACGGCGCCTCGTCGGACGACATGGTCGACCTGATGGCGACCGGCGCGTACGACGGTGTTTCCGCCTCGGGTGACGCCACATCGCGGCTGATCGCCAGGGGCGACGTCGCTCCGGTCAACTTCGACCTGACGCCGAACTACGCGGACGTCTTCGAGGGTCTCAAGAACACGTCGTACAACTCGGTCGACGGCGTCGGCTACGGCGTGCCGCACGGGCGCGGGCCGAACGTGCTCGTGTTCCGCAACGACATCCTGCCGGCGAACACGAACAGCTGGGCCCCGATCTGGGACGGCTCGCAGGCCGGCAAGCTGTCGATCTTCAACGGCCAGGCGTTCATCGCAGACGCGGCCGTCTACCTCAAGGCGACGCAGCCGGACCTGAACATCACGAACCCGTACGAGCTCGACGAGGACCAGTTCACCGCTGTCGTCGACCTGCTGAAGAAGCAGAAGGGCGAGCATCGGCAAGTACTGGGACGGCGTCACGTACGCCGACCAGGTGACGACGTTCAAGTCGGGCGAGACGACCGTCGGCACGACGTGGCCGTACCAGGTCGGCCTCATGGCAGCGGAGAAGCCGCCGCTCAAGGTGACGGCGCTCAAGCCGAAGGAAGGCACGACGGGCTGGTCGGACACGTGGATGATCTCCAAGACGGCCGCGCATCCGAACTGCACGTACCTCTGGATGAACTACATCATCTCGCCGGAGGCGAACGCGAAGGTCGCCGAGTAGTTCGGCGAGGCACCGTCGAACGCGAAGGCGTGCGACCTGACCACCGACCCGAACCACTGCACGACGTACCACGCACGGACGAGGCCTGGTGGAAGGACGTCTACTACTGGGACACGCCGAAGTCAGACTGCGGCGACGATCGCGGCGAGGTCTGCAAGACCTACGAGGACTGGCGGGCCGCCTGGACGGAGATCAAGGGGTAGTAGCTGAGCTCCGGATGACCTCCGTGACGCACGGAGAGCCGCCGCCCCGGCAGGGCCTGGGGCGGCGGCTCTCGTCGTTCTTCTCCCGGCGACCGCACGCGCGACTCGGCGCACTGCTCGCCGCGCCGCTGGCGTGGCTGCGTCGTCGTCTACCTCGGGTCGCTCGTCGTGCTCCTGATGGCGTCCTTCTGGGACACCGAGCAGTTCACGAACGACATCGTCCGCCACTGGAACCTCGACAACTTCCGGCGCGATCTTCCAGCAGGACGTCTATCGCGACGTCGCGTGGCGCACGATCAAGATGGCGAGCCTCGTCACGGTCGCCGACGCGATCCTCGCGTTCCCGATCGCGTACTACATGGCGCGGATCGCCACGCCGCGGAGCGAGGAACCTGCTCGTTCGTCGCGGTGCTCACGCCGCTCTGGGCGAGCTACCTCGTCAAGGCGTTCGCCTGGCGGACGATGCTCGGCGAGCAGGGCTTCGTCAACTGGCTGCTCGAGCCGTTCGGCCTCGAGCGCTCCGGGCGACTGGATGGGCCTCTGGCTCACGTTCACGTACTTCTGGCTGCCATTCATGATCCTGCCCATCTACGCCGGCCTGGAGCGGATCCCGCTCATCCCTGCTCGAGGCGTCGTCTGATCTCGGCGCGCGCTCGGTGCGGACGTTCTTCAAGGTGACGCTCCCGCTCGCTTCCCGGCCGTCGTCGCCGGCTCGATCTTCACGTTCTCGCTCACGCTCGGCGACTACATCCTGCCCGACGCTGATCGCCGACCAGCAGTTCATCGGCACCGTGATCTACGAGCGACCGCAGCTCGGGCCTGCCGCTGGCCGCTGCGTTCGCGATGGTGCCGATCGCCGTCATGACCGTCTACCTCCTCATCGCCCGGCGGCTGGGCGCCTTCAGGGCTCTCTGATGGTCGAATCGCGAACGACTCGCACGCCTGCTCCGGCTCGGCACGTGGATCACGCTCGCGTTCATCTACGTCCCGCTGCTTCGTGATCGCGATCTACGCCTTCAACGAGAACATCTCGCAGACGTGGCCGATCGAGCACTACACGACGAAGTGGTTCCGCGAGGCCTGGGAGAACGAGCACGTACGCGATGCGCTGCTGGCTGTCGGTGAAGGCCGGCGCTCGGTGCGACGGCCATCGCCCTCGTGCTCGGCACGCTCGCGTCGCTCGCCGTGGCGCGCTACAGCTTCTTCGGCAAGGAGACGATCTCGTTCCTCGTCATCCTCCCGATCGCGCTGCCGGGGATCATCACCGGGCTCGCGCTTCAGGCGACGATCCTCAACGTCTTTCAGCCGCTCGGCATCAGCTTCTCGATCTGGACGATCATCATCGGGCACGCGACGTTCTGCATCGTCGTCGTCTACAACAACGCCGTCGCGAGGCTGCGCCGCGTGTCCGGGTCGCTCGAGGAGGCATCAGCAGATCTCGGCGCCGACTCGTGGCAGACGTTTCGGTACGTGACGTTCCCGCAGATGCGCTCGGCGCTGTCTGGCGGGTGGGCTGCTCGCCTTCGCGCTCTCCTTCGACGAGGTGATCGTCACGATCTTCACGTCAGGCGCGCAGCAGACGCTGCCGATCTGGATGCTCACGAACTTCGCCGCCCGCGGGAGCTGCCGATCGTGAACGTCGTGGCGCTGTTCGTGATCATCGCGTCGATCGTTCCCGGTCTGGATCGCGCAGCGGGTGACCATCGAGCCGCACGGCACGGGCGGGAGGACGTAGGTTAGCGGGTTTCACGCTTGCGGCTTGGCGCTAGTCGTCGTGTCTTGCTGCGCTCGCCGTCCCGCGTGCCGGGAGTCGGCTCGGGCGCGCCAGCCGCCGCAGAAGCTCGGCAAGGGCGGAGGGCGCGCTCGTGCTTGCTCCAGTGGCCCGGCTACTCGCACCCGAGCTTCGCGGCGGACTTCGAGCGCGAGACGGGCTGCAAGATCACCAGACGAGAGGTGCGGCTCGTCCGCCGACATCGTCGAGCTGATGCGGCGGGGTCCGTACGACCTCGTCTCCGCGTCGGGAGACGTGAGTGGGGAGCTCATCGCGGCGTCGCTACGTCCAGCCGGTGAACGTCGGGCTCGTCCCGGCGTGGAGGCAGCTTGCGCCGTCGTTCCGGTCGCCCGCCTTCAACACCGTCAGGGGCGTCCACTACGGCGTCACCGTGCTGTGGACGCCGAACGAGCTCCTCTTCCAGCGACGACAGCGGCGAAGCCGGCGCCGGTGTCCGTGGCGCGCCGTCTACGACGACCGCTTCCGTGGCAAGGTGTCCGTTCCGGACAACCCGATGCAGATCGCCGATGCGGCGCTCTATCTGAAGGCGACGAGCCCAAGCTCGCGCATTCGCGACCCGTACGAGCTCACGCCGCGGCAGTTCGACGCTGCCGTGGCGCTGCTGCGCCGCCAGAGTCCGCTCGTCACGCGCTACTGGCAGTACGCGACGCGAGCAGATCCTCGACTTCCGCACCGGCGGCGGCCGTCGTCGGCTCGAGCTGGCCCTACCAGGCGCAGGTGCTCGACCGCGCGAGCAAGTGCCCGTCCGGCCAGCGCGTTCCGCGCGAGGGAGCGACCGCCTGGGCCGACAGCTGGCTGCTCGGAGCGCAGGCGCAGCATCCGAACTGCGCCTACCTGCTGGCTGCGCTACGTGCTTGTCGGCCGCACGTACAGGCCGCGCAGGCGCTGCTGCTGCGCGAATCGCCGGTCAATCCCGGGCGCGTGCCCGCTGATGGAGGCGACGCGAGAAGGGATCGTGCGCGGCGTACTACGGCGTCGGCGCCCGGCCGCCCTGCTCCAGCGGCTCGCGTTCTGGAAGACGCCGGCCGCGCGCTGCGGCTTCGGCGGCCGCACGGACTGCGTGCCCTACAAGCGCGTGGCAGCGGCCTGGGCGAACGTCGTCGGCTGAGGCGTTAGGGTTTCGCGCGTCGGATGACGGGAGGTCTGAGATGGCTGTGACGGTGGCGCAAGCACAAGAACCTCGTCGGCGGCGAGTGGGTCGACGCGGTCGACGGCGAGACGATGGAGGTGCTGAACCCGTCGACCGGCGAGGTCATCGCCGCAGGTGCCGCGCTGCTCGGCGGCAGACGTCGAGCGGGCGGTCGACGCTGCGAGGCGACGCCTGGGACGAGTGGCGGAACAAGACGCCGAAGGACCGGATGGAGCTCCTGCTGAAGCTCGCCGACGTCATCGAGGAGAACGGCGACGAGCTGTGGCAGCTCGAGTCTCTGAACGTCGGCAAGCCGATGGCCATCGCGCGCGACGAGATCCCGTTCTCGGTCGACAACCTCCGCTTCTTCGCCGGCGCGGCCCGCAACCTCGAGGGCAAGTCGGCGGCCGAGTACGTCGAGGGCTACACGTCGATCATCCGCCGCGAGCCGCTCGGCATCGTCGCCGGCATCACGCCCGTGGAACTACCCGCTGATGATGGTGGTCTGGAAGCTCGGCCCGGCGCTCGCCGCCGGCAACGTCCAGATCCTCAAGCCCGCCGAGCAGACGCCGCTGACGACGCTCCGCTTCTTCGAGCTCGCGCAGGACGTCGTGCCGCCCGGCGTCGTCCAGGTGGTCACCGGCGACGGTGTGCCCGTGGGCGACGGGCTCGTCCGGCATCCCGAGATCCGGCTCGTGTCGCTGACCGGCGACGTCGAGACGGGCAAGATCGATCGCCCGCAACGCCGCCGACAACCTGAAGCGCGTGCACCTCGAGCTGGGCGGCAAGGCGCCGATGGTCGTGCTCGACGACGCCGATCCGGCGACCGTCGCCGAGGCGATCAAGATCGGCGGCTACTGGAACACCGGCCAGGACTGCACCGCCTCGTCGCGGATCATCGTCCACGAGGGCGTGTACGACGACGTGCTCGCCGAGTCGGTGAAGGCCGTCGAGGCGATGAAGGTGGCCGACCCGGCCGAGGGCGACGACGTGGACATGGGCCCGGTCATCTCGGCCGAGCAGCAGCGACCGCGTGCTCGGCTTCCTCGAGCGCGCGGTCGACGCGAAGGCGACCGTCGTCACCGGCGGCGGTACCGTCGGCGACCGCGGCTTCTTCGTGCAGCCGACCGATCGTCACCGACGTCGACCAGGACTCGGAGATCGTCCAGAAGCGAGGTGTTCGGCCCGGTCGTGACGATGCAGCGCTCCTCGTCGGACGAGGAAGCGATCGCGATGGCGAACGACGTCCGCTACGGGCTCGCCGCCTCGGTCTTCTCGCGAGAACGTCGGCCGCGCGATGAAGGTGGCCGCGAAGCTCGACTTCGGCACCGTCTGGGTCAACGAGCACCTGTTCCCGCTCACCTCGGAGATGCCGCACGGCGGCTTCAAGGAGTCCGGCTACGGCAAGGACATGTCCATCTACTCGATGGAGGAGTACACCCGCATCAAGCACGTCGCGGTGAAGCTGGCATAGCCTGCCGCCGGCCCTGTGACTGACGACTCCGCATCACGAGCACCACCTCCACCTTCCGCATCCGCACATCGAGGAAGGGGAGCTCGAGCACGACGCGATCGGCTTCCGCGAGGCGCTCGCGGTCGGGCTCGTCTCGACGGCGCCCGCCTACTCGCTCGCGGCCGTCATCGGCACCGTCACCGTCGTCGTCGGCTTCCAGGCGCCCGGCGCGCTGCTCGCGTCGTTCGTGCCGATGTTCCTGATCGCGGCCGCGTTCTTCTACATGAACCGCGCCGACCAGGACGCGGGCACGACGTTCTCGTGGGTGACGCGCGCCTCGGGCCGTGGCTCGGCTGGCTCGGCGGCTGGGCGGTGATCACGACCGGCATCCTCGTCGTCGGCTCGCTCGCCGACGTCGGTGCGCGTTACACGTACGAGCTCTTCGGCTGGGATGACCGCGGCCGGCCTCGAAGACGGCGGTGATGATCGCTCGCCGTCGCGATACATCGTCGTCATGACCGCGATCTGCATCGTCGGCACCGAGCTGGCGGCCGAGGTGCAGGACGTGATGATCGTCCTCCAGATCGGCGCACTGCTCCTGTTCGCCGGCGTCGCGCTGTACAAGGTCTACGACGGCACCGCGCCGGAGGGCTCGACGAAGCCGGAGCTCGACTGGCTCTCGCCGTTCGCGATCAACGACTCGTCGACGCTCGTCTCCGCGCTCCTGATCGGCGTCTTCATCTACTGGGGCTGGGAGAGCGCCGTCAACCTCACCGAGGAGACCCGTGACTCCGCGCGAGCCCCGGGGCTGGCTGCGGTCGTCTCGACCGTGATCCTGCTCGTGACGTACGTCGGCGTCTCGGTGGCAGTCGTCGCGTATGCCGGGCTCGACGCCCTCGCCGAGTACGACGACGACGACGCCATCTTCGCGACCCTCGGCGCCGACGTGCTCGGGTCGCCGTGGGACAAGATCGTGATCCTCGCGATCGTCACCTCGGCGATCGCGTCGACACAGACGACGATCATCCCGTCCTCGCGCACGTCATTCTCCATGGGACGCCAGAGCGCGCTGCCACACGCGTTCGCGGCCGTCCACCCGCGCTTCCACACGCCGTGGTTCTCGACGGCGGTGATCGCCGGCCTCGCGATCGCGTGGTACGTGCCGCTCAACATCTTCTCGCAGAACGCGCTCTACGACACCCTCTCGGCGCTCTCGCTGATGATCGCGTTCTACTACGCGCTCACCGGGCTCGCGTGCGTCGATCTTCTACCGGCGTGAGCTCTTGAAGTCCGTGAAGAACTTCCTGTTCATCGGCGTCGGTCCGCTCGTCGGCGCGGCGATCCTCGGCTACCTGTTCGTGAAGTCGGCGCTCGACTTCTACGACGTCGAGAACTCGTACACGGGCGAGACGATTCTCGGCATGGGTGTCCCGTTCGTGATCGGGGTGGGCTTTCTGCTGCTGGGGCTGGTGCTCCTCGTCATCTGGCGTCTCGGCGGGCACGAGCGGTTCTTCGGACGAAAGGCGTTCGAGGCGGTCGACCCGCAGGTTGCGACCGGGAAGGCGCCGGCGTGAGCCGGACGATCGTCGTGGGCGTCGACGGCTCGAAGTGCTCCGACGTGGCCGTCGCCGGGGCGGTCGAGCTGGCGGCCGGCCTGGGGGACTCTCTTGTCGTCGTCTACGCCGTCGAGCCGCCCTTCCGCGGCGTCGGCGACGAGTGGAAGGAGTCGCAGCAGGCGCTCGAACAGCTGGGGGCGCCGATCGTGGAAGACGCTGTCGCCAAGGCGGGCGAGGCAGGCGTCGAGGCCGAGGCCGCGCTTGTACCGAAGCGCCCCGCCGAGGCGCTGCTGGGGGTGGCCACGGAGCGCGACGCGCGCCTCATCGTCGTGGGCACGGCGAGCGAGCGGCCGCTCACCGGCGTCATTCTCGGCTCGGTGCCCCACAAGCTCGTGCACCGCTCGTCGATCCCCGTGCTCGTCGTGCCGGTTCCCGACGCCGGTTGACCTAATTCGCAGAAGATGATAGGTAGCTCCTCGCATTGCGAGGAGATGCGGCCTTTCTCTAGCTCGAGCTCTGCAAGCAGGTCTACGACTGGGGGGCAAGTCCGGCGAAGGGAGACGCTCCCTAGCCTCGAGCCCGGAGGGAACTATGGCAACTGCAGCATCGGTACACCCACACGCCGTCGAGCACACGACCGCGCTCGCGCTCGAGGAGAAGAAGAAGCTCAAGAAGGCGCTCCGGCGTTTCGACATGCTGTTCTTCACGATCTGCGCGTTCGTCGGCCTGGACACGCTCGGCATCGTGGCCTCGAACGGCGGCCAGGGCTTCACGTGGCTGATCGTGCTGGCAGTTGCCTTCGTGCTGCCGTACGCGCTGCTGATGTCCGAGGTGGGTAGCGCATTCACGCAAGAGGGCGGCCCCTACGAATGGTCGAAGCTCGCGTTCGGCCGCTTCTCCGCTGCGATCGCTGCGGTCTACTACTGGATCACGAACCCGCTCTGGGTCGGCGGATCGCTCGCATTCATCGCCACCGCGGCGTGGGTGACATCGGAGCACCTCCCGAACATCGGCACGGGTACGCCGGGCGACTACGTCTTCAAGCTCGCCTTCATCTGGTTCTCGATCATCGTCGCCATCGCGTCGCTGCGCTACGGCAAGTGGATCCCGACCGCCGGCGCGTTCATGCGCATCGCGGTGCTCGGCTTCTTCTCCCTCACCGTGATCATCTACGCAGCGGAACACGGCGTCCACGGCATTGCCGCCTCCGATCTCGAGCCGACGAGCGCCATCTTCCTCGCGCTCGTGCCGCTCCTTCTCTTCAACTACGTCGGCTTCGAGCTCCAGAACGGCGCGGCGGAGGAGATGGTCAACCCGCAGCGCGACGTGCCGATCGCCGTCGCGCGCAGCGCGTTCATCGGGGTGCTTCTGTACGCGATCCCGGTCTTCTGCATCCTGCTCGTCCTGCCGGCGGACGCCGTCACAGGCCTCGGAGGCTTCATCGACGCGATGGCAGCCGTCTTCACCGTCTACGGTGATGCAGGTAGCTGGTTGTTCATGATCACGGCGCTCGGATTCATCTTCACGCTGATGACCTCGGGCGCGGTGTGGATGATCGGGTCCGACCGCGTCCAGGCCGTCGCGGCCTACGACGGCGCCGCACCGGGCTTCTTCGGCGTTTTCAACAAGCAGCTCGGCACGCCCGTGCGCGTGAACCTCCTGTCGGGGGTCGTCGCCTCGATCTTCTGCATCTTCGCGATCAAGCTGCTCGAAAACGAGTCGACGGCGGCCGCGTTCACCGCAGTCCTCTACATCGCCATCTCGACGACGCTCATCTCGTACCTCTGGGTATTTCCGGCCGCGATCATCCTGCGCCGAAAGTACGGCGACGTCCACCGGCCGTACCGCGTACCGTTCGGTGAGGCCGGCATGTGGATCGCGGCAGGCCTCTGCACCGCGTGGGTCGCGCTTGGCAGTTGGGTGGCCGTGTTCCCAGGGACGATCGAGAAGTGGGCGGACATCCCGTACGACTTCGAGGACACGTGGGGTCTTTCGCGGGCTCGCTTCGAGGCGTTCACGCTCGGCACGCTCGGTGTGATCACGCTCGTCGCTGTCGTCGGCTACGCGCTCGGCGCACCCGTGCGGCGCCAGCAGGTCGACGTGCCACTCGAGGTCGACGACGACCTCGTTCCGGTCGGGGCGAAGGCGTGACGACGGCGACGCATAGGCTGTCCCCCGAGCAGCTCCAGCAGGCCGCACGCGATCACCTGTGGCTCCACTTCACGCGTCTCGCGGGAAGTGGGACGAGCGAAGTGCCGATCATCGTCCGAGGCGACGGCTGCCACCTCGAGGACATCCACGGCAAGCGCTATCTCGATGCCCTGGCCGGCCTGTTCTCCGTCAACGTCGGCTACTCGTTCGGAGAGGAGATCGGTCAGGCCGCGCTCGCGCAGATGCGGGAGCTCCCGTTTTACACGAACTGGTCGTACTCTCACCCGCGCGCCATCGAGCTGGCAAGCGAAGTGGCAGCGCTAGCGCCCGGCGACCTCAACCGCGTGTTCTTCTGCTCGGGCGGGTCAGAAGCCGTGGAGTCGGCGTGGAAGCTTGCCCGCCAGTACTACGTCGCCCACGGTACACAGGCTCTTCGGGCAACTGTTGGCGAGCCCGAGGCGATGCACGACGCGATCGTTGCCGCCGCTCGCTCCAGGCCTCATCGTTACAAGGCGATTGCCCGTCACATCGCGTATCACGGGACGACCTTCGGCGCGCTCTCCATCAACGGCATTCCGGCCATCCGTGCGCCGTTCGAGCCGCTCGTTCCCGAGGTGCGGCACGTCCGTAACACGAACCGCTACCACCGTCCCGCCGACGAGACCGAGGCCGAGTTCACCGCCATGCTACTCCAGGAGCTCGATGACACGATCGTGGCGATGGGGCCGGAGACGGTGTGCCTGGTGCACATGGAGCCCGTGCAGAACGCCGGCGGCTGCTTCACGCCTCCGGCCGGGTATTGGCGGGGAGTGCGGGAGCTCTGCACGAAGTACGACATCCTGCTGTCCGCCGACGAAGTGATCACCGGCTTCGGCCGCATCGGCCACTGGTTCGGCTCCGAGCGCTACGACATTCGGCCGGACATCGTCACGTGCGCGAAGGGGCTCTCCTCTTCGTATGCGGCTATCGGCGCCGTCGTCGCGACGGATCGGGTGGCCGAGCCCTTCCTCGAGGAGAAGTCGATGTTCTCGCACGGCATCACGTTTGGCGGCCATCCCGTCATGTGCGCGATCGCTCTCAAGAACATCGAGATCATGAAGCGGGAGCGGATCGTGGAAGGCGTGGTCGAGCACGAGCACGCGTTCCGCTCGACGCTCGAGCAGCTGCTCGAGCTGCCCATCGTCGGCGACGTGCGCGGCACGGGCTTTTTCTACGCGATCGAGCTCGTCAAAGACAAGGACACGCGGGAGACGTTCACCGATGACGAGTGCGAGTGGCTGCTGCGCGACTTCCTGTCGAGGCGCATGTTCGAGCGTGGGCTGATCTGTCGCGCCGACGACCGTGGGGATCCCGTGATCCAGATCTCGCCGCCGCTCGTCGCGCGTCAGCCCGAGTTCGACCGCATCGTGGAGGTGCTCGGCGGGACGCTGGCCGAGGCGTGGGACGAGCTGAACAAGCGCTGACGGTAGAGCCCGGTCTCGCCGCGCCCTGGTGGTTGCAGGAGGCACCGCCGGATCTCGAGCAGCCACCGCTCGACGGCGACACGCGGGCTGACGTGGCAGTCGTCGGCGCCGGCTTCACCGGCCTCTGGACCGCGCTCGAGCTGAAGCGGCGCGAAGCCGCGCTCGACGTGATCGTGCTCGAGGCGGCACGGTGCGGGCTCGGCCCCAGCGGGCGCAACGGCGGGTTCTTGCACGGCTACTGGTCGAGCCTCGCGCGCTTCCGCGACGTGCTCGGAGCAGAGGGGGCAGTCGCGGTCGCTCGCGCGGCTGACGGGGCCATCCCGGCTGTGCGAGCCTTGGACGCCGACGTGTGGCTGCGCGAGAGTGGGCTGCTGCGGGTCTCGACGTCGCCCGCGCAAGACCGGATCCTCGACCGATCGCTGGCTGCCGCTCGTGAGCTTGGCGTCGAGGAGGAGGCGGTCCCGCTGTCTGGTGAGGAGCTGGCGCGCCACTGCTCTTCACCGGCGTTCCGGCGCGGCGTCTTCTTTCGCGACGGTGCCACCGTGCACCCCGCTCGGCTCGTGCGCGCGCTGCGGGGGCAGGCACTCGCCGCAGGCGTGCGGCTCCACGAGCGGACGAAGGTCACGCGCATCGAGAACGGGCTGCTCGAGACGACGCGCGGGCTGGTTCGTGCGCCGGAGATCGTCGTCGCCACGAATGCGTGGGGGGCGGAGTGGAAGCCGCTGTCGCGACTGCTGACGCCGTTCGGCAGCTACGTCGTCCTCACCGAGCCGGTGCCTGAGCTGCTCGCCGAGATTCGCTGGACCGGCGGTGAGGCGATCACCGACTGCCGGATGTTCCTCCACTACTTCCGCACGACGGCCGACGGCCGGGTGCTGATGGGCTCCGGGTCTGGCCCGATCGGCTTCCGCGGCAGGATCGACAAGCGCTTCTCGGCGGACCTCGCCACGGCCGCGCGCGCCGAAGCGGGCCTGCGCAAGCTGCTGCCGGGCCTGGCGGCAGCAAAGGTTGAGCACGCGTGGGGAGGCCCGATCGACGTTTCCGCCGACCACCTGCCGGTCTTTGGCACGGTGCCCGGCACGCGGATGCACTACGGCGCCGGCTACACGGGCAACGGGGTCGGGCCTAGCTGGCTCGGCGGCCAGGTGCTCGCGTCGCTCGCGCTGGGCCTGGACGACGAGTGGTCGCGCCTGCCGCTCGTCGATCGCCGCATCAGGAAGTTGCCCCCGGAGCCGGTCAACTTCCTCGGCGGCAGCGTCGTGCGGAAGGCGATGATCGCCGTCGAGGAGGCGGAGGAGGCCGGCCGTACGCCGTCTGCGCAGGCGCGGCTCGTCGCCTCGCTGCCGCAGCGTCTCGGCCTCCGCGTCGGGACGCGCTAGCGCGCCCGATCTGCGCCTTACTCAAATAGACACACTCTTGGCACAGACACGTAATTCGTGCCTGGCACCGGAACGCAATTGCAACGCGGCGAGGCAGCTCGAGGCGGGCAAGGATGCTGAGAGCTAGTCGGAGACGGTGACGCGGGAGCGCTTGAGGCCCACGTAGTACGGGAGGCTGCGCACGGTCAGTGCCGTCGCGTGCGCCGCTCGCTGTGTCTTCGTCGGCTGCGGGACGGGCTCGGGCTCGGCGGCGATGCGACCGATGTCGACGAACCACAGGCGCTCGGTGCCGAGCCCCTCGAGCTCCTCCTCGATCTCCGTGCCTTGCTCGCGCACGAACGGCTCGCACGCGTTGTACGCCGCATCAGTCATGAGCACGTACTCGGGCACTGGGACCGAGTTCTTGAGCATCCGGTGCACGAGAATCACGTCGACGCCTGCCAGGCTCACGCGACCGCGGACGTTTTGCTCCGCCACTTCGCCGACGTGGGCGACGATCTTCACCGACAGGTCACCCGTCTGTGCGCAGGCGTCGCAGTGGCACACCGTCAACGCCTGCAGCTCCTGCTGCTCGGCGTGAAACGCATGATGCATCGCTCTGGCGAGACCGCCGAGGGAGCGCGTCACGTCGTCGGCGTCCGGAGCGGGGAGGTAGAGGAACGCCGCGTCACCCTCGATGGAGACGAGGTGGAGCCGCGGCTCGGCGCCTATCACAGCGTCGAGCAGCCGGAGCGTGTTCTCCTGCGCGTGCGCGAGGCTCATGCGGTGCAAGCGCATGAAGCGGGTGTAGCCGCCGATGTCCGCTATGACGAGCAGCGCCTGGCGCGTGTCCACGCGGCCAGTCTAAGGCGACTAAGCGCCCAGCAGCCGATCAGCGGCGGCCTCGATGTTCACCCTCGCTGCCCCGTGCGTGGCCACGTAGCCGGCGGCTCCTTCGGGACGCCAGGCGGGCAGTCCGACTTCCACGACGATCGCATCCGAAGCTGCTTCGATCAGTTTCGTGGCTGCTTCTCGCTGCCACTCGTGCCGGTGCGCGTCTTGCAGCACGACCACGAGCTGGCTGCTGCTCGTGGCGGCGCCCGAGTCCTGAGTCACGCGCGTGTCGGGCTGACGGGTCGCGAGCAGGTCCCCTAGCCCGCCGTTGCGCGCGTCGACGGCAATCGTCGGCTCGGGTCGCAGCTCGACGACGACTGCAGGGCGCGTCAGACGCACGTCACCCTCTGCTCGGATGGCCCGTTGGGCGGCCTCTGCACCGACGCTGTGATCGAACCCGCCGACCGGAGCCGGCTTTGAGACCATATCGGCGAGGCGGCCAGCCGCTTCGGCGAGGCGGCCTTCAGTGAGCTGCCCCTCGCGGACGGCCTCGACAACGGCGTGCACGATCCGCTCGACCGAGTCGGCGCCGAGGTCGTGCCCCAGGCACAGGGCGTCGGCGCCGGCGGCGAGTGCCTGGACTGCTCCCTGCTCCACGCCGACCGTCGCACTGATCGCCTTCATCTCCAGTGCGTCGGTGATCGCCACGCCTGCGAAGCCCAACTCGTCCCGCAGCAAGTCAGTGAGCACCGCACGATTCAGGGTGGCCGGCTCGTCGCCCACCTCGCGGACGCGGATGTGGGCGGTCATGATCGCCGAGACGCCGGCGCCGATCGCCGCGCGAAACGGAAGCAACGCCTCCGGCGTTAGCGTGTCGACCGTCGGCAGCTCCAGGTGCGAGTCCTCCAGCGTGTCGCCGTGCCCCGGGAAGTGCTTGGCGCAGGCGGCGACGCCAGTCTCGAGCCCTGCGACGAAAGCGGCCACGTGGCGCGAGACGAGGTCTGCGTCCGAGCCGAAGGAGCGAACGCCGATGATCGGGTTGTCCGCGGTCGTGTTCACGTCCGCAACCGGTGCGAAATCGAGGTTGATCCCCGCACTGGCCAGGTCGCTCGCCATCGCCCCGGCCACGGCTCGCGTCAGCTCGACGTCGTCGACGACGCCGAGTGCCCAGTTGCCGGGATACGAGCTTCCGTCTCTCGCCTCGAGGCGCGTCACGTCGCCGCCCTCCTCGTCGATGGCGACGACGAGCTCCGGCCGCTCGGCGCGGAGCGCGTCTGTGAGCCCGCGCAGCTGTCCCGGGTCGCGCACGTTCCAGGCGTAGACGACAACTCCGCCGAGCCCCGCCTCGAGTAGGCGCCGTATCCAGTCCGGCGGCTCCTCGCCCGGGAAGCCGGGCAGCAGGCAGCCGAGGGCGAGGCGCTCGAGCTCGCTCGCCGTCACTACGTCATCCCTTGACCGCGCCTGCCGTCAGCCCGAACGCGATCCGCCGCTGCACGAGCAGGAAGAAGATGATCACGGGAATCGCCGTCAGCGTCGATGCGGCCATCAGGCCGCCCCAGTCGGTGTTGCGGCTTCCGCCGGTGAAGTACGAGAGCCACACGGTCAGGGTGTGATTCGACTGGTCGGTGAGCAGGACGTTGGCAAAGATGTACTCGTTCCACGCGGTGATGAAGACGAACACCGACGTGGCGACGAGGCCAGGCGCCACGAGCGGCAGGAGGATCCGGGTGAAGGCTCCGAGTCGGCTGGAGCCGTCCACCATCGCCGCCTCCTCGAGCTCGCGCGGAATGCCGAGAATGAAGCCGCGCAGCATCCACACCGCGAAGGGCAGCGCGAACGTCATGTAGGTAATGGTCACTCCGGCGAGGGCGTTCGTCAGGTGATAGCGGGCGAGCACGACGTACAGCGGGATGATCAGCCCAGCCTGCGGCAGCATGAGGATCCCGATCATGAGGACGATGAAGAGCTTGCGGCCGGTGAACCGGAACTTCGCCAGCGCGACGGCCGCCAGGAAGGCCAGCACCATCGCGGCCACCACCGTCACGGAGACGATGATGAGGCTGTTCTTGACGCTCGACCAGAAGTACGGCCGGTTCACCGCGTCACGGAAGTGATCGAAGGTGGGGCTCAGGGAGAACCACGTCGGTGAGAGGCTGATGATCTCGTCGTCCGGCTTGAAGGCCGTCGAGATCATCCAATAGACGGGAAACACCAGGACGACGAGGACGGCCAGCCCGACGAGGTTCCACGCCGTCTTGCGCAGCCTGTGCCGTCGGCGCCCGCGCGAGGTCCCGGTAAGGGCGTTGCTCACGCGGCGTCTCCTTCCCGCACCATCCTCCGGACGTAGAAGACGCTCAGCACCGCGACTATCACCAGCATCAATAGGGAGATGGCGGCGCCGCGCCCGAAGTCACTCTGGAAGTAGCCCTCCTCGAAGAGGTAGATGGCCATCAGGTAGTTGGACGCGTTCAGCTGCGCTTGGCCGAGCAGCAGGTACGGCTGCGTGAAGACGGCGAAGTCCCAGATGATCGAGAGGCTCGTCAGGATGAGGAGGATCGGCTTCAGGATCGGGAACGTGACGTCGCGGAAGACGCGCCACGACCCCGCGCCGTCCACCTCTGCAGCCTCGACCAGCTCTCGGGGGACCTGAGCGAGCCCCGCGTAGACGCTGATCGTGACGAAGGGGATGGCCCCCCAGACGATGAGCGAGGTCACGAGGCCGAGCTGGGAGGACGTCGATGCGTACCAGTCGTGCTGGCTGTAGTCGCCGAACGGAAGCGAGTTCAGCACGTAGTTGAGGATCCCGTTCTGGAAGTTCGTCATCCAGTACCAGACCTGGACGGCGACGACGATCGGCATCGACCAGACGAGAACGAGGCCCGCGGTCAGGAGGATCCGGACGACCCAGCTGACCTGCACGAGCAGCAGCGCGATCAGCGTGCCCAGAACGATCGTCAGACCGACGTTGACGACGGTAAAGACGGTCGTCCGCACGAGCGTGTCCCAGAAGACGGCGTCGTGAAGGACGGAACCGTAGTTGTCAAGACCGATCCACTCGCCCTTGCGCTGAATGAGCTCGAAGAGTCCGTAGCGCTCGAACGAGAGCCGGACGAGGTTGTAGATCGGGTACCCGAGAATCGCGCCGATGGCAACGAGCACGGGCAGCACCAGGAGGTAGGGCGCCGACAGGTTGAGCACGCGACGGCCCGTGAGACGCCGACGCCTCCGGGCCGACCCTAGGGCCGGCCCGGAGGCGAGGGAGGGACTGTCGGGGAGCTGGCTACTGAGCACGCCGCCCCGATTCTGGCGCTAACCGTTCAGTACTGACGTGATGTTGTCACTCGCTGACGACGCTGCCTGCTTGACCGTCAGCTTGTTCGTGAGGATCTGGGTCAGCATGTTGCGGAGGATGTTGCCGTTCTCGACGTTGACCCAGTTCTTCGCGGTTGGTACGAACCAGCTGCGGACGGCAGCACGTTCGTTGACGCTGTTCCCCAGCAGGTTCGTGGCGTTGGGAATGTTGCCCTTCGCCTGGAGGGCCCGCTGCGACGCCGTGTCCGTGAACGCTTTGATCCAGTCCACCGCCAGGGCCTTGTTGGCGCCGATGGGCACTGAGAGATCCGAGCCGCCGAGGAAGCCCGGCATCGGCTTACCCTTGTCGTGGCTCGGCATGACGAACGTGCCGGTGACGCCCTTGTACTTGTCACCGACGCAGCAGGTGAACCACGAGTTGCCGATCATCGAGGCAGCCATGCCCGGGGCGTACACCTCGTACGGCCACGGCTTGGTCTCGATCGTCGACTTGCTGGCGCGGGATGCCGTGAGGAAGAACTTCTTGAAGGCAGTCAGCCCGGCGATCGACTTTGGTGAGTCGAGGGTTCCCTGCCACTTGCCACGGTAGACCTTGGCGATCTGTCCGCCGTAGTCGTAGAGGAAGCTCAGGGCCACGTACCAGTCCTGGCCGGCGATGTAGACCGGTGAGAAGCCCGCGCGCTTGTCGCTTGCGGCGAGCCTCTTCGCAATGGTGGTGAACGCCGCCAGGCTCGTCGGCGGCTTGGGAAAGCCCACCTTCTTGAAGAGATCGGTCCGATACGTGACGATGCGCGAGCCGGCGTAGTACGGAACGCCGTACAGGCGGCCGCCGTAGGTGGCCGACTCCCTCAGGGACCTGAGCCAGTTGGCCGAGTTCGCGAAGGACGACCGTTCGGACGTGATGTCCTGGAGCGCGCCGGCGGCCGCGTACTTCGTCACTTCCGTGTTCCCCATCTCGATGACGTCCGGCGCGTTTCCGCCTGCCAGCGTCGCGTCGAACTTCTGCAGATGGGTTGGCCACGTCTGGTACTGCACGTTGACGTCGACACCCGGATGGTCCTTTCCGAACTGCTGGTTCACCGAGGCGACGAGGTCTGGCCAACCGTTCTGTGCGTCCGTCTGCAGCCAGACGGTGATGCTGGCCTGCGATCGGGCGGTGCTGCCGCCGGCGGACGAGGCCGTAACCCCGACAGCCGCGGCTACAGCGACCGCTACGAGGATGCGTGCTTTCATGGACGAACCTCCATAGGCGTGGGACACGGCCTCCCCGCGCTCCGATCCTGTGGCGAGGTCGCAGAAGCGGTTCTGGCCCCAAATTGGTTTAGACCACTTGCCACGGCGGGGAGATTTGCACATAACCACTCTGGTGTCAAGATCTTCACAATTGTGCGCGTCAAGGTCGCGTGTGGCTCCAGTCGTCGTTGCGCGCGGCGAGCGCCATCGGCGACGACAGCCCGTGTGCGCCGCGCCTGAGCTCGGTGACGAGACGGTAGCGATCTCCGCGGTATACAGAGCGGACGTACTCGACGATCTCGTCGCCCTGGGATCGTGTGACGCGTTCGAAGACGAACGCCGGGGAGTGGAGGGGTACACCGAGCGCCGCCGATTCGTCCTCGCCAGTTACGGTGGGCTCGACGGTCTGTAGGCCCGTGACGAGCTCGATCCCGTACCGGTCTTGAAGCAGCTCGTAAAACGAATGTTCCTCGAGATCATTTGCGCTGAGATCGGGCACGAGCGACTGGCGGACGTGCAGCGTCTCGATCGCCATCGTCTCGCGATCGGCGAGCCGTAGACGCGTCGCGACGACGATCGGCTCCGACGGCGAAACGTGAAGGATGCGGCCGAGGCGGGCGCCGGCCGGGACCGTACGCAGCTCCAGCGTCCGGCTGGCCGGCTGCATTCCGCGCTGGCGCATGTCCTCCGTGAAGGACGTCATCGTCAGCTCCTGCGCGATCTTCGGCTCGCTCACGAACGTCCCCGCTCCACGGCGCCGGACGAGGTAGCCCTCGCGCACGAGCTCGTCGAGGGCTGCCCGCACCGTCAGGCGAGAGACCTTGAGGTCGGCGCTCAGCACGCGCTCGGACGGGATCGCGTCCCCGATCGACAGCTGGTCGATCAGGTCGAGCACGCGCTCGCGTGTCTCGGCTTGCTTCGTCACTCGGCGCTCAGAGCGGGCTCTCGCCGGGAGGACACGTCGATCGGTGCTCGATCCATGAGGCTCGAGCCGGTCTCGCGATCGAAGAAGTGGAACCGCGACGGGTCGACTGCGAGGCGGATCGTGTCGCCGACGCGGGTCGGCGCGCGCGGATCGACGCGTGCGTTGAACAGCGACCGGCTTTCGGCCAGCATCGTCGCGTCGTCCTCGGCCTCGAGGCTCTCCGCGCTGATGCGGGGCGCGTCGACGGAGAAGTACACGTGGCCTTCCGACCCCACCTCTTCGAGCACCTCGACGTGCACGTCGATCGTGACTGAGGCATCCGGCGCGAACGTCGCCTCCTCCAGTGTCTCGGGGCGGATGCCGAGCACAACGTCTGTCGCGCCGGCGGGAGGCCGGCGGACCGTGTCCAGAGGAACGCGAAACTGGCCGAATGTGACGTCGTCCCCGTCGATGTGTGCCTCGACGAGATTCATAGCCGGGGAGCCGATGAAGGCAGCCACGAACAGGTCACGCGGCTCTCCGTACAGCGTCTGAGGCGCGTCGACCTGGAGGATCCTGCCTTGACGCATGACAGCGACGCGCTGTCCGAGCGTCATCGCCTCCACCTGGTCGTGCGTGACGTACACAGTCGTCACGCCGAGCCTTGCGTGAAGCTGCGACAGCGAGGCGCGCATCCCCACACGCAGCTTCGCGTCGAGGTTCGACAGCGGCTCGTCCATGAGGAACGCCTGCGGCTCCCGCACGATCGCACGGCCCATCGCCACCCGCTGGCGTTGACCACCCGACAACTGCGCGGGTCGTCGGTCCAGCAGGTCGTCGAGCCCTAGCAGCTTCGCGACGTCGTCGACCCGCGTGCGGATCTCCTGCTTCGACGCCCGTCGCACCTTGAGGCCGTAGCCGAGGTTCTGGCGCACGGTCATGTGTGGGTAGAGCGCGTAGCTCTGGAACACCATCGCGATGTCGCGGTGCCGAGGGGCGCTCTCCGTCACATCGACCCCGCCGATCGACACTGTGCCGCCGGTCACCTCCTCCAGGCCGGCGATCATCCGCAAGAGCGTCGACTTGCCGCAGCCCGATGGGCCGACGAGCACGATGAACTGGCCTTCGGGGATCTCGAGGCTCACGTCGTCCACGGCGACGAAGTCGCCGGGGAACACTTTCGTGACGCGGTCGAGGCGGATGTCAGCCACTTGCGGGCTGCCAGCATACTCGATCCAGGACAGAAGTGGTATTGACCACTGGGCCTCCTTGTGCATAGACTGGGCTATGGCGCAGACCGATCAGGACGAGCTCGTCACGGAGGCGCGTGGCGGCAGCGCTGAGATTGACCTCCTGACTTCGCGAGAGCTCGTCGAGCTGATGAACGACGAGGACGAGGCCGTGGCACCGGCGGTTCGGGCGGTGTCCGGTCAGATCGCGGACACGATCGATGCGGTGGTCGACCGTCTCGAGCGCGGCGGCCGCCTGCTCTACGTCGGCGCCGGGTCGTCGGGCGCGATCGCGGCGCTCGACGCGGCCGAGTGCGAGACGACGTTCGCGCTCCCACCGGGAAGGGTGGCTGCGATCGTCGCCGGCGAAGGACTCGCCACGGCCGCTGAGCGAGACGCCGCCGAGGACGACGCCAAAGCCGGGGCACAGGGTGTGTCCGAAGCATCGGTGACGGCGGCGGACGCGGTGCTGGGGATCAGCGCGAGCGGGCGCACGCCGTTCGTGATCGGAGCCGTCGAGGCGGCCGTGGCGGCAGGCGCGTTGACGGGCGCGGTCGTGTCGGCGCCCGACTCGCCGCTCGGCGCTCTCGTCGACCACGAGATTGTCGTCGTCGTCGGCCCCGAGGTGCTCGCCGGGTCGACCCGCTTGAAGTCGGGGACGGCGCAGAAGCTCGTCCTCAACACGATCTCGACGGTGTGGATGGTGCGGACCGGCAAGACTTTCGGCAACCTAATGGTCGACGTCCGAGCGACGAACGACAAGCTTCGCGCACGCGTTCGCAGTATCGTCGAGGTGGCCACGGGCGCACCGCCTGACGAAGTCGAGGCCGCGCTCGAGGCGGCGGGCGGCGAGGCCAAGGTCGCGATCGTGTCGTTGCTCGCGGAGGTCGATGCCGACACCGCACGCTCGCGGCTTGCCGCGGCCGACGGACGGATACGGGTGGCTCTCGGCTCATGAGACTCGGCGTCGAAGCTGCTCTGGTCGGGCGTGATCTCGTGCCCGGGGATGTCGAGATCATCGACGGTCACATCGGGCGCGTCGGCCTGTCGTCCGCAAACGGCAAGGGCGTCGCCTCACCCGGCTTCGTCGATCTCCAGGTGAACGGCTTCGGCGGCATCGACTTCCTCGACGCGGACGCCGCCGGCTACAGGGTTGCCGGCGAGGCCCTGCTGGAGACGGGCGTTACGGCGTACCTGCCCACGTTCATCACGGCTCCTGAGGAGCAGCTCGTCGCCGCGCTGGCACAGGTCCCGCAGGACTCGGAGCGCCCGCACGTCCTGGGCGCGCACCTCGAAGGACCGTTCCTGGCCCCGGAGCGGCTCGGCACCCACCCGGCGGCTTCGCGCCGCGATCCCGACACCGAGCTGCTCGAGCGCCTGCTCGCGGCCGGCCCTGTGCGGCTCGTCACTCTCGCCCCCGAGCTCCCAGGCGCCGGTGCGCTGATCGACCTGCTGCAGCGGCGCGGTGTCACGGTCTCCTGCGGCCACACAGATGCGGACGCCTTCGAGGCGAACGTGGCCTTCGACCTCGGCGTGCACACCGTCACCCACCTCTTCAACGCGATGCGGCCGTTCAGTCACCGCGATCCAGGGATCGTGGGCGTCGCGCTGTCCCGTGATGACGTCATCGTGCAGGTGATCCTCGACGGTATTCACCTCGCGCCCGATACGGCCAAGCTGATCTGGAGTGTCGGCGGTGGCCGCGTAGCCCTCGTCACCGACTCGATGGCCGGCGCGGGCAACGGCGACGGCTCGTACAGCCTCGGCGGGCTCGAGGTGGAGATCAGAGACGGAGTCGCCAGAGGGCCGGACGGCGTGCTCGCCGGCAGCTCGTTGACGATGATCGAGGCGGTTCGCAACCTCCACAGCCTCGGCGTCCCGCTCGCGGAGGCGCTCGACGCGGCCACTGCTGTGCCGTCGCGGATCATCGGGCAGCCGGCGGAGGGCCTCGTCGCCGGTGCGCCCGCGGACATCGTCGTCCTCGACGACAACCTCGAGGTCGACCGCGTACTCGTCGGAGGCGAGCTCAGTGGCATTGCCTGAGCCGAGCCCGGCGGAGCCTGTTGCGGGCGAGCTGTTCAGCGCCGAGATTCGCGAGCAGCCGGCCGCCATCGCACGGCTTGTCGAGCAGCGGCGGCTCTACGCGTCGGTGGGCCGGAAGCTGGCGAAGCTCCAGCCTCCTGCCGTTCGCCTCGTCGGCCACGGCTCATCCGACAATGCGGCCGCCTACGGCGTCTATGCCTTCGGGTTGCTGCCCGGCTGGACGGCGATGCGCGACTCGATGTCCCTCACGATCTACTACGGCGCGCGCGTCGACTTCGAGCGAGCGGCGGTCGTCGCGCTCTCCCAGTCGGGGCAGACGCCCGATGTCGTCGAGTACGTCGTCCAGGCGCGGAAGCGTGGCGCGCTGACAATCGCGCTCACGAACGCGCCGTCATCCGAGCTCGGCGAGGCCGCCGACTTCGTCCTGCCGCTGGAGGCCGGGCCGGAGCACGCAGTCGCGGCGACCAAGACCTACGTCAACCAGCTGGCCGCGCTGGCGCTGCTTGCCGGCTACACCGCGGGTGGGAGCAACGGCGTCGCATCGGGGCTCGAGCGGGTCGCCGACCAGATGGCCGGCGCCATTCCGGGGCTGGCCGCTGCCGTCGCGGCCCCCGCGAACGCGTTCGCCTTCGTCGGCCGCATGTTCGTCATGGGTCGAGGCCTCGAGTTCGCCACAGCACGCGAGGTCGCGCTCAAGCTGAAGGAGACGTGTCGGATCGCCGCCGAGCCGTTCACGGCGACCGACCTCGTCCATGGCCCGATCGCCGCACTCGACCCGCTCTTTCCCGTGTGGACGATCGCATCGCGCGATGAAGTGCTACCAGCCGTGCTCGAGGCGAGTGCGCGGGTGCGAGCGGCGGGCGCGGCGATCGTGGCCAGTGGAAATGCAGCAGCCGACATCGACGGCCCCGCGTACACGCTGGCCGTGCCCGAGCCGCCGTTGCCGGTGCTCGCGCCGCTCTTGTCCGTGCTGCCCGGCCAGCTCTTCGCCGGCGCTCTCGCCCGCGCCAAAGGGCTCGATCCCGACAAGCCGGTCGGGCTGAGCAAGGTCACGCTGGCCCGCTGACTCGACTGGCACAGTTTTGTCGCATTCGAGTGCTTGACACGTAACCGGTGCCTGGCACCGCTCCCGTGTCAAGCGAGCGCGAGCTGGCGGAAGGGCTCGATGTTGGAGAGCCCGACGCCGACGAGGCGCAACGGGCCCGCTCGGTCGCGCAGCGCCCTGTCGAGCAGGCGGCACGCGACGTCGCCGATCGTCTCCGCGTCGTCGACCCCAGCCGCCAGCGTCGTCGAGCGGCTGCGGATGGCGAAGTCCGGGTAGCGCACCTTCGTCGTGATCGTGCGCGCGGCCTCCCCTCGGGAGGAGAGGTGCTCGGCCAGCCGCTCGGCCATCCGCCGCAGCTCCGCGTGCAACACCTCACTGTCGGCAACGTCGCGCTCGAACGTCTCCTCGTGGCTCACCGAGATCCGTTCGACGGCAAGCTCGAGACCGCGAGGATCGATGCCACGCGCGCGGTCGCGCAGCAGCCGGCCGACCTTGCCCGGTAGCAGCCGCCGCAGCTCCGCGTCGTCGAGCGCCGCCAGTTGGCCGATGGTCTCGAGCCCTGCGGCGCGGAGTCGCTGCTCGGATCGGGGCCCGACGCCGGGCAGCTTGCGGACGTCGAACGGAGCCAGGAAGGCCGCTTCCCGCCCAGCCGGCACGACGAGCAGCCCGCCAGGCTTCCGCAGGTCACTTGCCACCTTGGCCACGACCTTGCACGGCGCGACCCCCAGCGAGCAAGTAAGGCTCGTGGCGCCGCGCACGGCCGCCTGCACGGCCTCGGCCACTCGCCGGGCGTGCAGGAAGTCCGCGGCGATGTCGCTCAGGTCGAGGTAGCCCTCGTCGATGCCCGTTCGCTCGACCGTCGGCACCACGTGTCGCACCGAATCCCAGACGGCACGGGAGTAGTCACGGTAGAGCGAGTGCCTGGGCGTGACGAAGACGGCATGCGGGCAGCGGCGCTTGGCTTCCGCGCAGCTCATCGCCGAGTGGATGCCGAAACGCCGAGCCTCGTAGTTCGCGGTGGCCACGACGCCGCGGCCCTGAGGGTTGCCCCCCACGACGAGCGGCTGGCGGCGCAGCGACGGGTCTTCGAGCTCCTCCACCGCCGCGAAGAAGGCATCGAGATCGAGATGCGCGACGATCATCGGAACACCCCGATCAGGACGCCTCCACAGACGATGAGGCCGGCCGCGACGATGACGTGCCGTCCGATCAGCTCGCTCCGCCCGATGATCACGGCGGCCAGCAGCACTCCGAAGAGTGCCTCCGTGGCGACGAGCGGGCTGACGATGCTCACGCGTCCACGGTAGAAGGCCTCGAAGATGGCGGCATAAGACAGGCCCCAGAACACGCCGGGTAAGGCGAAGGGACGGAAGGCCCGGCGCACATCTCCGAAGATCGTCCGACCTCTGAGGAAGAGCAGGTAAGCGGCCATCACGGCCGATCCGCTGACGATCGTCGCCGTTGCCGCGAGCTGCGGATCGACCGTCGTGTCCTCGGCGAGCCACCTGACGACGTTGTCGCGGGTGGCGAAGAACACCGTCGAGCCGAGGGCGAGGACTATGCCGATCAGCCGGAGATGCTCCGGCCGGTCTCGCTCCCCCGCGAGCGCGATGACGCCGAGGACGATCAGCACCGCACCGACGACGAGCGCCGGTTCGACGGGTTCGCCGAGGATCGTGAGAGCGATCGTGACCGCGACGAGCGGCCCGGCTCCGGCGATGACGGCCGACCGCGACGCGCCGACCTCCTTCACGGCCATGACGTAGAGCAGGTGCGAGCCGCCAGGGGCGATGAGCCCTGCGAGGAAGAACGGCCCCAGGTCGCCGCTGCCGGATAGCGCGTTCAGCGAGAGCGCCGCGGTCACGGCCAGCGCGACGAGACCGGTGACGAGCGCTCCCGCCTCGGCGTCCGAGCTCCGCTGGAAGGCGACACCGAGCGTGGCCGCCATCGCACCGAAGAGCACGGCTGCGACCAGCGCGAGGGCGACCGCGGACATCGGGCGAGGCTAGCCGCTCAACCGGAGACGGTTCGAGCGATGAACGGCCGATGGGGTCAGGTATCCTCCCGTGCGTTCGAGCTCCGCCCAGGGCTCGATGACATTGGGGCCTGAGATGAGACTCACACACCGTCGCCTGACATTGGTCGCCTGCCTGGGTATCGCGGCCGTTGCGCTTGTCTCGGCAGGCGCGCCGAGCGCGGGCGTCACGGCATCGTCGGTTGCCGCGAAGTGCGAGGAGGGCCTGGCGAAATCAGGCGGGAAGCTCTGGGTCCAGTACTGCGGGCCTGCAACCGCAACTACGAAGCTGGCAGGAAAGGCACCGGTGAAGTTCGCGAGCGGCCACTGCATCAAGCGAAAAGGAGTGATGATCCTCTACCTCGGGCGACGACCGTTCAACGGCACGGATGCGAAGACGAAGTACTGGGAGTTCGTCGGCACTACGCGGGGCGACGGTGTCTATCGCAAGGACGTCTTCGTCGAGTGGTGGCTGGGGAGGAAGCACTACATGCTCGGCAACATCAAGATGACATTCAAGAACAAGCAGCGGCAGGCGACCTACACGGGGACGCTGCTGCTGGGCGGCAAGGGCCAGGCCTCGGGCTCGTTCAGGTGCTCGGCGCCTAGCGCCTAGCCCGCCGCCTTCGCCTTCTTCGCTTCCGCCACCTGAGCCTCGAGCGCGTCGAGCACGCCCGTCACCTGCTGGTTGACGATCGGCTGGAACACCCGTTGGCCCATCGAGCCGACCGGTCCTGCCACGCGCACATCGGCGTCCCAGCGCATCATCGTCCCGGCGCCATCGGGTGCGAGGTGGAACTCGGTCTGCATGTTCACGATCGCGCCGACACCCTGGCCCTTGGCGCTGAGCTTCGCGTAGTCGGTCGGCCGCTTCTCTAGTTGCTCGAAGGCGAACTTCAGCTTCAGGGCGCCCATGCCGAGCGGCACCTTGACGGCAGCGGTCCAGTGGTCGGCGTCGTGCACCTCGAAGCTCTCGACCCCGGGTAGCAGCTTGGCCATCCGCTCCGGGTCCATCAGCACTTCCCACACGAGTTCCGGCGCTGCGTCGAACGTCTTTGTGCCCTCGACCTTCACGGGAGCACTCTACGCATCTACGTACGGGACGTCTCCGCCAGCGATGCACGCGAGCACCGGCGTGTCGATGTTGCCGCCCGACACGATGCACACCACACGGCCCGAGCCTGCTCGGCCGGCCAGTGCGGCGGCCGTGGCCAGGGCGCCGGCCCCTTCTGCGACCACTCTCGCGTGCTCTAGGAGCTGGCGCACGGCCTGTGCCGTCTCCTCGAGCGACACCGTCACGGCCTGATCGACGACCTCCTGCAGCAACGGCCACATCCCGGGCAGGATGCTGCGGCCGCCTGCCCCGTCGACGAAGGACGGCTGATATGCAATCTCGGTCGGCGCGCCGGCGGCGAGCGACGCCGCCAGGGGCGCTGCCGTCTCGGGCTCGACGGCGACGATGCGCGTCCGGGGACTCGCCACCTTCACGGCGCTCGCGATCCCGCAGAGCAGGCCTCCGCCGCCGACGGGTATGACGACGGCGTCGGGTCCAGCGAGCTCATCGGTGATTTCCAGCCCGATCGTGCCGTTGCCTGCCATGACGAGCTCGTCGCGCACTGGATGGACAAAGAACTCGTCGTGGCCCTCGAACCGGCCTTCCATCATCACCTGCCACCAGCGCACGAACGGCACCTTGACGATCCGTGCACCGAGCCGGTCGATGGCCGCCAGCTTCACGCGCGGAGCGTGGTCGGGGACGATGATTGTCGCGCCGACGCCTGCGTCGCGTGCCGCCCACGCGACTGCCTGCCCCATGTTGCCGGCACTTGGCGTGACAACGCCCGCCGCGAGCGCTGCCGCCGGGGCCTGCCTGATGGCATTCAACGCTCCGCGAATCTTGAAAGCGCCGACCGGCTGCAAGCATTCGAGCTTGAGCCAGATCTCGCAAGGCGCGTCCGGCAGTTGGGCACGGACGAGCGGGGTGCGTAGGGCCGCGTCGGCGATCACGTCTGCCGCGCGGCGGATCTCGTCGATCGGAATCAAAAGTCGGCGGTGATCCCGCGGCCCGTCTCCCGTGCACGGCGGACGACGTACTCGGCTGCGAAGAGATCCTCAACTGCGACGCCCAGCGACTCGAAGACCGTGATCTCGTCCGCCGAAGTGCGGCCCGGGTGCGCGCCGGTAAGCACGTCACCTAGCTCTGCCGCGATGTGGCCTTCGGCGATTGCGCCATCCGCCAGGGCCAGGCGATAGTCGCCCGACTCGTTCTCCGCTGACTCGCGGCGGTCGGCGATGAACGTCGAGTCTGCGACCGTGTTCGAGTCCAGCTCACGCGCGTTGGGGAAGCATGCGCCGACCGCGTTGATGTGAGCTCCGTCGGCAACCCACTCGCGATCGAGAACAGGCTCGGCGGAGCTCGTCACGGTCGTGATCACATCGGCGCCGCGAACGGCGTCCTCTGCGGACACCGCCCGTGCTGACGGATGGTGCTCGGCCAGCTCCTCGGCTTTCGCCCGTGTTCGCGAGGCGATGCGGATGTCGTCAAACGGGCGCACTCCGAGGAGGGCTTCGAGGTGCGCCTTGGCCTGAAAGCCGGCGCCGACGATGGCGAGCGCCCGCGCGTCCTCCCGCGCCAGCTCGCGGGTCGCGAGCGCGCTCGCCGCGGCCGTACGGATAGCAGTGATCGGAGTCGCGTTCAGGACCGCGATCGTCTGCCCCGTCTCGCCGTCGAACAGCGTCACCGTGCCCTGATGCGGGTCGAGGCCGCGCGCCGAGTTTCCGGGGACAACGACGACCGTCTTCAGTCCATAGAGCCGCTCCTCACCGGCGCGATGGACCGGCATCAGCCCGATCAGGCTCTCTTCGGCGGGCGGCCGCACGATCAGCCGCAGCGGCAGATGGATCTTGCCGGTCGCAAGCGCGACGAGCGCGCGCTCCACGGCGTCGAGGCAGCCGGCGGGATCGAGCAGCTCCTCGACGTCCGTTTCGCCCAGCACGAGCATCTCGCGCAAGTCTGGAATTCTAGAATCGACAGGACAGCGACAAAGGAGACCCGCATGGCCTTCGAGCTTCCCTCACTCCCCTATGACCACGCAGCGCTCGAGCCGCACATCGACGCGCAGACGATGGAGATCCACCACGGCAAGCATCACCAGGCGTACGTCGACAACGCGAACAAGGCGCTCGACGGCACGCAGTGGGCAAACCAGTCGGTCGAACAGGTGCTCGCGAACCTCGACGCGCTGCCCGAGGAGATTCGCACCACTGTCCGCAACAATGCCGGCGGCCACGCCAACCACTCGCTTTTCTGGACGTTAATGAGCCCCGACGGGGGCGGCGAGCCGACCGGATCGCTTGGAGACGCGATCAGTGACGTCTTCGGCAGCGTCCAGGCGCTCAAGGACGCGGTGAACGACGCGGGCGTGAAGCGCTTCGGCTCCGGCTGGACATGGCTCGTGTGGGACGGCACGGGACTCGCCGTCTACTCGCTGCCGAACCAGGACAGCCCCCTGTTGACCGACGACGTGCCGCTGCTCGGCATCGACGTCTGGGAGCACGCGTACTACCTCAAGTACCAGAACCGCCGGCCCGACTACCTCGCCGCGTGGTGGAACGTCGTCAACTGGGACGAGGTCGCCCGGCGCTACGACGAAGCCTCGGCCTGAGCAAGAACGCGGAAGCCGCGGCTCGAGCCGCGGCTTCCGGTGCCGGGGGCGGATCGGGGACGCCTAGTGGCTCATCGTCCCCGGCGGGTTACCGACCTTCAGCAACCCGACAAGTCCCATGTCGACGCTGGCGAACGAGTGCGACACGAAGGGGTAGAGGCCAGGCTCGTCGATCTTCACGTCGAAGACGCCTCCCCCGCCCGCAGGAACCGAGACGGTCTGCACACCCTGCTGATACTGCGTCATGTCCTGGTTCACCCAGGCGCGGTTGAGGATCGTGCCGACCACGTGGAACGCGGTGTCGAACGAAGGTCCGGCCGTGACGACCCAGAAGCGGACGGTGTCGCCCGGGTCGGCTGTGAGCGGGTGCTTGACGTACTGGCCGGCATAACCGTTCCAGGTCACCCAGTCCGGCGTCATCTGGTGCGCCTTGACCATATCGAGCGAGGCCGGCGCGCCGAGACCCGGCGACGCGAGATACCACTCGCTCGCGACGAGCACGTACTCGCGGTCGGCTGGCGGCAGCGGCGTCTTCGGCTCGACGACGATCGCGCCGTACATCCCGTTTGCGATGTGCGCGAGGACAGGCTTCGTCCCGCAGTGGTACATGAAAACGCCCGGGTCATTGGCGACGAAGCTGAACTTGAACGACTCGCCGGGCGCGATGTCGCGGAAGGCGACGTTGGGTGCAATCCGCGCGGCGTGGAAGTCGATCGAGTGCGGGATCGGCGCGTTGTTCGTCATCGTGACGTTCACCCGCTGGCCTTCGCGAACGTGGATGGGCGGCCCGAGAACACCGTTCGTGAACGCCCAGGCGTCGTACTCGATACCAGGTGCGATCGAGACGGTGCGGTGGACGATGCCGAGCTCGACGTTTGCCACGGGCCCGGGCTGAAGGGCGGGCATCTCAGCGGGGTACGGCTTGTGCGCCGCTGCGATCGCGTCGGCGTTCGCGGGCGCCATCCCCGCGTAGCTCGGCGTCGCCGCCGCTGTCGCCGCCGCGGAGTGCTGATGCTCGGCAGGGGCCGGTGCCAAGGTCGCCACCGAGTCGTCGGACGTCGCGAGCCAGATGCCAAGCATGGCCAGCACCGCCACGGCGATCCCGAGGAACACCGCGACAACCTTGACGAGCACTCCCGACTCGGGCTTGGGATATATGGGTCCTGATGCTTGGTAGGCCACGGGGGTTCCTTTCCATCGCCGTTTCGTTTTCACGACGACGATAGGACAAACCGGAGGCGCTGCCGTCCGCGTCCAACCGCAACGTTCATCAGGGATTTCCCTGATTGCCGCGACACACACAGGCGCGACACTCCAATCGCTATGGGAGAAACGGCACTCGAGCAGCCGACGTCGTGGCACCGAGCGCTTGCGGACGAGCGCCGGTCGCGAATCGTCGAAGAGCTACGGGCGCAAGCGAGTGGCGTCGATGCCCAAGAGTTGAGCCGGCGGCTCGGTCTACATCCCAACACCGTTCGCTGGCACCTCGGCATCCTCGCCGAAGCCGGCATCGTTGCCGCTCGGCGCGCCCGGAGCCGCACGCCGGGCCGGCCGCGCGCGCTCTACGCACTCAGCCCGGAAGCCGCCGCGTCGGGCAAGGACGAGTTTCGGCTCCTCGCCTCGGTGCTGACCTCCGCCCTCGCTAACCAGCCGGATGCGGCAGCGACGTCGGAGACCGCCGGGCGGGAGTGGGGCCGCTACGTCGCTCCGAGGCGCTCGCCGCTCGCGCGGGCGACACACGAGGAGGCAACCGCAGACGTCGTGCGACTGCTTGACGAGCAGGGATTCGCCCCAGAGGTTGCGGGTGACGAGATTCGCCTGCACCGCTGTCCCTTCCTCGATCTTGCCGAGCAGCATCCCGAGGTCGTCTGCTCCGTGCACAGAGGACTGCTGGCCGGAGCGCTCGAAGACTCCGCGCCGCAGGTGGGCGTCGAGCTCGAGCCGTTCGTCGAGCCGCACGTCTGCCTCGTACGGCTGCGCTCCACCTCGTAGTATCGGCCGGTGCTGCTCGACCTGACGCCCGACGAGGTGCTGAAGACCACGCGGGCGGTGCGGCGCCGCCTGGACCTGGAGCGCCCTGTCGAGCGCGAGGTACTGGAGGAGTGCCTGCGCCTGGCGCAGCAGGCGCCGGCGGCCAGTTACCGCGAGGACTGGCACTTCGTCGTCGTCACCGATCCCGAGAAGCGTGCCGCTCTGGGTGAGCTCTGGCGGCGTTTCGGCGAGCGCTATCTGGGCGGGCAACGCCCCGCGCCCGAGGTGGAGCTTCCGAACGGCACGAAGCGGCTACTCGACTCCGTCTGGCATCTCATGGACCACATCGGGGACGTGCCGGTGCACGTCATCCCGTGCATCGAGGGCCGCACCGACGGCAAGGGAGTCCCCCAACAGGCATCCCGTTTCGGCACGATCGTGCCCGCCGTGTGGAGCTTCATGCTCGCCGCCCGTACGCGCGGCCTCGGCACCTGCTGGACGACGTTCCATCTCGCTCACGAGGAGGAGGCCGCCGAGTTGCTGGGGATCCCGTACGCGGAGGTGATGCAGGTCGCACTTATCCCCGTCGCCTACACGATCGGCACGGAATTCCGTCCCGCGCGTCGCAAGCCGCTCGAGACGATGGTGCACTGGGACGGCTGGTAGCCTTCTTACAGGCGATTTACAGCTGAGGCGCGGTCACCATCTTGGAGGAGAGCCGCCGGCCCCGGATGCCCTTGGGATAGCTCCGGAATGCGCGGCGAACCTGGTCGGCGAGACCGGCCGCTGCCGCAGAGGTCGCGAGAACGGCCGCAAGCGTGAGCGAGACAGCCAGAGCACGCATGGCTTCTGAAATCGGCTCTAGCCGACGCTCGCTTGAGCTTCCCAGAGCACCGGGAAAAGCTCGTGCTCCATCGGCGCGCCCGGAGGCAGGGCCGCGAGCTCCGGAAAGTCGGGTGAGGTCTTCCACCGGCGCGGCGCGTGCGTGGCATCGTCGCCGAGGAAGCGAACCGAGAGTGCTCGCCGCCGCATCGTGGCTCCACCCGCGGCGTGCAGCGTCAGCATGTGGAAGTAGACGCAGTCTCCCGGCTCGAGCTCCCACGCGAGGATGTCGAAGGCGTCGCGATTCGCCTCGATGTCGGGCAGGTCGTCGAGGCTACCCTCCGGAAACCACTTCGCCTCCGAGTCCATGAAGGTCCTCGGCATGAGCCACGGACCGAGATGTGAGCCGGCCACGAACTCGACCGTCGACTCGCGGTCGACCGGGTCGACCGGCATCCACAGCGAGCAGACATGGCGGCCGTCGACGTTGTAGTACGGCTGGTCCTGGTGCCAGGGGGTGGGCTGGCGCGTCGCCGGTTCCTTCACGAGCACGTGGTCGTGGAAGAGGCGCACGTGGCGCGAGCCCATCAACTCGCCGGCGATCTGCGCCGCCGGCGACTCGCGGATGAACTCCTCGTATTCGGGGATGCGCCGCCAGCCGCGAAAGTCCTCGAAGAAGCGCCCCGGGTCGTCCGGGCGGCTCGCGACGAGCGCCAGCTCACTGGGCTCGGCAAGATTCCGTTCGATGCCGCGTGCGACGAGTGCCACATCGCCGTCAGTGAAGGCGCCGCGGACGCAGACCGCGCCGTCGCGGCGGAAGGCGTCGACGAGCTGCGCATCGACCATGAAGTGATCGTAGAGCGCTAGAGTCGCGAACGTGCCGCTGGACGATCTCGTCGATCTTGATCGCTACCCGATCCACGAGCTCACGGCCTCGGGTGCGCAGGTGCTCGTCACGGAGCTTCGAGCCGCTCTCCGCAGCGACGGTGCGTGCCGCCTGGACGGGTTCGTCCGGCCGGACGCGGTTGAGCTGATGGCAGCGGATGCGGGCGCGCTCGCTGCGGAGGGCTATCCGAACGACGCCACGCACAACTGCTACTTCGACGACGAGATCGACGAATCGCTCCCCGCGGATCATCCACGGCGCATAGAGGTCCGCTCCGCGCAGAAGGCTGTGGCGATGGATCTCTTGCCGGAGGACTTCGGTTCGCGACGCATCTACGCGTCGGACGAGGTGCTCGCGTTCGTCGCCGCCGCCCTGGACAAGGACGTGCTGCACCGCAGCGCCGACCCGCTCGACGGCGTGAACATGACGGTCTACGAGCAGGGAGACGAGCTCGGCTGGCACTTCGACCAGAGCGAGTTCTCCGTGACGCTGATGATCCAGCGCTCGCAGGCCGGCGGCGAATTCGAGTACGCGCCGATGGTGCGCACGCCCGACGACGAGCGCTACGACGCCGTCCGCTCCGTGCTGACCGGCGAGACGCCGGCCAAGAAGCTCGCGTCCGATCCCGGGACGCTTGCGTTCTTCCGCGGCCGCTACTCCCTCCACCGGGTGCCGCCGGTCGTCGGGTCGACGCCGCGGATGAACTCCGTGCTGACGTACTCGGTCGAGCCCGGGCACATGCTGAGTGAGATGGCGCAGCGCATGTACTACGGTCGAACCGCCTAGCGTTCACCGCACTGACACCACGCCTTACGCCGCACTTACGTCCCTCTCAGGCGGCATTTACGGGCCGCCCGTAGCGTTCTGGCTTACCGACGACGGTTTTTTGCGTCCAATAAAGGGGTAGGACGCTCACATCGAGGGGGTGTTCGGGTGACGTCTATACGCAAGGGTTTCGCATACCTGCGAGAAGCATGCGGAGTGTCCGCGCTGCTGGCAGTCGTCGCGCTGGCCCCTGCGACAGCGACAGCGTCCTCGAAGGAAGCGTGCTGGCAGAAGCTCGTCACCGACTGGAGCGACGGCGCGATCAGCAACCTCTACCCGATCAGCTGCTACCGGCAGGCTCTCGAGAACATGCCCGAAGACGTCCGGCTGTACTCGAGCGCGAGCGACGACATCAACCGAGCGCTGTCCGGACGCGTCGTGTCGCGAAGCCTGGCCGGCTCGAGCGCCAACGGCGCTTCCGCGTCCGCTGCCGCCGCCGTGTCGGCTGACGGCAGCTCCGGCACGCCGTTCGTGCTTGCCGGATCGCTTGCCGCCCTGCTCGTCCTGGGTGGCGCGGCGGGCTTCTACACGCAGAGGAAGTGGAGAGGCGCCGCACGCCTCCGCGCGCCGAACGACTGATGACATTGCTCAGGTGCGCAACCCTGGCCGCCGTCGTGGTGGCGGTCGCCGGTTTCGTTACCCCGACCGCGGGCGCGGCCTCGGGGGCGAAGTTCGGGATCCACGACGACGCGTGGCTGCTGAGCGGCCCCGGCTCGCTCACGGAACGCGTTGGCGAGCTCGACCGCATCGGGGTCGACATCGTTCGGTTTACTCTGCGGTGGGATCAGATCGCCGTCCGGGAGCCGTTCGATGCCACGGACAACCGAGACCGTGCGTATCGCTGGCGCAACCCCGACCGTGTTCTGACCGCGCTGAACCGGCGCGGCATCGAGATCCTCGTCACGCTCGTCGGCACTCCATCGTGGGCCAACGGCGGCTTCGACGCCAGCTGGGCACCGGATTCGCCCGCGGCGATCGCCGACTTCGCGCATGCGGCAGCGAGCCGCTACCCGTTCGTCCGCTACTGGACGATCTGGAACGAGCCCAACCAGGCACGGTGGCTGAAGCCCACAACGCCGAAGATCTACGTCGACCGGCTGCTCAACCCCGCGTACGCGGCGATCAAGCAGGTTCTTCCCGGGGCGCGCGTCGGCGGTGGCGTCACGGCGCCGCGCGGGAATAAGGGTGGCCTCTCTCCGCTCGCCTGGATCGCCGGCATGGGTCAGGCGAACGCGAAGCTGGATGCCTACGCACACCACCCCTACCCGGTTCAGCCGCAGCAGGAGACGCCGTGGAGCGGCGGGTGTAAGCACTGCCAGACGATCTCGATGGCCTCGCTCGAGCGGCTAACCGCCGCCGTGCGCAAGTGGCTGGGCCCGAAGCGGATCTGGCTGACGGAGTACGGCTACCAGACGAACCCGCCTGACACCTGGCTCGGCATCGAACCGGCGCTGCAGGCCATATACACGGCAGAGGCAGCGCTCCGGGTGTGGAAGGCGCCCTACGTCGACATGCTGATCAACTTCCTCTACCAGGACGACATCGCCGATACCAACGGCCAGTCGTCGGGCTGGCAGAGCGGCTTCGTCACCGCCCGCGGCACGCCCAAGCCGTCGCTGCGCGCGTTCATGCTGCCGCTCGTGCGCACTGCGCGCCACGGCGAGCAGACGACGCTGTGGGGCCAGGTGCGACCGCGCAACGGAGTGCAGCCGTACCGGCTGCAGGAGATGCGGTTCGGGACCTGGCAGTGGCTCGGCGGCGCCAGGGTGACGCAGCCCAACGGGTCCTTCCGCGTGAAGGTGAAGGCAGGCCGAGACACGCGCCTCCGCATCTGGTCGCCGCGTGACGACATGTTCGGCGTCACGCTCAGGGTCCGCTGAGCTAGAAGACCGTCTTAGGCGGGTGCGGGCGTCGGCCAGCTGACTGGCGCGTCCACGCTCCACGGGAAGTCGATCCAGCGATCGGTTCGCCTCCAGACGTATTCACAGTTGACGACCGATCCCGGCTTCTCGTAAAGCACAGCGACGCGCGCCTCGCCGACCTTGCCTGAGAGGAACTCCTTGACGAGCACGAGCGTCTGTCCCGTGTCGGCGACATCGTCCGCAACGAGCACGCGTGCCTCGCCGAGATCGACGAGGTCGGGAACCGGAGGCAGGATCATCGGCATCTCGAGCCGCTCGTCGATGCCGGTATAGAACTCGACGTTCATCGTGAACGTGTTCTTCACATCGAGTGCGTAGGCGATCGCCCCACCGACGAGGAGCCCGCCGCGTGCGATGCCGAGGATGATGTCCGGCCGCCACCCGTCCGCCGCGATCTGGCCGGCGAGCGCGCGGGACCCCTCGCCGAGCTCGTCCCACGTCATGCGCACCCGCTCTGCCATCCGCCTGACTCTACGACAGCCCTGCATGGCTCTCAAGAAGGTCCCGTGAAAACGCCAAGTCCCCGGCGATCCGAAGATCTCCGAGGACTTGACGGGGAAAATCTTTCACGTTCTCGCACACTTGTCAAGCGGTATCGTCGCGGGTGCGATGTGCTTCGAGCACGACTCCTCTCCGCCGGTCCCCATCATCTCCGGCGCAGCCGTCTCGCACGAGGAGCTCGTGCTGGACGCGGCCGACGGAAATCGGTTCGCCGCCTTCGCCGCGTTGCCGGACGAGCCGAGCGACACGGGCATCGTCATCCTCCCCGACGTTCGCGGCCTCTACCGCTTCTACGAGGAGCTCGCACTTCGCTTCGCGGAGCGCGGCTACCCGGCGATCGCCTTCGACTACTTCGGCCGCACAGCGGGCGTCGCCAAGCGCGACGACGAGTTCGAGTACATGCCGCACGTGCAGGCGGTGAAGCCCTCGGAGATTCAGGCCGACGTTGCTGCGTCGGTCGCCTGGCTGCGCGAGCAGGGAGCGAAGAGGATCTTCACCGTCGGCTTCTGCATGGGCGGTCGCCACTCGTGGTTGTCCGCCGCCGGCGGCCACGGTCTGGCCGGAGCGGTCGGCTTCTACGGACGTACCGGCGAAGGGCCCGACGGCTCACCCGGCCCGATCCAGCGCGCCGCGGAGATGGAGGGCCCGATCCTCGCCCTGCAGGCCGGCGACGACCAGAACATCACGGCCGAGGACAACGCCGCCTTCGAGGAGGCGCTGCGCGCTGCAGGCGTCCCGCACGAGCTCATCACGTACCCGGGCGCGCCGCACAGCTTCTTCGACCGCAAGCAGGAGGATTTCCAGGACGCGTCGGACGACGCGTGGGGGCGCGTGATGTCGTTCGTCGCAGCCGCCGACTGACTCACGCGTCGATGAGCTCTGCCAGCGGCTCGGTCCGCGCGCTCGTTGCGCCGCGTCCCTCGAGCTCACCGACTTCGACCTCTCCGAGCACATCGGCAAGCACAGAACGCGTCGCCGGGTAGAAGATCTCGAACCCCGGGACGGATGGCTGGACGCCCGTGTCGTAGAGGGCCTTGGCTGCTCCCAGCAGGCGCGCTGCGCGTTGTGGATCGCGAGCGGCCACGGTCGCGGCGACGCCTTCCAGGCAGACGGGTGCGTTGGCTGGATCGCCTGCTTGCACGCAGAGGTCGAGCGCGTCCGCGTAATGGCGCTCGCCTTCCTCGGCGCTTCCGTCCAACCGGGAGACGAGACCGAGTGCGATCAGGCTGCCACTCGCCATCTTGAGATCACCGACCTCCACCAACGCCGGCGCAGCACCGTCGAGGGCTGCACGGGCCGCATCGAGCTCGCCGAGCTGCAGCAGCGCGAACGCGAGGGAAATCGACGCGGACGCCCGCGACCACGAGTCACCGAGCTCGCCGAACTCCTCAACGGCTTCGGAGGCCCACGGCCGGGCTGCGCCTGGATTCCCGGCCAGCAGCGCGACGAGCGCCGAGATCATCTTCACCCACGCCACAGTCCAGCGATCTCCAGTCCGCTCCGCGATGGCGATGGCGTCAGTGCTCAGCGCGTGAGCACGCGCCCCACTTTCTTCGTCCTGACCGCCGCTGGCCTGGCTCCATCCGGCGAGGGCGCCTGCTCCGAGGCCCTGAGCAAGAGCGAGCCGCTTGTCGTCGCCAAGTGTCTGGCTGAGAGCAACGGCCTGCTTCGCGTAGCCTCGAATGACGTCCATGTCGCCTTGACCGGCCGCACAGATCTCCGCCGTGAACAGCGCGCCCGCGCGGGTCGACGTCGGTTCGGCAGCACTGGGCAGGCTGAGGACGCGCACCGCCCAGGCCAGTCCCTCGTTGAAGGACGTCCACCACCACAACCACAACGCGGCGAGGATGCGAAGACCGACCTCGGCGTCATCGCGATCGACCGACCACGCGAGAGCGCTCCGGAGGTTGTCGCGGTCGTCCGACAGCCGGAGCAGCCACGGAGCTCTCGCATCGCTGTAGAGCGACGGCTCGACGGTCTCGGCATGGGCCGCGAAGTACGCCGCGTGCCGCTCGGCAAGCTCGCCGGCCTCCCCGCTCTCTTCGAGTCGCTCGCGTGCGAACTCGGCGATTGTCTCCAGCAGCTCGTAGCGCGTGTCGCCGAGCTGGTTCCAGCGTGTCTCGACGAGGCTGTGCTGAACGAGCGTCGACAACATCGAGAGGTCAGCGCCACACATGCTCTCTGCGGCCGGCAGGTCGCAGCCGCCCCGGAAGACTGAGAGGCGCCGGAAGAGCACCTGCTCGGGCTCGTCGAGCAGGTCATAGCTCCAGCTGATCGCGTCGCGCAACGTTCGCTGACGAGCCGGCAGATCGGAGGCGCCGGCCGTCAGCAAGTCCAGTCGGTTCTCCAGACGCTCGAGCATCGCTTGCGGGGAGAGCAGCCGGCTCATCGCAGCCGCGAGCTCGATGGCCAGCGGCAGTCCGTCCAGCCGCCGGCAGATCTCGCTCACCGCCTGCTCGTTGGACTCGTCGAGCGCGAAGTCGTGTCGGATCTCCCTCGCGCGCTCGCCGAACAGCTGTACCGCCGGTGAACGGACCACGTCGTCGAGCTCTGCATCCGGCGGTGGGAGCGGTAGAGGCTGAACGCGGAGCTCGTGCTCGCCCCGAACGCGAAGCGGAACCCGGCTCGTGGCGAGCAGTCGCACGCCTGGGGCGTGCGCGAGGACGGCCGACACGTCCGCGGCTGCGGGGATGACATGCTCGAAGTTGTCGAGCACGAGCAGCAGCTCCCTGCCGGCCAGGTGCGTGACCAGGGCCTCGACCGGGGTGCGGTCGGCGGAATTTTGGACGCCGAGCACGCCGGCGACCGCCGAGGTGACCAGCTCCGCACCGGTGAGAGGAGCGAGTCCGACGAAAAAGACGCCGTCGGAGAACGAGTCGAGCAGCCCCTCGGCTCCCTGCAGCGCCAGGCGAGTCTTACCCGTGCCTCCCGGGCCCGTCACGGTCACGATGCGGACCCCCGGTGTGGTCAGGAGCTCGTGGAGAGTCTCCAGCTCGTCCCGCCGACCGACGAACGTCGACATGTCCGCGGGGAGATTGTTCGGCCTACCGACCGACCGCAGAGGCGGGAAATCCGTGTCGAGCCCTTGGCGAGCGAGCTGGAATACGTGCTCGGGCTCCTGCAAGTCCTTGAGCTGGTGTTGCCCCAGGTCGATGAGCGTTCCGTCGAGTGAGTCACGAATGAGCGATGCCGTTCTCTCCGAGAGCACCACCTGGCCGCCGTGCGCCGTGGCCATGAGCCGTGCGCACCGATAGAGCGCAGCGCCGAAGTAGTGGCTCTCGCGACGCTCGACCGGGCCGGTGTGCAGGCCCATGCGCACCTTGATCGCGCCTAGGGGAGCCCAGTCTTCGGCGGCCAGGGCAAGCTGGCCCGCGAGCGCCGCGTCGGCAGCGTTCGCTGGATTCGCGAAGGCCGCGTACACCGCGTCGCCAATCGTCTCGAAGACGACTCCTTGCCGGTTCGCCACGGCGTTCGCCAGCAGCTCGTGATGCCGCGCGAGCTTTGCGCCGTAGTCGGCCGGGTACTGCTCGAGCAGCCGCGTGCTCCCTTGCACGTCCGTGAAGAGAAAGGTGACCTCACCCTCGGGCAGGTCGACGCGGCCGGACACGAGGCCGCGATTGTCGCAGACCTCAGGCCTCAGCCCTGTAGCGCCGCGGCGAGCACAGGGTCCCGGCCCGCCAGGAAGTCGGCGATCGTGACGTTGACCCTCCTGTCGGGATTGATGGCGAGACGCTTGTCGCCGGAGCCTTTGCCGAAGTCCCAGTAGCGGGCCGCGATACGCACGTTGATGCCGCTCTTCGGGAGCAGCACGGAAACGGTGTCCCCGTAGCCGCGTACGAAGCCACCGGTCGGCTCTCCTACGAACGTCGCCTTCGTGAGCCGGTCGACATCGGCGGCGAAGTTCGCTGCGGCCGAGAACGTCGCACGCCCGATGAGCACGAACAGCCGCCCCTTCCGATTGACGCTCGAGTTGGTAAGGGCACCCAGAAGGCTCGCGTACGTCGTGTTGTCGCCGCCGCCGTTGAGACGGAGATCGACGATCACGCGCTTGACCTGCGACCGTCGCGAGAGGGTGATCACGCGGTCCACGAGCGTGGAGCTCGGACGTTGTACTGCGTTGAAGCCCACGAAGACCGCACGTCCCCGGTCGAGAGTCCCGACCCAGAGCAGGCTCGCGCTCTTCCGGAGGTAGAGAGGCGTGGGCTTGCGACGAGGCAGGATCGACGGGTAGTGGCCGTGGATCGGATCCCGGAACGTCGAGATGTAGGACGGCACTGTCACGGGGGAGAGCGTCACCGACCGCGACTTGCCGCCTTGCACGAACGTGAACTCGAGCGGGGAAAGGCCTTCAGCGATGCCGAGCCCGTCGAGCACTTCCGCCGTCAACACGTAGTGCGGCAGGTAGCCCTGGAGGTTGCTCGCATTGTCATGCGGGACGAGCGGACGGACTCGCCTCGCGACCTCGGCGTAGGGGACGCCGCCGATCGCCGTGAGGCGCGCGCCGACGAGGCCGTCACTGCCCTTCTCGTCGACGACGTACGTCCCGTCGGGGAACGCGTACAAGCGGAGGGGATAGAAGTGGATGTCGCGACGGTGTTGCGGGTCGCCGGGGAAGATGCCGCTATGGCCGTTCCCGATGCCCGGGAGCGCCGCGATGCGCATGAGCTCGACGAGCAGCTCGTTCTCCGACAGCTCGTCGGCGCGTGCGGCGACGGCGTCGACGACTGACCTGAAGCGCGCACGCGGGACACTTGCGTACAGGTCGGGGTGGACGGCCTCCAGCTGCTGGGCGAGGAGACGGACGTCAGACTCGGCGCCGGGGACCGCCGCGGATGCCCCGCCCGACCCGACTGCCACCAGGAAGAGGGCGACCACCAAGAGCAGTCGGGTGAGCAGGGTCATGCGGCCTCGCGCTCCTCGAGCTCGCCGAGCACCCAGTCCGACCAGCGGAGCAGGTGCTCCATGTGCTCGATGCCGAGACGGAGGAGGAGGTAGTGGAAGAAGTCGTTGCCGGCTCGCGTGTTCGTCGGCTCGATCGCCCGGTATTCGGCCAGCTGAGCCTCGGTTCGCTCCCGGAACCACCGAACGTGCTCGACGAGCACCTCCGGCGGCACGAGGCCGCCGACGAAGAGGCGGAGCTGGAACGTCTCCACGGACTCGGGCTCGTTGGCGAGCCACTCGTCGAGCTCGGCTCTCCCGGCGTCGGTGATGTGGAAGAGCCTCTTCTCCGGTCGCGCGCCTTCGCGAACCGTGCGGCTCGTCGCCAGGCCTCGGTCTTCGAGACGGGGGAGGAGCGTGTAGAGCTGGGTCTTCGCCGGCGCCCAGATATACCCGATGGCGCCCGACACGCTCTTCATGAGGTCGTAGCGCGATCGCTCGCCCTCGAGAGCGAGCAGCGCGAGCACCGCTGCCTCCGTGGTGGTGAGGCTGGTGATCGGGTCGGCTATTATTCCAGAGCGGACTATTTCGCTCGGGAATATAGCACTAGACTCGGGACGTGAACTTCCGCGTCGAGCCGGCGACGGATGCGCTGTTTCGGGAAAGGGCTGAGTGGCGGTATCCGCCACCGTACGACTTCTACGACGACGACGGACGCGCACCGCTGAATCCGGAGCGCTTCTACAGCGTTCACACGGACGACGGTGCAATCGCCGGCTTCTACTTCTTCGCCGAGCGTGGCGGCGCGATGTTTTACGGCCTCGGGCTGAGGCCCGACCTGACTGGCCGTGGCCTGGGGTTGGCCTTCGTGACCGCCGGTCTCGACTTCGCGAGAGAGCGTCTTGGAGCTACCCGGTTCGTGCTCGACGTCGCCGAGTTCAACGAGCGGGCGATCCACGTCTACGAGCGCGCCGGGTTCCGGAGGACGGGCACGAAGACGCGTTACTTCGAGGGCTGGGGCGACGTGCCTTTCGTCGACATGGAGCGACCGTCTAGCCCAGCTGACGATCGAGGTTCGTCGCTGCGCTGATCAGTGCCAGGTGCGTGAAGGCCTGAGGGAAGTTGCCGAGCTGCTCGCCGTGCGGGCCGATCTCCTCGGAGAAGAGGCCCAGGTGGTTGGCGTAGGTCAGCATCTTCTCGAAGGCGATTCGCGCCTGGCCGAGGCGTCCGGCGCGCGCCAGGGCCTCCACGTACCAGAAGGAGCAGATCGAGAAGGTGCCCTCCTCGCCATCCAGGCCGTCCGGCGAGGCCCTCGTGTTGTAGCGATAGACGAGCGTGTCGGAGACGAGCTCCTCAGTCATCAGGTCGAGCGTGGATAGCCAGCGAGGATCTGTCGGCGACACGAACTTCACGAGCGGCATCAGCAGGTTGGAGGCATCGAGGACGTCCGAGCCGTAGTGCTGCACGAACGCCCCGCGTTCTTCGTTCCAGCCCTTCTCCATGATCTGCCGGTAGATGTCGTCGCGCGTCCGCGCCCAGGCGACGAGATCGGCCGGCAGGCCGCGCTGGCGCGCCATGCGGATGGAACGTTCGACCGCCACCCAGCACATCAGCCGCGAGTACGTGAAGTGCTGGCGGCCGCCGCGTGTCTCCCAGATCCCTTCGTCAGGCTGATCCCAGTTCTCCGAGACCCAGTCGACGATGTGCGTCAGATCCATCCACGCGTCGTGAGAGATCGGCGTCCCGTACTTGTTGTAGAGGTAGATGGAGTCGACCAGCTCGCCGTAGATGTCGAGCTGCAGCTGGTCGGCTGCGCCGTTGCCGATCCGCACCGGAGCTGATCCGCAGTAGCCCTCCAGGTGGTCGAGGAGCTGCTCCTCGAGAGCGGAGCTGCCGTCGATCGCGTACATGACCTGGAGCGGCCCGGACTCGCCCTTGCGCCCTTCGCGGAAGCGGTCGGTCAGCCAGCCCCCGAACGCTGCGGCCTCCTCGGTGAACCCGAGCCGCAACAGCCCGTAGAGCGAAAAGGCAGCGTCGCGAATCCACGTGAAGCGGTAGTCCCAGTTGCGCTCGCCGCCGAGCTGCTCGGGCAGGCTCGTGGTCGAGGCGGCGATGATCGCGCCGGTCGGCCTGTAGGTCAGGAGCTTCAGCGTCAGCGCTGAGCGCCTGACGATCTCGCGCCAGCGACCCTGGTAGCGCGCCGCGGCGATCCAGCGCAGCCAGTAGTCGACCGTCTCGTTGAAGAGCTCGCGCGTGTCGTCCTCCGAGTACGGCCGCGGCTGCTCGCCTTGCTCGAGGACGAACGTCGCGCTCTGTCCGTGATCGAGCGCGAAGCCCGCGCGGACACCCGCCTCCGTGCGCTCGAGCGCGACGGGCGCCGAGAGCGACAGCGTCAGGTCGGGTGTGGCGAAGACGGCGCCGGCGTCCGTGACGGCGATATCCGCCGTAGCCCGCCCGTAGTCGAACCGCGGCTCCACCTCGACGGTGAAGTGCATCGATCCCTTCACGCAGAGGACGCGCCGGATGAGTCGCTGTCGATGCGTCCCTTGCTCGCGGTCGTCGACGGGCATGAAGTCGATCAGCTCGCCCACGCCGTCTTCCGACAGGAACCGGGTGATGAGCACGTTCGTGTCGGGCACATACAGCTGCTTCGACGTCCACTGGCAGCGGTCCGGCGCAAGCCGGAAGAAGCCGCCGCGCTCCGCGTCGAGGATCGAGCCGAACACGCTGGGGGCGTCGAAGCGGCCCGGGCAGTACCAGTCGATCGTGCCCTCGGTGCCTACGAGCGCCGCCGAGTGCAGGTCGCCGATGATGCCGTGCTCGGCGATCGGCAGGTAGTCGTGGCGCGGCGTCGGGTCAGGCACGCCGCGATTCTCGCATTCGCAATGCTGTGCGCATGGCCGCCGTCGTCCAGGCAGACGGGCTGACGAAGCATTACGGCTCGCGCCCCGCGGTCGTCGACCTCGACTTCTCCGTCGAGCAGGGCGAGGTCTTCGGCTACCTCGGCCCCAACGGCGCCGGCAAGACCACGACGATCCGGCTCATGCTCGACCTCATCCGACCGACGGCGGGGCGTGTCGAGATCTTCGGGCTGGATGTCCGCCGCGAGAGCGTTGCCTTGCGGAGGAGTCTGGGCTACTTGCCAGGCGACGCGCGCTTTTACGAGCACCTGACAGGTGGCGAGCAGATCGAGTACTTCGCGTCGCTCCGCGGTCTCCGTGACCTCTCCGAGGCGCGAAGGCTCGCCGGCCGCTTCGAGCTCGACCTCGACCGGCCGATCCGGACGCTCTCACGCGGCAACCGGCAGAAGGTGGGCATCGTGCAGGCGTTCATGCATCGGCCCGACCTGGTCGTGCTCGACGAGCCCACGTCGGGTCTCGACCCGCTCATGCAGCAAGAGTTCGCCGACCTGCTGGGCGAGACGACCGGGGACGGTCGCACCGTGTTCCTCTCCTCCCACGCCTTGCCGGAGGTGCAGCGGGTGGCGGATCGCGTGGCCGTCATCCGTGAGGGCCGGCTCGTCATCGTCGACACGGTGGAGAGCCTCCGCGTGCGTGCGCCGGGGCGGATGGAGGTGTCGTTCGCGGCCCCGCCACCGCCTGGCGCCTTCGACGGTCTGCCGGGCGTGCGGGAGGTAGAGCGGCACGGGGCGACGGTCTCATTCGTGCTGGAGGGGCCGGCCGATCCGCTCGTCAAGGCGATCGCCCGCTACGAGGTGCTGGGCATCGACAGCCACGAGGCGGACCTCGAGGACGTCTTCCTCAGCCTGTACGGGAAGGACGGCTAGGTGCTTCGCGGCGTCCTCCTCAAGAGCCTGCGCGACGTGCGGAAGAGCTTCGCCTGGTGGAGCCTCGGGCTTGCGGGCTATGTCGTGCTGATCGTCGGCGTTTGGCCGGCGATCCGCGACAACGAGGCTCTCGTCGAGCTCGAGGAGTCGTACCCGGAGGAGCTGAAGGCGTTCTTCAGCTTCGGCGGCTTCGACTTCTCGACGGCGGCCGGCTACCTCGGCGCAGAGCTCTTCTCGCTCATGGTGCCGCTGCTGCTCATCGTTGCCGCCGTCGGTGCGGGAGCACGTGCGATCGCTCGGGAAGAGGAACGCGGCACGCTCGACCTGCTGCTCGCGAATCCGATCTCACGGCGTCGCCTGGTGCTGGAGAAGGTAGGAGCGCTCACGCTCGAGCTGGTGGGGCTGGCGGCTGTGCTCTTCGTGGTGCTCGCGGTCGCGACGTCCGTCGCAGACATGGACGTGTCGGTCGGTGATCTCGCATCGGCGACGACGAGCGCGTTCCTTCTCGGGCTCGCCTTCGGAGTGCTCGCGTTCGCGCTGGGCGCGGCGACCGGCCGCAGCGCGATTGCGATCGGCCTCAGCGCCGCCGCCGCCGTTGCCGCGTATCTCATCAACGGGCTCGCGCCGCTCGTCGACGCCATCCACGACATCCGCTGGCTCTCCCCCTGGTACCACTACGTCGCGGGCAACCCGCTGCGCGACGGTCTGTCGCCGGCGAACGCCCTGGTGCTCGTTGCAATAGCCGTCGTTGCCGCGGCTGCGGCCGTCGTGGCCTTCGATCGCCGCGATATAGGCGTCTCCAGCTAGGCGGGGAAACCCGGCCCGGGCACGAGCTCGATGTCTTCACTCGTGAGCACCGGTGCGCCGTCCGGAACGAGTGCCGCCACGACCGGCTTCCCGTCAGCCTTGCGAACCAGGAGGCGCATGGGCTTGGCGCACAGGTACTGATCTCCCCACTGGCGGAGGGCATTCAGCGCAGTGAAGAGATCGGTGCCCTTCTCGGTCAGCCGGTACTCGTACCGCTGCGGGCGCTCCTCGTAGAGGACGCGTTCGAAGATCCCCTCGTCGACCAGCCGGTTCAGGCGCTCGGTCAGCACGTTGGGCGCGATGTCGAGGCTCTCGCGGAACTCGGCGAACCGCGTCACACCGAGGAACGCGTCGCGGATGATGAGCCAGGTCCAGCGGTCTCCAATGATCTCGAGCGTTCGCGCCACCGAGCACAGCTCCTGGCCGACGTAGTCGCGCTTGAGCACGATGAGAAGCCTACGCCGTTGAGTTGCATGAAGCTAGTGAGTGTTGTAGGTTCGTTGCGTCAAGCAACTCAGTATCGAAGGAGGGCGTCATGAGCGGCCAGCCGCCAGACACGATCGTGCTGATTCACGGGCTCTGGATGACCCCCCGCAGCTGGGAGAACTGGGTCCCGTACTACGAGGAGAAGGGCTACAACGTGCACACGCCGACGTACCCCGGGTTCGAGGTCGAGGTCGAAGCCTTGCGCGAGGATCCGTCGGTGATCGCGAACGCGACCGTGCCGGAAACGGTGGCACACCTCGCGGAGGTGATCACGGAGCTCGACCAGCCGCCGATCATCATGGGCCACTCGTTCGGCGGAACGCTGACGCAGATCCTGCTCGACCACGGCTGCGGGGCGGCGGGTGTGGTCATCGACTCTGCGCCGACCGAGGGCGTTCGCGTCAACCCGCCGTCGCAGATCAAGTCGCTGTTCCCGATCCTCAAGAATCCGGCCAATCGCCACAAGGCGGCGGGCTTCACTCCCGAGGAGTTCCACTACGCCTTCACGAACACGCTCTCCGAGGAGGAGTCCGCGAAGGTCTACGAGCGCTACCACATCCCCGCGCCCGGAAACTGGGTCTGGGCTTACGGGCTGATCGCGAACTTCAAGCCCGGCCACCAGGAGACGTGGGTGAACTACAAGAACGACGCCCGCGCACCGCTGCTCTTCATCGCCGGCGGCGAGGACAACATCATGCCGGCGTCGGTGAACCGGTCGAACGCGAAGCACTACAAATCGGACACCGTCACCGAGGTGCACGAGTTTCCCGGCCGCTCCCACTGGACATGCGGCGAGCCCGGGTGGGAGGAGGTCGCCGACTACGCGCTCGAGTGGGCGGTCGAGCACGCCCGCGTCGGCGAGCCTGCGGTCGTGTAGACAGCTACGAGGCGGCGCTCTCCGGTGCGTCGGGCGGGCGCCGGAGGAGTGCGGCGCCCATGACGAGCATGAAGAGAAAGAAGGCGACGAAGCCGATGAACGAGATCCCTTCGATGACGCTCGATGCCGGGCTGAGCACGTAGAGCCACCCGGCGAAGACAGCGACAACGATGCCCAGCCACCCGATCCACTTCGATACGACGGCAGTCTTGAGGATCGCGAACGCGTAGAGCGGGACGACGACGCCCCAGGCGATGACGTCACCCACGTAGTTGAGGACCAGGCTCGTCGCGGCGAGCGTGTCGGTCGTCACTCCGAGCGATGTGCGCGTCGCTGCGTCCGCGTCGACATACTCGGGGACGAGCTCGTACGCCATGGCGATCGGCAGAAGGTGCGAGATCGTGACGAGCGTCAGCCCCACGACAGCGAGGATCGGCGCGAGGATCATGATCTCGCCTGCCTCGCGCAGTGCGTAGTAGAAGCCGACGAGCGCGACGAGGCCCAGCATCCCGCCAAGGATCACGAGCCAGGCGCCTGCATAGAACGCTCCGCTCGCGTCGTCGACATCCACGATCCACTCGATCGCGTCCTGCCCCGTGCCGGGGATCAACACCTGCACACCGCTTGACGCCATGAGTGCGATGCCGGCGACGAACGTCACCGTAGTCAGCACGGCGCAGACGGCGCCGACGGTGATGACGCTGAGATGCTTCACTCGGCGCGATCATCCGCCGAACGGAAGGCGCGAGTCAAGGGAGAGAGAGCGAGTGCTGTTGAATCGAGGGGGCGACCCGAAGGCCGCCCCCTCGCTCGCTTACTCGTAGTGGAGGGCGGCCAGGACGTTTAGCCGTCCAGCTCGCCGGGCCGGCGCGATAGCGGCCACCACACCGGCGATGATCGCGACGAGAGTGAACGCCGCGAGATACGTGATGGACACGCTGAAGACCAGTCCCTGGTCGGACAGCGCGCGTGTCACGAGAGCGGCAAGCGCGACGCCAATCGGGAGTCCGAGTGCCGCGCCGATCAGCGCGGTGATCACGCTTTCGTGGCGCACCATTCGCCTCACCTGGCGGCGCGTCATGCCCACGGCGCGCAGCATTCCGAGCTCCCTGGTTCGCTCGAAGGTCGAGAGGACGAGAGTGTTGATCATCCCGAACAGGCTGACCACGACCGAAAGCGCGAGGAGGACGTAGAGCAGGTTGAGGAGCTTGTCGAGCCCTGCAGCACGTGAAGTGACGTAGTCCGCCTCGCTGCGCATCACGGTGCCCGGATACTGGTCCAGGACGTCTCGGATGCCCGTCAGCGTGACAGGTGAGGCGTCCGGCCCGAGCTCGACCAGCGCGAGGATGTTCTGAGGCCGCGCGAACGACGAGTCGAACGCGCTCCTCGACATGACGACGTCCCCGAACAGCGGGTCGATCCGGTCGAACGCTGCTGGCTGGAACAGACCGCGGACGGTGAACGAGTGGTGCTCGCCGGCAGGAGTCAGCAGCGATACGTCGCTGCCGACAGCAAGGTGGTGCTTCTCCGCGAACCGCTGCTTCAGGATCACGCCGTCTGCACCGAGATCGGCAAGCAGCTCGTCGTTGCCGTCCGTCCATTGGAATCTCGCCGTCTGGCGGATCGTGGCGTCGACTCCGTTGACCGTCGTCGTCGCACCGGCGAGCCTTGCCTTTTCCTGTCGCACGTTCGTGACGCCGCCGACACCGGGCACCGACGCGATCAGATCTCCCGCCTGGGACTGGAAGACGTCGAAGCCGTTCTTCGACGTGACCACGAAGTCCGTGTCGAGCTGCGAGGCGATTGCCGCCTTGTCGGAGCTGCGCATGCTCGTCCCGAGGGTCGCCACGACCGTGACGAGCGCGAGGCCGATCATCAGCGCAGCCGCCGTGGAAGCCGTGCGGGACGGGTTCCGGACGGCGTTGTCGCTGGCCAACGTGCCTGCGGAGCCGCCTCCATGTCGCGCCGGCTGTCCGACGACCTTGACCAGCGGCCGGACGAGACGAGACGAGATCAAGCCGACGCCGAGGAACACCACGATGCATCCGAGCGCGATCAGCAGGAGCACCCAACGCGTCTGCAGCGCGTCGACGCCGAGCGCCGTCCCGAACGCTGCCGCGCCCGCCGCGATGAGCCCCAGCGCGACGAACGGCGCGAAGGGAGCAAAGCGCGACTTCGGCAGAGTCGAGCCCTCGCGAACCGCGGCGATCGGCGGCACGCGGGTGGCCCGTAGTGCCGGCCCGACTGTCGCGACAAGCGTGATCCCGACGCCGACGATCAACGAGACGACGACGGTGCGGGTCTGGAACACCGTTCCCGTCTGAGGCAGGTCGAGCTGGAGGACGCCGAGCAGCCAGGTCAGGCCCTTTGCGAGACCGACGCCCAGCACCAATCCGACCGCCGAGGCTACGAGTCCGATCACGAGCCCCTCCAGCAGCACGGAGCGGAGAACCTGACGCCGCGACGCCCCGAGGGCTCGCAACGTTGCGAACTCCCGCGTCCGCTGGGCGACCGTGATCGAGAGGGTGTTGAAGATGACGAACGCGCCGACGAACAGTGCGATGCCGCCGAAGGCCAGCAAGAAGAGCTGGATGAACTTCATGAAGGTCTTCGTCTCCTTCGCGCTGGCCTGCGCCTGCTCGGCTCCGGTCTTCACCTGAGCCGACGCAGGGAGGATCGTCTTGATCTTCGACGCGAGCGCAGCCGGCGAGACGCCGTTCTCGGCCGCGACCGAGATGCTGTCGAACTGCCCTTCCTTGCCGAGCAGGCGCTGGGCGGTGGGGATGTCGAACACGGCGAGCGTGGCGCCGCCGAGCGAGTCGACCGAGCCGAACTTCGCGATCCCGGAGATGGTGAACTGCTCCACCCGCCCCCGCGTGGAGACGCCGACGCGGTCGGCGACGGCGAGATCGTTGGTGCCGGCCGTCCCCTTGTCGATCACGACCTGCTGGCCGGTTGCCCACTTCCCCTCGACGAGGTTCAGTGGGTTGAAACGCGGTTCGGAGGTGTCGATCCCGAAGCCCAGCGTCGGTGCGCCGCCTCCTCCGATAACACCGTCTTCCCCGACGAGCTTCGTGAAGTTGGAGCTGCTGCCGAGGTCGTAGATTGCGCCGGCCGCCTCTGCGACGCCGTCGATGCCTCGAACCTGTTCGAGGAGCGAGGCGGGGATCGTTGCGTTCCCGCTCGACGAGCCCTTGACGATCTCCTTGCCGGAGATGACGGCGGACGTGTTCTCGTACGTGCCGTTGAAGATCTGGTCGAACGCCTTCGAGATGGTGTCGGTGAGGACGAACGTGCCGCTGACCATCGCGACGCCGAGAACAACTGCGAAGCCGGTCAGGAACGCGCGGACCTTTCGTCCCAGAAGCCCTTTGAGCGCGACGGCGATCACTTCGAGCTCACCTCCTCCATAGCCGCGAGAACCGTGCGGCCGTCCGAGTGGCCGAGGGTCTTCACGACCCGGCCGTCGGCGAGGAAGAGGATTCGGTCGGCAATCGCGGCCGCGGTCGGGTCGTGCGTGACCATGACGGTCGTCTGCTGGTAGCTCTCCACCGAGTGCCGAAGCAGCTCGAGGATCTCCGCTCCCGTCTGCGAGTCGAGGTTGCCCGTCGGCTCGTCCGCGAACATCACGGTCGGCCGAGAGACCATCGCGCGGGCGATGGCGACGCGCTGCTGCTGTCCACCCGAGAGCTCGGAAGGCCGGTGGGAGAGCCGCTCGGCGAGCCCGACAGCCGAGACGACCTCATCCACCCACACCCGATCTGGCTTCGTGCCGGCGATCCTGAGCGGGAGGAGGACATTCTCCTCCGCCGTCAACATCGGCAGCAGGTTGAAGAACTGGAAGATGAAGCCGACGTGCCGGCGGCGGAGCTTCGTCAGCGCGTCGTCGCCGAGGCCCGCGATCTCCGTGTCGGCGATCCAGACCTCGCCCTCATCCGGCCGGTCTAGGCCGGCCAGGATGTGCATGAGCGTCGACTTGCCGGACCCCGAGGGGCCCATGATCGCGACGAGCTCGCCTTCGGCGACCGAGAGCGTGACTCCGCGCAGCGCGTACACCTCCGCGTCGCCGGCGCCGTACCGCCGGGCCAGGTTGTGCCCTTCGACGATGACGGGCGGACGCTGGGCCAGGCCGTCAGTCGTTTCTCGGGGCACTTCGAGTGTCGTGGACATGCCGTTACCTCCTTGGATCGAGGTGCTGTTGGCCATGTCCGCAGGCTCGCATCGCGCGTCGCCGGTCGAATCAGCGAAATCGCCAGTCTTAGGGCGGCCTAGGCGGGCACAGGCTCGCGGCTGAGGTCGAGCTTGCCCAGCTGGGCGCGCGAGGAGATTCCGAGCTTCTGGAACACCTTTCGCAGGTGGTAGTCGATCGTCCGCGGGCTCAGGAAGAGCTGAGCCGCCACCTCTTTGTTCGTCTGCCCGTCGCTCACGAGGCGCGCGATCTGGAGTTCCTGCGGCGTCAGGAGGTCGCGCGTGCTCGGATCTCGCTTGCGCGCGCTCTCACCGGTCGCGCGAAGCTCGGCCCGTGCGCGCTCCTCCCACGGACGGGCCCCCAGCTGTGCGAAGGTCTCCACCGCCGCTCGGAGCTGGTCACGAGCGTCGCTCCGCCGACGCTCCCGCCTCAGGTGCTCGCCGTACAGAAGCTGAGTTCGAGCGCGGTCGTAAAGCGAGGCGTGGAGTGCGATCGCGTCGGCGAAGTGCCGGCTCGCGGTCTCACCCGTTGCGAGAAGCCCGCGGCAGCGGCTGACCGCGGCAGCACCCCACACCGACTCCGTCGCAGCCGCCCAGCGCTCGAAGCGGAGGAGTGCGAGGAGGACGGCTTCGCGGCGATCAATGCGCACCGCGGCCTCGACGAGATCGGGCGTGAGCAGCAGGCCGCCGAAGGGGTGTCTCGTCGATGCCCGCTCGAGGTGGCCGAAAGCATCCTCGTACCTGCCTAGTCCCAGCTCGAGGCGCCCCAGCGCCCACTCCGCGAACGTACCTTGATTCTCCAGCCCGCGAGCCTGCGCCTGCACAAGAGCCTCTCCCGCGAGCTCCCGGCACTCCTCCTCTCTCCCCTCGGTAGCGGCCACGAAGGCGAGCGTGCCGAGCAACCGGCACTCGGCATTGCCCTCGCCTGTCTCGCGTGCGAGCGTCAGCCCCTCGCTGCCGTATTCGGCGGCCGAGGTCGGCCGGCCGGACCAGACTTCGCCCGACGCGAGGGCGTCGAGCGCAATCACGAGGCTGCCCACTGCGCCGGCCGCCCGTGCGCGGTCGGCCGCGTCCGCGTAGGAGCGTCTTGCCCTCGCATCGTCGCCGAGATAGCTCGACGCCCCACCCACGTGGATGAGCGACCGCGGGTCGTCGCTCCGGGCCTCGGCACGCTCGAGGGCGCTGCGCAACAGCTGTACTGCCTTTTCCGGCTCGTCGAGGTAGACGTACGCGCAACCGCCGAAGAGATCGGCTGCGAATGCTGCCTCCGCCGACCCCAGCGAGGCGGCAGCTTCCGCGACGGCCAGCGTTTGCTCGGCGTCCCCGGTGAAGGTTGCCGCGTGGCCCGCGTCGGCGAGCATTCGCCCGGCGCGATCGGGATCGACCTCGCGGATCGCCTCCGCGCCGGCGAGGAGGATGTGGAATGCGCGCTCGGGAACTCCGCAATGGTTCTCGATCACGCCCCTGGCGTGGAGAACCTCCGACCTGAGGATCTCGTCGTCTAGCGAGCCCTCCGTCCGGTCGAGGAGTGCCCGCGCCCGCTCGGGCCGACCACCGAGCCACGCCTCCCGGGCGGCTGCGACGTAGCGGCGGGCGCGTTCGTCGTCGTCGACGGAAAGCTCCGCCGCCCGCTCGAGGGCGGCGCCTGCCGCCGCGAACCCGCTCCGTGCCCGTGCGCGGTCTGCGGTGCGCTCGAGGTCGTCGGCAACGCCTGCATCGGGCTCGAGGGCGGCGGCCGCCCGATGCCATGCGCGTCGATCGCTGTGCTCGTCCCCATCGAGCGCGGCCGCGAGCGCGAGGTGCGCGTTCTGCCGGGCGGCGAACGAGGCGTCTTGGTAGACCGCGGAGCGGACGAGGGGATGGCGGAACTGAAGCCGCCCGTCGACGGTGCGCACGAGTCCGGCGGATTCCGCAGCGGCCAGGGCGTCGGAACCGACTCCGAGGGTGGCGCCGGCTCCGATGACCGCCGAGAGACTGCCGGTGTCGTCGGCCGCTGCGAGCACGAGCAACGTGCGAGTGTCGTCTGGCAGGTCACGCACGCGGTCGAGGAAGCGAAGCTCGACGCCGCTGCCCAGCACGAGCCGCTCGGGCAGCGTATCCCGGCCGGTCAACTGTGCCTGGGTCAACCCGGCGGCCAACTCGACAAGCGCCAGCGGGTTGCCCGCCGTTGCCTCGAAGAGCCGCTGTCGGACCTCGGGGGACTCCGTCCCTCGCTCCTCGAGCAGCGTCCCCGCCGCCTCGCTGGCGAGGCCGCCGACGTGGAGGTCGGGTAGTCCTGGTGCGGCGAAGGTCACATCCGCGCCCTCGCGCGCGGCAAAGAGCATCACCACTCCTTCGGCCTGGAGGCGGCGGCTAGCGAACACGAGCGAGTCAGCCGAGGGCTCGTCGAGCCACTGTGCGTCGTCGACGAGGCAAAGCAGCGGGCCGTCTTCGGCGACCTCTGCCAGGAGACTCAGCACGCCGAAGTAGACGAGGAACCTGTCACCGACGCCCTCGTCCGTGAGCCCGAACGCCGCTCTGAGCGCAGTCGCCTGCGGACCGTGGAGCGCGTCGATCCGGTCGAGGACGGGCCAAAGGAGCTGGTGCAGCCCGGCGAACGGCAGCTGCGACTCGGACTCGATGCCGGTCGCGCGGAGAACCCGAAATCCGTCTGCTCGGTCACTGCCGTATACGAGCAGTGCCGACTTCCCGACACCCGGCTCCCCGCGCACAACGAGCACTCCGCTTTCCGACGTGCGTGCTTTGTCGAGGAGCGCGTCGACCGCCGCGCACTCGATGTCGCGGCCGTACAGCATCGGCCGATCGTACTCGCGACAGTCGGTACTACGAGGCGGGCCGCGAGCGACTGTTAAACCACTCGCGAAACTCGGTGCAGCGCCCGCCGTCGTCGAGCGTCACGACGAAGATGCCCTCGTTCTCCTCGATCGTGTTCTCGTCGAGCGCGCGCGTCGATACCCACCAGCGGGCGATGCCGCGGCCGTCGGGCGTGATGGCGAGCGGCTCGTAGCCGAAGTGGATGTTCTCCTGCTCGGCGATCGCGTGCGCCGTTCGTTCGCGGATCTCGGCGTGACCGCGAAGCGGCTCGCCCCACGGGCCCCAGTGGTACATGGCGTCTTCTGCGAAGCAGGCGACGAAGCCGCCCACGTCTTTCCGCTCCCACGCGCGGCCGTAGATGTCGAGCCAGCGATCCAGCTCCTCGAGCGTCATCGCAATGGGCCATTCTTCCACGCGTTCCACGGTTCTGACAGAGTGGATCTGATGCCTGAACGGCGCTTGTTTTGACTCGAACCCGCCGGACAGCCTTTCTGCGTGCAGGGACTGACGAAGAGCTGCGGGTCCAGCCCCTTGCGCAGCGGGGTGCCCTAGATGGAGCGCAGGATCCGGCAGGGGACGCCGGCGGCGACCGAGCGCGCTGGCACGTCGCGTAGGACTACGCTGCCGGCGCCGATGACAGCATCGTCGCCAATTGTGACGCCCGGGCCGACGATTGCGCCCGCGCCGATCCAGACGTTGCGACCGATCGAGATCGGCTTCGCGTACTCCAAGCCCGCTGCGCGCTCCTCTGGGTTCACGGGATGCGTGGCGGGGCAGAGCTGCACCGCCGGGCCGATCTGCGTAAGCGCACCGATCGTAACGGGGGCGCAGTCGAGGATCACGCAGTTGAAGTTCAGGAACACACGGTCACCGAGCTTGATGTTCCAGCCGTAATCGCACTGGAACGGCGGCTCGATCCACGCTCCGTCGCCGACCTCTTCGAACAGCTCGGTCAACAGTGCGCGCCGCTCGTCGCCGTCTTCCTGTGACGTCGTGTTGTAGCGCGCCGTCAATCGGCGGGCGCGTGCACGCGCCGCCACGAGCGCTGGATCCGAGGCATCGTACGACTCGCCCGCGACCATGTGCTCTCGTTCCACGCCTGTCCACTGTAACGATGGCCCGGCTTGCTCAGACGGGAGGCCAATCTTTGCCGCTCTCACGCGCGGCCGTAGACGTCGAGCCAGCGGTCGAGCTCCTCGAGCGTCATCGCAATGGGCCATTCTTCCAGGCGCTCCACGGTTCTGACAGAGTGGATCTGATGCCTGAGAACCACTTCGGCGAACGAGTCGCCGAGCAGTATGACGAGAGGTACGAGTACCAATCGGACCCCGCAGTCGTCGATCCGATCGTCACCTTCCTCGCGGATCTCGCACACGACGGGGCTGCGCTCGAGCTCGGCATCGGAACGGGTCGGATCGCACTACCGCTAGCGCAGCGCGGCGTGCGGGTGCACGGGATCGACCTGTCGGAGGCGATGGTCGCGCGATTGTGTGCGAAACCCGGAGCGGAGAGGATCGGGGTGACGATCGGCGACTTCGCCACGACAACGGTCGACGCGAAGTTCTCGGTCGTCTACCTCGTTGCCAACACGATCATGAACCTGACGACGCAGGACGAGCAGGTCGCGTGCTTCGGCAACGCCGCAAGCCATCTCGAGCCGCGGGGCTGCTTCGTCATCGAGGTGCTCGTACCAGGGCTCCGGCGGCTGCCGCCGGGTGAGACGTTCCAACCCTTCGATGTTAGCCCGACGCATCTTGGATTCGACGAATACGACGTCGCCCGACAGGGTTTGGTCTCGCATCACTACTGGATCACCGACGGCAACGTCGAGCTCCTATCGCCGCCGTTTCGCTATGTATGGCCGTCGGAGCTCGACCTGATGGCGCGGCTCGCCAGGATGACGCTACGCGAGCGCTGGAGCGACTGGACGCGCGAGCCGTTCACGAGCGACAGCACCAAGCATGTCTCCGTCTGGGAGAAGACGCCTTAGGCCACCGACTAGGGCGAGGTCGTGCCTCGGCCTAGTCTTCGCCCTCCCAGTAGTCGAGCTCGGGACCGGGCTTGCCGAACATGATCCGCTCGCCGGCCACGCTGCGCGCGCCGATCTTGCCTGTGTCGAGGTACTCGACGATGTCCGGCGCGATCTTGGTCGAGAGCATGAGGACGCGGATCGGCGCGTCCGTGTCGTTGCGGATCTGGTGCGCGCCTTCCTTGCCGCGTGGGAAAGCGACCACGTCCCCCTCGCGCAGCGCCTGCTCGCCCTCGTGCGTGCGGAGCGTCGGCTCGCCGCGCAGGACGATCACCCACTCCTCGTTCGCGTGGTGCGTGTGGTACGGCCAGAGCCGGTTGCCCGGCTCGACCTCGTACATGCTGCCGCCGATCAGCTCGGATCCGACGTGATGGCCGACCCACGCGTCCTTGCTCTTCCAACCCTCGCGGTCTTCCGTGCGATCCCACTCGTCCCCGTTGAGGTTGAAGATCTTCATGCCGGGAGCCTAAGCGCTACGCCCCGTGTCGAGCGCGACGAGGAAGATGCCCTTTCGGACGCTGTTAGGATCGCCCGGCCAACATGCGACCAAGGAGGCTTAGATGCCGGTTGCCGTCGAGATGAACTTCAAGGGTGCGACCCTCGACCAGTACGACCAGGTGATCCAGAAGATGGGTCTAACCCCGGGCGGTGCGACTGCGCCAGGAGCGATCTCCCACTGGGTGGCCCAGACGGATGAGGGAATCCGAGTCGTCGACGTCTGGGAGACGCAGGACGCGTACGACAAGCATGCCGCGGAGCAGATCGGCCCGTTTGCGGCCGAGGCTGGCATCACCGATCCGCCTGAGATGCGCGTCTACGAGGTTCACAACTACCTGACGAAGGCCTAGCTGGGCATTCAGCCGCCGACGAGGCCGATGCGATTGCCGGCCGGGTCGCGAAAGATCGCGAAGACGACTCGTCCCGCCTCGGTCGGCGGCATGTCGACCTCCGCTCCGAGCTTGACCACCTCCGCGAGCGTCTCCGCCACGTCCGGAACCTGGACGTAGAAGGTCACGAAATCGTCACCCGGATCGCTCGGGCCGATGCCCCCTTCGATCCCGGGCTCGCCGGTTCCCGCGCAGACGCCGTTCGTCTGTATCTGGACGTAGTCGTCGCCGTCAGGTCGCGTAGTCCAGCCAAACGCCTCCGCGTAGAAGCGCGCGAGCTCCGGCCCGGCGGCGGTGTTGATCTCGAAGTGGACGACGGGATAGCCCATGTGGCGATAGTAGGTTTTTCGCCGAAACCGCGCGTCCATGTGGACCGATCTTCGGAAGGATGTCGCCGTGGGCCTCACGCAGTACTACACGGCGGCCCGCGTCGACGGCTTCATCCGCGACTGTCGGTCGCGGGGGACCTGCGCCTAGCGGCGCCGCTGGCCGCGACGGAGAGCGTCGAGCCGTCTGCGGTCACGCTTCGTCGGCCGACCGCCGAGGTCGGTACCGAGCGGCCGGCTCGCCTTCGCTTCCAGGCGGCGCTGCTCGCGCGCGGCCGCGGACTCGGGTGTCTCCTCGTAGAGGGCGCGCCCGGCCGCCGCGGAACCACGCCGGTCCGCGAGCGCACGCACGTCGACCGCCCACCGCTCCGCGCTCGTCCGTACCTCGACGCGCTCGCCGACGGCGACCTCACGGGAGGGCTTCGCGCGCTCGCCGTTCACCTTCACATGGCCGCCGGCGACGGCTTCCGTTGCGGCGGAGCGCGTCTTGAAGAAGCGGGCGGCCCAGAGCCACTTGTCGATGCGCACGCGTTCCACGGCTAGCTCTCGATGGGCCTAGACTCGGCCGGTGGCCGTCTGCCCTTCCTGCGGCACCGAGAATCCCGAGAGCGCGAAGTTCTGCAACGAGTGCGCGGCGCCGCTGAGCGAGGCGCCGCCGGCGCCGGCCCTGGAGGAGCGCAAGGTCGTCACCGTCCTATTCTGCGACCTCGTCGGCTTCACCGCCGCCTCGGAGCAAGCTGACCCCGAGGACGTCCGCGCCCGCATCCGCCCGTACTTCGCGCGCCTCCGCGAGGAGATCGAGCGCTACGGGGGGACCGTGGAGAAGTTCATCGGCGACGCGGTCATGGCCGTCTTCGGTGCGCCCGTCGCCCACGAGGACGACGCGGAGCGTGCCGTCAGGGCCGGCCTTCGCATCCTGGAGGCGATGTCCGAGCTGAACGCGCAGGACCCGACGCTCGCGCTCCAGGTGCGCGTCGGGATCAACACGGGCGAGGCGGTCGTCGCCATCGGCCCCGGCCGGGCGGAGGGCGAGGGGTTCGTTACCGGAGACGTCGTCAACACCGCGTCCCGCCTGCAGGGAGTGGCGCCGGTCAACGGCATCGGCTGCTCGGAGACGACGTACCGCGCGACAGAGCGCATCTTCGACTTCGAGGAGCTCGAGCCGGTCGCGGTCAAGGGCAAGACCGAGCCGCTCCGCCTCTACCGGCCGCTGCGGCCGCGCGCCCGCTTCGGAACCGACGTCACGCGGCACGCACGCGACTCCGCTCGTCGGCCGGGAGCTCGAGAAAGCGCTCCTCATCGGCACCTTCGAGCGCGCGGTCCAGCAGCGCTCCTGTCAGCTCGTGACGATCGTCGGCGAGCCGGGCGTCGGCAAGAGCCGCCTCTGCGCGGAGCTGCTTCGCCGACGTCGAGGAGCGCCCCGGGCTCACCCGCTGGCGCCAGGGCCGCTGCCTTCCCTACGGCGACGGCATCGCCTTCTGGGCGCTCGGGGAGATCGTCAAGGCCGAGTGCGGGATCTCTCGAAACGGACACGCCCGAGGAGGCGGCCGCGAAGCTCGACCGGGCGCTCCCGGCCGAGAGCCCCGACGTCGCTTGGCTCAAGGCGCGCCTCGCTGCCGCTCGTCGGTGCCGGCGGCGAGCCCGCCTCGCAGGAGGAGGCGTTCACCGCGTGGCGCCGTGTGCTCGAGTCGTGGGCGGAAGGGCGAGAAACGGTGCTCGTCTTCGAGGACCTGCACTGGGCCGACGACGGCGCTCCTCGTCGTTCCTCGAGCACCTGGCCGAGTGGGCGCGCGGCCTCCCGCTCCTCCTCCTCTGCACCGCCCGGCCCGAGCTGTACGAGCGGAACGCGACGTTCGGCGCCCAGGCCCAGAACGCACAGCGGATCAACCTCGCCCCGCTCTCCGAGGAGGAGACGGCGCGCCTCATCGGCGCGCTGCTCGAGCGGGCGGTTCTGCCTGCGGAGACGCAGCGGATGCTGCTCGAGCGAGCCGGCGGGAACCCGTTGTACGCGGAGGAGTTCGTGCGCCTGCTCTCCGACCGGGGTGAGCTGGAAGAGGAAATCGACGTGCCGGACTCCGTGCAGGCGCTGATCGCCGCTCGCCTGGACACGCTGTCCGCGGAGCGCAAGGCTTTGCTTCAGGACGCGGCCGTCATCGGCAAGGTGTTCTGGTCGGGTGCGCTCGTCTCGATGGGCGATCGTGACGCCGCGCGAGGTGGAGCAGGCCCTGCACGAGCTGGCGCGCAAGGAGCTCGTTCGCCCGTCCCGCTCGTCGGCGATGGAAGGGGAAGCCGAATACGGCTTCTGGCACGTGCTCGTACAGGACGTCTGCTACGCGCAGATCCCCCGTGCCGCACGCGCCGCCCGTCACCAGGCGGCCGCTGCGTGGATCGAGGAGAAGGCGGGCGAGCGGGCCGAAGACCTGGCCGACGTGCTCGCGCACCACTACCAGTCCGCCCTCGAGCTCAACCGAGCCGCCGGCATCGAGAACGAGCAAGAGCAGCTGCAGGAGCAGGCGCTGCGCTACCTGGCCCTGGCCGGCGAGCGGGCACTCTCACTCGACATCGACCAGGCTGAGCGGCAGCTCGCCGTCGCCCTCGAGCTCGTCCCACCAGGCCATCCCACCCGCGCATCGCTGGTGGAGCGATGGGCGCAAGCCGCCCAACAGCAGGGCCGACTGCCAGGATGCGAGGCAGGCGTTCGAGGAGGCCGCCGACCTCTACCGCAAGCAGGACGAGCTCGTGGCAGCCGGCCGTACCCTGACCCGCCTCGCCCTCGTCGTCCACCGGCTCGGCGATCCACGAGCGGAGGAGCTGATCGCAGAGGCGCGCGAGCTGCTCGAGACGCAACCGGCCGGGCCGGAGCTCGTCTCCATCCACGCTTACATGGCCGGGCGCCTCACGTTCGCCGGCCAGTACCGCGAAGCGGTCGCGGCAGCCGACCGGGGGTTGGCGCTCGCCTCGGAGCTCGGTCTACCCGAGCCGGCGTTCGTGCTTCACTGGCGCGGCGTCCCCCGCTGCGGACTGGGCGAAGCGGACGGGCTCGAGGACGTGCGCCGATCGCTCCAGCTCGCGCTCGAGCAAGGGCTGGGACGGGAGACAGCCGTCATCTATGGGAACCTCGCCGGTGTGACCCTGCTCTACGAGGGTCCACAGGCGAGTCTCGACATGCAGCCGAGAAGCGATCGCCTTCTGCGAGCGGCGCGGCATCACCGAGGTTGCTCTGCAGGGCCGCTCCGCCAACCCGGCTCTGCTGGCGGAGCTCGGACGGACCGAGCAGGCTCTCGCCGAGGCCGGGCCGATCGCCGACCGGCTACAGATGGCCGGCGACATGTCCTGGCTGCCTCCGCGTGCGCTGCAGCTGCGCCTGCTGGCCGAGACCGGCATGGCCGAACACGCCCCCGACCCTGAGCCGCTGCTGGCTGCGGCTCGCGAGATCGGCCTACCAGATGCCATCGCGCTCGCGTTCACCGCCGCCGCCCAGCTCCTGCTCGCCCAGGGTCAACGCGAGCACGCCCACGCGCTGCTGCGGGAGCTCGACCAGCTCGCACCCCGGTGGAGCCGACCTCGTCTCGGGCCTCCCTTCCCTGCTGCGAAGCGCACTCGCTCTAGACGACCTGCCGCTCGCCCAGCGGCTGAGCGCCGGCACACAACCCCTGACGCCGTTCCACGAGCACGCGCTCGCCTCGGTGCAGGCCCAGCTCACCGAGGCTGGTGGTGACTCGGCCGCCGCGGCGGAGCTCTACGGGCAGGCCGCCGAGCGCTGGCGCAAGTTCGCGGACGTCCGCGAGTGCGCGTACGCCCTGCTCGGCCAGGGACGGTGTCTCGCCGCGCTCGGACAGCCCGGGGCGGAAGAGCCACTGCGCGAGGCCAAGGAGCTGTTCACCTCGATGGGCTACAAGCCCGCGCTCGCGGAGACGGAGGCGCTGCTCGCCGAGACCGCTGCGGCCGCTTCGTAGGAGCTGTCAGACGGAGCGGAGATGGGCTCCCTGCCCGACCGCGTATGCCTCGCACAACCACGCGCCGAACTCGTCATCGAGCTCCTCGAGAGCGACCACCCGGAAGCGATGGACAAAGAGGCGCTTCGTATACGGACTCGACCGCTGGATACGAGCGTCGACGACGCGCCGCTGGAGGTCGAGATATCCCGTCAAGGAGGACTGTCTGGGCGTTACGCCGGCGAATCCTCGGCGACTGCCTTTGAGCGTGATCGCGGTCTTCGCTACCGCGTAGACGAACGGGCCGCACGCCTCGGCAAGTCGGATGAATCGGTCATAGAGCGCGACGACGTGTTCGGGCTTGTTCTGCAGATGTCCGCTCGATCGTCCACTCGTCGGCCACTGGCCGACGTTACCCGGCGAGCGCCGGACAGCTCTACTAGTCAGCCCACCAGTCGCGCTGGCCATCGACGTCTTCGCGCGGATCCTCGCCGAGATTGGGCGCGCCGATGACGAGGATCTCGAGGCCCTCCGGCCCGGCCTCGTAGCCTCGCCACGTACCGGGCGGGACGCGCACCGCGTCCCATTCCTTGAGCTCGACGATCTCGTCGTCGACCTTCATCCGCCCGCCCCCGCGCAGGACCACGTACACCTCCTCTTGCTTCTTGTGCGTGTGGCCGTACGGAAAGCGATAGCCGGGCGGGACGCGCTGGTAGCTCAGGCCGGATTGCTCGAGCTCGAGCGCCTTGGTCGCCGCGCGGAACTCCAGGTCCGGCGCGCCGTCGAACTTAGAGCCGATGTCCTCCAGATCCTCCTTGATGTTCCTGAGCGTGAACGGCACGGCGCAATCCTA
>CAWBAD010000001.1:0-44310 GCA_963786725.1 uncultured Actinomycetes bacterium | reverse complement strand
AGCCGTCGATCGACGGCGGCAGCTCGGTCACCAGTTTCGAATCGAGGTGGCTGCAGACGGGCGACGACATCGGCCTACGCCCCGCGGAGGCTGTGAGCGCCGGGACCGAGCTTCGCAGCCTCGTCGCCCGGATTGAGGAGTGCGCAGGTCTTGAGCGATAGGCAGCCGCAGCCGATGCAGCCGCTCAGTCGCGTGTGCAGGGCCTCGAGCGTGCGGATGCGATCCACGATGTCGGCTCGCCACCGTCGCGAGAACCGCTCCCAGTCCCGCTTCGTCGGCGCCTTGTCGCTGGGCAAGGAGTTGAGCGCGACCCGAAGCTCCTCGAGCGGCACACCTGCTGCCTTCCCAGCCTGGATCACCGCGACGAGGCGCAGCGTCACGCTCGGATAGCGCCGCTGGTTCCCGTCGGTGCGCCGGGCTGCGATCAAGCCCTTCCGCTCGTAGAAGCGGAGCGCAGAGCCGGAGACCCCGCTTCGCGAGGAAAGCTCGCCGATTGTCAGCTCGCGTGGCACTTGACTTAAACTTTAGTTCAGGTTATAGGCTGCTTGCAATGGCCGTTTCGACGACGCTCGCGTATGGCGACCTGCCACGCCTACTCTCGCTGCTGACCGGCGACGAGAAGCACGAGCCGAGCGCGTTCTCGACGCTCGACGTCCTGTGGGTGCTGTACGACCGCGTCCTCCGGGTCGACCCGTCCACGATGGAGGATCCGGATCGCGATCGGTTCCTGCTCTCCAAGGGGCACGGCTGCGCTGCGTACTACGCAGTCCTCGCGGCGAAGGGCTTCTTCCCCGTCGAGACGCTCTCCGGGTTCGGCGACTTTGACTCGCCGCTCGGTCTCCATCCCGACCATGTCCTGGTATCGGGCGCCGAGATCTCGAGCGGCTCGCTCGGCCACGGACTCGGGCTCGCCCTGGGTGTCGCACTCGCGCTCGACGTGCAGGAGCGACCCGAGCCCCGCGTCGTCTGCCTGGTCGGGGACGCCGAGCTCGAAGAGGGCAGCAACTTCGAGGCGATCCAGCTCGCCGGCCGCCTCGCGCTCGGCCGACTGACCGCCGTCGTCGTCGACAACCACTCCTCGACCCATGGCTGGCCCGGCGGCATCGCGCATCGCTTCGAGCTCGAAGGCTGGAGCGCAGCCACCGTCTGGGGTCGGGACCACGACGCGATCGAGGCCGCGTTCGCGGGGGCTCCCGGTGACCGACCGCACGTCGTGGTCGCCGACGTTTCGGAGCAGGAGTCATGACGGCCATGCGGGAGCGCTTCCTCGACGTCGTCGCCGACGCGCTGGACGACGACCCACGCGTCGCCGTCGTGCTCGCGGAGATCGACATGGCGCGGCTGAGCCGGCGTGAGAGCGCTCGACGGCACTCGCGGCGTGTGATCAACGTCGGGATCCGCGAGCAACTCCTGATCTCGATCGCCGGCGGGCTCGCGCTGGAAGGGCTCCGGCCGATCGTCGAGTCCTACGCACCGTTCGTCGTCGAGCGCCCGTTCGAGCAGATCAAGCTCGACATTGGCCACCAGGACGTCGGAGCGGTGCTCGTCAGCATCGGAGCGTCCTACGACGCGTCAGGGGAGGGGAGAACGCACCAGGCGCCGGAGGACGTTGCGCTGCTCGCTACGTTGCCGGGTTGGACGATCCACGTGCCGGGACACGCAGACGAGGCCGAGGCATTTCTCGTCCGTGCGCTCGGAGGCGACGATCGCGTCTACGTCCGGCTGTCCGAGGAGGTGAACTCCGAGCCGGTCCAGGTCGACGGGCTCACAGTCCTCCGGCGAGGCGGCGAGGATGCGCCGCTGGTGGTCGCGGTCGGGCCGACGCTCGACCAGGTCCGTGCAGCGACTTCCGACCTCGACATCACGCTTGCGTACCTCGCCACCGTTCGCCCGTTCGACGCCGGGGGCCTGCGGTCGGCGGCGCACGGAACGGACGTCGTCCTGGTCGAGCCCTATCTCGCCGGCACGTCGGCTGCCGAGGTCGCCTACGCCCTTCGCGATCGCCCACACCGCCTCCTGAACCTCGGGGTCAGGAACTCGGAGCTGCGGCGCTACGGGAGCGGCGACGAGCATCGGGCAGCTCACGGCCTGGACGCGGCCGGAATCCGCGCCTCGCTGGCCGGCTTCCTTGCCGGCGCCTGACGCGGTCGTGTGCGGGCACGCTCGCCCGCTCCGGGGATGAATGAAGCGCGCCGTGGGTCGTGCGTACGCCGGAGAGCCCGATCGACGACGTGGTGCCGGCGGCCGAATCACGAAGCACGGCGAGACCTGGCAAGTCCTTGGCAAGTACTCACTTGAGCCACCGAGCGATGAGCAGGCCGAGTCGGGCATATCTGTAGCAACAGAGCCGTCTTCTGCCGGGTAGTTCTGCCCGTTACTGTCCGTTGTGTGCCTTACAAGCAGGAGGTCGGCGGTTCGACCCCGTCACCGCCCATCGAGAAGTCCCTCAGACCTTTGATCGCGCCCCGCTCCGGTGTAGGACTACTAAAACCCACTGCGATACTCGTTGCGCATTGCGAGTCCTCGTCCTCGGTGGAACCCGGTTCATCGGCCCACACGTTGTTCGCCTGCTCGCCGGGCAAGGACACGAGGTAGCGGTCTTTCATCGCGGCCAGACCGAGATTGACCTTCCAGTCAGCGTCCGCCACGTCCACGGCGACTTCGCAACCTTCTCGGAGCACGTCGACCAGCTGCGCAGCGAGGCCCCGGACGTCGTGCTCGACATGGTGCCGTTCTTCGACAAGCACGGGCATGGCGTCAAACACTTCCGGGGCGTCGCTCACCGAGCCGTTGTAATCACCAGTTGCGATGTCTACCGCGCGTTCGGGCGTCTCTGGCGCACGGAGCCCGGGCCGCCCGACCCAGTGCCGCTGACGGAAGACTCACCGCTACGCGCAATACGGGCAGGCGACCTCGGGGAGAGCGCGATCGATCACGACAACGTTGAGGTCGAGCACGCTGTTCAGGGTGACCCGGAGCGACCTGTCACAGTGCTGCGTCTGCCTGCCACGCACGGCCCCGGCGACTACCAACACCGTCTCTTCCCCTACCTAAAGCGCATGGACGACGGGCGTCCCGCGATCCTGCTCCAAGAGGATGTCGCTGGCTGGCGCTGGATGCGCGGCTACGTCGAGAACGTGGCCACAGCGATCGCACTCGCCGTCCAAGACCAGCGGGCCACCGGGCGCATCTACAACGTGGCCGAGCCGATCGCCCACTCGGAGGCGGAGTGGGTACGCCGCATCGGCGAGATAGTTGGCTGGGAGGGCGAAGTCATCACTGTCCCGATCGAGTCGCTCCCGGAGAGCCTGCGCGAGGATTACGACTTCGGCCAAGACTATGCCGTCGATTCGAGGCGCATCAGACGCGAGCTCGACTATGCCGAGATCGTGAGCGAGGACGACGGGCTGCGAAGGACGATCGAGTGGGAACGACTGAATCCACGAGCGTCGAAGCCCAATGAGTTCGACTATGCAGCCGAGGATGAGAGCCTTGTCGAACTTCGGCGAGGCCGCACCTAGCGGCCGTCTGCGCTATCGGACAGGTACAACCCGCTGCGTGGCGCCGCGGTCGGTCCGCCTCACGAGCCCGGAACGCGTCCTGTTCCCCGACGAAGGGATCACGAAGCAGGACGTGTTCGAGTACTACCGCGCGATCGCGCCGGTGCTCGTCCCGCACCTGCGCAACCGGCCGTTCACGATGAAGCGCTCGCCCTACGGAGTGGCCGGGGACGCGTACTTCCAGAAGCAGGCGCCGAAGGGGATGCCCTCCTGGATCCCGACGCGCACCTACCGCACCTACCGGCGCAAGGGCGAGTCGCGGCTCGTCGACTTCCCGCTCGTCAACTCGCCCGAGGCGGTGCTCTGGATGGTGCAGATGAACTGCATCGACATGAACGCCTGGTACTCGCGCGTCGACAAGCCGCACCGCCCGGACTTCGTGCTCTTCGACCTCGACCCGCCCGACGGCGGCTTCGCGCTCGCGATCCGTGTCGCTCACCTGATCCGCGAGGAGCTCGAGCGGCTCGAGCTCGAGTCCTACGTGAAGACGAGCGGCGCCGACGGGATTCACGTGCTCGTCCCGATTGCGCGACGAGCGACCTTCGAGCGGACCTACGCGTTCGCGGAGCGTGTGGCGCGCGGGCTCGAGGAGCGGCACCCGGGGCTGGTCACGACCGAATGGCTGAAGCACAAGCGCGAGGGCGTGCTCGTCGACCACCGTCAGAACGCACGGGGGAAGACGATCGCCTCGGTCTACTCGGTGCGGCCGAAGCCCGGCGCGCCCGTCTCGACGCCGCTTCGCTGGGACGAGCTAACAGAGGACGTGACGCCGCGCCGCTTCGGGATGCGCGAGGCGCTCGAGCGGGTCGAACAGCACGGCGACCTGTTCGAGCCCGTGCTCGCGGGCGGCCAGGCACTCGGACGTGCCATTAGGAAGTTGCGGTAGCGGGGCGAACGCGTAAACGTGCCGCCCGAGTCGGCCGAGCGGGTGAGCGCAGGGTCGATTGACTCGAGCGGCACACCGTGGCGCGCGTGCGCCACTTCCTCAATAAGACGACCGGCGCGCGCGAGAGTTGAGCCGTGAGGCAGAATGCCGCCTCGTGGAGGTTCTGCTGATCGTGCTGCTCGCCGTCGGGTGGGCGCTCGCCGTCGTGCTCGGCGTGCTGTACCTCCGCAACGCCGATGCTGCCTGTGGGCAGCGACGTCCCCGACGTCGCGCTGGCGAATCTCGATGGAGCGGAGCGCCGGCTCGGCGAGTACCGCGGTGGAGACATCGCACTGGTCTTCTTCAACCCGGGCTGCGGTTACTGCCAGCAGCTGGCCCCACAGTTGGGCGAGCTGCCCGATCGGGCTACGGGAGCTCGTCCGCCTGCGGGACGAGATGGCCGCCTACGCCGCGCTTGCTGGCTATGAGACGCTGCACATCAAAGCCGTGCGCACGGATCGATTCGAGGCCGCCGACCGCCACCCGCTCGTCGACGTGAACGTCGACCTGGCGCCCCTACCGACGGCTGTGAGCGCGGTTACGGGCCGGCGACTTTGTTAGGCGGACCCGGCTTGAGCGGGCCGGGGATCTTGTTGTTCGGCGGAGCGCTCGACGTCACCGGCGACCGCCGCGTGATCGGCCCGCGAAGCTCGCCTGCCGGATTCGCGGCCGTCGCGACGTTGACGAAGAGGTCAGCGGTGCGCAGCGCGGTCACCTGCGCCTGCGTGAGGTTCGGAAGCGTGCCCGCGACGAGAGTCGTGCCCGCAATCCCCGCGCTCGCCGCACTCGCGACGTTGCAGGGACCGCAAAGCTTGAGGAACACGGAACTGGCGGTCGCGCTCACCCCACGCGACCGGATCTCGACACCGGTGATGGGGCCGGTCGTGTTCTGCACGCCGATCGCCCAGAAGAGGCCCCAGGAGAAGTTCGGACGCTCTCCCCGGCTGCCACTGAAACCGCCGCGTACGAGCGCGCCCAGGAAACGTCCTGTCGCGGTCGATGCCACCTGGAGGGAAGGCACCTGACTTGCGCTGAGGTTGGCGCGGAGCGGAATCGCAACGGCCGGCACGCTGCCGCCCGGAGGCGTCGCCGGCCGGGGTGTAGCCGCAACGGCGGAGCCTGCGGCCAGGACTCCTGCGATCGCCGCGGCACCGACCCAGAGCTGAATGGTCTTCTTCGCCACTCCCGAGTTGTTATAGCGCCATCGTGGCCTCTAGCGACGTAAATTTGGCGTAAGCGGCTATTTCTGGGGACGGGATAGCCTGGCGTCATGCACGCTCACGGCCACGAGCACGCGCGATTGCGCGCCGACCGGCGCGCGCTCTCCGTGGCACTGGTGCTCGTCGCCTCGTTCCTGGTCGTGGAGGTCGTGGTCGGCCTGCTCGCCGACTCGCTGGCGGTGCTCGCCGACGCCGGGCACATGCTCTCCGACGCCGCGTCGCTCGCGCTCGCCCTCTTCGCGGCCTGGCTCGCCGGTCGGCCGGCGACGCCTCAGCGGAGCTTCGGCTACCGGCGGGCCGAGATCCTGGCGGCGCTGGCGAACGGCGTGGCTCTCGTCGTCGTCGCGATCTGGATCTTCGTCGCGGCGGCGCGGCGCTTGTCCGACCCCCCCGAGGTGGCCGGCGGCTGGGTGCTCGTCGTCGGCGTCGTCGGACTGGCCGTCAACCTCGCCGCCGCCGCCGTGCTCCAGCGGGCGGGCAGTCACAGCCTCAACGTTCGCGGTGCGCTGCTCCACGTGCTCGCCGACCTCTGGGGTTCGGTCGGCGTGATCGTCGCGGGGCTGGTCGTGCTGACCACCGGCTGGGAGCTCGCCGACCCGCTCGTCGCGCTGCTGATCGGCGTGCTCATTCTCGCGAGCGCCTGGCGGCTGCTCAGCGAGTCGGTCGGCATCCTCCTCGAGGCAACCCCCTCTGGCATGGTCGCGGAAGACGTCGGTCGGACGATCGCGGGAGTGCCGCAGGTCGTGGAGGTCCACGATCTCCATGTCTGGACGATCACGTCCGGCTTCGCGGCGCTCTCGGCGCACGTCCTCGTCGACCCGGGTGCAGACTGCCACGCGATCCGCCGGCGGATCGAGGCTCTGCTACGCGAACGGTTCGCTCTCGAGCACACGACGCTCCAGGTCGATCACGCCGGCCTCACGACTACGGCCAGCGTCGAGCTCAAGCGGTTGTAGCTACGTAGAGCACGTCGGCCCGTGTCGGGCTGACGGTGCCGCCGCCCGCCTGGATCCGTTGCCTGAAACGCGCGAACAGCTCTTCTCGCACATCGTCCTGGAGCGCGCGATACGTCGACATCGAGGCGAGCAGCGCAACGTACTGGTCGGCGTCGTACGTGAGATTCCAGCGGTAGGTCTTTCGGATGACATTGCTGAAGTACCCGCCAGCCGTGAAGTCGTCCGAACGATCGCGCAAGTCGTCGACGTGACGTCGTGGGTCGAGCGCGCCGGTCACGGCCTCGTGGTCCTCGCCGAGCGCGAGCCACGTCGCGTCTGCATCGTCGTGCACGACGAATGCGGAGCCGAACACGCCGAGCGATCCGCCCGGCCGCAGCACTGACGACGACTTCGCGAACCGAGCGTCGGGGTCGAGCCAGTGGAACGCGTTGAAGGAGACGACCGCATCGAAGAGCTCGCCGCCCCCGTCCCAGTCCTCGAACGACGACGTGACGATCTCGACCTGCGGGAAGTCGCCGAGCTTACGGCGCGCGACCTCGGCGAGGTTCGCGCCCAGCTCGACGGCCAGAACCGAGAAGCCGCGCTCGGCAAGCGGCAGCGTCGCCTGTCCCGTGCCGCAACCGATCTCGAGCAGGCGCGCTCCTGTTTCCAGACGCGCCAGGTCGACGAGGTCGTCGAACACCTCCGGGGGCGCCACGGGGCGAGCGTCGTCGTACTGCTTGGCGCCCGCGTCGAACGTGGCGCGCAGAGCGTGGCGCTCGGCGTCTTCGGCCAAGCCCGTGTCGTATCACAGGTGTAGCCTGCCCGCCGTGACGCTCACGATCCTCGAGGGGACGACCTTCTGCATCTGCGACGAGCGAGGCGACCTCGGGGACGAGACCGGCGGCTTCTTTGCCGACGACACGCGCTTCCTCTCCGTCTTCCGCCTCACCATCGAAGGACGTCTCCCGCTGCTGCTGACCTCGGACAAGGTCGAGTACTACTCCGCCGCCTTCTTCCTTCGCAACCCGCCGATCGAGACGCTGCCGCAGGACACGCTCTCGATCGCCCGCTCACGCTTCGTCGGCGATTCCATGCAGGACCACATCACGATCCAGAACCAGGGCGCCGAACGGGTCTCGTTCCAGGTTGCGCTCGAGATCGGCTCGGACTTTGCTGACATCTTCACGGTGAAGTCGTATGACTTCTCGTTCGGCGACCCGCTGAAGGCGCCGCCGCTGCCGCCGCTTGCCGAGCCGCACTTCGACGCCGAGGCCGGCCAGTTCCTGCTGGTGGACCCAGCCAGCAGCGCCGCGACGCAGGTGATCCTCTCGCAGCCCCCGAGCCGCGTGGAGGGGGCGTGGGCGACCTTTGCGATCGAGCTCGAGGCGCGAGAGCGTTGGGAGCTCGTCGTCGACGTCGTGCCCTCGCCGTCGGGTGAGGTCGTGCATCCCAAGACGGCCGAGCGCCGCTTCGGCGAGGAGCTCCAGCACGTGCGCGACTCGCTCACCGCCTGGCAGCTCCGGGTGCCGCAGCTGCGCGCCGACTGGGACGACCTCGAGCGTGCCGTGTCGCAGTCGATCTCGGACCTCGCCGCGCTTCGCATTCGCGCCAAGGACAACGGGCGCGTCGCCGTCGGCCGGCTCCCGGCTGCGGGCATGCCGTGGTTCATGACGGTGTTCGGCCGCGACTCGATCGTCACGGGCATCCAGACGATGCTGCTGGGGCCGGAGCTGGCGAGAAGTGTGCTCGAGGAGCTCGCCGAGCTGCAGGCGACCGAAGACGATCCGGAGCTCGACGCCGAGCCGGGGAAGATCGTGCACGAGGTTCGGCGCGGCAAGGCCTCGGTGTCCTGGTTCTCGCGCTACTACGGAACCGTCGACGCGACACCGCTCTATCTCGTGCTGCTCTCGGAGGTCTGGCGGTGGACCGACGACACGCGGCTCGTGACCAAGCTGCGCGAACCCGCCATGCGCGCGCTCGAATGGATCGACCGCTACGGCGATCGCGACGGTGACGGCTTCGTCGAGTATCAGAAGCGCTCGCCGCGCGGGCTCGACAACCAGTCTTGGAAGGACTCGCACGACTCGCAGCGCTTCGCGGACGGCAGGTTCGCTGAACCGCCGATCGCGCCCTGCGAGGTGCAGGGCTACGTGTTCGACGCGAAGCAGCGGATGGCCGAGATCGCACGTGAGGCCTGGCGGGACCGCGAGCTAGGCGACCGGCTGGACAAAGAGGCGAAGGAGCTGCGCCGTGCGTTCAACGAGGCGTACTGGGTCGAGGAGCGCGGCGGCTACTACGCCCTCGCGCTCGACGGCGACAAGCGTCCCGTCGACTCCATGTGCTCGAACATGGGCCATCTGCTGTGGAGTGGCATCGTCCCCTCCGAGCGCGCGGATGCGGTGGTCGACCGGCTGATGGGCGAGGAGCTGTGGTCGGGGTGGGGTGTGCGCACGATGTCCTCCGGGGACGCGGCCTACAACCCGCTCGCGTACCACAACGGCACGGTCTGGCCCCACGACAACTCGTTGATCGCACTCGGCCTCGCCCGCTATCGACGATGGTCCGAGGCTCAGAAGATCGTCCACACGATGTTGCAGGCGGCCGCCTACCTCGATCACCAGCTGCCGGAGGTGTTCGCGGGCATGCCGCGGGCGGAGACGCCGTTCCCCATCGCGTATCCCACCGCCGCACGGCCCCAGGCGTGGGCGGCCGCGGCGCCGATCCTTCTGCTGCGCGTGCTGCTCGGGCTCGAGCCGTCACGCCGGCGGCAGACGCTGGAGACTGCGGCGCCCGTGGAGCTGCCCTCGTGGGTGGGATCGCTGCGGTTGGCCGGCGTACCGTGCTTCGACCGGCGCTGGACGGTGCGCGTCGACCACGGCTACGTCAGAGTCGAGCCCGAGTGAAAGTCGCTCTGATCAGTCCGGTCTGGTTTCCGGTGCCGCCGACGGGCTACGGGGGCATCGAGTGGATCGTGTGGCTGCTCGCCGACGGGCTGGTCGACGCCGGCGCCGACGTCACGCTCTTCGCGTCGGGCGACTCGCACACGAAGGCGAAGCTCGAGTCGGTGTACGAGACGGCGCCGAGCGAGCTGATCGGCACGTCGATCGTGGAGCTCCACCACTGCCTCCACTGCTACGAGCGGGCCGACGAGTTCGATGTCATCAACGACCACTCCGGGCTGCCGGCCGCGGCGCTGGGCGGGGCGCTCGAGACACCGACTCTCCACACCGTCCACGGCCCGCTCGACGCGATCGGCGGCGTCGTCTACGAGCAGATCGCGCGCGTCTCGCCGCAGGTGGGGCTGATCTCGATCTCCATCAACCAGCGCGCGCCCAAGCCGGATCTGCCTTGGGCGGCCAACTGCCCGAACGCGCTCGACCTCTCGCTCTATCCCATGAAGCCACACCACGGCGACTACCTCCTCTTCATCGGGCGCATGAGCCCGGACAAGGGTTGCCACCGGGCGATCGACATCGCCGTCTCGGCGGGATTGCCGCTGAAGATCGCCGGCAAGCGGCGCGAGCCGGCGGAGATCGCGTACTTCGAGGAGTTCGTGCGGCCGCACCTCTCCTCGGAGATCGAGTACCTCGGCGAGGTGACGCACGGCGAGAAGGTGGAGCTGCTCCAGCACGCGCGGGCGACGCTCTTCCCCATCGAGTGGGAGGAGCCGTTCGGCCTCGTGATGATCGAGTCGATGGCGTGCGGCACGCCGGTCATTGCGACGCGCATCGGCGCGGTGCCGGAGGTGATCGAGCACGGCCGCAGCGGCATCATCGTCGACGACTACCGCGAGATAGCAGCGGCGCTCGAGGAGGCAGACCGGCTGGAGCCCGAGGACCTGCGGCGCTTCGCCGAGGAGCACTACTCGCCGGAGCGCATGGTGGCCGACTACCTGCAGGCGTACGACGACCACATCGAGCGGCGGCGAGGATGACGCAGCTGGAGTCGCTCTTGCGGGCTGCCTTTCCCGAGGCGAGCGCCGTCGATGTCGTGGACCGCACCGGCGGCGGCGACCACTTCCACGTCACCGTCGTCAGCGGGCAGTTCGCGGGCCTCTCGCTCATCGAGCAGCACAAGCTCGTCTACGCAGCGCTCGCGGCACCACTGGCGGATGGCACCATTCACGAGTTGCGGATAACAACGAGAGCGGAGGGCACATGAGCGATCTGACGACGGACGTACGGCAGGTGATCGAGGGCGAGCCGGTCGCCCTGTTCATGAAGGGCACGCCGCAGATGATCATGTGCGGCAACTCGCAGCGTGCGCTCGAGGCGCTGCGGCGGGCGGGTGCGCCCGTGACGACCGTGGACATCCTTCCCGACCCGGCCATCCGCCAGGAGCTACAGGCGCAGTCCGGCTGGCCGACGATCCCGCAGGTCTTCGTCAAGGGCGAGCTGATCGGCGGCGCGGACATCACCGAGGAGCTGGAGGCGTCCGGGGAGCTCGAGCAGAAGCTCGAGGATGCGCTCGGCGCGGACTACCGAGAGTCGCGCGAGGAGAAGGTCGTCTCGCTGGTCTAGCCGGCGAACACGCGCTCGCGCCGCGCCCGCACCCAGACCGTCTGGCCTCGCCAGAGCCCAAGCTCGTCGAAACGCCTACGTGCGATCACGGCGACGATCTCGGCGCCGTCGACGTCGTGGAGCTCGACCTTCACGTCTCGGCCGAGCACAGTGACTCGGACGATCATCGCCTCTACCGAGCCATCCGCGGGCTCATCGAGCAGTTCGAGGTCGTCGGACCAGACCAGCGCTCCGCCGACGACGTTGGCATCACCGACGAAGCGCATGACGAACTCGGTGGCGGGCGCGTCATACAGCTCCTGCGGGGCGCCGACCTGCTCGAGTGCGCCGTGGTTGATCACCGCGATCGTGTCCGAGATCTCCATGGCCTCCTCCTGGTCGTGAGTCACGAAGACCGTCGTCACGTGCACGACATCGTGAAGCTGCCGCAGCCACTGGCGTAGCTCGGCCCGGACGCGGGCGTCGAGGGCGCCGAATGGCTCGTCGAGCAGCAGCACCTGCGGCTCGGGTGCGAGGGCGCGCGCCAGGCCCATGCGCTGGCGCTGTCCGCCCGAGAGCTGGGCGGGATAGCGTTCGCCGAAGCCCTGGAGCTGGACGAGGTGGAGCAGCTCGTCCACGCGCTCGCGGATCTCGGCCCGGGGCCGCCTCCGCACCTTCAAGCCGAAGGCGATGTTCTCGCGCACGGTCATGTGCTTGAACGCGGCGTAGTGCTGGAAGACGAAGCCGACGTTTCGCTTCTGCGGAGGAAGCGCCGTCGCGGCCTTGCCGGCGAGGAGGATCTCACCGGCGTCGGGCGTCTCGAGCCCCGCGATGATGCGCAGCAGCGTGGACTTCCCGGAGCCGCTCGGCCCGAGCAGCGCCGTCAGCGCGCCGCTCTCCACCTCGAGGGACACGTCGTCGACCGCGACGAAGTCCCCGAAGCGCTTCGTGATGTTGCGGACGGTGATGGACATCAGGCGGCGTGCTCCCGCGGTCGGATCACGGTCAAGGCGACGAGCACGGCGATCGCCAACAACGCGAGCACGATGGAAATAGCGTAAGCGCCGGCGAGGTCGAAGCTCTCGTAGCGTTCCTGGACGCGGAGCGTGGCCGTCTCCGTCTCGCCCTGGATGCGCCCGGAGACGACTGCCACCGCGCCGTACTCGCCGAGGCACCGTGCGGTGGTGAGAATGACGCCGTAAACGACAGCCCAGCGGATCGACGGCAGCGTGATGCGCCAGAACGTCTGCCAGCCGCCGGCGCCCAGTGTTCGCGCGGCCTGCTCCTGCTCGTCGCCGATTTCGCGCAGCGTCGGCACGACTTCGCGGGCGACGAACGGCAGCGAGACGAAGATCGTGGCGATCACCATCGCCGGGAGGGCGAAGAGCACGTCGATGCCGTGGTCCGACAGCCAGCTGCCGAACCAGCCCTCGCGGCCGTAGAGCAGGAAGAGCGAGAGGCCCACGACGACGGGCGAGAGGGCGAGCGGCAGGTCGATGAAAGCGTTGAGGAGCCACTTGCCCGGGAACTTGCGCCGCACGATGGCGATCGCGCAGACGATGCCGAACACCGTGTTCACCGGCACTGCGATAGCCGTGATGATCAAGGTCAGCTTGAAGGCGTGGATCGTCTCAGGCGTCGTCAGCGCGTCCCACGCCGGCGCAAAGCCGTCCTCGAACGTCCGCCAGAAGACCATCGCCAGTGGCCCGACGAGGATCACGGTCAGGTAGCCGAGGGCGACGAAGCGAAGGCCGATCCTGCTCATCGGTCGTGCCTCGTCGCGAAGTGGCGGATGGCCCCGATGGAGAGCAGCGTTAGGAACGAGATCGCAAGCAGCACCACGGACACGGCTGCGGCGCCGGCCGAGTCGCCGCTCTCGATGCGCCCGAAGATGTAGACGGACGAGACCTGGGTGTCGAATGGGATGTTGCCGGTGATGATGACGAGCGATCCGAACTCGCCCACGGCCTTCGCGAACGCCAGCGCGACGCCGGAGAGGATCCCGGGCAGGATGCCGGGAAGGATGACCCGGCGGAACGTCGCCAGCTGCGACGCGCCGAGCGAATGGGCGGCCTGCTCCACCTCGGGATCAAGCTCCTCGAGCACGGGTTGCACCGTGCGGACGACGAATGGCAGCGTCACGAACATCAGGCAGAGCACGATCGCCGTCTGCGTGAAGGCGACGTTGATCTCGAGCGGGGAGGTCGGCCCGTAGAGCGCGAGCAGCGTCAGGCCGGCGACGATGGTCGGTAGGGCGAAGGGGAGGTCGATGAGCGCGTTGACGACGGCCTTGCCGCGGAAGTCGTCGCGTACGAGCACCCAGGCGGTGATCGTGCCCAGCACGGCGTTGAGCAGCGAGACACCGAGCGACGCGACGAGTGTCAGCTTGAGCGCGGCGACCGCCTCCGGGCTGGACACGGCGTCCCAGAAGGACTGCGAGCCCTCGCTCGTCGCCTCCCAGATGAGGGCGGCAATCGGCAGCAAGACGAGGACTGACAGGAAGAACGTGATGAACCCGACGGACAGGGCCGTTGCGGCCCTGTCCGGGTCGAGGCTTCGCTGGCCGCGGGAGCGCGGCTGTGTCGCTAGCCGGTGTCGCCACCGACGGCGTTCTCGATCTTCACCATGATCCCGGTCTTGGGATCGAAGAACCGCTTCTGCGCCTTATCCCAGCCGCCGATCGACTTCGCGTCGATCGTGAACTCACCGGGTCGAACGGGGAACTTCTTTCGATTCTTCTCGAGAACCTTCTTCACGACCGGCCGATAGCCGTTGTTCGCGAACACCTGCTGGGCGGCCGGTGTCGTCAGGAACTTCAGGAAGGCATTCGCCTCCTTCGAGTGCTCGGTGGTCCTCGTGACCGCGATCGGGTTCTCGATGAGGATGGTCGAGCGCGGGATCACGTACTGGACGTCGAGCCCCTTCAGCTTCGAGAAGAGCGCCTCGTTCTCGTACGCGAGGAGGACGTCGCCCTTGCCGCTCATGAACGTGTTCAGCGAGTCGCGCGCGCTCTTGTCCTGGACGACGACGTTCTTGAAGAGCTTGAGCAGGTTGGCCTGCGCCTGCTTGTCGGTCTTGCCCTCGCGGCGCCAGGCGCCGTAGGCGGCCATGATGTTCCAACGCGCGCCGCCGGACGTGAACGGGTTCGGCGTGACGACCTCGACCCCCGGCTTCAGGAGGTCGGTCCACGTCTTGATCTTCTTCGGGTTGCCGTCGCGGAGGACGAAGACGACCAGCGAGTTCGTGACCATGCCCTTGTAGGGCTTGTTCTTCCAGCCCTTGAAGACGAGCCCGGCGTTTACGAGCTCGTCCACGTCGGGGGCGAGGGAGAGGGCGACGAGGTCGGCCTTGAGCCCGGCCTTGACGGCGCGGGCCTGCTCGCCCGACGCGCCGTAGGACTGCGAGAACGACACGTCTTTCCCGGCCGCGGTCTTCTCGAACATCGGAATCAGCTGCGCATACGCCTCGCGGGGGGTGGAGTACGCGACGAGCCTGAGCTCGGTGTCGTTCGCGCGGGCGGGCGCCGAGGGAGCGACCACGGCGGCTCCGGCGATGGACGAGGCAAGGGCGGCGACTGCGGCGAGCACGGCTAGCGGGCGATGCATGGTTAGTCTTCTCCCTTCGCTAAGTATTGTTTACAAAGAATGTAGACTTATAAATCTTGCCAGCAAGGTATTCAAAGTTGTGCTGACATGTCAAGCGAGAACTGACGAGGAGGGTGCACGCATGTGGGTATCGCGCAGGACCGACTACGCGACGCGGGCCGTGCTCGCGCTCGCGATCGACGGCGGCGGGCCGCTCAAGCTCGAGGAGCTCGCGCGGCGCACGGCGGTTCCCCAGTCCGTGCTCGAGCAGGTGATGCCGACGATGCGCACCGCCGGCATCGTGCGCTCGGAGCGCGGGCCGACCGGTGGCTACCGGCTGAACAAGAAGCCCGAGGAGATCACGCTCGAGCGCATCGTCCGGCTGTTCCAGGGCCAGCTCGCGCCCATCAGCTGTGCCACGAGACACAGCCCCGAGCCGTGTCCGATGACCGTCGGCTGCACGCTGCGCGAGGTGTGGGAAGAAGTCCGCGACGCGACGATCTCGCTGCTCGGTGGCGTGACGTTCGCGGACCTTGCGAAGCGAGCCGGCGGCCCGTGGAAGGATCCGGAGCTCGTCGTCCTCAGCGTTGCGTGAGCGCTTCGCGCTGCTTCAGCCAGTAGCGCTCGAGCCCGCGGTACGACTGCCAGAGCGGCGCTGCTCGCTGCCAGAGGTCAGGGTCGCCCGGCACCTGCGCGGCCAGCTCCTCACGGCCGGCCTGCACGAACTCCTCTTCGGTCGCGCCGGCCTCGACACGCTCCACCCACCGGTGGAGCTCTTCGCGCATGAGTGTGAGGTGATCGGGAACATCCTCGACGACGCCAAAGTGGATGAGCGCGAGCCGCTTCGGCTGCCGCCGCTCGATCTCGTCCAGAGTCTGTAGCCACTGCTCGTACTGGAACTCCGGCGGCGGCGACACGGGGAGCACGTGCCTGGCCGGGACGATGCGGACGCCGGCGGCGTCGCCTGCGTACAGCGTTCCGTTGCCGGCGAGATACGAGACGTGGTGCGACGCATGGCCGGGCGTGGGAAAGCACTCGAGGCCGACGACGTCGTCGCCGACCACGTGGACGTTCTCCTCGGGCACCGGCGCCAGCTCGCCCCAGAGGGCGTCGAACGCGTCGCCGTAGAGGCGTCGCGCACTGGCGTCGAGCCGGCTGGGGTCGATGAGGTGCGGCGCGCCGATCTCCGACACGTGAACCTGGAGGCCGGGGTGCTCGCGAACCAGCGTCCCCGCGGCGCCCGCATGGTCGAGGTGGATGTGTGAGAGGAGCAGGTGGCGGACGTCCGTCAGCGCCAGACCGTGCGCCGCCAGCCCGTTCTTCAGCCTGTCGATGCAGACGGTCGGCCCGCAGTCGAAGAGCGCCGGCCCGTCGCTCGTCGCCAGCACATAGACGCCGACAACCTGCTCGGTCGCCTGGTGGAGCAGGTCGATCGGCTCGAGCCGCAAGCGCTTCAGGCCGTGGTCGCGGACGCGCGGACGAGCGCCTGCTGGAGGTCTTCGACGAGGTCGTCTGCCGACTCGATACCGACTGACAGCCGGATCAGGTTGCGCGGCGCAGCGGTTGGGCCCTCTGCCGTCGAGGCGTGCGTCATCCGAGCTGGGTGCTCGATGAGGCTCTCCACGCCGCCGAGGCTCTCGGCGAGCGTCCAGACCTTCGTCCGCGAGCAGAGCGCGACAGCCTCCTCCTCGGTCTCGGTGAGGAACGAGACCATGCCGCCGAAGTCGCGCATCTGGCGGGCGGCGATCTCGTGGCCTGGGTGGCCGGCGAGGCCGGGGTAGAGCACCTGCTGCACGTGCTCGTGCGCCTCGAGGAACGAGACGACGGCCCGGGCGTTAGCACAGTGCTTGTCCATGCGAACAGCGAGCGTCTTCAGCCCGCGCAGGACGAGCCAGCAGTCGAACGGTCCCGGGACGGCGCCAAGCGACTTCTGGAGGAATACGAGCCGCTCGGCGACCGTCGGGTCATTCGTCGCGGCGAAGCCTCCGATGAGGTCGGAGTGCCCACCGAGGTACTTCGTCAGCGAGTGGACCACGATGTCGGCGCCCAAGTCGAGTGGCTGCTGGAGGTACGGCGTCGCGAAGGTGTTGTCGACGACGACGAGCGCGCCCGCTGCGTGTGCCGCCGCCGCCGCGGCGCGGATGTCGACGATGTTCAGCGTTGGGTTCGTCGGCGTCTCGATCCAGACGAGCCGCGTGCGCTCGTCGAGATGCGCCGCGAGATTGGTGGACATCTCCTGCGACGTCACGTACTCGAACGCGTAGCCCTTCGGCTCGTACACCTGCGAGAACATCCGGTAGACGCCGCCGTAGACGTCGTTCACCGACACGACGCGCTCTCCCGGCGAGACGAGATGCATGATCGTCGTCGTCGCGCCGAGGCCGGAGGAGAACGCGATCCCGTGGTCGGCGCCCTCCAGCGACGCGAGGCACGTCTGGAGCGCCGTGCGCGTGGGATTCGCGACGCGCGAGTAGTCATAGCCCTTGTGGACGCCGACCTCCTCCTGCGCGTACGTGGAGGTCTGGTAGATGGGCACCGTCACCGAGCCAGTGGCGGGATCCGGCTCCTGGCCTTCGTGAATGGCTCGCGTCTCGAAGTCCATCAGCGGATGGTATCGGCGCCCAGCCAGGCCCCGAGCTCGCGTAGAACCTCGTCGAGGCGGGACGTGTCACCCCAGGCGCCGAGCAGCTCGAGCGTCTTCGTCTTGCGGTCGAAGCGTGGCTCGGCGCGGCCGACGATCTGGTCGCCGGCGAGCAGGGGCAAGACGTAGTAGCCGTACTCGCGCTTCGCCTTGGGCACGTACATCTCCAGGCGGTAGTGGAAGTCCCACAATGCCTCGGCGCGATCGCGATCGTAAATCAGGCGGTCGAACGGAGAAAGCAGCGTCGCGCGGTCGGGGATCGGCGCGTCCGTCGCGTCAGAGTGGGCTTCCCAGCCTTTCTTCGTGAGCCGCACGCCCTGAGCTCTGAAGCGGCGCTCGCCAAGAATACGCTCGGCCTCTCGCAACGGCACGGTGTCCGTCTCGGGATACCAGCGCTCAGCGAGGTCCCAGAGCCGCTGGCCGTTGCGCCGGCCCACGACGGCGACGACCCCTCGTCCTTCGAGGATCATGAGCATGAGGGCAACCTGGCGGCTACCCCACCAGGGATGCGGGTTGCGGGGCGTGGCCGAGTGCTGCGCGATCTCGCGTGAGAGCAGCGGCCCTGAACGCTCGAGCTCGCGGAGGAGGTGGCGCTTGTAGCGCGCGTTCGCCTTCAAGAACTCGTTGCCGCGGCGCTCGTGTGCGTACTTCGTTCCCCTCCGCCGTCGCATCCGCGCGCGGATCAGCGGCAGGTCTTCGATCGGCCTGAGGTACGCGGTGTACTCGAAGAGCTTCTTCTCCTCCCAGAGCAGCCGCTTGAGCTCGGCGGGGTCGTACGCGGAGCCCAGCCGGCTCCAGAGCACGAGATGCTGCGGCTGCGCAACGGTCGCGATGGGGTCGATCTGGAGGAAGCCGAGCCGCCGCACGGTGTCCAGCACCGAGGTCGCGGAGCCGTCGAGCAGCTGTGACCGGATCGCGATTCGCCGGGCCTCCTCGGGCGAGACGAGCGTCAACGGTCCACCTGCTCCAACCCGAGGCTCCGAGCGAGCCGCGCGAGCGCGCGATCGAACGCCTCCTCGAGCCGCTTCGACGCACGGACGCCGGGCTCGACATGGAAGGCCTTGACGCGGAGGACACCCTCGGCGCGGTCGGCCTTGAGGTCGGCGCGACCGGCGAAGCGGTCGCCGAACAGCAAGGGAAGGACGTAGTAGCCGTAGATCCGCTCGTGCTCTCGCTTGTAGACCTCGATCAACGGCTGGAACCCGAAGACGCGCTCCACGAACGGCTTGTCCCATAACAGGCTGTCGAACGGGGAGACAAGCACGCCGCCTCGCGACGCCGGTCCGTCAACCGGCACACTCGCTGCGACGACGACCGGCGGCCCACCGTCCTCGATGGCGACGCGCCGCACGAGCCCGTCGTCGACGAGCCCGTCGACGATCGGCCGCATGGCCGTGGCCCCACCGCGAAAGCGACAGTGCTCGGCGATGCCCCGCTCGGTGAGCGCACCGCGGCCCTGGACAGCGCGGAGCGCGTAGCCTCGCTGGAACTCGTCTTCCGAGGGAGTCGGCGCGTCGAGATACTCCCGAGGGATGACGCGCTCCGGCAGGTCGTAGACGCGCTGGAAGCCGTTTCGGCCGGCGATCGCCAGCTCGCCGGCGGCGAAGAGATGCTCCAGCGCGCCTTTTGCGGGCTTCCAGCTCCACATGGAGCTCGGGTCGCCCCTTCCCTCGAAGGCGCGCGAGGGCAGTGCGCCGCGCTCGCGAATCGCCTCCAGCACGTGCTCCTCCGTCTGGCGGTCTTGTCGCTTCCGGCCCCACCAGTGCGCATTCTCGAGATGCACCATGCGCCGCTTGAAGAGCGGGTAATCGGCGACGGGCAGCAGGCAGGCCTCGTGGGCCCAGTACTCGAAGATGCGTCCCTGGCCGAGCAGCCGCGAAACCGTGCCCGGCTTGTACCAGCCGAGCCGTGACGTGAGCGTCAGCCTATGGGCGCGGTCGACGGTCGAGATGGAGTCGAGCTGTACGGCGGAAAGCCGCTCGATCTCGCGAGCGACGTCCGCGGGACGTGACGTCCTCGCGCGCGTCGCGTACTTCTGATGTGACACGAGGAAGCGGCGAAGCTGAGCGACGCTGACGGTTTCCGCCGGCACTAGCCGTCGATCGGGATGTGGCCCGGCTGGGCGGCGACGCGGTCGAGCCACGCGCTGATTGCCGGGTAACGTGAGAGATCGAAGCCCCCCTCGTTAGCCACGTGCGTGTACGCGTAGAGCGAGATGTCCGCGATCGAGTACTGCTCCCCGACGAGGAACGCGAGCCCGTCGAGATGCTCTGCCATGGCCGTGAGCGCGGCGTAGCCACGCCCGCGCCGGGCGTCCGAGTCGGGATAGTCGTCCAGCTCGCCGAGCATCGTCCGGTGCCGGACGACGGCGACATTGGGCTCGTGCTCGTACTGCTCGAAGAACATCCACTGAAGTACCGTCGCCCGCTCGAACGGATCGGCGGAGAGGTATGTCGTGCCCTCGGCGAGATACCAGAGGATGGCGTTCGACTCCGCGAGGTGCCGCCCGTCGTCGAGCTCGAGCACCGGTACGCGGAGCGCCGGATTCTTGTCGCCGAGCAGCTCGTCGCGCCCATCGCGCTGCCTCGTGTCCACTGCCCGCCGCTCGAACGGGATGCCGAGCTGCGTGAGGAGAAGCCGCGCCTTGTAACAGTTACCGGACGGGGCCGAGTCGTACAGCCGCACGGCTAGCGGCTCCCCCGCGGGCTGCAAGCGCTTGCGTAGGCTCACGCGGTGCTCGTCACGGCCGACCTCTTCATAGCCGGTAGCCCCGTAGAGCCCGCGGGCCGCCTCGTTCGCGACGAAGACGTTCAGCCGCAGCTCCTCGACGCCATCCGCAGCCAGCAGCTCCTCCAGGACTCTCAGCATCGCGCGGCCGTATCCCTGGCGGCGGCAGCGTGCGGCGACGGTGATCTGCTCCAGGAACACGCTCGGCCCAGCACTGTGAATCGCCTTTACCCAGAGCCATCCGACGGATTGACCGTCCGACTTCGCCGACCACAGCCGGTCGTCTGACGCCATTGCCTCAACGAGCTCACGGTCGAAGACCGGCGTGATCTCGGCTCGCGCTCGGTGCAGCGCCTCAGCAGGTGGCCAGCCGGCGTCCCGGACCTGCTGATCCGCGTAGTCAGAGACCTCCTCAAAAAGAAACTTCTCGCGCTCGTCGTCGGTCAGCGGCATAAGGACGACCTTTGGCACGGCAGCACTACTCGGCCCGGCCGTGGGCGAGGTACTCCAGAAGGTCGGAGCGGGTGAGCACCGCGGTCGGAGAACCTGCCTGCGCGACAAGCACCGCAGATCCCGTCCCCGAGAGATTGCTGTAGACATCGCGTACCGAGTCGCCTGCGTCGACGGCGTGCAGCGGCGGGTCCATGGCGCCGGTCACGTCCTCGCCGAGCGAGTCGGGGTGGCGGAACACGCGGTCGAGCAGCCCGCGCTCGTTCAGCGAGCCGATGACGTCCGTAAGGGAACCTGGCGGGTCGCGCCTGACGACGGGCAGCTGGGAGATGCCGTAGCGCTGCATCAGCTCGATGGCGGCGCCGATCTTCTGGTGCGCCTCGCAGACGACGAGAGCGGGGACGGCCCCGTCGTCGGCGTGCTTGAAGGCCAGCACCTCCGCGATCGTCGGCAGCGGGCCGCGCCGCTCGAGCAGGCCGTGCTCGAGCATCCAGTTGTCGTCGAAGACCTTCGAGAGGTAGCCCCGGCCTCCGTCGGGAATCGTCGTGAGGATCGTGTGGCCCGGCCCGTGACGGCGAGCCGTCTCCAGCATCGCGAAGACGGACGTCCCCGCGGAGCCGCCCCCGAGAATGCCTTCTTGGCGCGCGAGCGCCCTTACCGTGAGAAACGAGTCTTGGTCGGACACGCGAACGTACTCGTCGACGACCGACGGGTCGAAGGTGTCGGGAAACGAGTCCTTGCCGATGCCTTCCACGAGGTAGGGATGGACGCCGCTCTCGTCATCCGCCGTGAACACGGAGCCTTCGGGATCGGCGCCGACGACGATGAGCTCCGGCTTCTGCTCCTTGAGGTACCGGCCGATGCCGGTGATCGACCCGCCCGTGCCCACCGAGATGACGACGGCGTCTAGGTCGTCGCCGACCTGCTCCCAGATTTCGGGCCCGGTCGTGTGGTAGTGGGCGTCCGGATTTGCGGGATTCGAGTACTGGTCGGGCTTGTGGGCGCCCGGGATCTCTTCCGCCAGGCGGTCGGACACGGAGTAGTAGCTCTCGGGGGAGTCCGGGTCGACGGCGGTGGGGCAGATGACGACCTCGGCGCCGAAGGCGCGCAACAGCGCGATCTTCTCCGTCGCCACCTTGTCGGGGACGACGCAGATCAGCCTGTAGCCCTTGACCACGGCGGCGAGCGCCAGCCCGACGCCGGTGTTGCCGGAGGTCGGCTCGACGATCGTGCCGCCCGGCTTGAGCTTTCCCTCGCGCTCGGCGGCCTCGACCATGCGCAGTCCGATGCGATCCTTGTTCGAGCCGCCCGGCGTCATGAACTCGAGCTTCGCCAGCAGCGTGCAATCCAGCTCCGAGCCGAGCTTCTGAAGGCGGACGACCGGCGTCCCGCCAATGAGATCGAGGACCGTCGGGTACTCGCGCGCCACGGCTGATCAAGCGTAACGCTCAAGCCACCGGCGACGTGTGCCGATTAGCTCGAACGTGGAAGCGGCATCCGTACCCGCCAAGCTGCTCGGAGAGCTCTTCGTCGAGAAGGGCCTGATCACGGCTGAGGAGCTGGACGAGGCGCTCGCCGACCAGAAGGTGAACGGCAAGCGGCTCGGCGAGGTCCTCGTGATGAAGGGCTATGTCTCCGGACCGGCTCTCACCACGATGCTGGCCGAGCAGCTCGGCCTGGACATGGAGAAGCAGGAAGGCTTCGGTTCCGGCCTGTGGTCGGAGATCAAGCGGCGCCATCCGCGAGGTGGTCGTGGGGCCGATGCAGCCCTGCCTGCCGAGCCTAAGCCAGGGCGTGATCCGCGTCTGGAGCTCATCGACGGTCTGGCCGCTGAGGTCGGGGTGCTCCAACCTGCCGACGGTGAGGATCGCGAGCCCGAGGCGACGAGCCCCGATCCCGAGCTCGAAGAGCTCCGTCAGCAGCTCACGTTTGCCGCCACCAGGCTTGACGAGGAGCGCGCGGCCCACGACGGGACGCAGCGCATGCTCGAGGAGGCGCGCGCCGAAGCGCAAGGACTCTCGCAGGAGGCCGAGGAGTGGAGAGAGCGCGCCGCGCAGGCCGACGACTCGGATGCGAAGGCGAAGGCCGCCGCAGCAGAGCTGGCGCGCCTGGAGGAGATCGCAGCCGAGCTTCGCACTGACCTGGAAGGGCGAGACGCCGAGCTGGCGGAGAGCGCAACCGCCAGGCAGTCGCTGGAGGCGCAGCTCGAGGAGCTCCGGGCCGGCTTTTCCGCACGTGAGGCTGAGCTGGCCGGTAGCGCCGCCTCGAAGGCCGAGATGAAAGCCGCGCTCGCCGCCGCGACGAGCGAGCTGGACACTGTCCGCGCCGCGCTCGCAGCCAGTGAAGAGTCCCGTGCCGACGAAGTGGAGAACCGCGCTGCGGTCGAGGCCGAGCTGCACCAGATTCAGGCCGACGCCCGTGTTCTCTCCGAGCGCCTGGCCGACGAGCGCGCGGAGGCCGAAGAGTGGAGAGAGCGCGCCGCGCAGGCCGACGACTCGGATGCGAAGGCGAAGGCCGCCGCAGCAGAGCTGGCGCGCCTGGAGGAGATCGCAGCCGGGCTTCGCACTGACCTTGAAGGGCGAGATTCCGACATCGCACGGCTCGAGGCCGATCTCAACGAGCTTCGGGAGCAACGCAGCGCGTCGGACGCCGCTAGCGCCGACGTCACGAACGAGCTTCGAGGTGAGCTCGCAGCCAGTGAAGAGTCCCGTGCCGACGAAGTCGAGAACCGCGCTGCGGTCGGAGGCCGAGCTGCACCAGATTCAGGCCGACGCCCGTGTTCTCTCCGAGCGCCTGGCGGACGAGCGCGCGGAGGCCGAAGAGTGGAGAGAGCGCGCCGCGCAGGCCGACGACTCGGATGCGAAGGCGAAGGCCGCCGCAGCAGAGCTGGCGCGCCTGGAGGAGATCGCAGCCGAGCTTCGCACTGACCTTGAAGGGCGAGATTCCGACATCGCACGGCTCGAGGCCGATCTCAACGAGCTTCGGGAGCAACGCAGCGCGTCGGACGCCGCTAGCGCCGACGTCACGAACGAGCTTCGAGGTGAGCTCGCGGCTAGCGAAGAGGCTCGAGCCCACGAAGCCGAGGCGCGCAAGGCAGCGGAGGCCGAGCTGCGCCAGATTCAGGCCGACGCCCGTGTTCTCTCCGAGCGCCTTGCCGACGAGCGCGCGGTGGCCGAGGAGCTGGAGCGACTCGCACCGCACGCCGTAGAGCTCGAGCGAGAACGCGACGAGCTCCGCGTCGCAGCCGAATCCCGGGCCGCCGAGCTCGCGGGCAGCGAAGAGGCTCGGTCACGCGAGGCCGACGCCCGCGTCGCCGCCGAGGCTGAGCTCTCGAAGCTGCAGGCCGACGCCATCGCGCTCTCCCAGAACCTCGAGGAAGCGCAAGGCGCGCAGGTCGTGGCCCGGCGCGACGTCGGCCGGTTGGAGTCGCGCTGCGCCGAGCTCGAGTCGGAGCTCGACCGGCTACGCGGCCTCGTCGAGGAGACTCGCGCCCGAGCCGGTGCTGCTGACGATCTGGCAGAGGAGCTCACCGCGGCCAGGGAAGAGTCTGCCGGCCTGGCAGAGCTGCTAGGTGAACGCGATGAGGCCCTTGCCCGCGAGTCGGAGCGGCGCGCTGCCGTCGAGTCACAGCTGGCGGATCTGGCTGTTAGCGCCGAGGCCCTCAACCACCGTTACGAAGAAGAGCGCGCCGCACTTGTCGCGACGCGCCAGGAAGTCGCGCGCGTGGAGGGTGAGCTCGCAGAGTTGCAGGCGCTCACGGACAAGCTCGCGGCGACCGAGAGCGAGCTGGCGTCGTGCGTCAGGTTGCTCACCGACGTCTCCGAAGGCCTTGCGGCTACCAAGGCGCGGCTCGGCGAGCGTGACTTCTTCGACGCGGACACGAGCCGACACCTCGTGTTCATGCCGATCGAGGGCGTCTATGCGCTGGCCGAGCGACCCGGGCCCGCACCGGTCGAGGGCGCCGACGAGGAGATCGATGGAATTCGGTTCCGCGTCACCCGGATCGGAGGCTCGCCGCTCCCAGCCGACAGACGCCGCTGCGCCTTCCTCGAAGCCTCGCCGGGCTCAGTGCTTGAAATGGCGGCGGCCCGTGAAGACCATCACCGCGCCGGCTGACGTCACGGCCTCGATTACCTCGGCGTCGCGCTTCGAGCCGCCGGGCTGGATGACCGCCCGCACGCCTGCCTCGAGCGCAAGCTGAGGCCCGTCGGCGAACGGGAAGAACGCGTCGGACGCGAGCGCCGCGCCGGCGAGCTCGTGGCCCAGCTCCCGCGCCTTGTCGACGGCGATGCGAACCGCGTCGACGCGGCTCATCTGGCCGGCGCCGACGCCGATCGTCTGCAGCCCACGCGCGAGCACGATCGCGTTCGACGTCACGTGCTTGCACACGCGCCAGGCGAAGAGCAGCTCACCCCAGTCGTCCTCTGACGGCTCGCCGCAGACGACCTCCATCGCCTCGCGCGGATCGATGTCGGCGTCCCGGTCCTGGATCAGCAACCCACCCATGACGCGTCGGTAGTCGCGCTCCCCGGGTGAGTGGTGGCGCCGCTCGGTGTCGAGCAGCACGCGCGCCGCCGGCCTGGCGGCCAACGCGGCGCGAGCGTCTTCGTCATAGCCTGGCGCGAACAGCACCTCGATGAACTGCTCGGCGAGCTGTGCGCCGAGCTCTCCCGCCACGGGCCGGTTGCAGACGACCACGCCTCCGTAGGCGGAGACGGGATCTGCCGCCTGGGCGTGGGCGTACGCCTCGTCGATCGTCGTCCCCAGGGCGACGCCGCACGGGTTCGTGTGCTTCACGATCACGCAGGCCGGGACCGTGAACTCCTCGGTGAGCGCTCTCGCAGCAGACAGGTCGGCGAGGTTGTTGAAGGACAGCGGGTCTCCTTGTAGCTGCTCGATGAGCGAGAGCACATGGCGGCGGGCACCCGCTTCCGCATACAGCGCCGCGCGCTGGTGCGGGTTCTCGCCGTACGGCAGGTCGGCAACCTTGTCGAAGGTCGCCGTCAGCGTGCGGGGGGTGGGCTCGCCGTCGGAGAACCAGGCGGCGATCGCCGCCTCGTACGCCGCCGTGGTCGCGAACGCCGCCGCGGCGAGCTGACGGCGCGTCTCCAGCGAGAGCTCGCCGTTCGCCCTCAGCTCGGCCAGCACCTCGTCGTACTGGTCAGGCCTGCAGACGGGCGTTACGTGCTCGTAGTTCTTCGCGGCCGCCCGCAGCATCGCGGGACCGCCGACATCGATCATCTCGACTGCCTCCTGCTCGCTCACACCGCGGCGCCAGGCGATCTGTGCGAAGGGATAGAGGTTCACGCACACGAGCTGGAACGGACGGATGCCGAGCTCGTCGAGCGCGTGTGTGTCCTCCGCGCTCGAGGCGCGCGCGAGGATGGCCGCGTGCACGTGCGGGTGGAGGGTCTTCACGCGCCCGCCGAGCAGCTCGCCGACGCCGGTGAGCTCCTCCACGAGCGTCACGCCGAGCTCGTGCTCCTCGATGAACGCCGCTGTGCCGCCGCTCGCGACCAGCTCCACGCCGAGCTCGGCGAGGCCGCGCGCGAACGCGTCGAGCCCGGTCTTGTCGTAGACCGAGAGAAGCGCCCGCTCGATCATTCCACGAGCTCGTTGAGTACCTGCGGATAGAGCCGGTGCTCGACGGCCTGCAGGCGCTCGCGCAATAGGGCCGGCGTGTCGCCCTTCTCGATCGCCACCCGCTCCTGGGCGATGACCGGGCCCGTGTCGACGCCCTCGTCCACCCAGTGGACGGTAACGCCGGTCTCGGCCGCCTTCGCGGCCAGCGCGTCCTCGATCGGCATCGTGCCGGGGAAGGCGGGGAGGAGCGAGGGGTGGATGTTGACGATGCGGTCGAAGCGGGCGAGGAAGGCCGGCGTGAGCAGGTGCATGTAGCCCGCACACGCCACGAGCTTCACGTCGTGCTCCTCGAGCCAGTCGGCCATGGCTGCATCGCGCTCCTCACGCGACTCGAAGTCGGCAGAGCTCGAACGCGGCGGCCGGGACCAAGGCAGCCTCGGCACGCTCGAGGGCTCGTGCGTCACGACGGCTGGACGCGACGGCGCGGACTTCGAGGCCGGCTTCGACGATGGCGAGGAGGTTCGTGCCCTCGCCCGAGACGAGCACGCCGATCATGCGATACGGCCGATCACGAGCTCGTCGCCGGGCTCCGGGAGCACCGCCAGGAAGCCGATGCCGAGATTGAACACGCGCCGCAGCTCGTCCTCGGCCACGTGGCGTGCGAGCCAGTGGAAGACCGGTGGGCGCTCCCAGGCGGCCCAGTCGATCTCGGCGCGGAGCCCCTCCGGCAGAACGCGCTCGAGGTTGCCGATGATGCCCCCGCCCGTCACGTGTGCGAAGGCGTGGGTGGTGTCTCGGAGCCGCCGAACGTCGTCGAGGTAGAGGCGGGTCGACGCCAGCAGGTCTTCGCCGTCGTAGTCTTCGTCTTCGAGCAAGCGCCGGACGAGCGTGAACCCGTTCGCATGGACGCCTGCAGACGGCAGCCCCACGACGAAGTCCCCGGCCACGACCTGCGAGCCGTCGATCACGCGGTCGCGCTCGACGACGCCCACGCACGTACCGGCGAAGTCGAGCTCGCCTTCCTTGTAGATGCCCGGCAGCTCGGCGGTCTCGCCGCCGATCAAGGCGACGCCGGCTGCGCGGCAGACCTCCGCGACGCCCTCCACGAGCTCGACGACCTGCGCGGGATCGATCTTGTTGGCGGCGACGTAGTCGAGCAGGACGAGCGGTTCGGCGCCGCAGGTGATGACGTCGTTGATGCAGTGGGCGGCGAGGTCGGCGCCGCAGTTCCGCAACGCGCCGCGCTGCCGCGCCAGGATGAGCTTCGTGCCGACGGAATCGGTCGACGCCGCCAGCAGCCGCGCGTCGTCGAGATCGTGAAGACCCGCAAAGGCGCCGAACCCTTTGGCGCCCGTCGACTCCGCGGCGGCGCGCAGCCGCGAGACGACGTCGGCGCCCTTCTCGATGGAGACGCCGGCGTCGTCGTACGTCCGCCCGCCCACGGCGCGAGTCTATGCTCAAGCGCTGTGATCCTCGGACACGGGGGCGCCCACGACGATCTGTCGGTCCTGACGAGCTGGACGTTCGATCCGCTCGCCGCCGTCGCGATCGCGCTCGCCGCGTTCGTCTACTACCGCCGCGCGCACACGCTTGCCCGCCGCGGGAGCCCGGTCGCCGGCTGGCGGCGCTGGTCGTTCGGGGTGGGACTAGGCCTCATCGCGTTCGCGCTCTTCTCGCCGCTCGATGCGTGGGGCGAACAGCAGTTCTTCTTCGTGCACATGGCACAGCACGTCCTCCTCGGGGAGCTGGCGCCGCTGGCGATCGTCGCCGGGCTGACCGGGCCGCTGCTCCGGCCGCTGCTGGCTTACAAGTGGATTCACCGGCTGCGCGTGCTCGCCCACCCGATGGTCGCGTGGCCGCTGTGGGCCGTGAACCTCTACCTCTGGCACCTGCCGTATCTCTACGAGGCGGCGCTGGGCAACGACGCCATCCATGCGATCGAGCACATCTCGTTCTTCACCGCCGGCGCCCTCTTCTGGGCCCCGGTGCTCGAGCCGCTTCCCGCGCCCCGGTGGTTCGGCACGGGCGCAAAGCTCCTCTATATCGTCGCCGCGCGCTTCACGAGCATGGTGCTCGGCAACGTCCTGGCTTGGGCGGACGACCCGATCTACGACAAGTACGTCCACCCGGTGGCCCGCTTCGGCATCTCGGCTCGCGCCGACCAGGGCATCGCCGGCTCGCTGATGATGATCGTCGACTCGCTGGTGACGATCGCCGCCATCGCCTGGCTCTTCCTCAAGCTCGCAGGCGAGAGCGAGCGCCGGCAAGAGTTGATCGAGCAAGGCGTGGAGCCGGAAGCCGCCGCGCGCGTCGTCCGCTACGGCCGCGGCTAGCCGGCCCTTTCAATTGCCGTGCCTTTCGGCTATACGTTGCCCATGCGAAAGGCGCTGATCGCGGCCGCAGCGGCAGCGACATGCCTTGCCGTCGCGAGCACGCCCGCCTCCGCGACCGAAGTCCGCGAGGGCGGCTTCTTCCGCGTAGCCTTCTCAAGGCTCGACTACGTCGATCCGGCGCTCTCCTACACGCTGCCGGGTTGGTTGATCCTCGACGCAACCTGCGCGCGCCTCCTGCGGTACCCCGACAAGCCGCCACCGGAGGGGTACCGGCTCGTCCCCGAGGTCGCCGTGGGGTATCCGAAGATCTCCGGCGACGGCAAGACCCATACGTTCACGCTGCGCAGCGGCTTCCGGTTCAGCGACGGCACGCCCGTGCGTGCGAGCGCGTTCGCGCGGGCGATCAACCGGACGCTCGCGCCGGGTCTCAACTCCGCCGCCGTGCAGTACACGCGTGACATCGCCGGCGCCACGGACGTCCTGGCGGGCAAGGCGCAAACGGCGAAGGGCGTGATCGCGCAAGGCACCCGGCGCCGTAGGCGATCGACGACGGTTGGCTACCGGCCAGTGTCCTCCCAGCCACCTCGAGCCTGACCGGATCGATGCGGGCCAGAGTCGAGTCGCTGAAAGTGGCCCACACGGAGTCCGCTCCAACGGTGACAGCGCCTCCCGCAAGCCCCGCCGGGAAGTCGACGACGGGGATGGTGTCCGTCACCCGGGTGAACTGGGGGTCGACGCGGGAGACGCTGCCGAGGCGACCGTGCGCCACCCAGACTGCCCCTTCGCCGGTCGCGATGCCGGTTGGCGTGCGGTTCTCGAGCGACACCGTTCCCGCATTCGACCGCTCGGACACGGCGATCTTCGTCAGGTTCCGGTCGTCGAGGTTCCCGACCCACACGGCGCCCTCACCGCCGGCGACAGGGCCGGGACGGAGCCCGACGGGCACCTCGCCGACGATGTCGTTCGACGCCGGGTCGATGACGCCGACGTGATTGGGCTGGACGACCGACAGGCCTCCGCCGGACTCGCGCGTCAAGAGCACGACCGCTACAACGATCACGCCGATCGCCGCCAGGGCTGCCGCCAGGACACCCACGCGACGCCGGCTCGCACGCTGTGTTGTCGAGGCGGGCGGGGTGGCCTCGTGGCGCAGCGGCGGAAAAGCCGTGGGCAAGCCCTCGGCCGCAGCCTCGTACAGGCGCACCGGCCGGTCGAGGTCCTTCAGCTGCTGCTCGCCGAGATCGCGGAGCTGCACGCGGAGGTCCTCTTCTTCGTCCTCGAGCAACGTCTGCGTCGCCTGGGAGACGAGGATCTGCCCGCCGTGGCCGGCCGCGCCGATCCGGGCGGCTCGATGGACGGCAAGTCCCGTGTAGCGCCCGCCCGAGGCCACCACCTGCCCGGTGTGCAGGCCCATGCGCACCTTGATCTGGACGCCCTCGGGCCAGGGGTGGGAGAGAAGTGCACGCTGGCCGGCGACGGCCGCCAGCAACGCGTCGCGCGCGCTGGCGAACGCGACGAAGAAGCTGTCGCCCTGCGTGTCGATCTCGTGGCCCCGGTGGGCCTCGAACGCGGCGCGCAGGAGTGCCTGGTGCTGGTGCAACACCGCCGGATACGTCATCGCCAGGCCTCCCGACGGTGGAGCAATCGCCTCGATTCCGGCACCAAGCTGGCACATGACACGCCATTGCGGGCTTCGTCACCCGCGAACGCACTTGCAACGCGACGAGGCGGCGTCGCGCCGCGGTCTAGGCCGAGGCCGGCTCGAAGCGGAGCTTCGCGAGGCGCCGGCCTTCGGGGATCCGCGTCGGGTAGTCGAGCGTCAGGCAGGCGCGGCAGAGCGACGACGCCGGCCGACGCGTCGCCTCGGTGAGACCTTCGAGCGACAGGTGCGCGAGGCTCGTCGCGCCGATGAACTCCCGCACCTCCTCCATCGAGCGCGCGGCCGCGACGAGCTCGTCCTCGTCGGGCAGGTCGATCCCGTAGAAGCAGGGGCCGACGACCGGGGGAGACGAGATGCGGACGTGTACCTCAGCAGCGCCTGCGTCGAAGAGCATCGCCACGAGCTGCCGTGTGGTGTTGCCGCGCACGATCGAGTCGTCGACCGCGACCACGCGCTTGCCGGCCACCTCGTCGAGCGGGTTGAACTTCAGCCGGATGCCCCGCTGGCGGAGCTCCTGGTCGGGCTGGATGAAGGTGCGGCCGACGTAACGGTTCTTGATCAACCCCTCGCTGAACGGGATGCCCGACGCTCGCGAGAAGCCGACCGCCGCGGGCGTGCCCGAGTCGGGGATGGGGAGGACGAAGTCTGCGTCGACAGGCGACTCCTCAGCCAGCCGCTCGCCCATCCGCACGCGCGCCGCGTGCGCCTCCACGCCGGCGAGGTGCGAGTCTGGCCTGGAGAAGTAGAAGTACTCGAAGATGCAGAGTGCGCCGTCGCCAGCCGCGGGCACGGCCTGGATCGAGCGTAGCCGCGTCGCGTCCACCACCACGAGCTCTCCCGGCGCGACTTCCCGTACCAGCTCCGCGCCGAGCAGGTCGAAGGTGCATGTCTCGGAGGCGACGACCCAGTCTTCTCCGAGCCGGCCGAGGACGAGCGGCCGGAAGCCATGGGGATCGCGGAAGGCGAGCAGCTTGCCGTCTGCGATCGCGGCGACGGAGTACGCGCCCTCCAGCCTCGCCATCGCCGCGGGCACGGCTTCCTCCAGCGGCCGTGGGTCGCCGGCTATGGCGACGGCGATCAGCTCCGAGTCGGAAGTCGAGCCGAGCTTCGCGCCTTCGGCCTCCAGCTCAACGCGCAGCTCGTTGGCGTTGACGAGATTGCCGTTGTGCGCGAGGGCGACGGTCCGATTGCCCCGGGGGAGGAGCGGCTGGGCGTTCGCCCACGTGCTCGAGCCGGTAGTCGAGTAGCGGGTGTGGCCGATCGCGGCCTCTCCGCGCAATCCGCGCAGCTTCTGTTCCGAGAAGTTGGTGATCAGGCCGAGCTCCTGCAGCACCGTCAGCCGCCCGTTCTCGGAGACGGCGATGCCCGCCGCCTCCTGTCCGCGGTGCTGGAGCGCGTGCAGCGCGAAGTGGGTGAGTCGAGCGACGTCGCGATCCGGCGCGTAGATGCCGAAGACGCCGCACATCAGCCGACCGTCCCGATCTCGATCAGCTCCATGCCGGACAGCTTGTCAACATCGCCGGGCGCGCAGGCGAGGATCGCCGACGCACTCTCGGGAACGTGGACGTCTGCGCCGATGCCGCTCCAGCGAGCCGCCTGTTCGACGGCCAGGTAGGGGCCCAGGTCCGAGACGTCGTGGACGAGCGAGCAGTGCTGCGCGGCTCGCCAGAGGAGCGAGACGAGCTCGGCCTCGGCCTGCAGGTCGAACTCATCGCGCGTGGTCGCGAGCACGACGTCACCTTCGCGCCAGCCTCGTGGCACCTGCCGGACGTCCGCCACGAGCCCGACACACCCGACGATCGGCGTTGGCAGGATCGGGCGGCCGGCCGTTTCGTTGTAGAGCGACACGTTGCCGGAGACGACGGGGATGCCCAGCGCCTCGGCGGCCTGGGCGATGCCCTCGATCGCCTGGGCCAGCTCCCAGCCGATCTCGGGTTTCTCGGGGTTGCCGAAGTTCAGGCAGTCGGTCAGCCCGAGCGGCTCGCCGCCGGCGCAGGCGACGTTTCGGGCCGCCTCGAGCGTGGCGCGCGCACCGGCGAGGAATGGATCGCGTACGCCGAGCGGCGGACCGTCGAGCGAGACGGCGAGGCCGCGGAAGGACGGTGTCAGCCGCATGACGGCCGCGTCCAGGCCCGGCCGCCGCACGGTTCGCGAGCCCACGAGCTGGTCGTAGTGCTCGTACACCTGCCGTGGGTCGATCATTTGGGTCAGCCCCCCGGAGTCGGTCGCACGCGCCTGTTGCTCCACCTCGTAGCGCGGGCACTCGTCGGTGAGGAACGAGGCGCGAATCTCGCCCTCCAGCACATCGCCGTGCAGAGCGCGCAGCAGCCCGCTGTCGGTGACGACGCCGATCTCCGCCCAGTGCAATTCCCAGCGGTCGATCACTTGCGCCACGGCTCCGAGTGCTTCCGGCCGCACGGCCGCCACCATCCGCTCCTGGCTCTCCGAGATCATGATCTCCCAGGGCTCCAGCCCTTCCTCGCGCAGCGGGACGCGGTCGAGGTGGACGTCGACGCCTGCGCCGTCACGAGCCATCTCGGCGAGTGAGGAGGCGAGCCCGGCAGCGCCGCAGTCCTGGAGCGACTCGACCAGCCCGCGCTCGACGAGCTCGAGCGAGACCTCGATCAGCCGCTTGCCGGTGAAGGGGTCGCCGATCTGCACCGATGGGCGCTTCTCGGGCGCGTCGTCACCGAGCTCCTGGCTGGCGAGCACGCTCGCACCGCCGATGCCGTCGCGTCCGGTCGTGGCGCCGAAGAGCACGAGAGCGAGCCCAGGCGTCGTCGCCCGCGCGCGCGTCACACGCTCCGCCGGCAGCAGCCCGACGCACATCGCGTTGACGAGGCAATTGTTCTCGTAGGCCACGTCGAAGACCGTCTCGCCGCCGACCGTCGGTACGCCCACGCAGTTCCCGTAGTGGCCGATCCCCGCCACCGCGCGCCAGAAGTGCCCGTCCGGCTCGCCAAAGCGCAGGCCGTCCAGCAGCGCTATCGGCCGCGCCCCCATGGCGACGACGTCGCGCAGGATGCCGCCGACGCCGGTCGCCGCTCCCTGGAATGGCTCGACCGCAGAGGGATGGTTGTGGCTCTCGACCTTGAACGCAACGGCCTCGCCGTTTCCGAGGTCGATCACCCCGGCGTTCTCGCCTGGCCCCTGGAGCACGCGTTCTCCGGATGAAGGCAGCCGGCGCAGCAGCGGGGCCGAGTGCTTGTACCCGCAGTGCTCGGACCACAGGAGGGAGAACACGGCCAGCTCGAACCGGTTCGGGTCGCGCTCCAGCAGCCCGCGGATACGTTCCAGCTCCCCGTCGGTGAGCCCGAGGGCGCGATGCAGCGGCTGTTCCGCGACTGCCGTCAGAGCTACTGCAGTTTAGAGCCGGATGCGGATCAGGCCGCGCGTCGTTCTCACAGATCATGCGTCCCGTACGTTTCCTCTCACGATGAGCCGCCGCCATCTCGTCATGCTGCTCGGCCTCGCGGCGATCTGGGGCTCGTCGTTCATGTTCATCAAGATCGCGGTGCGCGACATCGCGCCCTCGACGGCGCTCCTCGGCCGCCTGGGACTCGCAACGCTGGCACTGCTCGTGTTCGCCCTCGTCCGCACGCGGCTCCGCGAGACTGCGAGCGCCTTCCGGACCTACACCGTGCCGCTCGTCGTCGTCGGCGTTACGAACACTGCGTTGCCGGTCTACCTCCTTTTCTGGGCGGAGACGCGAATCGACTCCGGGACGGCAGCTGTGCTCCAGGCGACGGCGCCGCTCGGCTCGGCGCTCTTCGCCTTTCTCTTCGTCCACGCGGAGCGGGTGCGCGGCCAGCGTCTCGTCGGGCTGGTCCTCGGCTTCGCCGGCGTCGGGCTCCTCGTCGGCACGTTGCCGAGCGGATCGATCGTCGCCGGCCTCGCAGTGGTCGCCAGCGCCCTCTGCTACGCGGGAGCCGGGCTCTACACAGGCCTGAGGCTCGCTACCGTGCCGACGCTCACGGTGGCTCTCGGCACGCTCGCAGTGGCGACGCTCGTCGTCCTCCCGGCGGGGATCGTCCAGCGTCCGAGCGAGCCACCGGGGTGGAAGCCGATTGCGTCCATCGTCGTCCTCGGGCTCGTTGGCACTGCCTTCGCGTACCTCCTTTACTACGAGCTCGTGTCCGGCGCAGGAGCGAGCCGGGCGATCCTCATCACGTACCTCGTCCCGCCCGCCGCGCTCATCTACGGAGTCGTCTTCCTCGGCGAGGAGTTGACGGTGAACGCGCTCTGCGCGCTCGCGCTCATCCTCGGTGGCGTCGCGCTCGGCACGGGCGCATTCGCTCTTCGCCGCCGCCGCGCCGATCCGCTCGGAGACCCGGCCAAGTGACCCGCGGCTACCTCCCCTGGCTGCTCCTGCTGGCCGGGCTCTGGGGCAGCTCCTACTTCTTCATCAAAGTCGCGGTCGACGACCTCGAGCCGACCGTGATGATGGCGGGGAGATGCCTCACGGCCGGGCTGCTCCTGCTCGTCTACCTCGTGGTGACGCGAGGCGCCGCCGACGCCGCGTCGCAGCTGCGCGCCGCGGGGCGCCCGACATTCGTGTTCGGCGTGTTCAACGCCGCGCTCCCGTTTTGGCTCATCGCCTGGGGCGAGAAGCACATCGACTCGTCGGTCGCGGGGATCGCGCAGGCGACCGTGCCGATCTTCGCGTTCGTGGTCGCGCTCCGCTTCTTGCCCCACGAGCGGGTATCGCGGATCCGGTGGGTCGGCGTCGCGCTCGGGCTCGTCGGCGTTGGGGTGCTGACGGGCGTCGACCTGCCCGGCGGCTTGTGGGCGGTGGCGGGGACGCTCGCCGTGGTGCTGTCGTCGTTGTCGTACGCCTGTGCCGGTACGTACGCGCAGCTTCGACTGCGTGACACGCCGGGGCCGGTGCTGGCCACCGGGGGGATGCTGATCGGCGGCCTGCTGCTCTTGCCGTTCGCGCTGTTCCAGCTGCCGAGTGAGCTGCCGGGCTGGCAGGCCGTTGCCTCAGTGGCGGCATTGGCCATCGTCGGCACGACGATCGCGCAGCTCGTGTACTTCCACATGCTGCCGCGCTACGGCAACCCGCGCATCTCGCTGGTCGCCTACGTCATGCCGGCCTTCGCGATCGCGTACGGCGCCATCTTCCTCGACGAGCCGATCACCGCCGGCATGGTGATCGGGCTGGGGCTGATCCTCCTCGGAGTCGCACTGGGATCGGGGCTGATCGTGGCGTGGCGGCGTCCGAAGACGGTGGAGGAGATCTTGTGAGCGTCGTCGTCCGCCGCGCGCGGCCGGACGATCTCGACTTCCTCGTTGCACTCGCCCAGCACGAGGACGTGCAGCCGTTTCTCGCCGCGTCGCGGCCGACCGATCCAGAGAGCATCCTCGCCGACATCGAGCGCTCCGTGGACGAGCCCGAGGTGTTCGGCGTGTTCCTGATCGAGGCCAACGGCGAGCGGGCCGGCGTCATGCGCTTCTCGAGCAGAGGCGGTCCGAACCGCATCGCCGAGCTTGGCGGCCTCGCGGTCCACCCCGACTTCCGTGGCCGGAAGCTGGCCGACGAAGCGGCGCGGCTCTTCCAGCGCGACCTCTTCGAGAAGCTCGGCTTCCACCGGCTCCAGCTCGAGGTCTACGGCTTCAACGAGCGGGCGATGCGGCACGCCGAGCGCTCCGGCTTCGTGCTCGAAGGGCGCAAGCGGCGTGCCTACCTCCGCGACGGCGAATGGGTGGACGGCGTCATCTACGGGCTCACCGTCGAAGACCTGCCCACGCCTCCTCGACAGAGCTCGGTGGCGCCGTGAGCAGCGCGATGCCGGCCGCGCGGGCGTGCCCGCGCTCGGGCTCCGACAGGTACTCGGCCGGAGACTTGCCGTCGACGCGCGCGAGCATGAGGCAGCCGACGAGGCCCAGCAGGTACTGCATGTCCGCGACCCGCCCGTAGGCCTCGAGGAAGGCCCGCCCGCACGCCTCGTAGTCCGCACGGGCTTGCGGCCGGTGGATCGTCTTCAACAGCAGGTGATTGAGCAGGAAGGCGAGGTCGAAGGCGGGATCGCCGCGGTGGGCCACCTCCCAGTCGATCACCCACAGCCCGTCGTCGCCGACGAGGACGTTCTTCGGCGAGTAGTCGCCGTGGACGATGCACCGCGTCGTGTCGAGCAGCCGATCGATGTATGCGCCGATCGGCTCGGCCAGGTCGGCGTGGCGCCGCTGGATCGTCCGCAGGTACGGGTCGACCCGCTGTGCCTCGAACGACTCGGCGCTGCCGATCTCGCCGTCGACGGAGTGCAGCGCGGCGAGCAGCGCGCCTAGCCACGCCGCCACGGCAGCGTCGGCAGCTCCCTCGAGCAATAGCGACTTCCACGGCCGCCAGCTCGCCGGCGCCTGTTCCATCACCAGCGCGAACGCCTCTGGGTCGGAGTCGAGAAGCCGCGGAACCGAGCCGGGCGCGACCCGCCCCATCACCTCGAGCGCCTTCGCCTCCGCGGTGGCGCGCGCCGGAGGCACGAGCCACTCGTCGGCGACGCGGAAGCGCTCGAGCGCCTGCTTGACGACCATCCGCCGGCCGTCGGCCCGAACGGCGAGCACGACGCCGGATACCCCTCCCGGCAGCGCGTGTACGTCGAGTGACGCACCGTCAGAGAGCAGCCCGCGCTCGGCGAGGTAGGCGCCGACGTTGTCGGGCGAGAGCACGACCCTCACGCCTGCCACCTTACGGCTTGGCTCGTCAGTAGCTGACCACAGTCCCAGGTCCGTGTCGCCACCGATGGCACGGAGGCGGGACGGGATGAAGCTATCTGCGCAGATACGGAGGTACTGATGGATACTGCTCTTCACTCCGGTGACACCCGGCGGCGCTTTCATCGCCCGAGCATGCCGTGGGGCGGGCTCGCCGCACTCGAGTTCTTCGCACTGGCACTGCTCTCGGGGGCGCTCGTGCTCGTGAAGTTCCCGGGCATGCTCGACGTCGAGTGGGGCTGCTTCGGCCCGACGGGAGAGCGAACGGCAGCGGACACGTACGTCGGTGCGTTCGCGGTCGGCGGCGCTCTGGGCTGGCTCTTGGTAGGCGGCCTGACCGCTTTGACGTACAGCACAGGCCACAAGCGGCTGGCGCTCGTTGTCCCACTCGCTTGGTTCGGCGTGCTCGTGCTGACGTCGCTCGTCGTCGCGGTTTCGATCGGACCGCTTCCCTGCTGACGAGCCGGTGAGACGTTAGATCGTCACGCGGCCCTTGGCGGCCACGTAGCCGGGCTTCGTCGCCGTAAGCGACAGGGCTCCCGCCCCGGATGGCACGAGGACTACGATCTTGCCGTTGGCGGCTGTCCGCTGCGTCCCGCCCGGCAGGCCTCTCACCGCCGCGCCGGCCACCGGATCGCCCGCGTCCACCACGCGCACCGTCACCTGCGTTCGCCTGCCGATGGGATAACTCGAGACGCGCAACGACAGGGCTCGGCCACACCTGCTGGTCGGTACGAGCCGTCTTTCGTCTTGCCGTCGACGGTGACGTCGGCGAAGAGGTCGAGCGGCCCGGTGGAGCCCTCGCCTTCGAGACGGAAGTACTGGGCGGTCTTCGCCGGTGACTTGAGCGTCTGCACGGGCTCGAACCCGCGGACAGCTTTGCTCGTCCGCGTGACGTACGTCTGCTGATCGTTGCCGTAGAAGACCCACAGGCGTCCCTCGGGCCCCGCAGCGACGCCCGCCGTGAAGCACGCGCGCTCCCTTGGGCACAGGTACAGCCTTCGGCTTGCCGCCGCCGTAGTGTGCCAGCCATACGCGCTTCCCGTCCGGCGTGTAGGCCGCGTAGATGCCGCCGCCGGAACGGGCCGCGATCGACACGCCGTCGCTCTTCGACTGCGGCATCGCCATCCGGCACCAAGACTCGGCTGGATGCGGCGGAAGACGTTCTGGCCGTTCGTCACGCCGTGGTAGCCGACGATCGCTTCGCCGGTCTTGTCGTCGACGGCGAGCACGGGATTGACGCCAAGGCCCTTCGGCGTGATGTCCGTCGGTGTCGTCGCAGGATCGACACCGACCTGGAAGAGCAGCGCTGCGGCCGACTGCCATACGCTCAGCAGCTGGCCGTTCTTCAAGAACGCGCTGTGGACGTCGGCGTTGGACGCCACCGTGAGCGAGCGAGTGCCAAAGGCCTTTGGCCCAAGCTTCCACGTCCCGGGCCCGACGACCTCGTTGAGACCGTCGTACGGGTCGTTCTGTCCGCCGACCCTCTGGCCGCTCACGATCGCGTGGATCGAGCCGTTCGAAGCCGCTGCCGCAGTCGGCGTGTTCACGCCCGACCAGCCAGAGATCACAGCGCGCGGCTTGCCGACCGCGCCCTTTCGCGAGATCGTCGTATCGAAGATGGCCGGGAACGGCGCGCGGTTCGGGCCCGCCCAGAGCACGTGCAGCGAGCCGTCCTTTCCACGCGCGAGGCCGAGGTTCGTCCTCGCCCCGTTGTGTGCGTGGGTGATCTGGGTCCACTTGCCAGGTGGGCCCGCGTTAGCCGACAGAGCAAAGAGCGCCAGGGCGGACGCTCCGGCGAGCACGACTCCGACGTGACTCGGCCTGCGCATGACGCTCCCGAAAGCTAACGGCCCGCGTCGCAGGTCACAAGGAGCGAATCCCACCTACTCACCGAACCATCACCCCGTCGACTCGTTCCTCGGCCTACGTTGAAGACATGCGAGATCGGCTGAAAGTCCGCTCTGGAGACACCGGTGTCGAAAAGCTGCGCGCCGTGCCGCTCTTCAGACGGTGCGCGACCGGAGTTGAAGACGGTGGGTGCCTGACGACGGAGCTGACGCGGGGACGCGACCGACCTTCGGTAGGCGGCTCCGCGGAGGTGCTGCGCGACGGCGAGAAGCCGGCCGAGCTGGGCCCGGGCGACCTCGTCGGTGAGCTCGAGGCGCTCACGCTCGCGCCTTCGCGGGCGACCGTCAGGACGACTCGGGAGGCGCGGTTACTCGTGATGACGGGCTCCGAGTTCCGGCAGCTCATCGAGGACCATCCGCAGATCGCGGGCGAAGTTCTGGAAGCCGTCGCGCGCCGCGAGCTCGCGGCTTAGGCAGACTTCCCGGCCGTGGAGCTGTACCTCGTGCGTCACGCGATCGCCGCCAAGCGTCGACCCCGCCAACTGGCCCGACGACTCGCAGCGGCCGCTCACGCCCGAGGGCATCGCGCGCTTCCGTTCGGCTGCGCGCGGGCTGGCGAGGATCGTGCCGAGCGTGGAGCGCGTACTTTCCAGTCCGTACCCGAGAGCGTGGGAGACCGCAGAGCTTCTCGACGAGGAGGCCGGCTGGCCCGCGCCAGAGCCAAGGGAAGAGCTTGCCGCCGCCCGAGCGCCCGACGACGGCGCCGCGCTGCTCGAGGAGCTCGACGCGGAGTCGCTGGCGCTCGTCGGCCACGAGCCGAATCTCTCCCTGCTCGCGTCCTACCTCTTGACGGGCGACGTCGGTTTCGTGCAGCTGGAGCTGAAGAAGGGCGGGGTCGCGTTCCTCGAGCTTCCCGATCGTGCCGACGGCAACGGCGGCAACGCGATTCTGAGATGGAGCCTGAGCCCGAAGATCCTGCGCCGGCTCGACGGCGCAGACTAGGATCGAGGCATGGCGACGTTCCTGCACAGATCGACCTCCGACTCGCGGCCTAACGATCGAAACTTCCGGACAGCTCTGCTAGTCAGCCCACCAGTCGCGCTGGCCGGCGACGTCTTCGCGATGGTTCGCGTCACCGATCCGGAGAAGAGCCGCGCCTTCTACGAGGCGCTCGGCTTCCGCTTCAGCCGGGACATGGACATCGTCCGCAACGGCGAGCTCGAGGCGACGAACTACTTCTACTCGATCGGCGACGCCGAGAACGTGCCACCACCGCCCGCTGCTCCCTCGTGGCTACGGCGACTCGTCGCGATTGGCACCGAATCGGGGCTGTAGCTGGCGCGATCACCGCTGTGCTGGCAGGCGCGAGTGAGCCGCTGCACGTCCGGGAGATTCATGCGGCGTCGGCTTGGACTGGTCTAAGGTGCCGATATGGCAGAGCGACTGAGGGTGTGGCTTGTCGGTGGCCACGAGTGCGATCTCGACCTCGCAGATGGCTCAGCCCAAGACCTGATGGAGAAGATCGAGAACGCCGGTGATCGCAATTGGTTTTCGTCGGACGACGGGCGCTCTCGTGTACGCGGAAGCGCGATCGTCAGGATTGAGATCGAAGGTCAGGCTGATACGCCGCAAGACCCTGTCGCGCGGCGCAGCTCATAGAGAGGGGCACACAGCCCGAGAGTGGACTACCGATCCGGGTCTACTAGGCGTCGCCATGCTCCCATTCGCAATCGGCGCGTTCTGCGGTGCGTGCGGGTTCATCCGGCTGCCACGCCGCTAACTAGCCATGTCTCGCCTCCCGCAGCGTTCTGCGACAAGGCACTGCCTCTCAGTCCCCGCCCGGGCGTGAGCACGAGGGTCGAACCTCTTGCCCGCTCGGACGCTTCCCCGCACTTCGCGGTGATCACTCTTTCCGCTTCTTCTCCTGTTCGGCGTGCTGGATGGTCGCGTCGTTGGAGGGATAGAAGACAGTCTCGTGCCCGTCCTCCCAGCGGACGCGGTAGTGCTCGTGGCTGGGCTCACCGAGCACCTCGAGGATCTCCCCGAGGCGCCGGCCCTGACCGACGTGATGCCCTTCGATGACGACGAGGTCACCGATGTGCCCTCGGAAGATCTCCGTCTGCGCCATGGCAGCCCTCCTTCTCGATTTCGCCCACAGCGTACTTCAGCCCGCGTCGGCCTTCATCGGGTCAGCGCCCTTGGGGTTCTTGCCGGAACGCCTTAGGGGCTGCCTCACCCGCCGTAGACCCCTGTAGCCTTGCGGGGGATGCCGACCTACGGGTACCGCTGCCCGAACGGCCACGAGTTTGAGGTCATCCACGGCATGGGCGCCCCGCCCCCGACCGCCTGCGAGGTCTGCGGTGCGACGCCGGTCGACAGGGTTTTCTACCCGATATCCATCTCCTTCACGGGCGCAGGTTTCTACGCGACCGACTATGGCCGAAGCGGGCAGAAACGCGAAGCGCCAGCCTCCGCCGGTGACAGCGTGAAGAGATCCGACGATGGCGCCAAGAAGACGGACGAGAAAAGCACGAAGACGTCCGAACCCGATTAGACGCAACCGCGCCAGCAGGACTCCCGCAAACCCTTATACAGCAAGGGATTCGATAGTCCCAAGTTCGCTAGTTCGATTCCAGCCCGGCCACGAGTCAGGCCGACGGCCCGCCCCGGTACCCTCTCCCCATGAAGCGTCTCCGCACCTTCCTCGAACGCTTGCCCGGTGGGCACCGACCGCCGACCGGCCCGTTGACCACGTCGGAGGCGGCCGATGCCGAAGAGCTGCGGCAGGAGACCCTGGCGAAGAACGACGAGCGGATCGAGCGCGAGCAGGAAGAAGCTGGCCGGGAATCAAACTCCAGCTCCTAGTCGTCAGCGTCTAGAGCAGGCCGCTGCCCTCGTCAGAGCACGCTCAGGGAACATTCCTGAATCGTCGCGCAGGCGTCAAAGTTCTCGTCTTCCCGCCTCGTCCGGGTCGACATCGTCGAGCCAGCCGAGGAAGTGCCGATCCGCGTTGTCGGCCGTCGATCAGTAGTCGCCGGTTCCCCCATGGTTCTTAGAACGGAAGCGACCGGGGCCGAACTGCTGAGAGCCAGTCCGAAGGATCCGGGTTCGTACCTGGCACTTTGGTTGTGTGTGTTACCCCTGGAAATCGAGGGGATGGAGCAACCGGACTCGTACCCCGAACTTCGGATCCGCCGCTGGCGAGCGCCTGGATAGATAGCGAACGATTGCGAACTGATGTTGCCGAGCGTGGCACTGAGCGTGCCGCGCCCCAGGCGCCTCATGGATCGGAAGGGTGCGGTTCGAGTCCAGTTCGGCCCATTCGCTGTAGAAACGACAACGAAAGGCCTGCAGGCGACGTCGTTTGAGCGTCTGGTCGCCTAGGCAAGGAACGTCCCTAACGCAAACCTGTCGAAGACGAGGGCTGGAGAGCGTGGTCCTGCGACTTGGCAAGGCTCTCGCAGAAGGAGAGCCTCGGCTACCTGCCGCCAGCCGAGTACGAGCAACTGCACGGCCTTGAAGAACGATCTAGGCTCGTTGGAGCGAACGTGTGACCCACCAAAACCGGTCCCCGTCCAACCCGGTCCGGCTCACCAGGGCGGTTCAGGAGCTGCTCAGCCAGCGCGCGAGGCAGTGCGGCCGGCCGCGCGTCAGCCAGTAACCGGTGAAGGAGGTCATCATGACTCACATATCAACCACCACCGCGGCGGTCGGTACACAATGAACGCCCCCGCCTCGATCACCATCACGCCAGTCCGCGTTGCCGACCTGCTCGCCGAGGGCGAGCGGATGCCGGTCTACGTGCACGTCATCGACCATCCCGATGCGCGCGTGCTGGTCGACACCGGCATGACGGAGCTGCACCCGGCGGTGGCCGACCTCGATCCCCGCCTCCGGCCACTGAGCGAGCAGGACTTCGATCTCGCCGGCATCGACATCGTCGTCAACACACACCTGCACTTCGACCACTGCGGCGGCAACCACCTCTTCGCCGGCAGGCCGATCTACGTCCAGCGTCGGGAGCTCGACGACGCGCGCAGCGAGGACGACTACACCATTCGCGAGTGGGTCGAGGCGCCCGGCGTGCGGTACGTGCCGGTCGACGGCGAGCTCGAGCTGCTTCCCGGGCTCCGACTCGTCCCGGCGCCGGGCCACACACGCGGCATGCAGGTGGTCGTCGTCGAGACTGGCGGGCGTCCGGTCGTCGTCGGCGGCGACGTGGCGGTTTGGTTCGGCGAGCTCGACGAGCCGCACACCGAAGGCCAGCTGCGGGTGCGCGCGCTCGACCCCGAGCTGGTCTGGCTCGCGCACGAGCACGAGCCGTGGCGACCCCGCACCGTCTAAGGCATCACGCCGGCGCTCTCTGGGCCTCCCGGGTTCCGCGCCCGACGCGGTATCCGAGACCCTTGCCCTAACGGCGTACTCGTGAGACTCTTGAGAAGGTCCTTGAATGCCGGGTTAGTAGTTCCTTCAGGGGTTCCGGAGGGTTCGAAAGATGCCCAGTTAGGACCATTCGCTTGATGTCGCAATGACAACGGCGCGGACTGTTACAGGTCTTCGTTCAGCAGTTCGCGTGCGATTCGCCATCGCCCATCAGGATCCCTCCGCCAGACCATGAGGAAGCGCCTTCGCGTCGTCGGGGCTCCGGAGTCCCTCTGACCGCTAACCCAGGTGACGCGACCGGTGGTGGCGGCGAAGCTGCCGGCCCCGATCGTCGAGTCGGCCACGATCTCCATCGAAGAGATCGCGACTTGCGGTGCGACCGCGAGCAGGGCGGCACGACCTTGGACCGCCGGAGCCCCAGGCCCCACGAAGATCGCGTCGTCCGTGTAGCCGTATACCCACGCGGTGGGATCGGGGTCTTCGAAGGCGCGGGCAAGAGCGTTCTCGGCGGCCCGAATGGCGGCAATGTCGGACGAAGAGAGGCCCACACCGATGACCTTACCCCGGTCCGAGGAGAATCCGCAGGGTCTCTGGCGGGTTCGAAAGATGCCCAGTTAGGACCATTCGCTCGATGTCAAAGTGAGAACGAATGTCCCTGCAAGCAGGGGCATCGCGCTATTCCGGTCGCGGTTGAGCCAGCGGGTACCATGCTGGCCGCATCAATGACCCGACGCGGCGCATGCAGCTGTGGGCAGCTCCGTCTCGAGATCGACGGAGAGCCCATTCGCGTGTCGATGTGCCACTGCCTCGCCTGCCAGCAGCGGACCGGCAGCGTGTTCGGCGTCCAGGCTCGGTTCTCGGAAGATCAGGTGCGCATCGAGGGCCGTTCGACGGAGTACGTTCGCCTCTCCGACGAGGAAGGTGAGGAGCGGACGTCCCACTTTTGCCCCGAATGCGGCGGGACGGTCTACTACCGCTCGCCGGCGATGCCGGGCATGATCGTCGTTCCGGTCGGCGCTCTGGCTGACCCCGCGTTCCCGTCGCCGACGGTCTCGGTCTACGAGGATCGGCGTCACCCGTGGGTCGCGTTGCCGCCCTCGATCGAGATCCACTACGACTGAGGAGACGGGACGTGTTATCGAGGCGGCGGCGAGCGCCTTCGCCCGGACTCTTGCAGATCAATTCGTCCAGCCGCCTGACGATGGGCTCCGGACGGATGGCTGATCGCGAGAGAACTACCCCA